>CAYREH010000002.1:0-292607 GCA_964423245.1 uncultured Bradyrhizobium sp. | reverse complement strand
CTCTGCGTCCGTATGCGGAATAATGCAGATTTGGAGTGATCACACCTGTGCATCTAAGGTATTATAATACTTCAATCAGCGGCCAACGGCCGGACAGGCGCGACTAGACTACCACTCAGTCAGTCAGTCGCCTTCACGATCTCCGCCGGCTGCGAGGCGTAGTAGGCTGCCGCCTCGTCGATCTCTTGGGGCGTCATCGCGCGTGCGATGTTCCGCATCTGCTGGCTGATGTCGTTGCGGCGCTCGCTGGAGGCGAAGGCGTGCAGTTGCGCCTTCAGGTAGACCTCCGATTGCCCCTCCAGCCAGGGGCTGCCGGCCTTGTTGTCGAGGCTGCCGTGGCAGGATCCGCAGGGCGCGATGCCCCGCATCGGCGCGCCGTAGATCACGATGCGGGGTCTCGGAAGCTGCGGCGTCGGATGATAGGCCGGTAGCCGCGGCAGGTAGGCGTAGTAGGCGGCGAGATCGGCGATCTCCTGGTCTGTCAGGTTGACCGCGAACGGCGACATCACGGCGTTGGTGCGGGCTCCGGAGCGGAAGTCGAGCAGTTCCTTGTAGATCACGCTGGCGTACTGGCCGGCGAGGTTCGGCGAGTCAGCGCGGCTGATGCCGATCGGGCCGTGGCAGATCGCGCAGCGCTGCGCCAGCGTGGCGCCGCGGCCGATCGACTCCTGGCTGGGACGGGCGAGCGTCGTCGGAGTCAGGACCGCCTCGGAAAGGCGAGGTCCGACTTTGCCCGTCGGGACCGAGGCCGCCCGCTGCGGCAGGCCGGCGGCGCTGCAGATCGCGTCCCAGAGGCTGGCGAACTGCAATTGCTTCTGGGCGTAGGGCAGCACGATGAAGCCGCCGATCGCGGTGACGACGAAGATGCCGGCCACGACGCCGACGCTGACCGCGAAGTAGGGATTGCGCGAGGAGAAGATTTCGCGGGCGCTCATCATTGCGCTCCCACGTAGACGGCCGGCACCGAAGCATCGGAGCGGAAAGCCAGTGCCGCGATCGGATAGCCGTAGTTGGTGATCGTGAGTCCGATCATGAGCGCGACCCAAAGCGCGAACGTGTTGAGCGCGACGGGAACGGTCCTGGGCTGGTGGACCGCGACGCTGAAGCGGTAGGCGCCCGCGTCCTCCACGGGCTGCCGGTGCGCCGTCGCCAGGATGAAAAGGAACAGCAGGCCCGAAACCAGCAGGATCAGGCCGCCGATCGCCGACAGGACGACCGGAAAGGCCTGCGGTGCGATGGCTGGATCCGCATAGTCGTAGTAGGCCATGCGGCGCGGCATGCCGAGGATGCCGACCCAGTGCCACGGAAACGTCGTCACGATCATGCCGACGAACCAGAGCCAGAGCTGCGCCCGCACCAGCCGCGGATCGGGCAGCGCGCGGCCGGTGAGGTGCGGCCAGAGATCGTAGGCGATCGCGAAGTACATGATGACGATGGCGCCGCCGAAGATCAGGTGGAAATGGCCGGTGATCCACTGCGTGTTGTGGATCGTCGCGTCGAGCTGGTAGCTCATGTTGATGAGCCCGCCGGCGCCGCCGAAGCCGAGCATCACGAACGAGAAGGCGAGCGCCAGCATCATCGGATTGCGCCATGGAAGGGCACGAATCCAGCCGAATGCGCCGCGGCCACCGCGCAGCCTGGCGGCGATCTCCACGGAGGCGCAGATCGTGAACACCGTCAGCAGCGTCGGGAGCGCCACCAGCGCCGTGAACGTCGAGTGGATGAACTTGAACCCCGCACCGACCTGCGGGTCCGCGAAGGTATGATGGATGCCGATCGGCATCGCCACGATCAGGAACAGGATGAACGCGATCCGTCCCATCGTGTCGCTGTAGAGGCGGCCACCGATCGCGCGCGGCACGATGGTGTAGTAGGCGATGTAGGTCGGCATCAGCCAGAAATACACGATGGCGTGCAGCGTCCAGGAGAAGAATACGCGGGCGAGCCCAGCGTCGATCGTGGTCCGCCAGCCGAGCGCGACCGGGATGATCTGCAGCAGCAATTCGAGCGCGGCACCCACGGCCGTCCAGGCCCATAGATAGGAGCCGGCGACGTTCGCGAACATCGCAAGCGGCACTGGCTCGCCCGGGTGTTCGCGTCGCCAAATGCGCAGGTTGATCGACATCAGCGCGACCCAGATCCAGGAGCCGAGCACCACCAGAACGACGCCGATGTAGTAGAAGGCGTTGCCGATCAGCGGGGGGTAGAAGGTGTAGAGCACCGAGGCGCGGCCGAGCGCCACCGGCACCATCGCCATGACCGCGCCGGCGACGATCAGCCAGAAGCCCGCCCAGGCCCAGCGCACGCCGACGAGAGGCTGCTTCAGCGCAGACTCGGTAATGGCGTAGCCGAAGCCCATCGCGACGAGCGTCGGAAAGACGTAGCCCATCACTGTGCCGTGCGCCGTGAGCGAGCGATAGTAGAACTCCGGATTGGACAGCCAGGTGCCGAGCGGGCTGCGAATGAACATCTGCCAGGCGCCGAGGCAGAGCGCCAAGCCGAAGGCGGCGAACGCAAGCCAGAAGTGCGCGAGGATGAGCTTCCTATTCACCAACACAGCTCAGCCTCCCGCCGCTCTTCGCCCGGCCTTCGAACTCCGCCTTGTCGATCACCTTCACCTTGCCCCACATGCCTTCGTGACCGAAGCTGCAAAACTCCTGGCACGGCATCAGGTGCTCGCCGGGTTGCTCGAAGCGCATGAACTGCTCGGAGACGTAGCCCGGCACCAGCATGGTGTTGACGTTGGTGCCCTGGATCAGGATGCCGTGCACCACGTCGGCGCTGGTGGCGCGCAGCGTGATCGGCGTCTGTGCCGGCACCACGATGCAGGCCGGCGTGAAGGAATACTGCTGGCCGATGGCGCGCACCGTCACGGATCCGTTCGACTCCATGACGCTACCCAGATTCGACTCGACGAACTCGCCCGCGAGATGCAGTCGCGTCGGATCGATGGTCTCCACCCGGGCCTGCGGCATGGTGGCCCGATGGATGCCGGCGAACGCGGCGAGCCCGGCGAGCACGACGATGATGATCACCGAAATCGTCGCCCAGCGGCGCTCGATGCGCGCAGCGACCTCGACGCCGTGATGGCCGTCCTGCACTGTCATTGCAGCGCTCCGCGCGGCAGGAAGACGAAGAGGTAGAAGGCGAACCACATCGCGACGACGCAGGCGGTCGCGATGCCGGCGAGGGCGAGCGCCCCGCCTGGTCCGGCGGCCACGATCCGGTTCACGCGGTCGTCCGCGGTGTTCTCCGTCTGCTCGGGAAGGTCCGAATTGATCATGCGGCAACCTCAGTTCAGCGGTGCGGACCGCAGCTCGTTGGCCTCGCGCGCGCTCACCGGCGCGCCTCGGTTGCCCCAGGTGGTCCGGATGTAGGAGACGACGGCGGCGACCTCGTTATCCGAGAGAAGGCCTGCGAACGGCGGCATGCCATAGGGGCGGGGGTTGCCCTCGGTGCCGGGCGGATAGCCGCCGTTGAGCACCATCCGGATCGCATTGACGGCCGATTCCATCTCGATCGACTGGTTGTTGGCGAGGGGCGGCCAGTGCGGCGGCTTGCCCTCGCCCTGGGCGCCGTGGCAGCTCGCGCAGCGCGCGTCGTAGACGGTCTTTCCGAGGCTGATCAAGAGGCTGCTCTCGGTCGTCGGCAGGGCAGCGGCTCCGCTCGCCGGCGTCCGTGACGTCGGCTCGGCGATGCTCTTCAGGTACACCGCCATGGCGCTTGTATCTTCGTCGGTCAGGTATTGCAGGCTGTTGTGCACGACCTCGGCCATGGGGCCGTAGACGACGCCCCGCGCCGAAACGCCGGTCTTCAGTAGGTCGGTGATGTCCTTGAGGCTCCAGTCACCGAGTCCGGCCTCCCGGTTTGACGTCAGCGAAGGCGCGTACCAGTTCTGCATCGGAATCAGGCCGCCCTTGAAAGCGTCGGACTGCGAGGTGCCGCCGAGCGCGTTGATGGGCGAGTGGCACATCCCGCAATGGCCGAGCCCTTCGACGAGATAGGCGCCGCGATTCCATTCCCCGGACTTTGACGGGTCCGGCTTGAACTCGCCCTCGGAGAAGTAGAGCGTGCGCCAGCCGAGGATCAGTTGGCGGTTGCTGTAGGGGAAGCGGAGGTCGTGCTCCCGGTTCGTCTGGTTCACCGGCGGGATCGATTTCAGGTAGGCGAAGATCGCGGCGCTGTCGGCCTGGGTCACCTTGGTGTAGGAGGCGAAAGGCATGGCCGGATACATCAGACCGCCGTCCGGAAAGCGGCCGGTATGCATGGCCTTGTAGAAGTCCGCGTCCGTCCACTTGCCGATGCCGGTCTCGCGGTCCGGCGTGATGTTGGAGGAGTACAGCGTGCCGAACGGGGTCGGCATCGCGCGCCCGCCGGCGAAGGTGCGGCCCTCCGGAGCCGTGTGGCAGGCGATGCAGTCGCCGGCGCGGGCGAGATACTCGCCACGCTTGACGAGATCGCTGCGAACAGCCGGTTGCGTCTGTTGCGCGCTCGCGGCCGAGATCGCGATCAACGGAAGCAGAAGACCAAGGATTCGTGCGCGTGAGAGCATCGCCGCTTCCTCAGTCCGGTTCGCTGCCGCACGCGAAGGGCAGCACGTAGGCTCCCTTGGGCGCGGGCGCGATGGTGATCGGAGCGGGCCGGCTCGCGAGGTAGGCCGCCACCGCGGTCACGTCGGCTTCGGTAAGTCGTGCCGCGACCTGCTGCATGCAGTCCGGAGTCTTCGCGGTCCGCGTGCCGTAGCGCCAGGCGCCCAACTGCGCGCTGATGTAGTTCGGGCGCAGTCCGAGGAGACCGGGAATGCCGGGCTCCATGCCCGTGAGCCCCGGTCCATGGCAACTGCCGCAAGCCGGTATCTGCCGCGCCGGATCGCCGCGTCCGACCAGGGTCTGGCCGTGCTGCAGGACCTCCTTGCTGACGTCGCTCGCTGCGGGCGGGGGAAGCGGCGGACGCTGCTCCGCGAAGTAGTCGGCCATCTCCTGCAGGTACGGGTCGCCGAGATATTCGAGCAGATAGTTCATCGGCGGGTACTTCCGCCGGCCGTTCTTGAACGCGATAAGCTGGTTGTAGAGATAGCCGGCGGGCTTGCCCGCAAGGCGGGGGAAGTAGACGTCGCCGGTACCTTCGCCCTGCTTGCCGTGGCACGGCGTGCACGCTTCGACGCGAGCCGCCATCGTGTCGGGCGGCCGGTCAGGTGTCTGAGCTGAGACGGGAAAAGCCTGGATGCAGAGCAGCCACGCTAACCCGACGATCACGATCCGCTTCCGCACGAGCACCCCGATGCTGCGCAATGAGGCGAACTAACGAAATGCGGAGCGATCTGTCAAGTTCCGGAACTGCGTGAATGGGATAGATGGCGAGGCTCCGGACTGCCTAGGAGTTCAGAGCCTCGCAACCGGAACGGACGGTAAGGCCGCTCGGTACGTTTCCAACTCTAGCGCTTATTCGCGGGGCCACCTTGCAACAAGTCAACTTCCAGGTGACCGGCGACCGAATGGCTCAGAAGATTCCGATCCAGGCGAAAAAGGCCACCTCCGCTAAAAAGGCCGGCTCATGATGGCGATCGTGAGAAAAGCATCACGCACCGACAGGTAATTCATGACATGCCGCAGCCTTGGCGGGCCAATGCGCGGGTGCAGCAAGGTTTCGGCGGCAAGCGCTGGAACTCCTTGCGTGTCGCCCTGCAGCAGGCGGTCAGATCCCGTAAGCGCGAGCAGTCCTACCATCGAGCGCGACGTCCGTGACCTGACCCCTATCAGCACCAAACCCGCAACACCGGCCCCTTTGAACATTGCGCCACCACCGCCTGGAATGGACCGCCCGACGGGCTGGTCGACGAGAGTATCTTTGGATCCGCTGCCGCCGTTCGCCGCCTACCTGCAATGAGGCAATGCTCCCATCGGGCCCATGGAATCTACGCGGCGGCGACCATGGCGGGCCTTGGGCGCCGGGAACGCAGTTCCTCCCGGCCGGTTAGTTACATCTCCGGAGGCTGTGGCCAACGTCGCCGAAGTCTCGATGGACGGCCGCGGTGGGTCTAAGCGGAGGTGCATGATGGCCAACGACTACGCGAATCATCTCGGCGCGACCGTGCGCTACGCCCTGGAGACCACGCGCGCCACGGCCGCATGCCCTTTTCACTCGCATGTTACGATCCGCGTAGGTGACGACGCGGCCGAAAGTCATGCCTACGAACGTGCCAAGCGCATCACCAAGAGCGACGGGACGACGTGGAAGGCTGAAGCTTTGAGAGCAGAGTTCACTCGCCAACTCGGCGAAGCCGCCGACGGTCAATGTCCCGAGTGTACGGCATCGATCGACGCGAAGGATTGAAGCGGTCGCTCCCCGGCGGCCTTTCCCGCGAAATATTCTTTCGTCACGCGGATAAAGATCGAAGCCACGCAAGACGGGCTATCGAACGGCCGGCGAGAGCCTGGAGAATTTCCAGGTGTGCCGCGCTATCGGGTGCCTCCGCGCCCTCGAGATAGGCATCCGTCAGCGCCTCGGCGATCGTCTCGGCATCTCGCTGCTCCAGGCCGGCTGGAAATCGCCCAAATCCATCCGCCTGTCCCGACATCGACAGCGCTTCGTCCGCGAGTTCGCGAATCCTTGCGGCCTGCAGCGGATCGAGGGCGCCTTCCAATTGCTCAAGGCGGCTGGCCATCCTGCGCTCCAGGGCGCCGGCATCGATTCGTCCTGCCAGCGCCTCGCCCGGGCGTGCCGCATCAGGTTCTTGCCGGTAGGCCCGCCGGCGCGCCTTGCGCAGGATGGCCACGTGCCCGAGCTCCTCGCCGGCCATCGCCTCCGCGGCCTTCTTGATCTCGGGATCGTCGGCGAACGCCGCCAAGTACGACCAGAACGCGAAGGCGCGCTCCTCGTTGCGGACCGCTATCGCCAGCGCGCGATACGGCGTCATCAGCTTCGAAGCCTTGATTTCGGCCGTGGCGTCGCGGTCGAAGGTCTCGGGAGCTTCCCAGCGGACGAGGGCGGGGTCCGGCAGCTTGCCGCGCCGCGACTGCGACCAACGCTGCACGCTGTCGACGTGTTCGCATTCCGCCGCCGCCAGATCGGAGAATACCGTCAGCAGGTCGAAACGGTCCTGACGTCGCATCTCTTCGGCGAGTTCCCCGTATTTGGTGGCGGCTTCCTGCTCCATCGCATTGGCGAGCGCGAACAGTTCGTCGAGCGACTGCAGGGTCCCTGCCGGTTCCATCTTCAAGAGCGTGGTTCGCAACAACGCCATGACCATATTCCTCGGCTATTTGATGCAACGCAAGTTCGAGGCCATTCCTATCATTGTATAGCTCCTCTTGACGCAGCTCGATTTGCGTTGGCTCAATGCTCAATGGGTCCGCCCATCCGGCGTCAACGGCGATCCCGGGACATCAAACACCAAATTCGAATGGAATGCGCGTGCTCGGGCAAACCCGTTCCGCTTTGAGGTACTCCATGATCCGGAGTCTTTTCGCCGCCAAACGACCTGCATCTGCAGCATTTGCGGTCATCTTCGCGATCTGCGCGACGTTGTGGGCACATGCGGCACTCGCGGCCGGCGATCTCGCCACCTATCTGCCGAAGGTCGCGCCCGCCGACTTCTTCCAAGGAGCGGACCGATTCGGTCCGCCGCAGGGGGATCCGCCAATCGTTCCGGTCTACCGCGGCGACCAGCTGCAGGGATTTGTCTACCTCAATTCCCAGTTCGCCAACGCGACTGGTTATTCCGGCAAACCGATCCAGCTTCTGATCGGCATCGATACCAAGGGCGTGCTCAAGGGATTCAAACTCGTCGAGCACAAGGAGCCCATCGTGCTCGTCGGCATTCCGGAGAAGCGCATTCTCGATGCTGTCAACAAGCTGATCGGTGCCGACATGGGCGAGGTGGCGCGCGGGGCCGCATCGGCGCCCCAAGTCGACATCGTCAGTGGGGCAACGGTCACCGTGCTGGTGATCGGCGACAGCATCGTCCGCTCGGCGACCAAGCTGATCAAGAGCGGCCGGCTGGGCGTTGAAGGGGGCGGAGTCGCCGGCGCGGCGCCGCAAGCGTCGAAAGCCATCGATCCGCAAAAGAGCGAGGTCCGCGACTGGCAGAGCCTCGTCGGGGACGGCTCGGTCCGCCGACTCTTCCTGTCGGTCGCGGATGTCAACAAGGCCTTCGAGAAGACCGGCAACGCCGCAGCGGTCGCGCATCCGGAGGAAGGCGATCCGGACGACACGTTCATCGATCTGTACATCGCCGACGTCGCCGTCCCCACGATCGGCCGCAGTCTGCTCGGGGACGACGGCTACCAACGGCTCGCCGGGCGTCTGAAGTCGGGTCAGCAGGCGCTCGTCGTCGCCGGATCCGGCCGCTACTCGTTCAAGGGAGCCGCCTACGTCCGCGGCGGAATCTTCGACCGCATCGAATTGATTCAGGAGACCAACAGCGTCCGCTTCCGCGACCGCGATCATACCCGCCTGGGCAGCCTTGCCGCCGAGGGCGCGCCCGACTTTCCGGAAATCGCGCTGTTCACGGTCCCGGCCGAGCTCGCGCTCGATCCGACCGAACCATGGGTGCTGCAACTCCTGGTGCAGCGCGTCGTCGGCGCCCGCGACAAGGCTTTGGTGACCTTCGATATCGGCTATAGGCTTCCCGACATCTACCTGAAGCGTCAGGCGCCGCCGGCGCCGCCCGCACAGACGGCACCTGCGAAGTCGTCGGCACTCTCGGCCGCCGAGACCCGCGAAGTCGGCACGCCGCCGGCGCCGTCCGACGAAGAACCGCTGTGGATGCGGATCTGGCGAGCCAACACGATTAAGATCGCACTTGCCGTCGTCGCACTGGGCGCTCTCACGCTGATCTTCTTCTTTCAGAATTTTCTCGTCCGTCGCCCCGCCGTCTACGTCTGGGTTCGCCGCGGCTACCTGCTCTTCATCCTGGTCTGGCTGGGCTGGTATGCGAACGCCCAGCTCTCGGTCGTCAATGTTCTGACCTTCGCCAACTCGCTGCTGACGGGTTTCAGTTGGGAATACTTCCTGTCTGCTCCGCTGATCTTCATTCTCTGGGCCTCGATCGCCGCTGGCCTCCTGTTCTGGGGGCGCGGTCCGTTCTGCGGTTGGCTCTGCCCGTTCGGCGCCTTGCAGGAATTGCTCAATAATCTGGCGCAGGCGCTCAAGGTCCCGCAGTACCGCGTGCCCTGGAGCCTTCACGAACGGCTTTGGCCAATCAAGTACATCATCTTCCTCGGTTTGTTCGGCATGTCGCTCTACTCCACCGCGTTCGCCGAGCAACTTGCCGAGGTCGAGCCGTTCAAGACCTCGATCATCTTGAAATTCGCGCGCGAGTGGCCGTTCGTGGTCTACGCCTTGACGCTGCTCTCGCTTGGCCTTTTCGTAGAGCGCTTCTTTTGCCGCTACATGTGCCCGCTCGGCGCTGCGCTGGCGATTCCGGGCCGCATCCGAATGTTCGAATGGCTGCGGCGCTGGCCCGAGTGCGGCTCGCCGTGTCAGCGCTGCGCCAACGAGTGCCCGGTCCAGGCGATCCATCCGGAGGGACACATCAACGTCAACGAATGCATCTACTGCATGCACTGCCAAGAACTCTACTTCGACGATCACCGCTGCCCGCACATGATCCAGGTGCGGCTGAAGCGGGAGAAGCGCGAGGCCATGTCGTCGCCTTCAATGCGCGCGACCGGCAAGGGCCCGGCCACGATCATCACCGCCGGTGGCAAGCCCGTCGGTGCGCCGCCTGTCGATGCCATCACTCCACCCGCAACCTGAAACGAAAGCCGAGGATACCATCATGAGCGAAAACGAGAACGGAAAGGGCGTCAGCCGACGAACCCTGCTGGGCACCACGGCCGCTGCTGCGGGCGTTGGCCTCGTCGGCGGAGCGGTGGTGACGAAGGACGGCAGCGGTTTCATCGCGACCGCGGACGCCCAGACCAAAGCTGCGGCACCGAAGGCGCCGGCGGCCCGGCCGGCCGTGCAGAAGACGGAGGTGGCGCCCGGCGAACTCGACGAATATTACGTCTTCTTCTCAAGCGGCCAATCCGGCGAAATGCGCATCGTGGGACTTCCTTCAATGCGCGAACTGATGCGGGTGCCCGTCTTCAACCGCTGCAGCGCCACCGGATGGGGCCTGACCAACGAAAGCCTCAAAGTCCTGACCGAGGGACTGCAACCGGCGACCCGTGAATTCCTCAAGAGCCGCGGCGGCACCTTCATGAACGGCGACCTGCATCACCCGCACCTCTCGTTTACCGACGGAACCTACGACGGCCGCTACGTCTTCATGAACGACAAGGCCAACACGCGCGTGGCGCGGGTGCGACTCGACGTCATGAAATGCGACAAGATCATCGAGCTGCCCAACCAGCATACGGTACACGGCCTGCGCGTCCAGAAATATCCGCGCACCGGCTATGTCTTCGCCAATGGCGAAGATGCCGTACCGCTGCCGAACGATGGCAAAATCCTCGATGATCCCAAACAGTACCACTCGATCTTCAGCGCCATCGACGGCGACACGATGAAAGTAGCCTGGCAGGTGATCGTGAGCGGCAATCTCGACAACGTCGATGCCGACTATCAGGGCAAGTACGCCTTCTCGACCTGCTACAACGCGGAAGAAGGCGTGACGCTCGCCGAAATGACGGCCAACGAGCAGGACTGGGTCGTCATCTTCAACCTCAAGCGCATCGAGGATGCCGTCAAGAAGGGCGACTTCAAGGAAATGAACGGCGTACCCGTGATCGACGGCCGGAAAGGCTCGCAGTACACGCGCTACGTTCCTGTCTCGAACAATCCGCACGGCATGAACACAGCGCCCGACGGGATCCATATCGTGGCTGCCGGTAAGCTGTCGCCGACCGTGACGGTCATGGACGTGCGCCTGTTCGATCAATTGTTCGATGACAAGATTAAGCCGCGCGACGTCGTTGTCGCCGAGCCCGAGCTGGGCCTCGGCCCGCTGCACACCGCGTACGACGGCAAGGGCAACGCCTACACGACGCTGTTCCTTGACAGCCAGGTCTGCAAGTGGAACATCGAGCTCGCCAAACGGGCATTCAAGGGCGAGAAGGTCGATCCCATCATCCAGAAGCTCGACGTCCACTATCAGCCCGGCCACAATCATTCGTCGATGGGCCAGACCAAGGAAGCCGATGGGAAGTGGCTGATCTCGCTGAACAAGTTCTCCAAGGATCGCTTCCTCAACGTCGGTCCGCTGAAGCCGGAGAACGATCAGTTGATCGATATCTCGGGCGACCAGATGAAGCTGGTCCACGATGGCCCAAGCTTCGCCGAGCCCCATGACGCCACCATCGTGCACCGTTCCAAGATCAACCCGATCTCGATCTGGGACCGGGCCGATCCGATGTTTGCGGACGCGGTCAAGCAGGCAAAGGCCGACGGCATCAATCTCGAAGCCGACTCGAAGGTCATCCGCGACGGCAACAACGTCCGCGTCTACATGACGTCCACCGCACCGGCATTCGGCCTGGAGCAGTTCCAGGTCAAGCTGGGCGATAAGGTGACCGTCTACATCACCAATATCGATGCCGTGGAAGACCTGACGCACGGCTTCTCCATCGTGAACTACGGCATCCAGATGGAGGTCGCGCCGATGGCGACGGCATCGGTGTCGTTCTCCGCGGATAAGCCCGGCGTCTACTGGTACTACTGCTCATGGTTCTGCCACGCCATGCACATGGAGATGAAGGGCCGCATGTTTGTCGAACCGAAATCGGTCTGATCGGGAGCCGCGCCGTGCGTCTCCCGTCACGCATGCTTCCGGCGGCGCTCGTCGCCGCCGGATTGACCA
Organism: uncultured Bradyrhizobium sp.; assembly: GCA_964423245.1. Classification (GTDB taxonomy): domain Bacteria; phylum Pseudomonadota; class Alphaproteobacteria; order Rhizobiales; family Xanthobacteraceae; genus Bradyrhizobium. The sequence goes on along the minus strand of CAYREH010000002.1, from coordinate 280,804 downwards.
GCTTCGCCAGCGCGGAGACACTGACGGCTGTCCCGGGCCAGCCCCTACAGGCGCTGCTGGATCGTGCGCGAGACGGCGACGTGATTGAACTCGGGCCGGGCGAGTACAAGGGTTCAATCAGAATCGATCGACCTCTCGTGGTGATGGGACGCCCCGGTAGTGTGTTGGACGGCGGCGGCGACGGCAACGTCGTCACGGTGACCGCCCCCGATGTGACCGTCCGCGGTGTGACGGTCCGGGGATCGGGCAGCGACCTGCAAGCGATGAATTCTGGAATCTTTCTCCAGAAAACCGCCGAACGCGCGACGGTCGAGAGCAACCACCTGGTCGGAAACCTGTTCGGCGTCTACGTGCACGGGGCCGCGGGGTCGCGGGTCGCCGGCAACGTGATCGAAGGGCTTCGCGGCGGCCGGCTCAGCGAGGCTGGCAACGGCGTTTCGCTTTGGAATGCGCCCGATGTCACTATTGCGGACAATACCTTCCGGTACGGCCGCGACGGCATCTTTACGATTTCAAGTCGCAAGGATCGTTTCATCGGCAATCGCTTCGAACAGGTCCGCTTCGCGGTCCACTATATGTACACCAACGACAGCGAAGTCAGCGGCAACGTTTCTGTCGGCAACCATGTCGGCTACGCCATCATGTATTCGAACCGCCTGGTGATCCGCAACAACGCCTCGGATCGGGACCGCGACTACGGGTTTCTGTTCAACTACGCCAACTACGCCGAGATCGACGGAAACCGCGTGACGGGCGGCTCTCTCGATATCGCTGCCGACCGTGGCGAAGAGCGCCCGGACGACGAGCGGGGCATGATGCCGGACACGAAGCGGGAGCAGAGTCTGCGGAACGGCCCGGAAAAATGCGTGTTCATCTACAACACGAACCACAACCGGTTCCGGAACAACTGGTTCGAACGCTGTGCTATTGGCGTTCATTTCACGGCCGGCTCCGAAGGCAACGAGATCACTGGAAACGCTTTCGTCAACAACGCCAATCAGGTGAAATACGTCGGCACCCGGCACCTGGACTGGTCGACCGGCGGACGCGGCAACTACTGGAGCGACAATCCGGCCTTCGACCTCAACGGCGACGGCATAGGCGACACGGCATACAGGCCGAACGATCTCATCGATCGCGTGCTATGGACGGCACCCGCGGCGAAGCTGCTCATCAACAGCCCCGCCGTGCAGGTCATCCGCTGGGCGCAGGCGCAGTTTCCAGCGCTGCTGCCGGGCGGCGTCGTCGATACCCACCCGCTGATGTCTCCGCCCGCGCGCCGTCCGACCGGAGAGGCGCGATGATGAAAACGGTTTGCATCTCCGATGTCACCAAGGACTACGGCCGCATCCAAGCGGTCCGCGGAGCTTCGTTCGAGCTGGGCCAAGGCGAATTGGTGGCGCTGATCGGCCACAACGGTGCCGGCAAGACCACGCTGATGAAGCTGATGCTCGGACTGATCCGTCCGACGAGCGGATCAATCGAGGTGCTCGGTGACAATCCGGCGGCTGGACAATTCGCCGGGCGCCGACAACTCGGCTACCTTCCGGAGAATGTCTCGTTCGATGCCGCCCTGACCGGGCGCGAGACCCTGGCTTTTTACGCGCGGCTCAAGCGGGAGCCCGTTGCCAGCGCGCTGAAGCTTCTCGATGCGGTCGGCCTGGACGACGCCTCTCGGCGGCGGGTCGGCACCTATTCCAAGGGCATGCGCCAGCGCCTGGGGCTCGCACAGGCGCTCATCGGCCATCCGCGCGTGCTCCTGCTGGACGAGCCCACGACAGGACTGGATCCGGAGCTGCGCCAGACCTTCTACGAGGTTATCCAGCGGCTCGCGGCCGAGGGCGCCACGGTGCTCTTGTCGTCCCACGCCCTGACCGAACTCGAAGAACGCGCAGGCCGCGTGATCATCATGAATCGCGGCATCAAGGTCGCCGATGGATCGATCGAAAGGCTGCGCAACATCGCGCGCTTGCCGACCAAGATACGGCTGAAGATCGCCGGCCTCTCGCCCGGCGAGTTGCCGTCCTGGCTGCCGGCCGGCGCGCCCTGCCGGCGCCTGAACGGTCACCTTGTCGAGATCGACGCGGAGCCGGACCGAAAGATCGAACTGCTGCACAGCGCCACCGCGTCGGGAACCGCGGTCGAGGACCTCGATGTGATTCCGCCGACGCTGGATGAACTCTACGCTCATTTCCTCCGGCAAGCGGAGCGGACGCCATGAATGCGCTGATCATCGCCGCCAAGGAGATCCACCAGGCTATCCGGAACCGGTGGGTGCTCGCATCAACGCTGCTGCTCGCCGGATTGGCATTGTCGCTGACATTCCTCGGCAGCGCCCCGACCGGCACCGTCGGCGTACGTGCGCTGGACGTGGTGATCGTCAGCCTTTCAAGTCTGACCATCTTCCTGATTCCGCTGATCGCGCTCTTGATCTCGCACGATGCCATCGTCGGGGACATGGAGCGGGGGACCATGCTCCTGCTGCTCAGCTATCCGGTCGCCCGCTGGCAGGTTCTGCTCGGCAAGTTCACCGGACATCTGGCGGTGCTGGCCTTTGCGACCTGTCTGGGCTACGGGATTGCCGCTGCGGCTCTGATCGCCACGGGAAGCCAGATCGGTGCCGACAGCCTCGCGGCCTTCGCCGCGATGATCGGCTCCTCCGTGCTGCTCGGAGCCGTGTTCGTCGCCATTGGATATCTGGTCAGTTCATTGGTCCGCGATCGGGGCACGGCCGCCGGCATCTGCATCGGCCTGTGGCTCCTTCTGGTCCTGATCTACGACATGGCGCTGCTCGGCGTCCTCGCCGTAGACCAAGGCCGCAGCATCTCTGCCGCCGCCGTCGACGCGATGCTTCTGCTGAACCCGACCGACGTCTACCGGTTGTTCAACCTGACCGGCTTCGCGAACGTCAGCAGCTTCGCGGGTATGGCTGGGCTTGCTCAGAGCACGACATTGTCCGCGCAGGTGCTTTTGATCGCGCTCTTGGCGTGGACGTTCGTGCCGCTAGGACTTGCTGCGGCCGCTTTTTCGCGGAGGGAACTATGAGACGCCTCTCCCTGGCGTTCCTGGGCCTGCTCGCACTCGCCGGCTGCGGCGAGAAGCAAGCCGCGCAGGCGCCACCGCCTCACAAGATGACGGCCGAGTTGATCGGTCACTACTGCGGGATGAACGTGCTCGAGCATCCGGGTCCGAAGGGGCACATCTTCGTCGCCAGTCTGATCGAGCCGGTCTGGTTCTCCTCGGCCCGCGACACCATCGCATTCACCGTGCTGCCGGACGAGCCGAAGGACATTCAGGCGATCTACGTGTCCGACATGGGCAATGCGCCGAGCTGGGACAAGCCGGGTCCGGACAACTGGGTCGAGGCCCGCAAGGCGCTGTTCGTCATCGGCAGCCGCGCGAGGGGAGGAATGGGGGGCGACGAGGCTGTCCCGTTCTCTGCGCGCGCAGCAGCCGACGAGTTCGTTGCCGAGAACGGCGGGCGTATTGTCCCGTTCTCGGAGGTGCCGCGCGACTACGTGCTCGGCTCGGACGGAGACAAGGTCGGGCCGGATCCGGAAGTGGGCGCTAAGGGGCGGGCTTCGCTCGATTGAGGAGGACATGATGGTTGGCGCGATCTCCCGACGACGTTTCATCCGGATCAGCGGCGCTGCCGCCGGGCTCGCGCTCGCGGCACCGGCCGGCGCCGCAGATCGTACGTCCGATCTCGTTACCTGGCACGGCACGATGCTGGGTGCCGTCGCAACCATGAAGATCTACCATCCCGAACGGCGCGAGGCCGAACGGCTGATCGTGACAGCATGCGCCGAAGCACGGCGTCTGGAACGCTTGTTCAGTCTATATCTCGATGACTCGGCGCTAGTGCGATTGAACCGCACTGGGATACTAGTGGACCCGGCCCCGGAGTTCGTGGAGCTGCTTGAGGCGTCGCAGCGATACGCGGAACTCACCGGCGGCATGTTCGATCCGACCGTGCAGCCGTTGTGGGAGCTCTACGCAAACCATTTCGCGAAAGCGGATCCGGACCCCTCGGGACCCGACCAGGCGTCCGTGAAAGCGGCGCTCGCATGCGTAGGTTACCGCCGTTTGTCGGTCAGCAGGGACCGCATCGTCGTCCCCAAGGGCACTGCGATCACGCTCAATGGAATTGCGCAAGGATACATCACCGATAAGGTCGTCGATCTGCTGCGCTCGCGGGGCATCGGTCATACCCTGGTCGACATGGGCGAGACCCGCGCCATCGGCGGGCGCCCGGACGACGAACCCTGGGAAGTCGGCATCGCCGATCCGGAGCTGCCAGAGCGAACCCAAGCCGTTCTTCCGGTCGTCAACCTTGCGGTCTCGACCTCCGGCGCGTACGGCTTCCGGTTCGATCCGTCCGGGCGTTTCAATCACCTCTTCGATTCGGCGACCGGAGCCTGCGGTCATCTCTATCGGAGCGTCACCACCATCGCCGAGACCGCAACGGCCGCCGATGCGCTGTCCACGGCCTTCAGCCTGATGGACCAGAAGCGGATCCACGCGTTGATGGCCCCGGCCGGCATCGAACGCGTTCATCTGATCGATGCCGCCGGAAGCGTTGCCGACCTCGTTGCCTGACCCCCAGTTCCACAAGCAGCCCAAGGAGAAGTGAATGAAGCGAATAGTTATTGCCGCCGTGTTCGTCGCGGCCGGATTTGGCCAAGCAAGCGCGCAGGATGCGGCCGCCGGGGAAAAGGTCTTTGTGGTCTGCAAGGCCTGTCACCAGATCGGCGACAGTGCGAAGAACGTGGTGGGCCCCGTGCTCAACGGTCTGATCGGACGGAAGTCGGGGTCAGTCGAAGGGTATAGTTATTCTGCCGCCAACAAGAACTCGGGCATCACCTGGGACGAGGCAACATTCTCCGAATACATCAAGGATCCGAAGGCCAAGATCCCCGGCACCAAAATGGCGTTCGCCGGAATCAAGGACGAGCAGAAGATCAAGGATCTGATCGCGTTCCTGCACACCTACGACAAGGCACCGGTCAAGCTGTCACAATAGTGGCTACCCACAAAAAGGGAGATCGCGCGCGAGCGTCGCGCGCGATCTCCTCGGCTTCTCAGGTGCACTCCGCTTCCGGAGCCGGCGATGGATCCAATACGCGTGCCGGATCGGAACGCAGAGGCCGAACGGAACGCTCATACTAGCCACGTGTTCACGAAAGCAGCAGAGGACGAGTGGAATGGCCGTACATCATGCGGGTTCAGGAGAAGTCGTCGACCTTCAGCCGCTCGGGGGTAAACTTCAGGAGGCACGCACAACTGCAATCGTGAAGTCGGACACATTCGAGGCCGTACGCCTGATTGTTCCGGCCGGGCACAAAATCCCGCCCCATCGGGTAGAAGGGGAAATCACCCTATTTTGCCTTGAAGGATGCGTACGGCTTGGCCATTCCGACACGGAAATTGAGCTCGCCGCTGGCCAATGGGTCTACCTCGATGGAGGGGTGGCGCATTCGGTTGAAGGGATCAACGACGCGTCCCTGTTACTCACCATTCATTTTCAGGCGAAACAGGCACAAGGTAGCGTTTGAGACGGGCGCATCGAGAACCCCAGTCTCGGGGCGTTTCATCCTTTCGCAGCCTTGCTTCCACGCCGCGACGATCGGGCTCACCTAACAGCATATCCGCAAGCTGATGCTATCCGGCCGACATCGAACTCGCCGTCATCACGGCGAAGGTCCGCACGCCTTGGTGTTCCCGTGCCGACGGACCGTGGCAGGATAGACAAAGGTCGAGACAGGCGAGACGGTCGCAGTAAGAGCGACGCACTGGCGCCGGCCGTCGTGGGACGACCGATTTTCCGACCGAGAGGATCGCGCGTAGCGGCTCGGGAGCGTGGAAGCGGCGATCTTCTAGGCGAAGACAAATTCTCTGTGTACCGTCCCGGTTTCTTCGGCCACCACGTCGATGGCGAGAGCGGGTCTGGCCGTCGCCTCGAGACAACGAATGTCCGCGGCTAGATACCGGGCGAAGTCCACCGCTTCAGATGCGCACGCGAACTCCCGCCCCACGCCGTCTTCGATTTCGAGATTGTCCCGCAGGTTGAAGAAAAAACGCATAATGGACTCCATGGTCGCAACTTTTCCTACAATCCGCACGAACCCGAGACCTTGCGCAGGATCAAATAACTTCCGCTTGGTGATGAGTGAGCGCGAGGCGACGCGGAAGATAATTAGCTGCGACCAATTCGGCGATCGGAGACCTGCAACAGAGCGATCATGCGGCCCGCACCCGCGAGAGGAAGCCCTCGACCTCCTGTTTCAGCCGTTGGCCGTCGGTGGAAAGAGACTTGGCCGAGGTCAGAACCTGCGCGGAGGCCGCTCCGGTCTCGGTGGCGCCGGATTGGACCTCGACGATGCCGGACGATACCTGCGTGGCGCCGACCGCGGCCTGCTGCACGTTCCGCGAGATCTCCCGCGTGGCGTTGCCCTGCTCTTCGGCGGCGGCCGCGATGGCGCCGGTGATTTCCGACATGTTGTCGATCGTCGCCATAATGCCCTTGATCGCGGCGACGGCGCCCGACGCCGTCGACTGGATGTCGGCGACATGACCCGAAATCTCCTTGGTCGCGTTCGCTGTCTGCGCGGCGAGCCCCTTCACTTCGGTCGCCACCACGGCGAAGCCGCGCCCCGCTTCGCCCGCACGCGCCGCCTCGATCGTGGCGTTGAGCGCCAGCAGATTTGTCTGTTCCGCGATGGCGGTGATCATACCGACGATGTTTCCGACCTTATCGGCGGCGGCCGCGAGCCTGACCATCGACTGATCGGTGGAGGCCGCCTGCGAGACCGCGTCCTTCGCCACTTTGGAAGAATCTTCGATCTGCCGGCCGATCTCGGCCGCGGTCGCGGCCATCTCCTCCGTCGCCGCAGCCACCGATTGGACGCTCGCCGATGCCTCTTCCGACGCGGAAGCGACCGTTGTCGACAGTTCGCGGGTGGACGACGCCGTATCGGAGAGCGCGGTGGCCGCCTGTTCGAGGCTCGCGGAGTTCGATGAGACACGCGCGATGATGCCGCCGACCGCGTCTTCGAAGGACGTCGTGAATCGCGCCATTTCACGCTTGCGTTCCGCAGCGGAGCGGGCTTCCGTCTCAGCCTGTTCAGCCTTCAGTCGCTGCGTTTCGACGAGGCTGTCCTTGAACGCCTGGGTCACGCGCGCCATGTCGCCGACCTCGTCGCCGCGATCCAATCCGGCGACAGCTACGGACAGGTCTCCTTCCGCAAGCGCCTTCATGGCCGCGACCATGGATCCGATCGGCCGCGAGACCGCGAAAACGCTCATCAATCCCGCGCCGATGAGAACGAGGATCGCCAGCCCGCCTACGACGACCGAGGTCGTTCCCGCGGCGGACATCGCCGTGATGATATCCACCTTCTCGCTTTCGGCGCGCGACGAAGCGAACTTCACGATTTTATCGGTCAACTCGTCGATCTTCGCGGAGGTAGGAAGGGTAGCCGTGCGCGCGATATCGGCCACTTCCGCCTCCAGCGATGCGATCTCGGGAACGCGCCCGGCTTCTTGGGCAACGATCAGCCTGCGCCGATTGTCCGCGACACGCCGTCCGGCCACCGTATACGCGTCGATCTGCTTCCGCAGTTCCAGTATCCGGGTCTTGTTCTCCGCGGAAACGGAACGGCGGTACATGTCGTCGGCCAGTCGATCCGCCTCGCTGCCGGCCGCAACTAGACTGTCTTCGCCTGCCTTGATGTCGGCTTCGGCTCTGGCCAAGCGAAGATCGCGGACGAACACCTGCATCCGCCGCGCATCGCCCTTGGCGTCGGCTGCTTGTCTGGCCATCTCCTGCTGGTCGATCGCCTTCGTGATGCCCCGCTCGACGCCGCCATTGCCGGATATCTGATTCAGGATCATCGCCGCGACGAAGAAGATGCCGACGAGCGAAGCACCGACCAGCTTGGTCGATATGCGGAAGCGAGCGAGGATACGCGACATGGTGTTTCCGTTCGGATGGAGTGACGACTTTGCGCCAGCGTTCCACGCCGAACCGCCTCCGTCGTTGCTGAAACGCAACCTCAGAGGTGCAAAATATACATTCGCTACTTCTGATTTTAACGGTTCGTTTACGGATCTTCCGGTCCGCTAGACCGTCGAGATTTGCGCCGCCTCAAAGCGGACGTCCTCCGCACACCCTAGACTCGCGGTGACGGCGTCCGCCCGAGTCCTTCATGACCGTCTTCGTGTATGTTTGCCCTATCACCAAACAACCAGTCCAGCATTGGCTCGATCGGGGCGGCGCGACGCGTCAAGACGACGCGTTCGTCGCAGTGCCATGCCAGGCCTGCGCGCGGCTGCATTTCCTGAATCCCAGGACGGGCAGGCTACTCGGCGATAAGCCCGGCGGAAACGGCTGCGCTCGGACGTAGTCGCTCCGCCCAGCGCTCGATCTCGCCGACCTCGGCCTCGATTTCCGTTCCGAGGTCGCCGGTGAAGCCGCGCCATGCGGAAAGATTGCCTTTCGGAACGCCTATGAGGACCGGAATCTCCCGATCAAGGGCGACGGCGATCAGATGCCGCAGACCTCGGCCTTCGCACTCGGCCTTGCCGAATTTGTTGAGCACCAGGACGTCCGGAGCGCTCTCGAGCGCGGACGCAATCCGGACAGCAACGCCGGTGAGCGCGGATTCGTCGAGCCTGCAGGACGACGCGCCCGCTCCGCGGTTCTCGAAGATCGCCGACCGGAGGCCGGTCGACAGGTCCTCGAGGATCACATCGCAACGGCGGTCGGGCGTCGCGTCGGAAACGTGCTGCAGGACGCCTGCAAGCGACAGCCCATGGCGACGACAGCGCGCGACGAGCGCCTCGAACGCGGCAACCGGATAGCCGGCGTCCGGATAGACGAGCGCCGTGAGAGGCGAAGCGGTCTCGGGATCGGAACGAAGCGTGGGCATGGCGGTGGACCCTCTTCTAGAGATCATTCGATGAGGATCGGGGCCGCGACGTCGATCCGGTCTCCCGGGGCCACGTCGATGCCGAGCGCCAGCGACCATTTGCCGTCCGTCGCCGTCGTCATCCGGACCTTCCAGGTATCGGAAGTCAGTCGTTCGGCGACGGCGGCAACCGGCGCGACGTTCTTGTCCGGATTGGACAGGGTCACCGACAGTGCGTCGACCGAAAGCGGCTTCTCGTCGCCGTCCTCCAGCTTCACGACGATCTCGACGGGCCCGTGGCGGCCCGGCGTGACGGTGACGTCCGCCATGACCCGCGTTCCGCAGATGTGCGTGAAGAACGGCTCGTCCACCGGCGCGGGTTTGGGGGGCGGAGCGGCGGCGACCTGCGTCGCGTTGGAAGCGATCTGCAGCCGCGGTCCCTTCGCACCGACCGGCCCGACGTCGAAATCGACGTCGATCCGTCCGGCGCGCTCGAACCTCAAGGCGACCGGGATGCGCTGTCCTTCCTCGAAGGGTGCGTTCAGACCGACGAACATGATGTGATCGTCGCCCGGCGCCAAGGTGACCGTCTGATCCGGCGGGATCGGCAGTCCGTCTTCGGCGGGACGCATCGTCATTATGCCGTCCTGCATCGACATTCGGTGGATCTCGACCTTTGCGGCGGCCGCGCTCGATGCCGACAGAAGCCGGTCTGCCGATGTCCCATGGTTCGCGACGGCGATGTAGCCGGCCGCGACCTTGGCGCCCTTCGGGCTGGCGCGGCTCCAGGCCTGGCTGACGGTCACGTCGTGAGCCGCGGTGGGAGCGGAGCCGGCGAACGCGAGAGCGGCCGCGACGACGATCATGACCTTGGGAACGTGATGCAGCATGGTTCGACCTCCGATGCGCCGAAACGAGACACGTGGTTCGTCCCGGCTTCTGTCCGCAACGTCGCAGATCCATCCGCTATCGACGTTGACGCTGCACAAACTCGAGCGGATTCGTCAGTGCTCGACGAAACGGTCTTTGGCCGTGAGCACGGTGGCGCCGGTCTCGTCGCGCGCCGTGAACACGACCTCCCCCCGCGCGGATGCCGCCGTCAACGTCACCCTGAGCGCTTCGGAAGCGTCGGGACCCACTTTGATCGGCCCCGATCCGTCGTTGCCGACGATGGCGAGCTTCGCATCGACGTCGACGGACAGCGTGTACGCGTGAGGCATCGACGATTTGTTGAGCAGCTTGACGGTGTAGGCGTTGCGCACCTTGCCGTCGGAAAGCCGGACCGCGACCGGATCCCGGTCGTGCTGCACGGAAAGCGCGGCGCTGGTCTTGGCCTCGAACCCGATCGCGATGGCGCCCGCCAGCGCCAGACACGCAGCGGCAAGTCCAAGCGTCTTGGGGCGCACCAGGCGATTGACGGGCGCCTGCCGGACGCGTCCGCGTTCGATGTTGTTCCAGCTTTCGTAGTCGATGAGACCTCGGGGACGACCGAGCTTGGCCATCACTCCGTCGCAGGCGTCGACGCAGAGACCGCAATTGATGCACGCGAAGTTCGGCCCCTCGCGGATATCGATGCCGATCGGACAGACGGCGACGCACTGCCCGCAATCGACGCAGTCGCCGGCCGGCTTGCCCTGCAGGCGGAGCTCGGCGGCCTTCTTCGCCGATACGCGCTCCTCGCCGCGATAGTCGCGGTAATTCACGGTGTAGGCTTCCGGATCCCAGATCGCGCCCTGCAGTCGCGGCCACGGACACATGAAGGTGCAGACCTGATCCCGCGCGAAGCCGGCGAGGCCGTAGGTGGTGCCCGCGAAGACGACGATCCAGGTCAGCGCGTTCGCGGACACGTCTCCGGACGCGAAGCCTCGCAGCAGGTCCGGCGCGTCGGTGAAGTAGAAGATGAGCGTCCCGCCGGTCGCGAAGGAGATCAGCAGCCAGGCCGCGTGCTTGGCGACGATCTGGAACGCACGCTTCGGCGTAAGGGGTGCGCCCATATTCTTCAGGCGCAGGCGGCGGTCGCCCTCGATCAGCCGCTCGACCAGCAGGAACAGGTCGGTCCAGACCGTCTGCGGACAGGCGAAACCGCACCACAGGCGGCCGGCCAGGGCGTTCGTCAGGATCAGGACCGTCGCGGCCAGCACCATCAGCCCCGTGACCAGATAGAGATCCTGCGGCCAGAGCTCGACGAAGAACGCATATAGGCGCCCGTTGGCGAAATCGAGCAAGACCGCTTGGTCGGGCGCGTTCGGTCCGCGGTCCCAGCGGAGAAACGGCGTGACGTAGTAAATGGACAGGGTCAGCAGGAGGATCGCCCACTTGATCCGGCGGATCGGTCCCTTGACGGACTGGGGCACGACGGGCTGTCCCGCGCCAGCCGCGGCCTTGGCCCTGGTCTTGGCCCTGGTCTTGGCTCGGGTCTTGGCGTGGTCGATCTCGATTGTCAGGACCATGGCGCGGTCAGTTCGCTGTGCCGAAGCCGGGGAAAGCCTGGGCCGCGGCCATGATGGCCTGCGAAATCACATGGAACATGGCGCCCCTCAGGCAGGGACCGTCGCCCCGCTGCAGGCAAGCTCTCAGATCCGCGCGACCGCTACGTTGTCGGGGCGCAAACTCGCCGACGAACGCGCCGTCCCGGTGGTCGGGTCGGCGGGAAATCAGTTCAAGGCGGCGAATCCGAGCGAAGCCTTGACCTCCGGCTCGATCATGTCGGGAGTCCAGGCCGGCTCGAAAGTCATCGTCACGTCGGCGTGGACGACCCCTGGGACGGCGGAAGCGGGCGCCTGCGCCCCCTCCTTCAGGAAACCGGTCGCCGGGCATCCCGGGGTCGTGGCGGTCATGGTGATCTCGACGGCACCGGCATCGATAGCGATGTCGTAGACGAAGCCGAGGTCGACGATGTTCTCGCCGAGCTCCGGATCGATCACGACCCGCAGCGCGTCGCGCACGCGATCGACAAGCTCCTCGGTCATGACGGGGCCCGGACGGTCAGCTCGTACGTGGTATCGTCCTGGGTGAAGCCGCCGAGCCAGCGGAATCCACGCTTTTCCAGTTGCGGAAACAGAAAGACAGGCTCCCGGCGCAGCAGAGCGGACAGGGTTTCGCCGGGGTTGAGCTTATCGGCCACCGCGAGGATCCGGACCATCGGCTCCGGAGGGTCGAGCTCGCGGGCGTCCAACGAGACGGTCGGCTCCGGCCACTCGTCGAAATCGGAGCCTACGGCGGTGGCCGCCGCCTCCTCTTTCGGTGCATAGGCCGGCGTGAACAGGACCTCCCACTCGCCACCCTCAAGCGCCTTCTCGGCGTGCTCGAAACCCTTCTTCTCCATTACCCCGAAAAGCGGGATGGGTTTGAAGGTCGCGTAGAGGCGCATGCCCTGTCCCGGCGCGAGGCCATCCAGCGCCGACATGATCGCGGAGAACGGCTCGCCGCCCGCGCGGAGAATGGGACGGACGTCGACGTCGATATACTGGGTCATGAGGGTCCTCTTTCAGTTTCGTGCAAACAACAGACATGGAGCTACGGCACCGGCGGGCAACCGCAACCGGCTTTCGACGTCGGCTAGTCTCCGGATCCGGACGACTTCGCGGACGATGCCGACGACGCCGACGCTCATGGCCGCCGCCGCGATGCGGAAGGCGAACGGCTGGGCGGCGAGCAGCGACAGCGTCCCGGCCCAGACCGACAGATAGTAGATCACGAACCACTTCGTCGCCCGCCCTTCCGCGACGAGGTCCTGAACCCGCGGCGTCGGCGCCCTGCCCATGACCGGACCGTACGTCTCTAACCAGGTCAGGAAGGCGACTATCTTGTATAGCTTGGCGAGCACCAGACCCGAGAGCCAGCCGAAGACGGCGACGAATGCGAAGGCACCGAGATACGCGGCGAAAGCGCCCGCCGCGACGAGGCAGACGCCCAGGAAAGCGGACGCGGCCAGACTCAGGAAGGACAGCGTCGCCATTCGCATGTTGAGTTCGAGTTGCCTGCGCTTCCGGGCGCGGAAGATGCCGGCGACGTCGCGCCCGTAAAGGGTCGCGCACAAGAGACCAAGAATGGCAGCGACCGAGAGGACGACGTTCAGGCCGGACGGGAAGCCGATCGCGAGCGCTCCGCCCCCCACCGTCACCACGACGGCGAGCGCGCCGACGGCCAGCGTGACCTTGGTCCGACGGTCGTCGGCGTCCGGAGACAGCATGAACATCGACAGCAGCCGGTAACTCACGCCCATCGCCGTCAAGGTCAGCCAGCCACCGAGACCCGCTATGGCATGCAGCGGAACCCCGTTTTCGAGAACCGCCTCGCCGAACGATCCGGCCCCTCCGTCCAAGGCGAACGCGAAGACGCTTCCGAAGAGGGCGGTTGCGACGAGCGACGCCAATCCGGCGAGGACGAAGCGCGCCGGCCCCGTCGGCCGCAGCCAAGCCGTGAGCCCCAGGTCGACGACGACCAAACCGAATCCCGCGACGAGCAGAACGGCCCCCAGCGGCAGCAGCCAGAGCGCCGGCGGAAGACGTCCGCCGAGAGACAGGAAACCGGCGATCAAGGCGCAAAGTCCCGCGGTCAACAGCAGCAGCGCAGGGAGCGCAGCCCTCTCCGAGAACAGAGGCCTCGCGACGAGGACCGGGACGAATTGGAACAGAGCGCCGCACATCGCCAGGCTCAACCATCCGATGCAGACCGCGTGAACAAGAACGAGCGTGTCCGGCGACGCGATGTCGGCGGCCGGATAGCCGATGCCGGCGATCATCAGGGCGAGCGCGACGAACAACCACGCGAGCGCCACCGCGAAGTAGGTCATCGTCCATCGGGATATGCTGGCACCGATCATGATCAGAACTTCCGTATCCGGCAGAGGAGCGGCGCGTAGGCGACCGCGAAGCCGAAGAAGGCGAACGTCCACGCGATGCCGGATACCGTCAGCAGCGGGACGGAGTGACTCGGCTCGATCGCCGCGCAGACGCGGGCGAGAGCGGCGATCACGATGGCCGCGTAGACGGCTTGAACGAGCCCCGTTGCCTCGAGCGCCTGGCCGGTATGTCCGAGCGAGGCACGCGTCATCACGGCGAGCGTCATCGATCCGATCGCGCCGCCGGTCCAGGCGTGCACGCCCGCGCCTGGGGCGATGAGATCGACCGCGGAGAGGGCGGAGAGGAAGAATCCGACCGGCACGAAGGCGTATGCCACGTGCAGGATCAGGACGAGGCGATCGGAGAAGGTCCGCTCTCCGGCCCAGCGAACCAGACGAGCCAAATGGAGAAGGCCCGCGACCGCGAGAGCGACGGCGGTCGCCCGGCCCGTCGGATGGACCACCCATACGGCCATGGCGCAGGCGCCGGCGACCATCGCGAGGGCGTCGAAACGGTTGAATGGAATCGGAAGCCGTCCCGGTGCTCGGCGGGCAAGCCAGTTGCGCGTGAAGCTCGGCACGATACGGCCGCCGATGACGCAGACCAGCGTGACGACAAGGGCGACGCCGGCGCGCGTCGAATACTCCGCGAGCCCGGTGATATGGGCCTCGAGGTGGAAGACGATATTCGTGACCGCGAGCAGCGAGACGATCGCGACGACCTTCAGGTTGTTCCACTTGCGTCCGGCGACGATTTCCCGCGCGGCCGCCGCCGCGAGAAGAACCAAGAAGGCCGCGTCGATCGCGAGCGCGAAGCGCCAGCCGATCACATCGGAGAACGACGTCGCGGCTCTTCCAGCGACCCAGGATCCGAACAATACCGCAAGCGGCGTCCCCTGGATCGGCAACCGTCCCGTCCAGTTGGGGATCGCGGTCAACAGGAAGCCGGCCACGACGGCGCTCACATAGCCGAACAGCATCTCATGGACGTGCCAGTCCCGTGGAGCGAACGCCGTCGGCAGCGAAACATTGCCGGCGAACATCGCCAGCCAGAGCGGAATCGCCGCGCCGGCATAGACGGCGGCGAACAAGAAGAACGGCCGGAAGCCGTGCGACAGAAGCGCCGGTCCTCGATAGTCCCTCAATTTCTGCATCGTCGCCATTTGCGTCCTGCCCGATCGTATCGACGCCAAACTAGACGCGGACCGTCGGCCTCTCTTTGTTGGGGCGCAAACTAGCGCCTCCTTCGTCCATCTGTTTGATCCGCGACAAAGAACGGGTCCGCGCGTCATCTATCTTCCGGCCGTCGCCAACGGAGGACGGGATGCGGATTTTCGAGAGACTACGCGGGAGAGACCGGAACGAAAGCGGGATCGAGCGCAAGCTCGTCGAGACCGTGGTCACTGACCTCCTCCGCCGCATCGAAGACGAGGTTCCCGCGACGGTCGTAACCGGGGCCAAGCCGAACTGCTGTTCCTGTTGCTCGGCGCAGGCCGAGAACCGATAGGGGAACCCGAAATGTCGGCGTCGGATGTCGCCAGGCATCATTTCGATGCCGCCCTCGATCAAGCCGATGCGGCCAGCCTCGACCGCGACGGCCTGTGCCGTGCACTGCTCGGCCTGGTCGTGTCCGAATACCTGAGGACGCGTTACCTGCCCGATGTGCAGGCCGAACTCCGCTTCGCTGCGGACAATCGCGATCCGGACACCGACTTCGCGTTCATGCGCCCTTGAGATGAATCAAGGCGGTCTCGCCGTGAAGCTTCTGGCTGCATTGATCGAAACTGCGACGAAGCTGGAGTCGGCGGTCCTTGCATTGGATCCGCCTTCGCCCGGCGCGAAACCCAGGTAGAGATCGCCGATCAAACGGCGGCAGCCGCCGATCCGACGTTTCCGCGGCGACTACGACGTGGAGCAAGTGCAGCGTCTTCTCGAGAAGTTCGGGAGACGAGACATCCCGCAAAGTGAACTTAGAAGATCGGAGCATTCTAAGCTGCATTCCCCGCGGGAGAGGACGGTTCCACACTTTCGCCGGTATCCCTCGTCCCGGCGAAACCGAAAGGCGGATTGCGAAGGATTCGTCTCTCACCGTGGCCCGCCGCCCCCACGTGGGTCGGCATAGCGGTCCGCCGTCCACGAAGATTGCGCCAGCGCAAGTTCGCCGAAGGTTTCCCGGGGTAAAGAGGCGCCGTGCCCGTTGAGGCTTGCCGCGAGGGCAGGTAGTCTGCCGGCCTAATCCGAGGGTTTCCCCATGGCCGCAGTCGACCGGTCGCTGGTCGCCAATCTGCCGATGTTCGCCGGTCTCTCGCCGGCCGAGCAGGACGGGCTGCTGCGCGAAGCGCGTTCGGTGCGCTACACCAAGGGCAGCGCGGTCTTCGACCAAGGGGCTGCGGCGGATCGATTCTTTCTGCTGCTGCACGGCCACCTCCGCGTCGAGAAGACGACGCCGCAGGGGCAACAGAGCGTCGTGCGCTACGTCTCCGCCGGGGAACTCTTCGGCGTCGCGCAGGCCATGAACATGACGCACTACCCCGCGACGTCGGTCGCCGCCGTCGACAGCATCGCGCTGGTGTGGCCGTCGTCCTCCTGGCAGCGCCTGATCGTCAAGTATCCGACGCTCGCCGCGAGTGCGCTCCAGACAGTCGGCAGCCGGCTTCAGGACACGCAGGCCCGTGTCATCGAGATCTCGAACGAGCAGGTCGAGCAACGCGTCGCGCACGCGCTGCTCCGTTTGGCGAAGCAGGCCGGCAAGAAGGTGGACGCCGGGGTCGAGATCGACTTCCCGATCAGCCGTCAGGACATCGCGGAGATGACCGGAACGACGCTGCACACTGTCAGCCGCATCCTGAGCGCCTGGGAAAGCGAAGGACTGGTCGAGGGCGGAAGGCAGCGCATCGTGCTGCGCGACGCGCATCGCCTGCAAGGCCTCGCCGAGGGTGAAGAAGCCATCCAGGTCCGCAGGCGCGGGCCCTAGGCGGCCGCTTCCAGTATCCTGGGCAGAAAGGCGCCGGCGTCGACGTCGTGCTCCTCGCACGCTTCGTCGATCGAATGGAAGGCCGCGATCGGACAGCCCACGCAGCGCATCCTGAAATCGAGGAAGACGCGGATGGTGGACGGCCATCGGCGCATCACGTCGTCGACGGACATTTCGGCGGTAGGTTGGCAGTTTTTCATGCGGCCACGATGGCCGCGTTCCTGCGAGCGATCTTTGCTCCCGCGCAAACTTCCCGACGAAGCCTCGCTTTGGCGAATCTTTGCGAACCTTGCTCCAGCGCAAAGAGACTGGCGCCGCCATCGCGCATGATCCACCCATCGAATTGGCAAAAAGCGAAAGCGATGGAGACGATCATGCTGACGAGAAGGACCGCCCTGATGGGAGCCGCTTTCGCGGCATTGATGCTGACCGGACCGGCATTGGCCGGAGCGGCGGACGATCTCAAGCTGCCGCGCCAGCATATCGACCTGGTCGCTCCGCCCTTCGTGCATCCGCACGAACAGGCGACCAAGGCCGGCCCGAAGATCATCGAGTTCACGCTGCCGATCGAAGAGAAGAAGATCGTGATCGACAACGAAGGAACGACGTTCCAGGCGATGACCTTCAACGGCTCGATGCCCGGCCCGCTGATGGTCGTGCATGAAGGCGACTACGTCGAAGTGACGCTGGTCAATCCGGCCGCCAATTCGATGCCTCACAACATCGACTTCCACTCCGCCACGGGCGCTCTCGGCGGTGCCGAGCTGTCTCTGGTGAATCCCGGCGAACAGGTGACGATCCGCTGGAAGGCAACCCGAACCGGCACCTTCGTCTATCATTGCGCCCCGGGCGGGCCGATGATCCCCTGGCACGTCGTATCCGGCATGAACGGCGCCGTCATGGTATTGCCGCGCGAAGGCCTAACCGACGGAAAAGGCAAGTCGCTGCACTACGACAAGGTCGTCTATATCGGCGAGCAGGACATCTACATCCCGAAAGACGAGAAGGGTAACTTCAAGTCCTACGACTCTCCGGGCGAAGCCTATACCGATACGGTCGAGGTGATGCGTAAGCTGGTTCCGACCCACGTCGTGTTCAACGGCAAAGTCGGCGCGCTGACGGGCAAGAACGCGTTGACCGCCAAGGTCGGGGAGACCGTGCTGATCGTGCATTCAGAGGCCAACCGCGATAGCCGCCCGCATCTGATCGGCGGCCACGGCGACTACGTCTGGGAGACGGGCAAGTTTTCGAACGCTCCGCAGACGGGGCTTGAGACATGGTTCATCCGCGGCGGATCCGCAGGTGCCGCGCTCTATACGTTCCTCGAACCCGGCATCTACGCCTATGTGACCCATAACCTGATCGAGGCCGTGGAGCTCGGCGCCACCGCCCACTTCAAGGTCGAGGGCAAGTGGAACGATGATCTGATGACCCAGGTGAAGGCGCCGTCCGAAATTCCGGCTCCGAAGACGAACTGACAAAGACCGCAAGACTCCGGTGCCGGCCCCGCCGGCACCCTCCTCTCCCGACCGAGACGGCCATGCTGATTGCGTTCAAGCTCAAACTGGCTCTGGCCTGCGCGGCGGGCCTTGCAGGACCTCTGGCGGTGGCGCCGCTTGTGATGGACGACGTTGTTCTCGACGTCGGCCTTCGCGACCGGCAGGCCATCGTTCAACTGCACTCCGGATCGGCTCCTTACCGCGTCAACGGCGACTTCACCCGGACAGGCAAGCAGGCCTCGGCGCCACTCGTCCGAGTGAGCCTTTCGAAACCGCTCGCCATCATGAAGCATCAGGTTTCCTCCGCCGATTACCAACTCTGCGTCGACGACGGCGGCTGCCGCGCGCTCGACCGCGGCGTCGTCGTCGCCGCGGACCGTCCGGCCGTCCAGATATCCTGGTACGACGCCGACGGTTATGCCGCGTGGCTGTCGCGCAGGACCGGGGACGCTTATCGTCTGCCGACCGATGAAGAATGGGCGTACGCCGCCGGCAGCAAGTTCAAGGACGACGGAATAGTCATCGACGACAACGATCCCTCGAAACGCTGGATCGCCCGCTACGAACGCGAAGCCGATCGGGCTCCGTCCGTCCCCGGCACCCGATCGTTCGGAAGCTTCGGCTCCAACGAAAACGGCCTGCAGGACGTCGGCGGCAACGTGTGGGAATGGACCGCATCCTGCTTCGTCCGGCGCGTGCTCGACGATGCCGGCAAGATCGTCTCGGAAAACCCCAACTGCGGCGTAAGGGTCGTCGAGGGGCAGCATCGCGCCTACGTCACGGACTTTATCCGCGACGCCAAGGCCGGCGGATGCGCGGTCGGCGTTCCCCCCGACAACCTCGGCTTCAGACTCGTCGTCGAGCGGCCGTCGTCCGTGATCGCCGGCGTGGTTCGCGGCGTCTCTAGGCTTCTGCGGCGCGCCTGACGCTTTCGAGGTCCCGGGGCCGTCCGATGTACGATTGGGTGAAAGCGCTGCACGTCGTCGCAGTGGTGGTCTGGGTGTTCGGCATGATCTGCCTGCCCTGGCTGTTCGTCTACCACTGCGGTGCCCCCGTCGGATCCGCAGCATCGGAAACCTTCAAGGCGATCGAACGCCGCCTGCTCAAGACTGTCATCAACCCCGCGATGATCGTGGCCTGGATCGCCGGCCCCTGTCTCGCATGGCTGGGTCACTGGTGGACCTCGCCCTGGTTCATGATCAAGTTCGTTCTGGGCTTCGCCCTGTCCGGCGCTCACGGCGTCTTCTCGCGGTGGGTGAAGGATTTCGGTGTCAACCATGCGAGGAGAAATCCGAGCGTCTACCGCGTCGTCAGCGCACTTCCCGTCGCGACCCTGGCGGCCGTCGTCGTCCTCGTCGTCGTCAAGCCGTTCTAACGCGATCTAGTTTGACCTGACGCAACGAGACCGGCGCCCGCTTCAGGCATTCATGGCGCGGACAAAGGACAGGTACATGCGCTCGGAACTCGCACGGCGATACGGTCAAGACCGGCTCCCCCGCTACACCAGCTACCCGACGGCTCCTCACTTCAGCCCGTCGATCGGCGAGGCCGAATATCGCGGATGGCTAAAGTCGATCTCGCCGCGGCGGCCGGCCTCGATCTACGTGCACGTGCCGTTCTGCCGGTCCATGTGCTGGTACTGCGGCTGCCACACCTCGGTCACCAAGAAGGACGACCCGATCGCCATCTACGCTTCGGGCTTGCGCAACGAGGCTCATCTGGTCGCGGACAACATCGGCCATCGGCAACCGATCTCGCACATCCACTTCGGCGGCGGCACGCCGACGATCATGACGCCGGAGACCTTCGCCGACCTGGTCGGCGCGCTGCGCTATTCCTACTTCGTGCTGCCCGACGCCGAGATCGCCGTCGAAATCGACCCGCGAACTTTGACCGAGCCCATGACGGAGGCCTTGGGCTTCAGCGGGGTCAACCGCGCCAGTCTAGGCGTTCAGAGCTTCGACCCCGCGGTCCAGCGCGCGATCAACCGCGTACAGAGCTTCGACCAGACCGCCCGATGCGCCGAAGGCCTGCGCCGCAACGGCATCGGCAAGCTGAACTTCGACCTTCTGTACGGCCTGCCGCTGCAGACGGTCGGCTCCTGCCTCGATACCGTGGCGCGATGCATCGAGCTTCGTCCGGACCGATTCTCCGTGTTCGGCTACGCGCACGTGCCTTCGTTCAAGAAGCATCAGCGCAAGATCGACGAGGGCGCGCTCCCCGACAGCGCCGAACGGCATCTGCAGTCGGAGGCGATCGCGGACGCGCTTGTCGATGCGGGCTACGTGCGCATCGGCTTCGATCACTTCGCACTGCCTACGGACGAGCTCGCCGTCGCGAAGCGCGAAGGCCGGCTGCGCCGGAACTTCCAGGGCTACACCGACGATGCGGCCGAAACGCTCATCGGACTCGGCGCAAGCGCGATCGGCCGGATGCCGCAGGGCTTCGTGCAGAACGTAGTCGCGACCCGTGAGTACCTGTCGCGCATCGCCGAGGACCGCCCGGCGACCGTAAAGGGTTACGCGTTCACCGGAGACGACCGCTTCCGCGCCGACATCATCGAACGCGTCATGTGCGACATGGCCGTGGATCTCTCCAAGATCGCCAGATCGCACGGCCGCGATCCCCACGCGGCCATCGTCGATCGCTCGCGGCTCGAAAGTCTCGTCGCGGACGGAGCAGTCACCGTGAACGACGATTTGATCTCGATAAGCGACGGGGCCGAATTTCTGGTCCGAAGTTTGGCTTCTGCGTTCGACGCTCATCTTTCCCGCTCCACCGCGACCCACAGTCGCGCTGTCTAAGAGCGCGCCCTCCGAGCCGGCAGGGACCTGATCCCTGCACAGTGACTACAAACCGACGGCGTGGGAGTCCGTTGAAGGGGTGTTCCAATTTATCAATCGCGACCAAACGCGTCTGGGCTTGGACCAAGGCGATCGAGATCCGCTGTCAGCCGCCACATCACCCTCGATTTCAAAACCGAACGAAGTCAAGCCAGCGCAAATCCAAGCAACATCCGGATTTCGCCTCCGACTAACGGCGGAGTGTGTCCGAGGGCAGTTCGCCGAACTCCGCGCGATAATCTTTGGCGAAGTGCCCGGGATTGGAGAAGCCGCACCCGAAAGCGACGCCGGTTACCGTTGCGCCGGGTTTCGCCTCGATCAGCATGCGACGGGCGTGCTGCAGCCTGATCCGCTTGATGTGACCGACAAACGTATCGCCTCTCGTCTTGAAGAACCGATAAAGGCTGCGGCTGCTGATGCCGAAACGCGCCGCAACTTCCTCCACGCTGAGCCGCTTGCTCCAATTGATATTGATGTATTCGACAATGTCGCGGAATGGCTGGGGAAGGTCTAGCGCAAACGCCGCCTTCTCGGCTGTTATGTCGACGGTCGCTCCGACGAGATTCCGGACCTTTCCATCGGCATCGTAAAGACACGTCGCCACGCCACGGAGCCAACGCAAATTTCCGTCCTCTCCGACGATCCGATATTCGTGGCTATAGCCCGTGCCGGATGATACGGCCTTCTTGACGGATGAGGCGACGAGATCGCGATCGTCGGGATGGACCCGGGCGAGAAGATCTTCCAATGAGGGAGACCCCGTTTGCGGAGAAACGCCGAATAAGGCGTTGTAGCCTGGCGAGGTCTCGCTCGAGTTGGTCTCGACCTCGAAGATCCACGTGGCGAGACCGGCGACTTCGCGGGCCGCCAGAAGTTGACGCTCGATCAGTTTCGAAGCCGTGATATCGAAGGCGGCCGCAGAACACCAGCGCAGTTCGCCATTGCTGTCTCTGATCCCCCGGACGGCGACGTGCGCCCACAGGATGTTACCATCGGCGAAGATGTGTCGCACGTCGATTCGATAGGAGGATGTTTCCCCGGCCAGGATTCTCCGGAATTCGACTTCGTTTCGTTCCCGATCGTCCGGATGGATCAAATCGGGCAAACTGATATTTTTGCCGACCAAATCGTCTTCCGAATAGCCGAGTATCCGACAGAATTCGCTGTTCGCGAAGGTGGCCCGGCCGGTACGCACGTCGACGAGCGATAGACCGACTTCGATGCCATCCATGAACGCGCGCGGCATGGCCGAAATATGCTCAAGTTCTCTTTCTGGCACCGCGCGTTGCTGGTCCTTTCGACCTTCGAAAACGGAGCGTTAGCGCTCGCTAACGTCCGGGGCTGTCGATGAGTTCCGCCCTTGCGTCGTCCGCAAGTCGGGGATCGAGATAATCAATCGGCATCCGACGCACTTGTAGATTTCCACGTAGGGCTCCAATCTCAGGTAGCGCACCCACGCGCTCCGCCGGCCGCCCGCATCCAGTGCAGGCCGGCAACCTCGTCTCGGCGCGATGTCCCATGAGGGATGGCTGCCGCGACTTCCGTGACAGCGCCACTCAATCCCCGCCATTTTCGGTCTCCAAACCTCACGCGGCCCGGACGCCGGCGAGAAAACGTGCCACCTCCGCTTTAAGACGACTGCTCTCCGTCGACAGGGACGTCGCCGAAGAAAGAACCTGGGATGATGCCGCGCCTGTCTCGCTGGCTCCTTGCTGCACGTTGCGCGAGATCTCCTGCGTCGCCGCGCCCTGCTCTTCCACCGCAGCCGCGACCGCAGCGGATATTTCGGCGAGGCTGACGATCGTCAGACCGATTTTCTCGATCTGATCTGCAGATTCTACGGTTGCTATCTGGATACCGCTTACCTGCTGCCCGATTTCCCCAGTCGCTTTTGCGGTCTGTTCGGCCAGTGCCTTCACTTCGGAGGCGACCACGGCAAATCCCCGTCCAGCATCCCCGGCGCGGGCAGCTTCGATTGTCGCATTGAGCGCCAGGAGATTTGGTTGGCCCGCGATACTGTTGATCAGATCGACGACATCGCCAATACGGTTGGCCGCCGCTGACAGTCGTCGGACGCGCTCGTTGCTTTGTCGAGCCTGATCGACGGCATCCGCGGCGAGCTTGGCCGAATCCTGAACGCGACGGCTGATTTCGTGGACCGAAGACGCCATCTCCTCCGTGGCGGAGGCGACGGAGTGAACGTTGGTCGACGCTTCCTCGGATGCGGCCGCGACGGCCACCGACATCTCCTTAGTCGAACCGGCGGTTCGCGTCAGCGTTCCGGCCGAAGCTTCGAGCTCCGTCGCGGCTGCAGCGACCGTCTCGACGATCTCGCCGACCGCCGTCTCGAATTCGCTGGCGAGGCGGTGCATGTCCTCCTTGCGACGCTCCTCCGACTTCTTTTGCATATCCTGCTGCGACTCCCGATCGAAACCGAGCTTCGATTGAAGAGCCTGCAGATTGCGAAGGGCGATACCGGCTTCGTCGTCTCGCTCGACTTCGACCCGGGTGTTGAATATCCCCTGCGCAATCTTCGACATGATCTCGTTGAGCTGCGTCAGCGGCCGGCCGATCGCACGGATCGTGCGAAAGGCGAGCATCCCGCCCACCAGCAATCCGGCGATCAGCGCGCCCAAGGCGATCACGATGCTGCTTCGATAGACGCTTTCGGCGGCTTCGAATTCCACCTTGGCCTCCTTGACCTGGATGTCGACCAGGCGATCGAGATCCGATTTCGTCGCCGCGAACGCCGTAGCCGTCTCCACCAACTGCATGTCGAGATCTTCGAAACGACGCTGCGATTCCATGACCACCGCCGCTCTGAGGCTACCTACGTACGATGTCCGCTTCGACGCAAACCTGTCCGCCGCTATCTTCTCTTCGGGCGTGAGATAGGTGGCCATATACTCGGCCCATACCGTGGAGATGCGTTCGATATTGCTTTGGATCCGCGCCGCCGGGTCCTCGGCGGGACGCCCGCTCCTGCCGCGCGCGGCGGCATCGAAGAGCGTCAGAGTATTTTCGCGCATCTTGTCGTTGATCTCGAAGAGCTGCGCAAGCGGAATGGATCGGTCCTCATAGATCGATTTGGTGTGAAGGTTCGCCTGATTGAAGCCCACCAATCCGACCGCATCGACCAGGACGATCGCAAGCGACAGGACTCCGACGAGAGTGACCAGGCGTGCCCTAAATGACTTCCTAAACGGGGCGAACGCATCCAATAGCGATTTTCTGCGAATGTTGCCGGCCTCGATGCGGTAGTTCTGCGCCTTCTTCTCACGGACGGCGGCGTAGACCCGTTCGGCCGCCTCGCGTTGATCGTCAGCGAGCTTGGATCGAATCGACATGTAGCCGACGACGTGCCCGCCCTCCCAAATCGGGGTAGCGCTGGCAAGAAC
The DNA here is from genome assembly GCA_964423245.1 of uncultured Bradyrhizobium sp. Taxonomy (GTDB): domain Bacteria; phylum Pseudomonadota; class Alphaproteobacteria; order Rhizobiales; family Xanthobacteraceae; genus Bradyrhizobium. The sequence goes on along the minus strand of CAYREH010000002.1, from coordinate 256,338 downwards.
CCAATAAAAATCACCGTTCTTGCGGCGGTTCTTCACCGCGCCCGCCCAGGGCTTGCCGGATCTCAAGGTTTCCCAGAGATCGTCGAAGGCTTCTGCGGGCATGTCGGGATGGCGCACGATATTATGCGGCTGTCCCATCAGTTCGTCGCTGGTAAAGCCGGACGCTTCCACGAACTGTTCGTTGAAGTAGGTGAGCTTGCCCTTCAAATCGGTCTTGGAAACGATCAGAGTCTCATCAGTGATCAAGTATTCGATCTCGATCACCGGTAAATTCTTTCGCATGGCAGTTGCTTCGCTCCGTAAAATTGGAGGCCGCCCGAAGGCGCGCCTCAATATCGCGCGAGAACCTAGTCTCTTCGAGTTATCGATGTATTTGACCGATCGCCGACACTAAGGCCGGATTCCGCCAAGCGGGTTAACCCGAAATGCGGAAACGACTATTCGGACTCAAGTTTAGATCCTGCGATCAAGGGACCGGTTCGCTGGCCCGCCACGGCGGTGCCATCCCACGGCCGGCGCCTCCGGGCCGCGCGGGCTGCCTCATAACGGCACCGGCGAAAATCTCACCCGAGGAATTGTGGAGGCGCACAAACCCGACGGGTGTTCGCTCAGGACGCCCGTCGCGTCCCGCCGGGGCAACCCGGCGGATCATGAGATCCGCTACTGCGTCAGCTGGCGGTAGATCGCGGGCAAGGCCGCCGGCAGGCGCTTGATGTTGCCGACGATGGCATAGCCACCCCGCCCGAACAGCGTAGGAAGGTAGCTCTGGGCGGTGGTGTCGATCGTGACGCCGAACACGGCTGTGCCCAGCCGCCGGGCTTCCTGGACCGCCTTGCGCGAGTCTTCCACGGCGAACCGTCCTTCGTAATGATCGACATCGTTCGGCTTGCCGTCGGTGAGGACGATCAGCAGCTTCTTGCGCTGCGGCTGGGCGGCGAGTTCGGAGGCGGCATGCCGGACCGCGGCGCCGATGCGGGTGTAATACCCCGGCTTCAGCGCTCCGATGCGCTTCTCGACCTGCGAGCTCATGGGTTCGTCGAACGCCTTAACGGTCTCGAGCCGAACCCAGCTGCGGCGACGCGAGGTGAACGTCAGAATGCTGTGGCGGTCGCCGCAGGCCGAAAGCCCGTTGGCCAGGACCAACAGCGCCTCCTTCTCGACGTCCAGAACGCGATGTCCGTCGACCCAGGCGTCGGTGGAGAGCGACACGTCCACCAGCAGGGTGACGGCCAGGTCGTGCCCCTGCGGGCGCATCGCCAGATGGACGCGGTCCAGCGAGCCCGTTCCGGCGCGGAGGTCGCATCGCGCCCGGACCAGCGCGTCCAGATCGAGGTCGTGCCCGTCTGGTTGGGCCCTCTTGAGCTCGTGGCGGGGCCGCAGCGCCTCGAATTGTCGGCGGACCTGCCGGATCCGCCGCAACATGGCATCGTCCGGCTGCCAGTCTTCCCCTCGCTCGCTCGCCTCCGACGTCAGGACGCGGCAGTGATCCGGCATGTAGCTGCCGGCGCGGTAATTCCATTCCGGATAGAGTCGTCCCGCATCAAGCCGCGTCGCGTCGACGGCCTCCGGCGGCAAATCGAGGTCGAACTTCAGCTTGCTCGCCGGCTTGCCCTTGCGCCGCGAGATCGCGAGCTCATCGAGATCGTCGGCCGCCTTGCGCGCGTCGTCCTCATCGCTGTCGTCGGACGGCCGATCGACGTTGACCATCTCCGCCATCGCCAGGATCTTCTCGAACCGATTGAGGATGAAAGGATCGCGTTGAGCTTTCCTGTCCTCCTGCTCCCGGACCGCAAAGCGCTTGCGGGTGTCAGGACCGGCTTCCTCGGCCGCTCCGGCCGGCTGCTCGTCATCGTCGGCTTGCGGCGCTATTGCTTCCCGGAGCCAGCAATCGCCCCATAGCGGGCAAGGCAGCATGGGCCGGTAACCGGGCGGCGCTTTCTCGGGCGCCTCACCGGCGCCGACGATGGCGTACCAAAGCCTACCATTCGGAGGCTCGCCGGCGCCGAGCAGCGCCCTCACGATCGCCTCGACGTCCCGCTCCAGACGCGGCAGCGGGCGCTGGGGGCGGGCGACCGCCATCGCGCCGGCGAGCCGCCGGTAGGTCTCGGCGAGTCCCGGAAACCGGGCGACAACCAGCGCGGACGTCTCGCATACCCGACGCAACGTCAAGAGATCCCGCTGCAGGGGATCGACCGCATCGATCGAAGAGACGGGCTGAACGGCGAACCAGGCCGCCAGCCAGCCGTACAGCTCCGCGTTAAGCTCCCGATCGGCGAAGACGCCGATGCTCTCGGGCAGGAAAATAGTGGCGCCGTCGCGGCCGGGATGATCGAGCGCCTCGTCACCGAGCCCGATGCGTTGCCGCCAACCGAGCCGGTGTCCGGACTTGCGCGCCTTGGAACCTGCGATCTGCACGCCCCTCTCGCCACCGAGGGCTCGGAACATCACCGCCATCTTGCCGCGAACGTCTGCGAGTGCGACCGCATGCTCCAAATGGACCGGATACGACGCGGTTGAGCCGACCAGACGATGCCACGCCCGTCCGACCGTCTCCTCGAGTTCGAGGAAATCGAGCATGGCTCACCCGATCACGGCACGGGCGACTTCGACCAGCGCGGTCTTGACGTCGGCATCGTCCGTCAGCGGCTCGATCATGCCGGCGAGCACGGCGTCGCCGACCGAAACGCCAGCGGCGATGAGCGTCGCGCAGTAGACGATCAGGCGGGTCGAGACGCCCTCTTCCAGGTCGTGGCCCTTCAGCGCGCGTAGACGGCCCGCAAGCCGCACCAGCGGGCGAACGCGGTCCGGCGGGAGCTCGCTCTCGGCGGCCACCACCGCGATCTCCTGCTCCAGAGGCAAGAAGTCGAATTCGATCGCGACGAAGCGTTGCCGGGTCGATGGCTTGAGCGCCTTCAGCAGGCTCTGGTATCCGGGGTTGTACGACACCACCAGCATGAAGCCGGGGGGCGCGAGAAGCTCTTCGCCGGTGCGCTCCAAAGGCAGGATCCGGCGGTCGTCCGTCAGAGGATGCAGCACGACGGTGACGTCCTTGCGCGCTTCCACCACCTCGTCGAGATAGCAGATGCCGCCCTCGCGCACGGCCCGGGTCAGAGGCCCGTCCGTCCAGACCGTATCGCCTCCCTTCAGAAGATAGCGACCGGTCAGGTCCGCCGCAGTGAGATCGTCGTGACATGCGACGGTGTGCAGCGGGCGTTCGAGGCGCGCCGCCATGTGCGCGACGAACCGCGTCTTGCCGCAGCCCGTCGGGCCCTTGAGCAGGACCGGCAGCTGGTGCCGCCAAGCGTGCTCGAACAAGGTACACTCGTTGCCGCTCGGGACATACGCGGGAATATCCCGGGCGGGGTTTGCGATTGCGTGCAGGGCTGGTTTCATGGCGATTCTCCGGAAGGTTAGGGGGCGACGGCCGCGAGGTCCGCGGCCGTCGCGTCGCTTCTCATTCAGCCGGCTGAAGCGCGCCCGAGATCGCGGGCTGTCTTGCGCGGCCGGGCACCAGCACGGCCCAGACGAACATCGCGGCGGAGATGACCACGAACACGCCGGAGCCGAGGCGGACCCAGTAGAACATCGCCAGCCCGTCCTGCACTTCCATGTAGCTCTGACCGAGCACGCGCTGCAGATGGACCTGGACCACGCCGGCGAAGGTCAGCGCGAACGTCATCACCATCATCGCCGTGGTCATGATCCAGAAGCTGGCCATGCTGAGCCACTGGTTGTAGGGCGCGCGTCCTTTGATCTGCGGGATCGCGTAGGCCATCATCGCCAGATTGAGCATGACGTAGGCGCCGAAGAAGGCGAGGTGCCCGTGCGCCGCGGTCACCTGGGTGCCGTGGGTGTAGTAGTTCACCGAGGACAGCGTGTGCAGGAAGCCCCAGACGCCGGCGCCCAGGAACGCCATCACCGAGCAGCCGACCGACCACAGCAGCGCCGCGCGGTTCGGATGCTTCCGCCCGGCCTTCCAGGTCATCTGCACCGTGAAGATGACCATGGTGAAGAAGGGCGCCACCTCGAGCGTAGAGAACAGCGAACCGATCCACTGCCAGTATCCGGGAGCGCCGATCCAGTAGAAGTGATGTCCGGTGCCGAGGATGCCGGAGAACAGCGCCAGGCCGATGATGACGTACAACCACTTCTCCACTACCTCTCGGTCGATGCCGTTGAGCTTGATCATCAGGAAGGCGAGCACGGAGGCCATGATCAGCTCCCAGACGCCCTCGACCCAGAGATGGACGACGTACCACCAGTACATCTTGTCGACCGCGAGGTTGGCCGGGTTGTAGAAGGCGAACAGGAAGAAGATCGCCACGCCCCACAGCCCGAACAGCAGGATGTTGGTGACCGTCGTCTTGCGGCCGCGCAATGCGGTCATCGTCACGTTGAACAGGAACATCAAGCACACGACGACGATCCCGACCTTGATCGGGAACGGCTGCTCGAGGAATTCGCGGCCCTCATGGTAGTGGAAGAGATAGCCCACGACCGCGATGCCCGCGGCGCCGAAGAACATCCAGAACTGGATCTTGGCGAGCAGCGGACTGAACAGTTCGTTTTCTGTCTCCTCCGGGAGCAGGTAATAGGTCGCTCCCATGAAGCCGATCAACGACCACACGATGAGCGCGTTGGTGTGGATCATCCGGACGATGTTGAAAGGCAGAATGACAGAAAGCGTGTTGGGCAGGACGTAGATGGTCCCGGCGACAAGGCCGAACGTGACCTGGGCCAGGAAAAGCGTCAGCGCGCCGTAGAAGTACAGCATCGCGACCTTTTGGGTCTGGTATTTCATGAAGGTTTCCTCGTTGAAGGCTGTCGGCATGCCATGATCAGCCCGCCTTGTTCGGCGGCCAGTTCTGGCGCTTGATGCTGTCGGTCCACTGCAGGAAGTCGGCGAGGTCGTTGAGCTCCTGGTCCGTCAGGTTGAACTGCGGCATCTGCCGACGGCCGGGCGCGCCGCTCGGCTGCGCCTGCATCCAGGCTTTCACCATCTCCTTCGCGGAAGCCGGATCTTCCCTGCCGCCCCAGCGGTCCCACACATTGCCGACCTCGGGCGCGAAATACGCTCCCTCGCCCAGCAGCGTGTGGCAGTTGATGCAGGAGTTCTTCTCCCAGACGTGTTTGCCGCGCGCGACGGAGTCCGTCAGCGTCGCGGCGTCCGTCGATTTGGTCACCATGTAGTAGTGACTGTGGGCGGTGAGCCCGATAAAGATCGCGAAGAAGAAGGCCGAACCGCCGTAAAAGACGTTGCGGGCCTGGGTTTTCGTGAGGCGTTCAGCCATCACCTATCCTTTCCGGTGTTGGTTGGTGCGAGCGTGCCCGGCAACCTACGCAGCGGCTGAAACGGTTCTTTGTGCTGGCGCAACAACCGGAGCCGTCGGCGGCCTCAGATCAGCAGCCCGACGGCGGACGCCGCCCAAGCGAACGAAACTACGCCGAGCACCCACGCCGTGATCAGACCACGCCAGACGGGCGGCGCCGCGCGAAGTCCGAGAAAATCGAGCAAGATCCGGTGCCCCTTCAGGCCCGCAAGCCCCAGCACTGCGGCGTCCGCGATCGGGCCTGCCATCAGATGCCACGATGCGAAAAGCGCTGCGATCGCGAGCCCGATCAGGACGGCCAACGTGAATTCGAGCGGGTGTCGGTCGATCATCTCAGCGCACCAGATAGATGATCGGAAACATGACGACCCAGACGAGGTCGACCATGTGCCAGAACGACGTCCCGGTCTCGACGGCGACCGCATCCGCTCCCCGCAGGACCACAGCCAAGATTACCATTCCCAGCGCAACATGCAGCAGATGGAACCCCGTCAACAAGAAATACAGTGTGAAGAACATACTGGTCTCCATCCCTGCACCCGCGGAGATCTCGTTGCCATACTCGACAAGCTTGATCGCGACGAACGCGGTCCCAAGCCCGATTCCAATCAGAAGCCAGTGCCGGCAAGCCCGCGCCCGGTTTTCCCTTGCAGCCAAAGCGCCGCGTGCAGCCGCCCAGCCGCTCGTCACAAGGACCACCGTGTTCAAGCCCGCCAAGCTTGGATCCAACTGCCCCTGCCCGGCGGCGAACACGGGCGGGTTGACGGCGCGGGCGACTGCGAACGCGCCGAGCAGCAGGCCGAACACCGCGAATTCGCTGAAGATCAGGACCCACATCATCGGATGGCCAGGCAGTCCGTCGAGGATGCCCCAGCCGCTGTCCCGAAGTTCCAATTCTTGAGCCGACATCGATCCTCCGGGCAGGTGCGCCTCCCAAGCACTACAGAGGACGCTCGTTGCGATCTTTGTCGCCGGACAAAGACAGATCTGATGCGATGAGCGAAGTTCCCCTGCACACGGCCGCAGGTGGCGGCCGAGCTGATGCCGCGGGGACATCATGAGCGAAGCACAGCTAGGCCTACTTACCGCCACGCCCATCATCATCATCTTCGCGGGCGGGCTCAGAGCGATGGGAGTCCTGTCCACGGTGGCAACGGTCTCGGCGGTCGCGCTGTCGATCGCCATCGCTGTGGTTCTGTTCACAACGCAGTAGGTCTTGGGAGTTGAAGCGTATGGCCATGACCGGCAACGGCACCGGATACTCGGTGGACGAAATCCTCGCGACTTCCTGGGACAGGAAGCTGGCGAAGGACCTCGCGGAGGAGATCGGTTTTTGTACCGGTGACAAACTGGGCACCGTGCATGAGATGCGCCGTTTTCTTGCGCTCAAGGGATATCGGGAGCTGCTCGGACGTCTTCGTGAGGCACGCGAGGGCAAGAATGCCGAGGACTCGCTCGCGGCCGTCACCCACGCGATGCGCCGCTATGCGCTCGATAGGCCGGCGCTTTCCGCCGCCGCCTTCCGGACGGCAGCCGCGGATTGTCCCGAGTGGCGGGAAGCGCATGAGGACCTGCATGCCTTCATGAGCGACGTTTTAGCAGAATGCGGACTGGTCGGCGAAGCAGCGGAGAACGCGCTCGACATGCTCAGAAGTCTCGTTCGAGGGTACGTCCTGCACGAAGTCATGCATACGTTTATCGGAGTCCACTCATACGACGCGTCCTTCGATAGCGCCGTCAGGGTATTCATCGGTGGCCTTCCGGCTCTCGTTTCGTCCGACCCCGCCGGGGTGGCGAGGCCGACCGAGCTCACCGTAAGGGCGTGAGCATGAACGAGGATCTGGTTGCCGCGATCAAGGAAGCCCTTCGGGTCGTCATCGATCCCGAGCTAGGACAGGATATCGTCGATCTCGGCCTCATCTACGGAATTGCGGTCGCGGACGGGGACGCCTAAATCGTGATGACGGTAACGACGAAAGAGCTGTCCGGCCGCAAGCTTCCTCAAGGATGGCGTCGCGAGCGAAGCGATGCGTGTGCCGGGCGCACGATCGGTCGACGTCATGATGACCTTCGAGCCGTCCTGGACGCCATCCTTGATCGCACCGGTTCACTGGATATCGCGCGGTTCGCGCCGTACCACGGGAATCGTATGCGGCCCGGCCGCCGAACGTATGCCTGTTAGGATACCTCGATAAGGAGAAAAGCGATGATCGAGAGCTTTCGCGGGACGCGCTCCCAACCGCTGTCGGAAGGCGCGATCGAATTTCGTGACGACACATTTGTGGTCGATGCTGCCATCATCGGAGAACTATTGCATCTTCCGGCCTCGCGCGTTCAGGCGCTGATGCGCGCGGGGAGCATCACCAGCGCCTGCGAACGGGGAATCGACGAGCACGCCGGAGAATTCCGCCTCAGCTTCTTCTACCGCAATCGGCGTGCGCGGCTGAGCACGGATCCGGAAGGCCGCATCCTTCGGAGGTCGGCCGTCGATTTCGGCGACCGGCCGCTTCCGGACGCGCCACGGCGACCGATCAAAGAGGAAGAGGGTCCGGTCGACCCGACCCCAACAACAGGAGAGCAGAGATGAGCGATATTCATTCCGCACAAGGCATGGAATTGCCGGGCACCGAGCTCGATGCCGCAAAGATGCCGGGGCATTGGCTGCTTGCCCGCCTCGGCAAGCGCGTGTTGCGCCCCGGTGGCCTCAAGCTGACGCGCGCTCTGCTGGACGGCCTGGCGATCGGTCCGGACGACGCGGTAGTGGAGTTCGCGCCGGGTCTCGGCGTGACCGCGCGCATGATCCTGCAACGCAGGCCCCGGCACTACACCGCCATAGAGCGCGACGCAAAGGCGGCGCAATGGACGGCTAGGCAGCTTCCGTCGAATCCGGAGGTCACGGTTGCGGTGGGGCGGGCCGACCGAACGTCGCTTCCGGCCGCTTCCGCATCCGTGGTCATCGGCGAGGCGATGTTGAGCATGCAAACCGCCGAGCACAAGCGCCTGATAGCGGCCGAAGCGTTCCGGGTACTTCGCCCCGGCGGCCGCTACGGCATTCACGAACTCGCGATCGTGCCGGGCGACATGCCGGCTGACGAAAAGCGGGCAATCGATTGGGAGCTCTCGTCCGCCATTCACGTTGGTGCCCGCCCGCTCCCAATTCAAGAGTGGAAAGCCCTGCTAGAAGGCGTCGGCTTCCGGGTCGTCGCCATAGACCTTGCCCCGATGCACCTGCTCCGTCCATTGCGGCTCCTGCAGGACGAAGGCGTCGTGGGTACGCTGCGGCTTGCGAAGAATCTGGTTGTTGACGGACCGGCCCGGCGGCGGGTTCTCGCGATGCGACAGGTGTTCGAACGCTATCAGCGGAACCTGAGCGCAATCTACATTGTTGCGCAGAAGGATCAGGCGTCCTGAATCGACAGGTGCACCCATGGAACAGCATTCCCAGTTGGCCGAACGAGTTCTCGAATCGACGGCCGATGCGCTGATCTACGCCGACCGCTCCGGCACGATCGCCCGCTGGAATCCAGCCGCCACGGCATTGTTTGGCTATTCCGTGGACGAGGCGCTCGGCCAAAGCCTCGACCTGATCATTCCCGAGCATCTGCGGGCGGCGCACTGGCGGGGTTTCGAGACCGCGATGACCGCGGGCGTCATGAAGTTGCAGGGCCGTCCCACGCTGACCCGCGCCTCGCATAAGAGTGGACGCAAGCTCTACGTCGAGATGACCTTCGCGATAGTCAAGGACGCAGGCGCAGTGATCGGCTCGGTCGCTGTGGCGCGGGACGTGACCGAGCGCGTGGAACGAGAGCGTGCCGCGACGCGCGCGACTTGAGACTCTCGGAAGTGCCATTTCCGCTCCTTGGCGAGGGAGCCGGTAGCGCGAAGCACGGTTGCGGCGTAAGCAGGGGCGTGCGCTCGCGCGAGCAATTCCAAGCTTCTTTCCAAATCGAGGGTGAGCATAAATGTCCGATACTAGAGCGCCTCAAACGATTGCGGCGGCGAACGGCGTCGCCGCCGACAGTGCGTTCGGCGCAGTCGTGTCGCCTGTTCATCTGTCGAGCACCTTTGCTTTCGCCGGCTTCGAGCAACCCCGCACCTACGAATACGGCCGAGCCGGGAATCCGAGCCGTGACCTGCTTGCCGATACGATCGCGAAGCTCGAGCGAGGCGCTGGCGCCATCGTGCTGGCGTCGGGAATGGCCGCGGTCGATCTGGTGTTGTCGCGGTTGAAACCTGGCGATCTGGTGGTCGCCCCACACGATTGCTATGGAGGCACTTACCGACTTCTTGGCGCGAGGCGCGACCGTGGTCACTTCGATCTGTCTTTCGTCGACCAAGGCGACGAGGCTGCGTTGTCGGCGGCGCTCGACAGGAAACCCGCGCTGATCCTGATCGAGACCCCGAGCAATCCGCTCATGCGCGTGGTGGATATCCGCGCCATCGCCAGGCGTGCCAAAGCGGTCGGCGCCAAAACGGCCGTGGACAACACGTTCCTGTCGCCGGCGCTGCAGCGGCCGATCGCTTTTGGTGCGGATTTCGTCATCCATTCGACCACGAAGTATCTCAATGGTCATTCGGACGTCGTCGGAGGAGCCGTCGTTGCGGCCGACAGCGCCGACCTGGACTCGCTCTCCGACTGGGCCAACCTCACCGGCATAAAGGGCGCGCCCTTCGACGCCTACCTGACGCTGCGCGGCCTGCGCACACTATTCCCCCGCATCGAGCGCCAACAGACGACGGCTCTCGCGGTGGCAAACTTCCTGCAAACGGATACGCGCGTGCGCGTGGTCCACTATCCCGGACTCGGCTCTCATCCCGGGCATGGGACCGCGAAAGCCCAGCAGGCGGGATTCGGCGCCATGCTGAGCTTCGAACTGGTCGGTGGCGTCGCCGCCGCCCGCCGGTTCGTGGAAGCGGTTCGCGTCATTACTCTCGCCGACTCGCTGGGCGGGATCGAAACCTTGATCGCCCACCCGGCGAGCATGACGCATGCAGGGATGGGCGCCGAGGCGCGTCATGCCGCCGGCATCACCGACGGTTTGTTGCGGCTGTCGGTCGGTCTGGAGGCAGAGGCCGATCTGATTGTTGATCTCAAAGTGGGGCTCGCGGCGGCGGCATAACGGCTGATCGTGCCAGCAACCTGCGTCGACCCGCCGCAACGAGTCCGAGCCAGCGGCGTTGCAGCACGGTGCCTGAACAATTTCCGGCACTTTGATCCGGACGTGACCCCAGCTCAACCGGCCCCGAGCTGGGGTCACTATCGCGATAAGCGTCGCCCGCTTCGAGCGCGCCAAAGGGAAGGCGATCCGGGTAGGCCTTCCGCGCCCGCAGCAGGCCCCGGGGAAGGGGACTGCGGGCGCATGTCCCGTCGGCGGAAACAGGGCAAGGAGCGACGTTTCACGCCCGGGCCAGCTGGCCTCAGCATCGACATCCGAAGTGCGTTTACGTAGACGAGGCTTGGATTTGATCCATCTCAACATCCGGGCGCTCCCCGGGGCCACCCTCGGGACATGAAGCAGACCGAAGAACGGCGCCCGGCACGAGGAGCCGAGGCAGCCAAAGAGGCGCGCATGGAGGAGATGCGACGGCTCATCGAGGAGTATGCGAACGACCTGCGGGAGATCGTTCGGCAGCTCCGGCAAAGGCTGCTCAATTGACGAGCGCGAGGCTGGTCGGCACTTCGACATACCGAGCATTTCTCGCCACGAGGCACGGCGGTTCGATGCTCTACCTCAAATTCACATTTGAGGTCGAACGGCGCAGGCATTGAAGCGCCTTCCCCGGGGGCCCAGTTCGGATCGCAATCACCCTAAATTTCGTTACCGGCACTGGAACTGTTCTTACCCTTTGCTGGTTTTCAAGTCATCGTTAACTGCTCGAGGAGCCGCGCCATGGGTGAGCGCCGCAGAATGAAGCAAACCCGCTCACTTGAAGAACGGATGGCCGAGCAGGCCGCCAAGCTCAAAACGATGGCCGATCGGTTGCCGGCCGGCGTCGAGCGCGAGGCCCTTCTAAAGCGAGCCACGACCGCCGAGACAGGTGCCCATATAAGCGACTGGCTACGGTCTCCCGGGTTAACGCCGCCAAAATGACGCCCGCCGCACTAGAACTCCTTGCTGAGGTACAGGCGCAGCTTGCTGTGATAAGGAATATTGCCAGCGAGTTGCCTTCGGCGGTAGCGCGGGTCTTGTAGGTCTTTGCCGACCAAATGGAAGCCCGCGCCCGGGCCATCGACAAAATCATTTGAGGCCCACCTCAGTGGCCGGCCAATCTCGCCGAGTACCCTCCTATTTGCGAGTCAGCATCTCTTCACCGGGTGGCATTAGCTTCAGGTAAGTGCCGCTTTCGTGCTTCCATAACCAGCCGGGCTCGATCGCGTATTTGAGCCCGGCGCTGAACTCGCTGCCGCGCCCCTTCAGGTTGAAAAGGAAAGACGCGTTGATCCTCTCGATATAGATGCGGCCATCCTGGATGGGCTTGATGCCTGAAGCTATCTCGACCAGCTTGCGGGCTGCGGCTTCAGGGTCTGTCTCCGTCTTGTAAAACGGTTTCCAGACGTGTCCATAGCCGGCATCGACGACGCGTGACCGATCTGCCGCTCACTGGGCAGATCGTACAACTTCTGGGACTGCCCGCCGCTTCCGTTGCGATGCCGTCCTGAGCGGGCGTCAAATCTTCACTGAGCGCATTGCTGAAGGGGGGCTGGCGACGGGAAGTCGGCGGGATCGACCTTCAGACGATCGGCGTGGAGAGACCAATCGTGCGTGGCGCGGATCTGGCAGAATCGATCCTTGGCCTGCCGCTCTGCTTCCCTGTCGTGCCGAGCATAAAGCTCGATGGTGGTTTGGCAGACCCTCGTCCCTCTGGCCGTTGTCGCCCAGGACGTCCTTGATGAAGCTTGGCATGGGTGCCTTTGCGCCGTGCTGTTGATGGCCGGACTAATGTGGCTGCGTTGGAATTGTTCCATGCCGGCGCGACCCGAGATCTGTCAGGACAAGCACCCCGCGATATCGATCCCAGACGACCTGGCGCATATTGCCGCCATTGACCGCAACATTCTCTTCAAATGCCCGACACTCGACCGTTCTCGACTGGATGGGAGTGCGAAGTTCTGTTCGTCGTATAGGAATTCGGCACGCTCGGGATCTCACTTGCCGACGCCCTCAGGTCGCCGGAAATTGTCGGAGCTGCGGCAATTATATCGAGATTTCAATAATATAGGAGTTCGTGGTTTTGTTCTGAATGGCGCGCCAGTTTCGATCCGGGCCGAGTTTCATCCCCTCGGCCGCGCCAACATCCAGCAATTTCGGACTGCCCGTTTCCGCGAAGCCCTGAGCTCAATCAGGCCGCGCCGAGCCGTGTCCGATTGCGGCGACGGGACAGCAAGCCGAGTCCGCAGAATCCGAGGATCATCATGGCCCAGGTGGACGATTCCGGCACGGGAGGGGCGACGATCGCGAACGACGTCCCGGTGAATCCGAAGCCGGGCAGATTGTATCGGCGCGGCGCGTCGATCTCGTCGAGGACGCCCTCGTATTTGACGCCATAGAAGGTGACGTCGGTCAGGGTCGAGACCCGGGCGCCGCCGACCTGGACACAACAACCCGAATACGCCGCGGGGGCGAAGCTGTAGACCGGCGAGCCGTCGGCCCCAAGCAGCGAGATCGTGCCGGTTGTCTTGAAGTTGCTGTAGGCGGCACCGTCGGCCGTGGTGAGGGTCGCGGGATTCCAATCCCAGACATTGACCGTCACATAATCGAGAGTGGCGGCATGAAGCGACTGCCCGGCGAGGAACGTATAGGTCAGGCTGAAGCTGTCACCCGCGCCGATGGTGACCGGCGCCGAGATCGACGACCACCCGTTGGACGTGCCCTGGCTGTAACCTCCATACGGGTTGAAGAAGCCGGGAGCGCTCAGGTCGAGGGTGGCGGAAAACGTCACGTTCGCAGCCTGTGCCGGCGCGGCGACGGTCAGCGCGCCCATGGCCATCAGAGCAACGCAAGGGCTCTTCCAACTGTGGCGGGTTTTCATGAAACGTTTCTCCCTGGTTTCGCGGAGCATTTTGATGAGGCGGCACATGCGGTGTCATCAACCGAACGGCTGAGAGGCCTGTCCGACATGGCCGTGAACCATCGTCGGCACCGCTGCTGGGCGGTTTCGAGGATTTGCCGGGCGGGCGTCCTGAAGCGCGTTCGGAGTTGGGGCGGCGTCGGTGCAACGTGCAGCACAGTATTTTCAGGGAAGTGAGCGCTATTGCTCATATCTCCCGGCCCAACCGTGTCACCCTGCCCGGGTCACCGCGCAGCTCCTGGCATCCATCGGTGATGAGAACGCCATCACGCGCCCTCGCCTTTCTTCCCACTGGAAAGGACAGCCAGATGCTTCAGCGAAGTGGCCTCAAGCCAAATGGCTCCCTCGACGACCGCCTCGCCCAGGAAGCCCTGCGCCTGCGTGAGACAGCCCGATTGCTACCGGCAGGCCATGAACGCGAACGCGCAGTCCGGCAGGCCCGACAGGCCGAGACGGCCATTCACATCAACGCCTGGCTGCGGTCTCCCGGGCTGGCGCCCCCGGCATGAACGGATATCGGGCGTACGTGATCGGCCCGGACGGTCACATCCAGAATCGCGTCGATCTGTACTGCGAAGACGACGAAGCCGCGAAGGAAGAGGCGGCAAAGCTCGTCGATGGCGTCGGAATCGAATTGTGGCAATTGAATCGCCGCATCTGCGAGTTCAAGGCCACTGAAGCAGTCGCCCCGACGAATGCTCCGCGCCCTGATCACGGGACGGCATGAACTGCGCGCAGCCGACCCACGTCATGCGCCCAGTCACCGAGTTGCGAACGGGCGTGCGGGACCATGGCCGCCGGGACGCATCCTCGCTTGACGTGGGCGGGATGGCCTGCAGCGAGCCGAGGTCACGCGATGAGCCTCTCACTGGATGAGCCTCTCGCGGTGTCCGATCCCGACGGTTCCCTCGCCCATGCACGCGCTCCACCAGGAGATCTCGCCTTGACCATCCGAACCACACGGACCACAGTCTCTTTTGCAAACCCGTTCTGTCTCTGGAGCCTCAACGGCGCATTGCCTGCGGGCGACTATGTCGTCGTCAACGAGGATGAGACGATCGAAGGATTGTCGCGGGCTGCCTACCGACGCGTCGCGACGCATTTCACGACGCCTGCGATCTCCGCGACCGTCCCTGCGCGTCGCTCCTTCCTGATCAGCCAAACCGACCTCGATGCCGCCCTGATGAAGGATCGGCACCAGACCATCGAGAGACGCTGAGCGAACGCCGGTCCCATTGCAACCCGGCCGGGACGGAAGCTACAGTTCACCGGTTCGGATGTGGAACAGGTCGGAAGTGGACGGCAGGTTCGGCTTCCCCGGCGGAGCGTCGGCCCTGCTGGAGCAGAGGTGACCATAATGCCCAAGACGGCAAAGAGCGCATTCGACCCGAAGGTCTTTCTGGGCAAGGTCGGCGACGGCAAGGCGATCCTGACGTTCAGCAAGGACCAGATCGTCTATGCGCAGGGCGATCCCGCCGATACCGTCTTCTATATCCAGAAGGGAAAGATCAAGGTTCTGGTCGTCTCCGAACAGGGCAAGGAAGCCGTGGTCGGAATCATGGAGACCGGTCAGTTCTTCGGCGAAGGCTGCCTGAACGGACATTCGCTGCGAATCTCGACGACGGTCGCGATGGAGCCCTGCGTGATCACGTCGATCGCGAAAGGCGCGATGCTCGCGACCCTCAAGAGCGAACCGAAGTTCTCCGAATTGTTCATGGGGTATCTTCTCAGCCGAAACAGCCGCATCGAGGAAGACCTGATCGACCAGCTGTTCAATTCGAGCGAGAAGCGATTGGCGCGCCTGCTGCTGCTGCTTGCGAATTTCGGCCAGGACGGGGTTCCTCAGCCGATTCCAGTGAAGATCAGTCAGGAGACGCTCGCCGAGATGATCGGAACCACCCGCTCACGGGTGAGCTTCTTCATGAACAAGTTTCGCAAGCTCGGCTTCATCAGCTACAACGGCAAGATCGAGGTGCACAATTCGCTTCTGAATGCCGTCCTCTATGACAAGCCGCAGATCGTGAGAAAAGACGACTGAGACAGTCGGGCCGGACTTGGCAGCCCGGACCATGCCGTGGCGGCCTGTCCAGGAGATCGAAGGGACCACCATGAAGAAGATTGCCGCCCAGGTCGACGAGGTTGAACCGAGACTGGTTCAACGCGCCGACATTGCACCGACGCACGGCTTCTCGCTGGTGGTCGACGGACACTTCAAGACGCATTACGACAGCGAAGACGGCGCGCAGGCCGCGGGCGCCGAATTGCTGGGCCGGTTTCCGATGCTGCAGATCCTGATCTACGATGCCGCGACCCGGACACGGTCGCCGCTGCCGTAAGCCGGCGAAACCAGGCCGTGCGAACAACTGCTACAGATCGCCGCGTTGTGCCTCGGCTTCATGCCGCCTTGCGATGATGCGCCACCGCGGCGATAGCCCGGTTCGACAGCATCATGGGGCGGCTTTCGCCTTTCAGAATCTGGGTCTTGATGCTTCCCAGCAGGATTTCAGCGATCTGCTCAGGATCGTCGATCGCACCCGTCCCCTCCAGAAAATTCCAGGCGATCTGCAGGGAGTGCTCGATGAGGGCAGGGAGCGGCTTGGTCATGCCAAGGCAACACCGCGGGGACCCCCGCGTTCCTGTCCGCACCGAGCCGATCGTCGACGACCGGAGCGCCCCTGCGTGCCGGCTGCGTTGAGATAGAGCGTTTCGAGCGAGGTGGACACCGGTTCGCGCGGAGACAACGCCTCGAGGCAGGACTCGAGGCAGGGCTCGAGAGCTTCGGTTCTGTCTCTCGATCAGAACCGAAAATGCTCTAGCGCGACGGCATTGCGTCCGCGGCCAGTTCGGCCTCGGCGCGTACGGGCCAGCGTATGCTCACTCCGAACCGCAGCCACAAGGCTGCGCAGAGCAGCAGCGCAAAGGCGATCGGCCCATGCGGTGCCGCGTGGGTGAGTTGCAGTTCCCAACCGAATGCCGCGAGCAGGATCAGGGCCGGCCAGGGAGCCCGGCGCGCGGCGCCGAGCGCGAGCGCGGCCGTCACCGCTGCCGCCAGCACGGCCCAGGACCCGCCGAGGGAGATCACCGAACCCATTCCACCCGTCACGGGATCGAGCCAGTCGGTATCGAGCAGCTTCCTGGCGCCCGCGGCCTCTTGCGGCGTGAGCTGCCCGGCCTGCTGGAGACTTTCGAGATTGAGAATGGAGCGGCCGAGGCCGATACCGCCGATCGAGTCGAGCGCCGTGTAGCAGATGGCGAAGACGAAGGTGGCCGCGCGCGACAGCGCCGCGGCTGCGCCCGCCAACCCACCCGAGATGTCGCCGACGAGAGACCACAGACCAATGGCGACGAGGCCCAGCAGGGGCAGCTGGATCGCATGCATCGTCACCCACCACCACGGACCGAAATAGCCGAGGGCGCGGAAGGCCGGATCGTAAGGCTGGGAGACGCAGAGATAGGCATACATGCCGGGCGCATGGGTGAAGTTGGCGGGATGGAAGAGCTCCATCGTCGCGAGCACCGCGGGCGCAAGCACGAGGCATGGCCAGAACAGAATCGATCGTCCGACGAAGGCGCCCATGAACTCTCCCCCACGGCCGGATGCTCCCGGCGGTGACCAAGCCCGCGAGTGGACTATGCAGGAAAATTAATAACGCATGTCTAAATGGAACCCGGCCGGAGAAGATTGCCCGGTCGCTGGAGACAAAGCGGAAGACCTCATGACGCCGATCGTTGCGGGCTTTCTGGCCCTCGTCGCCATCGCGGGCGGCTCCATCATCGGATTGCTGGTGGCGTGGCGGCTGCCCGAGAACCATCGGGAGGAATCGACCCGCATGGCCGTCTCGGTCAGCATGGCCATCGTCGGGACCCTGTCGGCCCTCGTGCTCGGGCTCGTTCTCAACAGCGCCGGCACGTCTTTCAGCCTCCGCACCGGCGCGATCGAGACCATCGCGATGGACCTGCTCAAGCTCGACCGGCTGCTGCACGCCTATGGACCATCGACCGCCCACATCCGCACCGATCTCCAGGCCTACACAAGGGCCAAGGCCGAGGAGCTGGCGCAGTCGGGCGGGCATGATGTCGGGCTGACGACGCTCGACCGGCTCGGAGCGCTTTCGGGGGCCGTGCTGGGACTTGCGCCTGCCGACGAGCGCGAAAAGGCGCTTTATGCGCGCGCGGTTCGACTGATCGAAGGGATCGAGGACTCCCGCTGGCTGCTGTTCGAGAAGTCCCGCATGGTCATGCCGACGAGCTTCCTGGTGATGCTGGTCCTGTGGCTGGCGCTGCTGTTCAGCAGCTTCGGCCTGTTCGCCCCCCGCAACGGGACGGCGGTGACCTTCCTCCTGCTCGGAGCGGCCGCCATTTCCGGCAGCATCTTCGTCACGCTCGAGCTCGGCTCATCGGGGGCCGGCTTCATCCTCCCCTCGGTCGAACCGCTCTATACGGTGGCGAACCTGATGCGTCAGGGATAGCGAGCGGACAGGAGGACACGGCGGCGGGCATGCGCCGAATTGACGCGGCGAGCCTGCCAGGACGGTCCGCTTCGTGCTCCGTTCGCTTGTCGAAACCCGCCATTTCCAACTGTTTCCGGAGATGACGACGTCGTCGCGCAATGACGTCATCATGGCCCCTTGCGCGCCCCTTCAGATCGGCGTCGCCGACATCACGCGCACACGCATCATTGACCACATCCTTGTATCTCCCGGCGCAAGGCGAGCGGCTCAGAATGGAGCCATACAATATCGCTCCGAGCAGCAAAATGAAGCAGGAGTCCGGCGGACCGATCCGGTCCTGCAGCCACGATCAGGCCGGAGCGCCAAGAGGCGCTTGCATCCTGGTGGGGAATGGATTTGGATGCCGCCGACAAGGCTGACGCCTCTCGATGCTTCTCATGGTTTGCAAGGTCCCGGTTGACCAAAATAGAGTCTGATGAATTGCGGGTCGGCTGGATCGTCAGCCAGCCCGACATAGGCGATAGCGATCTTTTCCCTGAGGTGCCGGCGCATCGTTTACAGGTTTTTCCCTGGGCGCCGTCGCGCGTCGCGTTCTGCTCCGATCACACCCAGGAGCATGCCGTACATTCGTCGGCGCGGCTGTTCGGAGGCTTCGTCGTCTCGGGCATGTCGCTGGCCGAACTCGAATCCCTCTATAATCTGCGCGCGCTCCAGCTGCTCGACCGCAAAGGCCGGCTCGATAGTCCGTCGATCGTCATCGTCAGGCCGGGCGCCACGCCCGACGCCTTTCCGCGCTTCGGCCAGCGGTTGCGCGCGGGCTGGCCGTTTCGCTCGGTGCTCTTCGTCGCAGACGCTGCAACGGTCGAGCTGCTTCGACACGAGGGTCTCGCTGCCATCGAGAGGTCCGAAGCGCGGCGCGCCGGCCTCACGCAACTGTTGGCGCGCAACGCGGGGGCCTTCCCCGACACGCTTGCGGATCAGGTTCTGGCTGTCCAGATTCAGCCGCCATGGCCGTATGGCGGCAGCCACACCGTGTTCGCGAACCAGACCGACTCGCTCCTGGACCGGAATTGGTTCGTGCTGCGCATCATCGTCGAGCCCGAGGCCGGACCCGGCCCGACCATTCGGCGACTGATGAAAAGCAGGATCGCCGAAGCGAATGTCGATGCAACGGCTCACCTGGACACGATCGCCTGTGCCGGAGCCACACCGCACGGCTGCTCGGCGCCCAGCGCCGATGAGCTTTATCGCGTCACCGCGCGCACCCTCATGCGGACCGTGATCGCGGACGAGCTCGCCGCCCGGCTCGCGACGCGCGCGGATATTGTCGTCGTCAACTATGCTTTGTACGCCGGATTTGCGCTCAAGGCCTGCCCCGCCGCGAAGCTCGTGCTGGAGACGCATGACGACATCACACGCTCGAGCGTCACGCGGTCGCTGGTGCTCGCAGACCACCCCGTGTTTCCCACGCGCACCTCGGTCAAGCGGCATCTTCGGATGGAGCGGCTGATCTGGAGTCTCGCCGACGTCTGCATCGCCCTGTCGCTGTCGGAACTGATCAAGATCAAACGGCATGCGCCGACCGTTTACGTCCTTCCAAGGCCTTACGCACGTCCCGCCCGGGAAGCCGGCAGTGCCGCGCGGTGGGACATTTGCATCGTCATGAATCCCCACCCTTTCAACATCCAGGGCCTCGACGATTTTCTCCAGGACGTCGTCGACGGCAACCCGTCCATGGCGGGTCTCCGAATCGCGATCGCGGGCCGGATCAACGACAGCCTCGAGTCGAAATGGAAGGAGAGGCTGCCGAACACGCACTGGCTAGGTTACGTCAAGGACATCGACAGCCTTCGCGACGTCAGCCGCCTGTCCGTCTGTCCCGAACGGCATGGCACGGGCGTCGCCATCAAGACGCTCACCGCGATCGTTGCTGGTCACCCGCTGGTGGCGACCTCGACCGCGCTGCGCGGACTTCCCGGCGCCATTGTCGGCCTGATCCCGCCAGCGGATGGCCCGGCGGAGATGCAGCGACAGATCATGCACCTGCTGGATAATGAGGATCTGCTGCGGGAACGCCGCGACAACGTCGAACGCGCGCGTGACCTGCTGTGGCCTGCCCAGAGCCATGATCGGGCGCTGTCCCTGGCACTCGGCGCCGGCGACGACAAGTCGGCCATCCGGGCCGAATTGCTTGCGACGATCGAGGCCGGCGCTCCTCCGCCGGACCATTTGCGACCGAGCGTCGAGCCGCACGCGATTCGGTTTGGTGAAGACGGAAATGACGCCCCTTATCTGGGCCGTGGCTGGCTGCACGACGAGCCCGGCGGACGCTGGAGCGACGGAGGATCGGCGACCGTCCGCATTCCAGCGGGCTGGTTGTCATCCCCCGGGGTGCTGGTTCTGTCCTTCATGCCGGATTTTCGCGGGCCTGACGTCACCTTGAAGCAGGATGGAAGACCGCTCTCTTGCGTGTCCCGGCAAGCCGACAGGATGGAGTTCGAAGTGGACCTGACGGACAAGCTGCGGGGCGAGACTTGTGTCTTCGAGATCTCGTGCGCGAGCGAATTTTGTCCGCGCGATGCCGGCATCAGCAACGACGAGAGGGTCCTCGGCGTCCATGTCAGGTCGATCGAATTCCTGGCTCGACGTCCCAAGGCGCCGGCAGCCGGTTGGTTCGCCGGCTTGTCGTCCGGTGCGGGCCGGGTCTTGAGCCGAATCGCGCGGCCCTGAACGAGGCATGGTCCGTCACGGGCCGCACCGGCTTCCAGGGGAGGCACGGACTCCTCTTGCTCGCCCCGGCCTCTGGGGTGCTATGCTGCTGACGACCGGACTCCGTGCCATTCGGTCTACTTGACACGCATGTCCTGCGGCGCTGTCCTTGCTCCGTCCGGTCTTTGGAATTGCTCGATATTTCGATTCCCTAACCCATTGGATTTTCGATGCGCTGCCTTGTCGTGGGAGACCTGCATTACGCGCTGCCACAGTTCGACTGGCTGGTTGCCGCAGCCCCGCAATTCGACCTCGTGATCTTCGCCGGCGATGCGCTCGACATCTCCTCGATGGTGGATTTTCGCGCACAGATCGTGGTGGTGAAGAAATATCTCGCATTGCTTGCCGCGCAGACCCGGGTGATCCTGTGCTCCGGCAATCACGATCTCGACGAACGCAATCCGGAAGGCGAGAAGATCTCGCGCTGGATTTCGGAAGTGCGCGACATGGGCGTCGCCTGCGACGGCGACAGCCTTGCGATCGGCGATACGCTGTTCACGGTGTGCCCGTGGTGGGACGGCCCGCTGGTCAAGCAGCGCCTCGTCACGCAATTGCAGGAGGCCGCGGCGATGCGGCCGCAGCGCTGGATCTGGGCGCATCATGCGCCACCGGCGGAATCGCCGACCAGCTGGGGCGGCAAGCGCTTCTTCGGCGATGTCGAGCTGGTTCAGTGGATCACGCAATATCAGCCGGCGATGGTGATCTCGGGCCATGTGCACCAGTCGCCCTTCATCAAGGACGGCTCGTGGTACGACCGGCTCGGGCAGACCTGGGTGTTCAACGCGGGCCTGCAGCCGGGCCGGCCGCCGACGCATATCGTGCTGGACCTCGACGCGAACAAGGCGTTCTGGCTGGCGGCGGGCGAGGCGCAATGGATCGACCTCGCCGCGCCGCTGTCGCGGCCGGGGCGCTATATCGAGGAGCCGCCGGACTGGCTCACATTCTTGGGTCGGATTGCCGATCCGAGCCTGGCGAGACCTCGAGCGGCGGCAGGTTGATCATGCTCTGAAGCACCTCGCCCACCATGGCGAGGTGCGTGCCGTGGCCGGCATATTGCCGCTTCAGGTCGGCCAGATAGGTGTTCGCGACGTTGAGACGCTGCGCCAGCATCTTGGCGATCAGCACGGCCATTTCGGGCTGTTGCTTCAGCACGGAGGCCGCGTCCTCGAATTCATAGATCACGGCATCGGAGCAGGCCCGCACGGTGGCCGTATGCGGCTGGCCGAGAAGCACGGACATTTCGCCGAGCACGGCGCCCGGCTCGGTGACGGTGGCAACCACCATCTCGCCCTTGAGCACTTCGAGCCTGCCCTGCATCAGCACATAGAGATGGCCGGTGGTCCCGCCTTCGGTCACGACCGTCACACCGGCCGCCACCTTCCGCTCCGTCCCCCCGGTGCAATAGTCCAACACTGCCCGCATCGCCAAACGCTCCCGTCACTGACGGCAGTAGAGCACGATCGGCACGAACATGCAGCGCTTTTTGAGCAGGCTTTCAGCCTGCCCAAGATTTCGGCAAGACCTCTCAGGACTCCTGTCAGCGCGGAAGGCGCTTCGCCAGATGGACCGATTGCCAATCGCCGAGCCCGGTGTCCACGAACCCCGCCTTCTTCGCAAGGCCCCGCATTTCCGCATTTGTCCGCGCCGTCTCGCCGGCGATCATGTCGTGACCAAGCGCGAGGGCGCGCTGCTCCATCGCCGTCATCATCATGAAGCCGAGACCGTTATGCTGGAAGTCGTCGGCGACCGAAATGGCGAACTCGCCATGGCCCGCGACCGCATCATAGGCGTAATACGTCTCACCCACGATCGCGTTCTGTCCGCGCCGGAGGAGCTCGGCGAGCAGCGTGAAGCGATCGGGACGATTCGGCCTCGGCATGCATTCGGCGGCAACCCTCGCGAAATCGGCCCGCGCGCCCATGAAACGCTTGTTGCGCGAGGTCGGGGACAGATCCGTGAAGTAGATCGAGAGGCTCTCGACGTCGGACGCGTTGGCGGTCCTGATGCTGACCGTGCCGATCGTCTCGGTCAGCTCGACGACGACATCCGGAAGGGGCTGCGACATGAGCGTGGCTCTCCGCGGGTTGCGTGAGATCGCACACCTAGCCGAGGCCGCAGCCTTGCCGCTTGGACACAGGCGTCAATCACGCGGCTGAAAACGAACAGATCGAGCCCGCGTGCGCCATGTCACACCCGGGAGAGCGCCGGCACGTCCTCCGGGCTGATGGCCTGCAGGCCACCGAAGCGGCGTTCGCGGCCATGGAAGGCGGCAAGCGCGGCGGCAAGATCGCTCTTGTCGAATTCGGGCCACATCCGTTCGGTGAAGTGCAACTCGGCATAGGCGCCCTCCCAGAGCAGGAAGTCCGACAACCGCTTCTCACCCGACGTGCGGATGATGAGATCCACATCGCGCAGGCCCGCTTCACCGGTGACGAGTTGCGAGAACGCTTCGCGGGTGAGGCTGGTCAAGGCCGCAGCCTTCGCCGCAGCATTGAGGATGGCATCGCGCGCGGAATAATCGACGGCGATGCGCAGATGCAGCGTGCCGCCGTTCGCGGTCGCCGCTTCGGCGCGCGCGATCGCCTGCGCAATGCCGTCCGGCAGACGGTCACGCCGGCCGATCACGGTCAGTCGCACGCCGTTCCTGACGAGGCTCTGGACCTCGTTGGCGAGATACACGCGCAGCAACGTCATCAGCGCGGTGACCTCGGCCTTGGGCCGGCGCCAATTGTCGGCGGAGAAGGCGTAGAGCGTCAGGGTGCCGATGCCCTGATCCGGCGCGGCCTCCACGACGCGGCGGATCGCATCGACGCCCGCCTCGTGGCCGCGCAGGCGCGACAGGCCGCGGCGCGTCGCCCATCGGCCATTGCCGTCCATGATGATGCCGACATGAAGCCCGGCGCCGGACGAATTGACGTCGCTTTGCATTGCAAAGTCTCCGCTCACAGGAAAATCAGGTGGAGGCGATGTTGAGACGGCCGGGCGCGGGCGCCTCGCGACCGGCGGCCTTGGCGGCGTCGCGCACCAAACGCTCGAGCACGCTGAGATAGTCCAGGAAGCGGCGGCGGCCGGTCCGCGTCAGGCGGCAGCTGGTGTGCGGGCGATTGCCCTCATAGCCCTTGGTGACCTCGACGAGGCCTGCCTCCTGGAGCACGGCGAGATGCCGGCTGAGATTGCCGTCGGTCAGACCGCAGAGCTGCTTGAGATCGGCGAAGGCCAGTCCCTTTGGATGCGCCATCAGCGAGGTGAGAAGGCCGAGCCGGGCCTTCTCGTGGATCACGCGGTCGAGCCCTTCATAGGAAAAGGGCGCGCTGTCAGTCTTCGACATCATTGTCTCCGGACGCGAAATGCAGGATCGCCGCCATGACGGCCTGCCCGATCACGAAGGGCAGCCCCATGGTCCAGGGCGAGAGCGTGTGGGTCCGGCTTGCGAGCATCAGGACGACGAAGCCGGACAGGAAGTACCAGGCGCCCGCCAGCGCCACGCTGCGCGGCAGCGAGCGGACCGAGGCAAAGATGCCGAGCGACACCAGGATCTGCCACAGGCCCGGCAGCAGCCACAGCGTCTCGCCCGCGAACTTCCACATCACCACGGCGAGCAGCACGCCGGCGACGCCCGCGGGCAGGAACTGCTCGACCGCCTGGTGAATCATGGCATCGGCAAGACCCGAATGATGGCGGCGCGAGCGCGCGCGCATCTCGATGCCGATCATGAGGACGGAGAGCGTGGCAGCCACGAGCCAGCCGAGAAAGAAACCGAGCGGCTCGTTCGTGGGGTCGTCGAGCAGCCAGACTTGCAGGACGGCGGTGACGAGGGCGACGGCGCCGGTCGCCGCCATCGCGGCCGGACCATAGCCGCGAAATGCCGTGCCTGCGGCGATCTGGCTCCGGATGGCTCCGATGTCGGCCAGTGCCTTGTCGAGATCGCGCATGTGATGCCAGAGCCTCGGACCACGCTCGCAGAATCGGGCCACGCGCCCAGATACTTTGTATGGCAAAGTATACGCCCCTGCAAAGTAAAGACAAGCCCCGCATTGACCGGCCTGATCACCTCCGCCGGATGAACAACTGAGGGTTGCGTCACCGGTGCCGCCGGGTAAAATGGACGGAACGCGTTCGGGGGGAAGTGCATGCGTCTCAGATCCGTCGTGATTGGATCCGTGTTGCTGGGCCTTGTCGGTCCCGCCGATGCGGCGGGGCCGTTCGGCTCGGTCAATGTCGGCAACTGGATCGGCGGCGCCTTCAGCAATGATGAAACGGGCGCTTTCTCCCATTGTGCCGCGACGACATCCTATGCGAGCGGCATCATCCTGGTGGTGGGTTACAATGCGACGGGGACATGGTCGCTTGGCTTTGCCAGCCCGGGATCCCGCTTCAAGACGGGCGAAAGCGCCGCGATCGATGTCACGTTCGACGGGCAGGAGCAGGCCCGGCTGTACGCCACGGCCAACCAGCCGAACATGCTGACGGCCGTGCTGCCGCCCAACGTCGTGCGGACGTTTCAGAAGTCGAGCCTGATGGTCGCGACGAGCGGGCGCACCGTCCTCAATTTCAACTTGACTTCGACCGGTCCCGTGATCGCGGCACTCGCCAACTGCGCCGCCAGGGTCAAGGCCGACGGGCTCGGCAAGGCCGGCGATTTCACAAAGGTCGCCGCCAAGCCGCCGGCCTCGTCGGACAAGCCGGCTGCACCGCCGGCCGGCAAGCCGGGCAGAGGCAAGAGCGGCACCGGCTTCGTGGTGAGCGCCAACGGCCACATCGTCACCAACAATCACGTCATCAACGGCTGCGTCGGCGACATCAAGGGCAATCTGACGGGCGAAGCCGCCATGGTCCTTCGCGTGGTATCGAGCGACGCCAACAACGATCTTGCGTTGCTGCAGGCGCCATCGACCACGAGCTTCAAGGATTTCGGGCGCATCCGCGATCGCTCCATCCGCTCCGGCGATTCCGTCGTCGCGATCGGCTTTCCCTTCCATGGACTACTGAGTTCGGACTTCACGGTAACGACCGGCATCGTCAGCTCGCTCAGCGGGCTGCGCAACGATTCGCGCCTTCTCCAGATCAGCGCCGCCGTGCAACCCGGCAACAGCGGCGGACCGCTGTTCGACACCACCGGCCAGGTCGTCGGCGTGGTGACCGGAAAGCTCGATGGACTGCGCATCGCCGTCGCCACCGGCAACATGCCAGAGAACATCAACTTCGCGATCAAGACCGGCGCGCTGCGCGACTTCCTCGACAATTCCGTGGTGCCCTACCAGACCGCGGAGCCGAAAGCCGAACTCAAGACCACCGAGATCGCCGACAATGCCCGCGCCTACACAATGCTGATAACTTGCGCCGGCACGGAACAGGCCGACGCGAAGCGCTAGCGCTTGACCGGACCAGCAACGGGCCTGCGCTCCCGCACCGAGCCGGCCGAAAAATATCGCCGGGCGGCGTCGATCATGGCGCGCGCATTCGGGGAGCGCAGCCGGTTGGCCTGATAGACGAGGCTCACCGGCACCGGAGGCGGATCACGCGCCGCGAGCACGTAACGCAGGCGGCCGGCCGCGACATGCAGCGCGACCTGATAGTCCAGCACGCGCGCGATCCCGAGACCGGAAATGGCGGCATCGATCGCGGCCTCGACGCTCCAGCGTCTTCGGAGACATCTGGTTTCGGGCACCGCTCTCGTCCACTCTTAGTCAGGGCAGCGCAAACGGAAAGACCGCCCGGAGGCGGTCTCTCAATCAATCGCCGCTGTTCGCGAGATTAGGCAGCGTGCAGCGCTTGGTTGCGTCGACGGCTGGTCAAGAAGCCAACTCCGGCGAAACCGAAGATCATCATGACCCACGTGGACGTTTCAGGAACGGCGCTGACCGTCGGGTCCACGACGATGTTGTCGATATTCATCGACGAGCCGGCCAGCGAAAAGGAGAAGACCACCTGATCGACAGCCCTGGTGTTGGAAACAGTGACTGTCGCGAAATCGGATGCCCCCGGGAAGCTGTGTCCCTCGCCGTAGAGTTGGCCGCCACCTTTGTAGCCGACGATCCAGACCCCCAGGCCACCGCCAAACGTCGCAACATCAAAGCTTGAGAGTTCGAACAAGCCGCCACCGATCTGGGTCACGGTCAAGGTAACGAAACTTCCGAAAGACGAATACAGGCTTGGAACGGGACTTCCGTTTCTTTGGGCCGCGTTGAAGTTCGTGGCCGTTACGGAGAACCCGTTCTCGGAATAAGAATAGACGGGAGTCCCGTTAGGGGAAGCAAGGGTAGCGAAGTCGATGACCGCTGCCGAAGCTTGATTGATGAAAGCCACAAGGAAGATGGAAGCCGCGAATAATTTCAATTTAAACATTTAACGCCTTCTTTTTTTGATTCGTATATCACCAAGAATTTATTCGCTGCAAGCGTTGAAATCGGTGCTCGCGACGATGACCCGCGACCCGGAATTTTCTGTCAGATGGATGAACGTCGAGACCGCTCCGGTACCGAGCCGGCCCTCGTACAGCGGCGTATCGGCCGCTCGCCGCGCCAAGTGACATCAGCGAAGGGGTTGATATTGAACTCCTCCCTCCAAGGCCCAATCGACCGCGGCCGTTGCTCTTGTGAGCCGTTGCGCGGATCCTTGCACCACACCGAGACAGCGAGTACCTGCCGGTGAAATGACGTCGCCCGCGCGCAAGCGCTTTCTTTCGCGGGCTGCGCGTCAAGTCCCGATGTGTCTGACGATCAGTAAGGAGCCGCCATCCGCGCGCGCCGACGCGGTTGCGGCTGGCGGTTCGGCGCGGGATTGTCGGCGAAGCGCGGGTTGCGGTCGCAGAACAGCAGCCGTCCGGACACGCTGGCCTGGCATTGCTGATAGGAGCTGTAGGCACATTCCCCCGGATAGTCGTACTCGCCGCCCTGGGCGCACCAGGGATAATCGCGGGCCGCGGCAGGCGTCACCGTAATGGAGCCGGCAAGGGCCGTCGCCCCGAATGCCAGCAGCGCCAGTTGCGTCTTGCGCATGATGTCGGATCCTCCCTTGCGCCGCATGCGGCGCCATCCCGTGTCAGGTTTCGCCGCCACCGATTATTCCAGACGGAGAGCATCACGTCCGCAAGAAAAAAGCCCCGCCGGAGGGCGGGGCTCCAATTCGGGCCATCACAGGATCGCTATTCGACCTTCAGGCCGGCGAACTCGACGACCTTCTTCCACTTCGCGGTCTCGGCCTCGATGTCCTTGCCGAACTGCTCGGGCGTCTGGATCAGGGGATCGCCGCCGAGTTCGACCAGGCGCTTGGTCATGTCGGGCTCCTTCATCAGCGCGTTGATCTCGCTGTTGAGCTTGGCGATGATCTCCTTGGGCATGTTCTTCGGCGCACCCATGCCGAACAGCGCGCTCGCCTCATAGTCCTTCACCGTTTCGCCGATCGCCGGCACGTCAGGCAGCTGGGGCGAGCGCTGGGCGGTGGTGACGCCGAGCGCGCGCAGGGCGCCGGAGCGGATGTGCTGGATGATCGAGGGCATGTTGTCGAAGATCACCTGCACCTGGCCGCCGAGCATGTCGGTGATGGCGGGCGCGGCGCCGCGATAGGGCACGTGCTGCATCTTGCAGCCGGTCATCGCCATGAACATCTCGCCCGACAGATGCACCGAGGTGCCGTTGCCGGAGGAGGCCATGTTCACCTTGCCGGGATTGGCCTTCACGTACTCGATGAATTCGGGAACGGTCTTGGCCGGCACGTCCTTGTTGACGGTCATCACGTTCGGCACGCGCTGGAACGAGGCGACCGGCGCGATGTCACGCACGAAGTTGAACTTGAGATTGGCGTAGAGCGTGGCGTTGATGTAGTTGGCCGGATTGACCAGCATCACGGTGTAACCGTCGGGATCGGCGCTGACGACGGATTCTGTCCCGATATTGTTGCCGGCGCCCGGCTTGTTCTCGACGACGAATTGCTGTCCCAGCCGCTCCGAGAGCCGCTGGCCGATCAGGCGCGCGAGAATGTCGGTGGCGCCGCCGGGCGGATAGCCGACCACGAACTTCACCGGCCGGGACGGATAGTCGGCGGCGAAGGCCTTCGACAGCGGGCTGGCTGCGATCGGACTGGCGGCGAGCAGGCCAAGCGCGGTACGGCGAGTGATCATCTCAAGGGTTCTCCCGAAGTGTTGTTCTTGAAGCGCGGTTGTCTTGAAGGTGGCTTGGCCCGCGTTGTAACAAAGCACGAAGCACGCGGAAAGTGCGCAGCGCACAACGCGACGAAAGGATGAGACATGCCGGTCAAGGTCGACGCCCTCGATCATCTCGTAATCAACGTGACCGACGTCGCGCGGACCGCCGACTGGTACCACAGGATCCTCGGCATGGAGGTCAAGGTGTTCGATCCCGGCGGCGGCAAGGCGCCGCGGACTTCGCTGCAGTTTGGTCAACAGAAGATCAACGTCCGGCCGCGCGATGCCGACAAGGTGGAGTGGTTCACGGCCGATCACCAGACCGCCGGCAGCGAGGACCTCTGCTTCCTCACATCCGCCACACCGGACGAGGTGGTGGCGCATCTGGAGGCCAACGGCGTTGCGATCGCGGAGGGGCCGGTTGCGAAGCAGGGCGCCCGCGGTACGCTGCGCTCGGTCTATTGCCGCGATCCCGACGGCAGCCTGATCGAGATTTCGTCCTACGCGGATGACGGTCGATAGGCCTACACCGCCAACCACGAGCCCCGTCCTTGCGAGCGAGGCGAAGCAACCGCGACGTCCTCCTCGGCGACAGTCTGGATTGCTTCGTCGCAAGAGCTCCTCGCAATGAGGGGGAAGAGGCAGCGGACCGCCGCTCATGTTCCCGATTTGCACTCCGCGCCGCCTGGTGGCAGGAAGACGCAATCATCGACAAGCAGCCGCCCGCAAGATGCAGGCTGCACGGGAGGATCCATGCCTATTCAAAAATCCGCGGCCGGAATCGTCGGCCCGTTCGACGGGCTCGACGTGCCCTGGCTGCTCAGGATGCGCGCCGAGGTGCGGCGCGACCACCCCTTCCTGATCTGGGCGCCGTTCGATGCGCCGGCGCGGCGCTGGAGCTACGGCGAGTTTCACGAGCGGGTCGGCGCGCTTGCGACCGGCCTGGCGAAGCGTGGCGTGAAGCCCGGCGAGTATGTGCTCATCCATCTCGACAATTGCATCGAAGCGCTGCTGGCCTGGTTTGCCTGCGTCGAGCTCGGGGCCATCGCCGTGACCACCAATACCCGCTCGGCGCCGGCGGAGATCGAGTATTTCGCCGGGCATTGCGGCGCGGTGGCCGCGATCACCCAGCCGGCCTATGCCGAGATCGTCGCGCAGAACTGCCGCGACCTTCGCTGGATGGCGGTGACGTCACACGATGCGGGCGCGGCACCGGCGCAGACCGCCGCCCGCGGCGACAGTTTCGACGCGCTGTTCGCCGACAGCGCGGACCGTCCGCGGCGCGCCACCGATCCGCTGGCGCCGTGCAGCGTGCAGTACACGTCGGGCACCACGTCGCGGCCCAAGGCGGTGCTGTGGACCCATGCCAATGCGCTGTGGGGCGCCAAGGTCAACGCCGCGCATGAGGACCTGCATGCGAACGACGTACACCAGACCTATCTGCCGCTATTCCATACCAATGCGCTGGCCTATTCGATGCTGGCGACATTGTGGGTCGGCGCGACTTGCGTGATCCAGCCGCGCTTCTCCGCCAGCCGGTTCTGGTCCGTGGCGCGCGAGCACGGCTCGACCTGGACCTCGACGATTCCGTTCTGCATGAAGGCGCTGCTCGAGCAGGAGATCCCGCGCGACCACAGGTTCCGGCTGTGGGGCTCGGCGATCAACGAGCCGCCGGCCTTCGCCGCCTTCGGCGTCAAGATCATCGGCTGGTGGGGCATGACCGAGACCATCACCCACGGCATCGTCGGCGAGGTCGACCAGCCCAATACCCCGATGTCGATCGGGCGCGCGGCGGCCGAATACGAGATCCGCATCACCGATGACGACGGACGGCCGACCGAGGTCGGCGACACCGGCAACCTCGCGATCAGGGGCATTCCCGGCCTGTCGCTGTTCGCCGAATATCTGCACAACGAAACGGCGACGCGCGAGAGCTTCGATGCCGACGGCTTCTTCCTGACCGGCGACCGCGTAGTGCGGCTGGAGAACGGCTACATCCGGTTCGGCGATCGCGCCAAGGACATGCTCAAGGTCGGCGGCGAGAACGTCGCGGCTTCCGAGATCGAGCAGGTGATCGCGGTCGTCCCCGGCGTGCGCGAGGCCGCCGTGGTGGCGAAGAAGCATCCGATGCTGGACGAGGTGCCGGTCGTGTTCATCATTCCGCACGGCGGCGTCGCGGACGCACCGCCTGATTTGCAGGAGCGGGTGATGGCGGCGTGCCGCAAGGGCCTTGCCGATTTCAAGCTGCCACGCGAGATCCGACTGGTCGACGACATGCCGCGCTCCACGCTGGAGAAGGTGGCGAAGGCGGAGCTGCGGAAGATGCTGGGGTGAGGACGCGAAGATTCGACCCGTCATTGCGAGCGCAGGAAGCAATCCAGACCGTCTCTAGGGGGCAGCCTGGAACGCTTCGTCGCTTCGCTCCTCGCGATGACGAGATTGGAGCGATCGCTGTTTCAGAACGATCCCAGCGCCACCGGACGGAACGCCTGCAGCAACTGCTGGTCCAGCTTGCCGCCCATGCCTTCCATCATCGTGAAGGCGCGGGAATGCGTAAAGGGCATGCGGTAGGCACGCTTCTCGACGAGCGCGGCATAGATGTCGACGATCGTCGTCAGCCGAACGATGTCGCTGATCTGGTTCGACGACAGGCCGTTGGGATAGCCGCTGCCGTCGAGGAATTCGTGGTGATGCAGGACGACGTCCAGCATCTCCGGCGGGAAGCCGCCCTGCGCGGCCAGGGCCTCATAGCCGCGGCGCGGATGCTCGCGGACCACGGCCATCTCCTCGTCGGTGAGCTGGGCGGGCTTGTCGAGCAGCGCGGTCGGCACGAACGCCTTGCCGACATCATGCAGCAGCGCGGCGCGCGTCAGGCGGCGCTGGTCGTCCTCGCGCATGCCGAGGTGCTGGGCAAAGGCGACGGAGAAGCCGGTGACGAACAGACAGTGACGGTAGCTGCCGACATGGTGGCAGCCGACGGTGGTCAGCCATTCGCGCAGGGACGAATGCTTGATCGCCTTGAGGATCTTGTTCTCGGCGGCGACGACGTCGTCGAAGGTCAAGGGCGTGCCGAGCGGCAGCTTCTCGAACATCTTCGTCAGCACCGCATGTGCGGCCTCGACGCCGCGGTTCAGCGTCTTGCCGCGATCGGTGGCGTCATAGGTGACGGTGTCGGGGAACGCGGCGCGGATGCGCTGCAGGATCGCCTCGGGCTGCAACGGCCGCGAGATGGTGTCGGTGGCGCCTAACGCCCAGGCCTGCATGGTGCCGTGATGCAGCGCATCGGCCAGCACGAACAGCCGCGGCATCGAACGGTAGCCCTCGCCGCGCAGCTTGTTGCGCACCCGCTGCACGCTCTCGGGCGAACGCAGATTGATGTCGACGACGAGGCCCGACAGGTCGCGCGACGGCTGCTCCGGAATCGCCTCGGTCGTCACCGTCGAGACGTCGCCCACCGACTTGAGAATGTTCGCAAGCTCGGTGCTGCCGTCGCTCCGGTCGGAGGCAAGCAGAAGCCGGCGTTTGGCGGCGGATTTGGCTGGCGCGTTCATGGCTTCCCCAGGGCACGGCGGAGGTGCATTTGGGGGCAGCCTAGGCCGGATCAGGTTCTCCGGGCCTTAAGAGGCGTGCTGAAGCGGGCCTTGCGGAATTGCGCGCAATTTTAGCGGTTCCGGCGGCCGGCGCGGCAGACACGCCGAAAAACAACCCCATGCAAAGTAAAACGGCCATTGATGACAAAGGGGAATTTTTCGGGTGCGCGCTCTACGCTCCGTCGTGATCGACCGCCGCGACCGGGCGATCCGGTCCGCCGAGACGGTGGTGATGAATCGAGAGGCCGCGGCGTGCTGGATTCCCCGCCTTCGCGGGGAATGACAGCGCGATTGCGGAACCGCTCCGAAACAAATCCGCCGGAGGTTGCCCCCCGGCGGATGGTCTCGTGCAGGCTTCGACCGGCTTATGCCTTCATCGCGCTCTTCACCGCTTCGGCCGTGATCGGCAGGCTCCGGACGCGGGCGCCGGAGGCGTTGAAGATGGCGTTGCCGATGGCGGGGGCCACCACCGTCACGGCGGGTTCGCCGACGCCGGTCGCCTTCTCGCCATTGGCGATCACGGCGACCGCGACCTCGGGCATCTGGCTCATGCGCAGGGGCGTGTAGCTGTCGAAATTGGTCTGTTCGATGCCACCGTCCTTGAGCGTCGCCTTCTCGTACATCGCCAGCGACAGGCCCCACAGCGCCGCGCCCTCGACCTGGGCGCGGATATTGTCGGGATGCACCTGGGTGCCGACATCGGTCGCGACCGTGAGCTTCTTCACGGTGACCTCGCCCGACGGCGCCACCGCGACATGGGCGACGCAGGCCGTCCAGCTCGCGGTTGCGCGTTCCTGCGATGAGACGCAGGCAACCCCCATGCCCTCGCCTTTCGGCAGCTTGCGGGTGCCGTAGCCGGCAAGGCCCATGGCGGCCAGCAGCGTGTTGCGCAGCCGCTGCGCACCGCCGTCGTTCTTGCCCTTGCCGTCGAGCAGCGCGATGCGCAGCTGTGCCGGATCCTGGTTGGTCGCAGCCGCGATCTCGTCGATCATGCTTTCGACCGCCCAGAAGGTCCAGCCCGGCGCCACCGAGCGGAGCTGCCCGGACGGCGTG
Source organism: uncultured Bradyrhizobium sp. (assembly GCA_964423245.1). GTDB lineage: Bacteria > Pseudomonadota > Alphaproteobacteria > Rhizobiales > Xanthobacteraceae > Bradyrhizobium. The sequence continues at coordinate 222,932 of CAYREH010000002.1, read as the reverse complement.
GCATTGTGCGCGAGCTCGTTCTTGATCGCGCGCACATAATGGTTGGGCACCGTGTAGAAGAAATCGGCCCCGTTCACCGTGAAGGAATCCAGCGGCCCCTTCTTGTCGACCGAGGGCGTCAGGAAGTCCGGGATGCCCCAGCGCGCCGTCGGCCAGGCCGAGACGACGTCGTGGCTGAGCGCCGTGAGCTTGCCGTCGCCGTCCACGCCGGCCCTGACTTTCTGATAGGTGAGCGGACGCGAGTAATCCATCGTCATGTCGTTCTCGCGCGTATAGATCACCTTCACCGGCTTGCCGACCGCCTTCGCCGCCTGCACCGCCGGCACCATCATGTCGGCGTCGAGCCTGCGGCCGAAGCCGCCGCCCAGCCAGTACTGGTGCATCACCACGAACTTGGGATCGATCCCGGCGGCGCCCGCCGCGATCGCGCCGGAGCGCGTCGCGAACTGGTTGCCGGAATAGATGTGCAGGATGTCGCCCTTGAACTCCGCGGTGGCGTTCATCGGCTCCATCGGCGCGTGGATGTTGATGCTCGTGGTGTACTCGGCCTCCACCACCTTGGCAGCGGTGCCGAAGGCGGCATTGGGATCGCCATCCTTGACGAAGAACTGGCCGGAATCGTCGAGCTTCTGCAACCGCTTGGCCTCGTCGAGCAGCGACTGGCTCGACAGCTTCGCGTTGGGGCCGCCGTCATAGGCGATCTTCAGCGCCTGCGCCGCCTTCTTGGCGTTGGCATAGGTGTTGGCCACCGCGACCACCCAGCCCGACGTCGAGCCGGTCTTGTCGTCGAGAATGACCGCCTTGACGAAGCCCGGCACCTTCTTCGCCTCGGACTCGTCGACCGATTTCACCGTGGCACCGAACCGCACCGGCGGAGTCACGATTGCGCCATGGACCATGCCCGGCAGCATCACGTCGATGCCGTATTTCGCCGTGCCGTTGGTCTTGGACGGGATGTCGATCTGCGGCACCGAGACGCCGATCATGGTGTACTGGTCGGGGGTCTTCAGCTTGATCGCCTTGAGCTCGTCCGGCGTGAAGATCTTGGTCGCCTTGCCGCTCTTGACGATCTCGGCAAAGGACATCTGCTTCTTAGACTTCGGATGCGAGACCATGGAGTCGCGCACGATCAGCTGATCCTTGAAATAGGGCGGCAGCCCCATGGCGGCGGCCGCCGCCTCGGTCAGCGCGATGCGGCCGGCGGCGCCGGCGCGGCTCATCGCCTCGAAGTTCATCATGGTCGACCAGCTGCCGCCAGTGATCTGCGCACCGAGCACCGGATCGTTGAACTTCGGATCGTTGGACGCGAGCGCGACGCGCATGTCGCTCCATTTCGCGCCCAGCTCCTCGCAGACGATCTGCGCCATGGTGGAGGCGATGTGCTGGCCCATGTCGGCCTTGCCGCAGGTCACGGTGACGAGACCGTCGGGCGAGATCGAATACCAGACGCTCGGTTCGAAATTGGCGGGCGCTGCGGCCGAGGCTGCGTCGATGCCGGGCACGCCGGCATAGCCGAGCACGAGGCCGGCGGCGGCGGTGCCGACCAGGAAGGAGCGGCGGCTGAGATCGGTCGCCTCGGGGACGACGTGCTTCACGTGCTCGTTCATGTCGGGCTCCGTTCGTTGCCGGCGGCCGACGCCGTGCGCATCTCGGATGCGGCGCGCATGATCGCCTTCTGGATCCGCGAATAGGTCATGCAGCGGCAGAGATTGCCGTCCATGTGGGCGACGACCTCGTCCTTGGTCGGATTGGGATTTTTCGACAGCAGCGAAGCGGCCTGCATGATCTGGCCGGACTGGCAATAGCCGCATTGCGGCACCTGCTCGGCGACCCAGGCTTTCTGCAAGGGATGATCGCCCTTGGGCGCGAGACCTTCGATGGTGGTGACCTTCTTCCCGGCGACATCGCCGATCATGGTCTGGCACGACCGCACGGCTTCGCCGTTGACGTGCACGGTACAGGCTCCGCACAATCCGGCACCGCAGCCGAATTTGGTGCCGGTCATCTGCAATTGCTCGCGGATCGCCCAGAGGAGCGGCGTGTCGTTCGCCGCATCCACGGACACACTCCGCCCGTTGATGGTGAGAGTTGGCATAGGCGTCTTCCCCTGCCGGTGCATGAAGCCGCTTACGGCGGCAACTTGATTGGTGGACGCCCACCGGGCTGGCGGCCCACCTTGACGCCAAGAATGATCGCGTTCGTGGCGAGAGGCAATTGCAATCTGGAATCGATCGAAACAAAGCCGACGCCCGTCTGTTGTGCGCTGCGACAGCGCGATGAGGTCCAGCGCCTCGACACAACCGGCGGATGTGCCGCGCATGCGTGCCATCGCAGCCGCAGTGGTTTCCTCGATGTAACCTGGCAGGCTAGAGTGGTCGCGCGATGCGACTTCTCCCTTCGGGAGAGGTGAACCGCGCGCGCTGGCCAGCCATGAGGAAACAAAACAAAGGGTGGGTGGAATGCCAAGGATCGATCGGGACGGCGTCGGCATCCATTACGAGGTGCACGGCGAAGGGCCACCGCTGCTGCTGACGCACGGCTATTCCTCGACCTCGGCGATGTGGCATGGCCAAATCGATGCGCTGGCGAAAGACCACACGCTGATCCTCTGGGACATGCGCGGCCACGGCCAGTCCGACTATCCCGACGATCCCGCCGCCTACAGCGAAGACCTCACCATCGGCGACATGGCGGCGATCCTCGATGCGGTTGGCGCCAGACGCGCCATCATCGGCGGGCTTTCGCTGGGCGGCTACATGTCGCTCGCGTTCTGTCGCGCCCATCCGCAACGGACCCGCGCGCTGCTGATCATCGACACCGGCCCCGGCTTCAAGAAGGACGACGCGCGTGCGGCCTGGAATGCGCGCGCGATGGCGACCGCGGACCGGCTCGACCGCGAAGGGCTGGAGATGCTGAAATCATCGACCCGCGAACGCGCCACCGCCAGCCATCGCGATGCAAGCGGCCTTGCGCGCGCGGCGCGCGGCATGCTGACCCAGCGCGATGCGCGCGTGATCGAATTGCTGCCCGACATCAAGGTTCCCGCACTCATCGTGGTCGGCGCCGACGACACGCCGTTCCTGGCCGCGTCCGACTATATGGCTGCGAAGATTCCCGGCGCACAAAAGGTCGTGATCCCCGCGGCCGGACACGCCGTCAACATCGATCAGCCCAAGGCTTTTGTTGACGCCGTGCTGCCTTTCCTGAAGAACTTGCCGGCAGAACAGTAGCAGAGCGGGACCTGGGACATGATGCGGGCGGCATTCGCGGCGATCGCAGCAGCGGCGAGCTCGCTGCCCTTGATGGCCATGGCCCAGCCCACCGTGCCGCCGCGCCAGCCCTTCGTCGCGACCTTGTCGAACACCACGCCGCTGGTCTTCGGCATGGATGCCGGAGAGACCGCGCGGGCGCTCGGGCAGCCCCTGCAATATGTCCGCGGCCGGCCCGGCGAGGAAATCTATCTCGCCCTGCGCAACATCGGCGGCAGCCGCTTGGTCCCCACCCGGCATCGCCTGTTCCTGCAATTCCGCCATGGACGGCTGGCGGGCTGGAAAGAGGATTACGGCGAGAACTGGATGTGGGAGTGAACGCCTGTCTCCGGCTCGTCATGGCCGGGCTTGTCCCGGGCATGACGCGGCTGTGGAACGAGCAAAATTCCGGATCAACGATCAATCAAGAAGGACAATTCGCGTGGGGCACGACATCAAGCTGACCGCGTCCGACAATTTCCAGTTTGGCGCCTATCGCGCCGATCCGGCCGGCACGCCGAAGGGCGCCGTGGTGGTGATCCAGGAGATTTTCGGGGTCAACCACCACATCCGCTCGGTTTGCGACCGTCTTGCTGGAGAAGGCTATGTCGCGATCGCGCCGTCGATCTTCGACCGCACGTCGCCGAATTTCCAATCGGGCTATTCGCCCGACGAGATTGCCGAGGCGCGCAAATTCGTAGCCAATCCCGACTGGGCGGCGATGCTGCGCGACACCCAGGCCGCGATCGATGCGGTAACAGGCGCCGGACCGGTCGGCATCATCGGCTTTTGTCTCGGCGGCAGCCTCGCCTTCGCCGCGGCGACGCGGCTATCCGGCCTGAAGGCTGCCGTCGGCTACTATGGCGGCGCCGTGGTTCGCTTTGCCGACGAGACGCCGAAAGTTCCGACGCAGCTGCATTTCGGCGAGAAGGATGCCGGCATTCCCTTGAGCGATGTCGACACCATCAAGGCGAAGCGGCCCGACGTCGAGGTGTTCGTCTATCCCGGCGCGCAGCACGGCTTCCATTGCGACGAGCGGGCGAGCTACGACAAGACCAGCGCCGACATCGCCTGGCCGCGCAGCCTGGCCTTCTTCGCGAAACATCTGGCGAAATAGGCGCGCAACTCTCTCCACGTGATGACTGGTCGATACGCCGGCGTCGAACCCGGACTCCATCGGGTGTCAGCGATGGCGGAGACATGGATTCCGGGTTCGCGCCGCGCGCGCGCCCCGGAATGACTGGGACAGAGGTCTGGACTGAATTTAGAACCAGCGCTCGCCGACATAGACGGTGTCGCCGGGGCTGAGCGGGGTACCGAGCGGCACGACGGCGCGCATGGCGCCGCCGGCATCGGTGTGCGTGACCGTGACGACGTCGCGCTTGGCGCGCGGCGAAAAGCCGCCGGCGATGGCGACCGCGCTCTCGACGGTCATGTTGGGCACATAGGGATACTGGCCGGGTGCCGTGACTTCGCCGAGGATGAAGAAGGGGCGATAGGCCTCGATCTCGACGGCGACCGAGGGCTCGCGGATGTAGCCATTGCGCAGGCGCGCGGCGATCTCGCCGGCCAGCCCCGCGGTGGTGCGGCCGCGCGCCGGCACCGCGCCGATCAGCGGCATGGTGATGGAGCCGCCGGCATCGATGGCGTAGCTGTTGGTGAGACCGTCCTGGCCATAGACCACGACGCGCAGCTTGTCGCCGGCATCGAGATGATAGGCGGCGTCATAGCGCACCGGCGCCGCCACCGGGGCGGCATAGGCCACCGGCATCGGCGCAGGCCCCGCAGCAAAGGAGTTGCGGAGCGCACCGATGGCGCCCCCGCCGTCGCCCAGGACGACCGGCTGCGGCGCGGGCCTGGGTTGCCCATAGGCCATGGAGTCGAGATCGGGACGCGGCTGTACCGTGGCGACGGGACCCATGGTCTGCATGCAGCCGCCAAGGCTCAGCGCGGCGGACGCTGCCAGGGAGGCTGCCAAGATCGACCATCGAAACGCGCGTGCAACCGGCACTGGACCATCCCTCGACACGAGACAGGCCCAGTGTTGCACCGGTTATGGTTAAGAAACGGTTGAGGAGGCCGCGTTGCACGCGCGCAAGGAACATCACGCCGTCATGCCCTGGCCTGTCCCGCCTGCACGGCGAAGCCGCTTCGTCGCGGCGAAGGCCCGGGCATCGACGCCTCTTGTGCGAAGATCGTGGATGGCCGGGACGAGCCCGGCCATGACGCATGCGTCGCCCTACGCGCTGACGCCGACGCCGATCGGGCACGACACGCCGGTGCCGCCGAGGCCGCAATAGCCGGCGGGATTCTTCGCCAGATATTGCTGATGATAATCCTCGGCGAAATAGAACTCGCCGGCCGGCGCGATCTCGGTGGTGATGGGGCCAAGGCCCCGCGCGGCGAGCGCCTTCTGGTACAACGCCCGGGACTCGTCGGCCGCCTTCTTCTGCGCGTCGGAGTAGGTGTAGATCGCGCTGCGATATTGCGTGCCGACATCGTTGCCCTGGCGCATGCCCTGCGTCGGGTTGTGGTTCTCCCAGAACGTCTTCAGCAGCTTCTCGTACGAGATCTTCTTCGGATCGAACACGACCAGCACCACTTCGGTGTGGCCGGTGCGCCCCGAACAGGTCTCCTCATAGGTCGGATTCGGCGTGTGGCCGCCGGCATAGCCGACCGCCGTGACGTGAATGCCGTCGCCGAGCTCCCAGAACTTGCGCTCGGCGCCCCAGAAGCAGCCGAGCCCGAACACGGCCTGTTCGAGGCCGGCGGGATAAGGCGGCTTGAGCGTCGCGCCGTTGACGAAATGGGTGGTCGCGGTCGGAATGGCCTGCGCACGACCGGGCAGCGCTTCGGCTGCGCTCGGCAATGCGGTGGACTTGCGCATGAACAGCATGGTCGGGTCTCCGCAAACGAGCACCGCATCGCCGGAGCAAGGCGCCCGGGCGGTGTGCTCGCGATGGTGGGAATATAGGTGTTTACGTGCCGAGGGGGAGACTTGTTACAGCCGCCTTTGCAGCCGCCCGCCGCCGATCAATCGCGGGAATAGCCGATCAGCGGCTTGCGGGGGCGGAACACGACCATCAGCACGAGGCCGAGGAGGCCGAGGACCGCGAAAACCGGCTGATCCAGCACGAGGCGGACCACCGAGCTCCAGAGCCAGGGCGCCTTGGCCTCGACCCAGGTCCGGAATGCGGCCTGGCTGGCCTGGTTGATGTCGTTCCAGAACTGGCCGAAGCGGGTAAACCGCAGGGTCTGGTCGGCCACCCAGCGGGCGCCGTCATAGACCAGGAAGATGAACCCGCCGGCGAGCAGCAACAGCCCGATCAGTCTGAAAAAGCCGCGGATCATGCCCCACCCTCAATGGTCGTTCGATCGCACGACCTCAAAAGACCCCGCCAGCCAATAGCCGCAAGGCGGCAGAAATTCAACCTCATCAGGGCGTTAGGACACCCCGCCAGCCGCCTTGGACGGGTTTTCCCGGCCCGGAAAGCGTTGACGCTGCCAAAGACCCCCTCTATAAGGGCGCCGACTGGCGGTGGGCGCAATCCTGCCGCCGCTGTTCTTTGAGCAGTTGCAGGCGCCAAGAGTGAAAGACTCGCTGGAGCCTCAGAGATGACCGCAAGGCCGTCGCTCATGTTCCGGGAACAGCCCAGCACCGAACACCCGAAATCAGCGCGTCGATTACGCGGTCAAGCTGCCGGCGCCACCGACCCAGACGCGACCGGTACCCGCAAAGGACATTGAGACCATGGCCAACACAACCTCCGCCAAGAAAGCGACGCGCAAGATCGCCCGCCGCACCGCCGTCAACAAGTCGCGCCGCACCCAGATGCGCGGCGCCGTGCGCACCGTCGAGGAAGCCATCAAGACCGGCGACCGCGCCGCCGCCGTGAAGGCGCTCGCAAGCGCCGAGCCCGCCCTGATGCGCGCCGCCCAGCGCAACATCATTCACAAGAACAACGCCAGCCGCAAAGTTTCGCGGCTCACCGCGCAGATCGCCAAGCTCGCCAAGTAAGGCAACACCACCGGCGGTGAGTCCGCCGGGTGCTTGCGGCGGATCGGCTCGATCGCCTCACGACATCATCGTCACCTCATTCGAAGCCCGGCATCTTGCCGGGCTTTTTCGTTGACGATGTGTCGTTCGTATCGGAATCGCGCAACAGCTCCGCTGTGAAGCGGCCGCCCCAGGAAACATTTTGCGCTAGCGTCGCCCTCGCGTGGTTGTTGCGTGGTTTCACGTGCGGATGTTCCGCAACAGCTGAAAGCAAACTGCACTGCAGCTGCGAAGACCTGCCGCGACCTCGGCGTCGAACGCCATGCGCTCGCGCAAAGTTCTACACACCGTAGTTTCCACGGAACGTGCACAAGCGCGGGGTTACCCTTGCAAACGAGACTCAAAAAACGATGGCTCGCTAATCACTTAAAGCCATAGTGCGGAGAAGCATTTGGAAAATTCGTCCGCGCGTCGCACGCATGACGGATTTGTAAAAATTTTTTGGCGGTGGCGATGATCTGTCACACGAGGCGCGGCGTCTTCGATTCTCCACACGGATTCAAAAACTTGGTCTTCCGCCTGTGCACAACTCGACGCGGCGTTAACGCAGATCAAGTTTTTTGACGCCTCAACTGTGAATCAATTCCGTTGCGAGTCCGTCCGCATAGTGTATTCCTTAACCCGTTCGCGGCGCCCACGATCTTGAGACCAGCGCGGTTTTAGAAACGGGGCGAGCGTGCAAATCGGCGGCGGTGTGCACGTTGGCGACGCTTCAAAAAGCGATTGTCGGATCGAAACCCATAGCAATGTGGGAACGGTAGCTCTTTGTCTGAATGTCTCCAAGCGGGATCTCATCCCGCTGGCGCGATGCGCACAGGAGAGACGTCTCGAAGCTGCCCCGACACGTGCGAAGCGACGCCGGGCGAACAGCTAGTACATGGGGAGGACATCCGCGACGGAAGCGTTTCCGGGAGCGGGTGTCTTCAGGACACGCAGGACCTTGTCGTGAGCGATCACGGCAGGACGGGGAGGTATCATGTCTTACGGACTCAACGCGGTATTGAACAACGTCTCTTCTTCCAACGATGCCGTTCTCACTCCGTCGGACCTCCAGCCTCCCGCGTGTCACAGAGCGCCGAGTACGCGCTGACCTCGCGACCCCTTCATCCCGGACATCGCTGATCTGACCCGCGGCGTTCGCGCTGCACGGTCGAGCTGTGCCTGACGATGGATTCGCTCGAGGTCGCGCCTTCGCAGAACCCCTGACCATCACTGGCAGGAACCCTGCATGGCGCTCATCAACGCAACCTTATCTCTCAAGAGAAGTTTTTTGACGATGAACACATCGGAACAGGATCGCTGGTCACGCGTGAAGGGACGCCTGCGCTCGAGCGTCGGCGAAGACGTCTACACGAGCTGGTTCGCGCGCATGGATCTCGAAGGCGTGCAGGACGAGAGCGTTCGCCTCTCGGTTCCGACGCGCTTCCTGAAGAGCTGGATCCAGGCCCATTATGCCGAGCGCGTGCTGTCGTGCTGGCAGGCCGAGATGCCCGAAGTGCATCGCATCGATCTCACCGTCCGCTCCGCGGTGCGCCCGGTGGCGCAGACCAAGGAGGCGCCTGCGCCGGTCGAGACGCGGCGTGCGCCCGCACCCGAACTGCGTTCGACGGCGACGGTGCCGGTCTCCGCCAATCACGACGCGCTCGGCGGCTCGCCGCTCGATCCGCGCCTGACCTTCGCGAGCTTCGTCGTCGGCCGCTCCAACACGCTGGCGCATGCCGCCGCGCGCCAGATCGCCGAAGGACGCCGCGGCGATGCCGTGATGTTCAATCCGCTCTACATCCATGCCGGCGTCGGCCTCGGCAAGACGCATCTGCTGCAGGCGGTGACCTGGGCCGGCAATTCCGGCAATGAGCGCAAGGTGCTCTATCTCACCGCCGAGAAGTTCATGTACGGCTTCGTCGCCGCGCTGAAGACGCAGACGGCGCTCGCCTTCAAGGAAGCGCTGCGCGGCATCGACGTGCTGGTGATCGACGATCTGCAATTCCTCCAGGGCAAGTCGACCCAGGCCGAGTTCTGCCACACGCTGAACGCGCTGATCGATGCCGGCCGCCAGGTCGTGATCGCGGCCGACCGGCCGCCGTCGGATCTCGAGAATCTCGACGATCGCGTGCGCTCGCGGCTGGCCGGCGGCCTCGTGGTCGAGATGGGCTCTCTCGGCGAGGAGCTGCGCCACGGCATCCTGAAATCGCGCGTCGCCGCGGCCCGCACCCATCATGCGACCTTCGACGTGCCGGAGGAGGTGCTGCACTATCTGGCGCGCACCATCACCCATAACGGCCGCGACCTCGAGGGCGCGATCAACCGGTTGCTGGCGCATTCCAAGCTGAACAACCAGCCGGTGACGCTGGAGATGGCTGAACGCGAGGTGCGCGACCTGGTCCGCCCGTCGGAGCCGAAGCGGATCAAGATCGAGGACATCCAGCGCGTGGTGGCCCGGCAGTACAATGTCAGCCGCTCCGACCTGTTGTCCTCGCGGCGCACCGCCAATGTGGTCCGGCCGCGCCAGGTGGCGATGTATCTCGCCAAGACGCTGACCTTGCGCTCGCTGCCCGAGATCGGCCGCCGTTTCGGCGGGCGCGACCACACCACCGTGCTGCATGCGGTGCGCAAGATCGAGGCACTGGTGTCCAAGGACACCGCGCTGTCGGAGGAAGTGGAGTCGCTGAAGCGCCAGCTTCAGGAATAGGCGGCTCGGGGCTTTTCCGCGCCATTCTTCCGCCGCTCCGGCCATGCCCCGGGGCGGCGGTTTTCGTTTGGGCGGTAAACCGTGGGAATCGTACGGAACTGGCCCCCAATCCCTTGAATCCGGGGGCCATCCGCGCCACCTTGCGCGACCCTGGCGGCTTTGGTCATATCGGCGAGATGACCGGGCTTTTCCGGGTCTTTGAGCCGTGGCGCGTTCCGCCGCCCGGCTGCTCCAGTGCAGTGTTTCTTGGGATCGGGCGAGTGGTGCAATGAAGGTTACGGTCGAACGTGCGCAATTGCTGAAGTCGCTGGGCCATGTCCATCGCGTGGTCGAGCGCCGCAACACGATCCCGATCCTCGGCAACGTGCTGGTCCGCGCCGAGAATGCCAAGCTGTCGCTGAAGGCGACCGACCTCGACCTCGAGGTGACCGAGACGCTGGCCGCGGAGACTGCGACGGCCGGGTCCACCACGGTGCCGGCGCACATGTTCTACGACATCGTGCGCAAGCTGCCGGACGGCTCGCAGATCGTGCTCGAGGCCGACGGCGACCGCGCGGTGCTGGCGATCCGCGCCGGCCGCTCGCGCTTCACGCTGCAGACCCTGCCGGAAAGCGACTTCCCGGATCTCGCCGCCGGCGACATGTCGCATTCGTTCTCGCTCGCGGCCAAGGACGTCAAGCGGCTGATCGACCGTACCCAGTTCGCGATCTCGACCGAGGAGACGCGCTATTATCTCAACGGCATCTATCTGCACGCCGCCGGCACGCCCAAGGCCGCGACGCTGCGCGGCGTCGCCACCGACGGCCACCGCCTCGCCCAGCTCGACCTGGTGCAGCCCAAGGGCGCTGACGGCATGCCCGGCGTGATCGTGCCGCGCAAGACGGTCGGCGAAGTGCAGCGCCTGATCGAGGACGCCGAGGCCGAAGTCACCATTGAGCTGTCGCAGGCCAAGATCCGCTTCACCATCGGCAATGTCGTGCTGACCTCCAAGCTGATCGACGGCACCTTCCCCGATTACGGCCGCGTCATCCCGCAGAACAACGACAAGGAACTGATCGTCGACAAGAAGGATTTCGAGAACGCGGTGGACCGCGTCTCGACCATCTCCAGCGAGCGCGGTCGCGCCGTGAAACTGTCGCTGTCGCCGGGCAAGCTGGTGCTGTCGGTGACCAATCCGGATTCCGGCAGCGCGACCGAAGAGCTCGAGGTCGAATACGCCGCCGACGCGCTCGATATCGGCTTCAACTCGCGCTATCTGCTCGACATCGCCGCCCAGATCGAAGGCGAGGTCGCCGTCCTCAAGCTCGCCGACCCCGGCTCGCCGACGCTGGTGCAGGACAAGGACGACAAGAGCGCGCTTTACGTGCTCATGCCGATGCGGGTGTGAGATCACCTTCCTCTCGTCATGGCCGGGCTTGACCCGGCCATCCATCGACCGAGATGACCTATTGGGTTTACATCCTTGCGAGCAGGCCCGGTGGAACACTCTACATCGGCGTGACGAACGATCTGGTCCGACGCATCTATGAACATCGCGAAGGTCTCGCGGACGGTTTCACCAAACGTTACGGGGTCAAAACCCTCGTCTATTTCGAGGCTCACGATACCATCGCTGCGGCTCTCCAGCGCGAGAAGAATATGAAGCACTGGTCACGCGAGTGGAAGATCGACCTGATCGTCAAGGACAATCCCGCTTGGCGAGACCTGTATGATGAAATTGTCCGCTGACGCGGACGATGGATTGCCGGGTCAAGCCCGGCAATGACAGAGCAAGATGACCCCCTCCCGCATCCATCGCCTGACGCTGACGCATTTTCGGAACTATCGGGCGGCGGGGCTCGAGACGGCGACTGACCTGGTGGCGCTGGTCGGGCCGAACGGGGCGGGCAAGACCAATTGCATCGAGGCGATCTCGTTTCTGTCGCCGGGCCGGGGCCTGCGGCGCGCGACGCTGGAAGACGTCGCCGACAACCAGGGCGACGGCTCCTGGGCGGTGTCGGCGCAGGTCGAGGGCGCGCTCGGGCTCGCCACGCTCGGCACCGGCATCGAGCCGCCGCGCGCCGACGCCGCCGTGACCCGGCGCTGCCGGATCGACCGCGAGCCGGTGGGCTCGGCCAGCGCCTTCGGCGACCACATCCGCATGGTGTGGCTGACGCCGGCGATGGACGGGCTGTTCATGGGGGCGGCATCCGAGCGGCGGCGCTTCTTCGACCGTCTGGTGCTCGCCATCGACAGCGAGCATTCCAGCCGCATCAACGCGCTGGAGCGGTCGCTGCGCTCGCGCAACCGCCTGCTCGAGACGCGCAATTACGACGACCATTGGTGCGACGCGATCGAGCGCGAGACCGCCGAGCTCGCGGTCGCCGTCGCGGCGACGCGCGGCGAGACCGCGGCGCGGCTGACCGGCATGCTGAACGCGCGCGCGCAGGCATCCGCATTCCCGTCGGCGCAGATCGCGCTCGACGGCTGGATGGAGAATGCGCTGCTTGAGGAGACCGCGACCTCGGTCGAGGACCGCTACCGGCAGATCCTGCGCGACAACCGCCCGCGCGATGCCATCGCCGGCCGCACCACCGACGGTCCGCATCTCACCGATCTGCAGGTGATCTACGCGCCGAAGGGCATGCCGGCGCGCGATGCCTCGACCGGCGAGCAGAAGGCGCTGCTGATCGGCCTCGTGCTGGCGCATGCGACGCTGGTCGCCGAAATGACCGGCATCGTGCCGCTGCTGCTGCTCGACGAGGTCGTCGCCCATCTCGATCCGAACCGGCGCGCGGCGCTGTTCGAGGAACTGAAGACGCTCGGCGCACAGGTGTGGCTGACGGGCGCCGACCCCGCAGCCTTCGCCGGCATCGGCGCCGGAGGCGAAGTGTTCGACGTCGAGAGCGGACGCGTTTCGGCGCGCCGGTGAGGCCGATGATTGAACCCGGCCATTTCAGGGCACGACTAGCTCTCTGACGCCGCGCACCCCGTCGCGGCCCGGCATCGACCGGACAAGCAACAGCGAGAGCGAGACGAGAATGCGAACGGCGAGACCCGGGGCGCACATCAGGGACCATTGGCTGGCGGTTGGGTGCGGGCTGTTGCTGCTCGCGGTATGCATGCTCGGAGCCAGCGCCAGCGCCTGGGTGCCGCATCTGACACCGCTGTTTTCCGCCGGCCTCACGCCGGATCCCTCCGCCGCGCTGCCCGCGCCCGCCCGTTACAGTTTCCGCAGTACGCACACGACCGAGATGGCCGGCATCGAGGCGCCGCTCCGCACCCGGCTTCAGACCACGGTGTCCGCGGACCTCTCCGACGTGCTCGCCTTCTACCGCAACGAGCTCGGCAGGCGCGGCTGGCAGGAGCAGCCCGACGACACGATTGCCGAAAGGGGCCACATTCGCCTGGCCTTCGCCGCGCCGCTCGGCCCGGCACAGCTGGAGCTGCGCAAGACGGACAGCGGCACGTCGGTCGACCTCGTCCAGAAGAACCGGGAGACAGCGACTCGCGCGCGGGTGATGCCGCGCCCCGGGCAGGCGGCCCTGATGTTCAGCAATCTTTGCGAGACAGAAACAATCATCACGCTCGACGGCCAGGCCGTCACGCTGCCCGCCCGTGTCCGCCATGAGCGTCCGCAAGCGCCGTTCTTCAACCTGTCTCCGGGAGAGCACAGCTATGCGCTGAAGACGGCCGGCGGCGCGGATCGCGACGTCAGGATCACGCTTGCAGCCGGAGAGACCTGGGAGGTCACGGTCGGGCCCGATGGCGCGTTCTGGTCGCCTCTGCAGCTCTACTAGGCGGGCCGCGTTTTGAACCTCGCAGGCCGCTGCCGCGACTAGGTTTTTGACGCCGCGCCGACGCTGCCGCGGCCCATACCGGCGCATGGCGGGACAACCTGCGCAAAATCCTGGAGTTTGACGATGTCGACGATCCGGCGCGGGACCTTCGTCCCGGCACGATGGCAAATGCTTGCCTGCGGTCTCCTCCTTGCGGCGAGCTGTTCGGTCGCCGCCGCGGCCGATGGCGGCATCGTCGACGTCCACAAGCTGCCGCAGCTCGAAGGGGCGGTGGAGGACACGACGCGCCCCGATCCGTTCCGGGTGGAGTACCGCGTGCCGACGCCGGTGGCGGTGACCTCGCCAGCGGTGCGTGCCCTGCTCGGCGCCGATGGCTGGGTGTCCTATGTGATGCCGCTGGACGAGAAGAGCCCGCTGCTGAAGTTCAAGAAGGGACGGCAGGGATTGTCCGTTCACTTCACCCAGGCCGGCGGCCGCCCCGACCAGTCCGTCGTCTCCTATTCGAGCGACCGGATCTATTCCGACGTGCCGTTTCCCGACGGCGCCAGCGACATCCTCTTCGACGGCACGAGGCCCTATCTCAGCGCCATCGCGCCCGGTGCGCTGGAGGCAACGTCGAAATTCTACGCGGAGCAGATGGCCGCCATCGGCTGGCGCAGGCTGACGCCCGAGACGGCGGCGCGCTGGACCACGACCGGCCTCGACGAAACCGTTCCGAACGGCCTGCGCGTGTTCTACGACCATCCCGAGGGCGACACGACGCGGTTCTACAAGCAGAAGCCGGTCATGCTCACGCTGACGCGCCGCGACGACGGCCGCACCCAGGTTGAGATCAGGATCGCGCCCTTCGCTCTGCCTGCCGAGCTTCAGGCCGGCGATGATGTCGCCGGACTGCCGCGTCCGAACCCGACCAAGACGGCTTCTGGAACAGGCAGCGCCACGTCAGCCAAGCGCGAGATGAAAGCCGCCGTGCTGGCCGACCTGCCCGCCGTGCTCGCCTTCTATCACCGCGAGCTCGCTGCCCGCGGATGGCGCGAGGACGGCAATGCGCCGCTCGCCGCCGGAGACGAGGTCGCGATCAAGCTCTCCTCGGCGGACGAGACAGGCGTGCTGCGGCTCGGCCGCAGATATGATGTCACCATGGTCAGCCTCGCCATGCAGCTGACGGAAGCGGGCCTCGCGGCGCGCGCCAGGGCCAAGAAGGAGGCCGACGAGAAATTCTTCAAGGACGCGGGCGCCCTCGCCGGCCAGATCATTGCCGCCGACGAGGCGCGCCGGAAGGAGCAGGCCGCCGCACTGTCGGACGCACCGCTGAAGTCGCTCGCCAACAGCACCGCCCCGTTGCCGCTGCCTGACACCGCCGAGGGCGTGACGTTCAGCGGCGATGACGGCCGGCTTGAATTCACCTCGACCTCGAGCGTGAAGGCGATCGGCGCCTTCTACCGCGCGACGCTGAAGGCAGCTGGCTGGACGGAGCAGCCGTCCGTCATCAACCAGCCGAACATGGCGGTGCTGCAATTCTCCAGGAACGGCAAATCGGTGTCGATGACCGTGATGCAGATGGGCACCAAAGTGAACGTCAGCGCCAGCGGTGCGGCGCTCAGGATGGCCACGGCCGCGCCGGCAGCCAAGGCCGAGGAGCAGGCCGGGTTGGCCGAGCCGCTGAAACCCGACCCCGAAGCGCAATTGCCTTTGCCGCTGCAGCGCTCCTCGAAATCGTTCTCCGCCACGAAGCTGCCGGGCAACGAGATCCCGTTCCGGCGCGAACTGGAGGCCAGTATTCCGGCCCCGCTCGGCGACGTGCTGGCGTTCTATCGCGGCGAGCTGTCGAAGCTCGGCTGGCAGGAGAAGGCCGACGGCGCGACCATTGCCACCGATCGCGCCCGGATCGACTTCGTCTCGCCGCAAGGCCCGGCCGTGCTCAAGCTCGGCCGCGCCAAGGGCGAAACCATTGTCAGCCTGGCGCAGAAGAATGCGGAGGCGGCGACGAGGGCCGAGATCATGCCGAAGCCCGGCCAGGCCCGACTGATGTTCGGCAATATCGGTCCGCAGGAGGCCGTGGTCACGATCAACAAGCAGACCATCAAGGTCGCGGCCGGCACCGGCAGCCCCCAATCGCCAAAGGGACCGATGCTCGACCTGCCGCCCGGCACCTACCAGGTCGCGCTGAAGGTCGGCGGAGGTCCCGCCCGCACCGAGACCCTGACGGTGGCCGCCGGCGACGCCTGGGGCCTGATGGTCGGCCCTGGCGGCGATGCGCTGCCACTCCAGATGTATTGAGAAGGCTGCCCGGCCTTGCCTTGACCTTGCCAGACCTTGCCTGACCTTGGCCGCGCGCGTCCCCGGCCATGGTCCTCGCGTCCCCTCCGCCACGCCCCGGAACCACGTTCCGGGGCCCCGAAAACCGGCGCCTGCGAGGACCGCTGCGCGGGGCGCGAATCGGGCTTTTTGCAGCGCCCCGAATCGACCTTCGAAAGGCTTGAAAACCGGCCAAAAATCCCTATTTAGTCAAAGGGTTGCCGGAGGATACTTTGCGCTAGGCGCAGGCAGTCTTTCATGGCACAAAGAGCCGCATATCAGCGCCTTTTGCGCCGCTGATTCGGGCGACATCTCGAAGGTCTTTCATGACAGAACCAGCTCGGCAGCAGCCTGCCGAAAACGAGCCCTCCAACCCGGGTGAATACGGCGCGGAATCGATCCGCGTGCTCAAGGGTCTCGATGCCGTCCGCAAGCGTCCCGGCATGTATATCGGCGACACCGACGACGGTTCGGGCCTGCACCACATGGTCTACGAGGTCGTCGACAACGCCATCGACGAGGCGCTGGCAGGCCATGCCACGCGCGTCGAAGTGGTTCTCAATCCCGACAATTCGGTCACCGTGCGCGACGACGGCCGCGGCATTCCGGTCGACATCCACAAGGGCGAAGGCATCTCGGCCGCCGAGGTCATCATGACCCAGCTCCACGCCGGCGGTAAGTTCGACCAGAACTCCTACAAGGTGTCCGGCGGCCTGCACGGCGTCGGCGTCTCCGTCGTCAACGCGCTGTCCAGCAAGCTCGGGCTTCGCATCTGGCGCGACAACAAGGAGCACTACATCGAGTTCGCCCATGGCGATGCGGTGGCGCCGCTCAAGGTCGTCGGCGATGCGCCGGGCAAGCGCGGCACCGAGGTGACGTTCCTCGCTTCGACCGACACGTTCAAGAACGTCGAATATGATTTCGCCACACTCGAGCACCGCTTGCGCGAGCTCGCCTTCCTCAATTCCGGCGTCAACATCCTGCTCTCCGACATGCGCCATGCAGTCGAGAAGCGCGAAGAGATGCACTATTCCGGCGGCGTCGAGGAATTCGTCAAATATCTCGACCGCAACAAGAGCGCGATCGTGCCGGCACCGATCATGGTGCGCGCCGAATCCAACGGCATCGGCGTCGAGGCCGCGCTGTGGTGGAACGACAGCTACCACGAGAACGTGCTGTGCTTCACCAACAACATCCCGCAGCGCGACGGCGGCACCCATCTGGCCGGCTTCCGCGGCGCGCTGACGCGCCAGGTCAACGGCTATGCCGATGCCCATGCGAAGAAGGAAAAGATCGCGCTGACCGGCGACGACTGCCGCGAAGGCCTCACCGCCGTCCTGTCGGTGAAGGTGCCCGATCCGAAATTCTCGTCGCAGACCAAGGACAAGCTGGTGTCCTCGGAAGTGCGCCCGGTGGTCGAGAACGTGCTGAACGAGGCGCTGCAGGCCTGGTTCGAGGAACATCCCGGCGAAGCCAAGATGATCGTCGGCAAGGTGATCCAGGCGGCAGCCGCCCGCGAAGCCGCGCGAAAGGCGCGCGAGCTGACGCGCAAGAGCCCGCTCTCGGTCTCCTCGCTGCCCGGCAAGCTCGCCGACTGCCAGGAAAAGGATCCCGCGAAATCCGAGCTGTTCATCGTCGAGGGCGACTCGGCCGGCGGCAGCGCCAAGCAGGGCCGCAACCGCGAATTCCAGGCGGTGCTGCCGCTGCGCGGCAAGATCCTCAATGTCGAGCGCGTGCGTCCCGACAAGATGCTGGGCAGCGAGCAGATCGGCACGCTGATCACCGCGCTCGGCACCGGCATCAGCGACGAGTTCTCGATCGAGAAGCTGCGCTATCACAAGATCATCGTGATGACGGACGCCGACGTCGACGGCGCCCACATCCGCACGCTGCTGCTGACGTTCTTCTACCGGCAGATGCGCCAGATCATCGACGGCGGCTACCTCTATATCGCCCAGCCGCCGCTCTATAAGGTCAATCGCGGCAAGTCCGAGCAGTACCTCAAGGACGAGCGCGCGCTGGAAGATTATCTGATCGACACCGGCCTCGACGACTGCGTCTACATCCCCGGCAACGGCGGCGATCGCACCGGGCGCGACCTGCGCGCGCTGGTCGACGATGCCCGCGTCGTTCGCAGCATCCTGCGCAGCCTGCACACCCGCTACAATCGCAAGGTGATCGAGCAGGCCGCCATCACCGGCGTGCTGAACAAGGCCATCTACGGCGACCCGGAGAAGGCTGCCGCGGCGGCGCAATACATCGCCGGGCGGCTGGACATCCTGTCGGAGGAGGTCGAGCGCGGCTGGGTCGGTCAATATGTCGAAGGCCAGGGCTTCCAGTTCGAGCGCACGGTGCGCGGCGTCAAGGAAGCCGCGGTCATCGACGACGCCTTCCTTGGCTCGGTCGAAGCCCGCAAGCTCGACGAATACACGGTGAAGCTCCAGGACGTCTACGCCCGCCCTGGCAAGCTCAGGCGCAAGGACGTCGAGCACGCGGTCTATGGCCCGGTCGACCTGTTCGAGGCGGTCACCGACGCCGGCCGCAAGGGCATCACGCTGCAGCGCTACAAAGGTCTCGGCGAGATGAACCCGGAGCAGCTCTGGGAAACGACGCTGGACACCAATGCGCGCTCGCTCTTGCAGGTGAAGGTCAAGGAGGTCGACGAGGCCGACGACATCTTCACCAAGCTGATGGGCGACGTGGTCGAGCCGCGCCGCGACTTCATCCAGGAAAATTCGCTGAGCGCGACGATCGACATTTGAGGCCGCGGCTTTAGGGTTGATCTGCCAGCCAAGCACTCAGTCGAGCGCCTCTCCCGCTTGCGGGAGAGGTCGACACGCTCGCAGAGCGTGGCGGGTGAGGGCTCTCTCCTCTTGGAGATTGTCCCAATGAGGAGAAACCCTCTCCCCTGCCCTCTCCCGCAAGCGGGAGAGGGGGCGCAGCTGCCTCACGGCAACCCGCCGCGTTTCTGCGCCGCTGAACCTCAACCACCGTCATCGCGACGAAACGGCATGAACCCATTGGCCGGCAGCCCCGCCTTGCCCTCCCGCCGTCTCGGCATCATCGGCAGCCTGATCGGCGTCCTCGCGCTGATGGCGGCCGTCCTGCCGCATTGGGTCGTGCCGATGGTCTTTCCACCGCCGCCGGCGGACCAGGTGATCGTCGACACCGGACATCGCATCAAGGACCGCGTCATCGCGCGCGTGAAGGGCGTGGAGTACCAGGCGCCGAAGGTCGAAAAATCGGCCGGGAGAAGCTGGGCTGAAGCCGCGTCGGCCATCGCGATCTCGCTCGGCCTGCTGGCGATCCTGCTCTCGGTCCTCTCGCTGATCTTCCGCGAGGAGAGGCTTCTTGCGGGCGTGGCCGCCCTGCTCGGCACCGGCGCCATTGCCATCGAAATCTCCTTCCTCATGATCGGCGCGCTGATCCTGATCGCGATCCTCTATGTGGTGGGGAATATCATCGGGTTCTTCTAGGGTTTTCGAGCCTGACGCGCCGACGCGGACCGCGGCCTGCACAATTGCCCCCCAGCGCGATTCTCTGTAGTTTCCGCCCGAAACAGCCCACCATCAGGACAGCGAGAATCAAGTGGCGCCCATCCAGTACATCGTCGAGGGCGGTCAGCGGCTCTCGGGCTCGATCGAGCCGTCCGGCAACAAGAATTCGGCGCTGCCGATCATCGCGGCCGCCCTGCTCACTGAACACCCGGTGACGCTGGAGAACGTGCCGCGGATCCGCGACACCGAGACGCTGGTCGAACTGATCCGCTCCGTCGGTGCGTCGGCCGAATGGACCGCGCGCAACACGCTGCATATCCACGCCAAGAGCATCCGCGCCGCCGATCTCGACCCCGAATTGTGCGTCCGCATCCGCGCCTCGATCCTGCTCGCCGGTCCACTGCTCGCGCGCTGCGGCGAAGTGATGCTGCCGCCGCCGGGTGGCGACGTCATCGGCCGCCGCCGGCTCGACACCCATGTGCTGGCGCTGGAACAGCTCGGCGCCAAGGTCACCGCGACCGACCGGCTCGAGTTCCGTGCGGCCAAGCTCGCCGGCGCCGACGTGTTCCTGGACGAGCCGAGCGTCACCGCGACCGAGAACGCGCTGGTCGCGGCCGTCGCCGCCGACGGCGTCACCTACCTGCGCAACGCGGCCTCGGAGCCGCATGTGCAGGACCTCGCCAATTTCCTGGTCGCGCTCGGGGCGAAGATCGAGGGCATCGGCACCAACACCATGGTGATCCACGGCGCGGCGACGCTGGGCGCGGCGACCTACCGCATCCAGCCTGACCATATCGAGGTGGGCTCGCTGATCGGGCTTGCGGCCGTGACGCGCTCGCCACTGCGCATCGTGCGCGCCGGCGTCGAGCATCTGCGCTCGATCCGCATGGGTTTCGAGCGGCTCGGCATCGTCTGCCGCGTCGAAGGCGACGACCTGATCGTGCCGTCGAACCAGACGCTGAAGATCCAGGACGATTTCGGCGGCCATGTGCCGAAGCTGGAGGACCAGCCCTGGCCCGCCTTCCCGGCCGACCTGATGTCGATCGCGATCGTCACCGCCACGCAATGCGAGGGCGTGATCCTGATGTTCGAGAAGATGTTCGAATCGCGGATGTTCTTCGTCGACAAGCTGATCGCGATGGGCGCGCGCATCGTGCTGTGCGATCCGCATCGCGCGATCATCGCCGGCCCCAGCCGGCTGCACGGCGCGACCATGACCTCGCCCGACATCCGCGCCGGCATGGCGATGCTGCTCGCCGCCGTCTGCGCCGAGGGCACCTCGACGATCAACAACGCCGACCAGATCGAGCGCGGCTACGAGCGCATCGAGGAACGTCTCAACGCGCTCGGCGCGAAGATCCGGCGCGTGCCGGAGAGAAAGAGCTGACCTTCGCCTCTCCCCGCGTGCAGGGAGAGGCCGGAATTTGCGAGCGCAAATTCCGGGTGAAGGTGACTCTCCGCGAGTCCAACTGCCGGCTAATCTGCAGAAGCGGGCCCCTCACCCCACGCCTCTCCCCGTAAAAGCGGGGAGCGGGAGACAAGACCCAGCAAGTGTCGCAGGGTGGGCAAAGCCTGGCGTGCCCACGGCTTCTGTCGACGTGTCGAATGATGGTGGGCAGGGCGCCAGCGCACCTTTGCCCAGCCTACGACTCCGGCCCGCTCGCCGCAGCACCGTTTCGCGCTTCGCACGTCCAGGACACGCGAGCATGTCATGTTTTCGGCGCCACGCTGTGCTACGGACCCGCCATGCTCGACACGCTCCAATCCCGCCCGCAGCCGCAAGCCGGCATGCCGCCAAATCATCTCGCCGATGAACTCGTCGAGACGCTGCGGCTGGCCGTGCCCATGATGCTGACCCAGCTCGGGCAGATCGCGATGATCACCACCGATTTCGCGCTGATCGGCCGGCTCGGCGAGACCGCGGTCGCCGCGGCGGCGCTGGCGCATACGGTGTATTTCGTCTCCTTCACCTTCGGGCTCGGCCTCGTCGTGGCGGTGTCGCCGCTGGCGGCGCAGGCATTCGGCGCCGGCGATGTCCGCCGCCTGCGCCATGCCGTGCGCGCCGGCCTGTGGATCTCGCTCCTGATCTCGCTGCCGATGATGGCCTCGCCACTCTATGGCGAGCGTATCCTGCTCGCGCTCGGACAGGCCCCGGATGCGGCTGCGCGCGCCCAGACCTATCTGAACGGGCTGGCCTGGGGCATCGCGCCGGCGCTCGGCTTCGTCGCGCTGCGCGGGCTGATGGCCGCGGTGAACCGGCCGCAGATGCCGCTGTGGATCACGCTGGCCGCGATCCCCGCCAATGCCGCGCTGGTCTATGGCCTGATCCACGGCCTCGCCGGCCTGCCGGAACTCGGCCTGTTCGGCGCGGGGCTCGCGACCTCGCTGGTCAATCTCGCCACCTTTCTCGCCGCGCTCGCCATCGCCGCGTGGCGCAAGCCGTTCTCGGATTATCGCCCGCTCGCCCATCTCTGGCGGATCGACTGGCCGCTGATGCGGCAACTGATCGGGCTGGGCGCGCCGATCTCGTTCTCGCTGCTGCTGGAATACGGCCTGTTCTCCTCGGCCGCGCTGCTGATGGGACTGATCTCGACCACGGCGCTGGCCGCACACCAGATCGCGCTCCAGGTCACGGCCGTGCTGTTCATGGTGCCGCTCGGCATCGGCATGGCCGCCACAGTGCGCGTCGGCCATGCCTTCGGCCGCGACGATGCCGCCTCCGTGAGGCGCGCGGGCATCGTCGCGGCCGTGCTCGGCATCAGCCTCGTCGCCGCGCTGACCGTCGCCATCGTGCTCGGCCGCTTCACACTCGGCCATCTGTTCTTCGGCAGCGGCGAGGACAGCCGCGCGACGGTCGAGTTGACCGCGACGCTGCTTCTGGTCGGCGCCACCTTCTTCATCGCCGACGCCCTGCAGACCATCGTCGGCGGCGCACTGCGCGGCATCAATGACACAAGGATGACACTGGTGTTCGCGGCGATCGGCTATTGGTGCGTCGGCTTTCCCGTTGCCTGGTGGCTCGCCTTTCGCGGCGGTCTCGGCGCAGTCGGGGTCTGGATCGGACTGTCGATCGGCTCGTTCGTCTATGCCGGCCTCCTGATCTTGCGCTTCCGGATGCTGACGCGCAGATTGCGCGCATGAGCTCTGTCCAGGAAGTCACTCCCGATGTCGCAGCCGGCGCCGTGCTGTCCGGCGCGCAATTCATCGATGCGTTCCGTGTGGACGTCGGTGCGGCAACCGTGAATGCCCGCGAAGCCTGCACCCGGATGGTGCTGAACGGGCCGCGCTGGATCGATACGCTGCTGCGGATTCGCAACATCGCCGTCGCGCCGTTCGGACTGAAGACGTCGGGCGAAGGCGCGCCGGCGCCGGGCGGGCTGATCGGCCTGTTTCCGGTGCTGAGCGAAACGCCGGAGCGGCTGGTCGCGGGCTTCGACGATTCCCATCTCGACTTCCGCATCATCGTCGACGTGTCGGGCGATGCGCCACACCGGCAGGTCACCGCGACGACGGTGGTGCGGACCAACAATCTCCTGGGCCGAATCTATCTTGCCCTCATCATGCCCTTCCACAAGCTGGTGGTTCGCTCCATGATGGGACGCATCATGGAGCCGGCAAGATGACGCTTTCAGTCGATCTGTTCTATTCGTTCCGCAGTCCCTACAGTTATCTCGCGCTGCCGAAGACGCTGAAGCTGGTCGAGACCTACGATCTCACCGTGAATCTTCGTCCGGTCTATCCGCTGGCGGTGCGCGTGCCCGGCTTCTTCAAGAAGGCCAATCCGCAATTCGCCCGCTACGTCGTGCGCGACTCCACCCGCGTGGCGGAATTCGAGGGCATCCCGTTCCGCTTTCCCCGCCCCGATCCGATCGTGCAGGACATGACGACGCTCGATGTCGCGACTGAGCAGCCCTACATCCATCGCCTGACAAGGCTTGGCGCGATGGCGCAGCTCGAGGGGCGATCCCTCGTCTTCACCCATGCGCTCGCGCGGGTGATGTGGGACGGCACGGTTGCGGGCTGGAACGAGGGCGACCATCTGGCGCGCGCCGCGAAGGCGGCCGGCTTCGATCTCGCGGCGATGGACGCGGCGATCGCATCCGATCCCGATCGCTACGAGCAGGTGATCGCGGACAACGAAAAGGACCACGCGGCGTCCGGCCATTGGGGCGTGCCGACCTTCGTGTTCGAGGGCGAGCCGTTCTTCGGCCAGGACCGCATCGATCTGCTGGTCTGGCGGATGGAGAAGAAGGGCCTCGCGAAGCGCTGACGCGCAAGGCTCATTCCCAAGGCTCATTCCGCCACGCGCACGGACTTGTTCGTCGCAACTTCCGACCACTCCCCGACGACGCGATCGAGGTCGGCGAGATTCTGGTGCATCTGCTCCAGCGAAAAGCCGAGCGCGAAGAAGCGCTCGGCGGTGTCGGCGGGCTGGCCGCGGATCAGGCCGGCCTGGCGCACGGCGGCGACCGCCTCGGCATAGTGCTGGAGCGCGACATGCACCGGGTGGATCGGCGGCGCGCCGGCGCCATCGTGCAGGGCCTTGGCCGCGGCCCGCAGGAAGCCGGCGATCGCGGCCGACACCTCCGCCAGCGGCGCGGCGAGGCGGGTCTGTACGTCGATCGGCAGCGGTACCACCGTGGCACGGCCGATCATCACGACGTCGTGGCGCAGCCGCAGGATGGTGCGCAGGAGCGGCCCGGTGTCCGGCCCGCCCGACAGCCGCGCGGCACGCTCACGCTCAGCCTCGACACCGGTGGTATTGAGGCCGACGATGGCGCTGCCGATGCCGTCCTGGATCCGGTGCAGCGCATCATTGTCGCGGCCACGTGTGAGCCCGGCTAGCAGTTCGACGAGGGCATCGGCGATCAACCCCAGCAGGCCCGCGGCGATGGCGCGGATCTGCCTGGCCGCGCGCGAGGGCAACACCAGGAAGGACACGATCAAGCCCGTGATCGCCCCGACGCCGACCTCGCTGACCCGGTCGATCGCCGACGTCAGCGGATCGGCATGATGCATGGTGGGAACCAGCAGCACGATCACGGCGGTCACGGTGGCGGTGCTGAGGGTGGGATAGAACGTGGCGACGAAGGCCGGCGGGGCGACGGCCAGCACCAGCAGGCCGAGCAGGCCGGCCTCGGTCGAATAAGGGATCAGGATCGCAATGGTCCCGCCATAGATGGCGCCGCCGATGGTGCCGAGCATGTAGTCGCGCGTCGCCTTCAGCGAACGCCCGACGCTCATCTGGGTCACGATCAGCGAGGTCAGGACCGCCCAGAGCGGCAGCAGCAGGTGCAGCGCGCTGGCGATGGCATAGGCGGCGGTCGCCGCGACGGTCATGCGGACCGCCAGCCCGGCTTGCGTCCGCCGCGCCCGGATCCGGTCGAACAGCTCCCTTGCGCGTGTCATCGTCGACTGTCCCGATCCTGCTGAGCCGTCAAAAAGCATGGCTGGTGCCCGCGACCGCGAGGCCGCTTGAAAGGCCAAATCAGCCCGCCTAATTTGCGCGCCAAAACGAGGAAACACGATGGCCCACGAAACCGCAACGCTCGCCGCCTATGTCTTCAACCTGACATACGATGACATTCCGGCGGAGGTGCTGGATCGCGCCAAGGTGCTGACGCTGGACTTTCTCGGCAGCGCCATCCGCGCCCGCAAGGAGGCGGAATCGACGCCGTCGATCCTGAAGATGCTGGAGGCGCTGGCGCTGGACACCAAGGGCGAGTCCACCGTGTTCGGCGACAGCAAGACCTGGACCCCGGCGGTGGCGGCGCTGCTCAACGGCGCGCTCGGCCATTCCCTCGATTTCGATGACACCCATGCGGACTCCTCGCTGCATCCGAGTGCGCCGGTGGTGCCGGCCGCCTTCGCCGTCGGCGAGATGGTCGGCGCGTCGGGCCGTGACGTGCTGACCGCGATCGTCGCGGGCTATGAAGTCTGCTGCCGGCTCGGCAACGCGCTCGATCCGACCTCGCATTACGCCCGCGGCTTCCACCCGACCGCCACGGCCGGCACTTATGGCGCGGCGGCGGCAGCCGGCAAGCTGTACGGCCTCAGCGAGGAGCAGATCGTCGCCGCGTTCGGCGTCTCCGGCAGCCAGGCCGCGGGTTCGCTGCAGTTCCTCGTGAACGGCGCCTGGAACAAGCGCTACCAGGTCGGCGCCGCCGCGATGAACGGCGTGATCGCCGCGACGCTGGCGCGCAACGCGTTCATCGGCTCGACCGAATCTGTGGAAGGCAAGCACGGCCTGCTCGCCGGCTACACCGACGACGCGCATCCCGACAAGGCCGTGGCCGGGCTCGGCTCGACCTATGAGACGATGAAGATCGGCGTGAAGCCCTATCCGAGCTGCCGCTACACCCATGCGGCGATCGACGCGCTGATCGCGATGCGGCGCGAGCACAATCTGACGCCCGACCAGGTGAAGCGCGTCGAGATCGGCCTGCATCGCAACGGCATCACGCTGACCGGCGATGCCGCCACCAAGCGGCATCCGCGCTCGATCGTCGGCGGCCAGTTCTCGATGTTCTTCACCGGCGCGCTGGCGCTCGACCAGGGCTCGTTCGGCTGGGACGATTACAACCGGCTCGGCGATGCCGCGATCGACGCGCTCGCCGACAAGTTCGACGTGGTGCAGGACGACCGGCTCGAGGTCGGCCGTACCCATCCGTTCGGTGCCCGCGTCAGCATCACGACGGACGACGGCGTTCACGAGCGGATCTACGCCGATCCGTCCGGCGAGCCGACTTCGTTCCCGGACGCGCAGGCGATGCAGCAGAAGTTCCTCACCCTGGCGCGGCCCGTGCTCAACGCGCGCGCGGAAAAATTCGCCGATGCGATCCTGACGCTGGAGCGCTTCGACCGCGTCGCCAAGGCGACGGAGCTGGGACGGTAAGCGCTCGCAGCGCGGCGCTCTGCTTACCCCTCCCTCCCCTGGAGGGAAGGAGAGGGAGGGTCAGAAGCTTCTTCAATTGCCCCTCGCCAAATCTCCCTTCGTGCGCGTCGCTGCGATCACATCGCGCACGAGGTCAAACACACCATCGGCCTCTGGCGGCGCGTTCGGCGAGCGGCCCATCCGCACGATCACCAGCCGCTCCGACGGAATGACGATCGTGTACTGCCCGATCGTGCCCTTGGCGAAGAACGCATCGCGCGGCCAGCCGCGCTCGACGCGCAGCTTCGCGCCAAAACTGTCGCCCTGGTTGGTCCAGAAGCCGGCGCCGATGCCGACCCAGGCATTGGGCGTCGCCGTCGCGGAATAGGTTACCCAGCCTTCGGGCAGGATTCGTTTCCCGCCGGCGACGCCGTCATCGAGATAGAGCTGGCCGAAGCGGGCCCAGTCGCGCGCCGAGGCCAGCATCTCGCTGGAGCCCTCGATGGTGCCGGAGCCATCAAGCTGAAGCGTGACATGGCGCATGCCTGTTGGCGCGAACAATTCGCGGCGCGCGAAGCGGAGCGCATCTTCGGGACGGCCGCCGGCGGCATCGCGGATCAGGCGCGACAGGATCAGCATGTTGCCGTCGTGATAGTTCCACGCAGAGCCCGGCACGGTCTCGAGTGGAATGCTCGCCGCATAGCCGGCCATGTCGCTCTCGACGAACTTCATGCGGTTGACCGGTTCGAAGGCCGAGCCGAGCGAGGCCTGCAGCGAGCAGCCGAGGGCAAGGCCGGCGGTGTGCCGCAGCAGCTGATCGACGGTAATGGCGTGGCGCGGGTCGTCGGGATCGGCCCAGGCGGCGACGGGCGCCGGCCCTTCGAGCTTCAGCTTGCCCTGACGCACGAGGATGCCGGTCAGCGCCGAGATCACGGATTTGGTCATGGAGAAGCCGAGCAGCGGCGTCTCCGGTCCGATGCCGTCGGCGTAACGTTCGGCGACGATCCGGCCCGCCTTCATCACCACGATCGCGCGGGTGCGGCGATAGGGCGGCTCTGCGGGCTCGGCGAAGGCGCGGGCGAGCGCGGCGGCGAGGTCGGGACTCTGAGGCGGCACGATCGCGGGACCGGCGATCTCGGGCAGCAATGCCGGCTGCCCGTCGTCCACCGGGGGCGCGACGGCGGCGATCTCCACGCCGTGTTCGAGCGTGCAACCGAGACCCTCGCGATAGATCGCATGGCTGCGGCTGAGGCCGAACAGCGTCACCGTGACGTCCTTGCGGGCGCGGTCGACCTGAACGTCCATCGCCCAGGTCAGCAGGCCGACGCCCGGCATCGCATCGATGGTTTCCGCCAGATTGCGCCTGGCATCGAGGCCCGAGACGAGGGTCTCCGAGCAGAGAAGGTCGGCAACGAATCCGGTCGCAACCTTCGGTACGTCGCGGGCCCGTGCGGCGCCGAGCACGAGGCCGGCACAGGCTATGGCGGTGGTGAGGAGGAGGATCTTGCGGCGGCGGGTCACGGGCTTTCTCCGGGCTTGGGACATACCGGGAGGAAGCGGGATGCGGACGATGCGGGCTCGCCGATTTCGAAAAGCGACCTTGTCGAAGCTGAAGGACGCTAGCCGATTCCAGAATTATTGCGTGATTTCAATTGCATAGATAATTTAGACCGCATCGGCGTTCAACCGCCGGTACTCCGTCGGCGTCACACCCGTCACGGCCTTGAAGGCGCGATTGAAGGGGCCGAGCGACTGGAAGCCGGCATCCATGGCGATGGTGATGACGGGCACCTCGCGCTGGGCGGGATCGGCGAGCGCCGCTTTGGCCTCCTCGATCCGGTGGTTGTTCAGGAACACATTGAAGTTGCGATAGCCGAGCCGCTGGTTGATCAGCCGGCGCAACCGGTATTCGGGAATTTTCAGCCGGCCCGCCAGCACACCGATGGTGATGTTCTCCTGGCGATAGATCCGCTCGTCCGCCATCAGGCGCATCAGGTCGTCGATCAGCTTCCGGTCTGCGGCGGGATCGGCGGCAGGCTGGTTCGGCGCCATCGCCGGTGCAGGCTCCGCCGCGGCCGGGAACAGATCCGAGCCATCGACCCGCATCATGGCATAGACGATTGCCGCGACGGTGCAGGCGAGCGCGCCGGCATTGATGGTTTCGGCGACATCGGCGACGTGGTGGCCGGCGACGGCGATCTGGAGAATCGCGTTCAGCCCGCCATAGAGCGCGATTGCGCAGACGACGAAAACGCGAACGCGACGGCGGCGCTCGACCAGGTCGGCCGGCCAGGAGGCGATCATCTGCCAGATCGCAAGCGCGATGAAACCGAGCACGATCAGATTGACCAGCCTCACCGAGAACTTCACATGCCCGCTGGGTGCAATCCAGACGCAGCCTGCGAAACTGAAGGCGACCACCAGCGCCCAGACCCCGAGGTGCCATCGGCGGAGGCGAAAATCGTCATCAAACAGGGAGCATGTGAACAGCCAGAACACCACGATGCTGCCGGTCGATAACGCGACGATCGGCGCGTGCCAGAGCGGGATCCGCGACGTGACATCGAGAGAATAACTCACCGCATGCGCGGCCGCACTCAGTGCGAAGGCCGCACCGAGGCGGGCCGCCAGCACATTGCGGAAATCGGAGAGCAGCGAGGCCGACAGCACCAGCAGCAGCGAAACGCTGGCCGAACGGAAGGCAAGTTCAAGAGCGGCTGGCGTCATCGGATGGTGCGGATCTGCGGTGAAAGCGGGCAGAACATCGACCGTGGGACGGATTTTTTCAAGCCTCTCACCGCCGCCAGCCCGCCCGGGTGGTCACCCAGACATCCACCTTGTCTCCACCCAGCTCGGCCTCGCCATCGATGAAGCGCGCGGTCTCTGGATCGGACGGCATGGCCGTATTGGGGGCGACATCACTCGCGCGCCATGAGCGCAGGATCAGCCGATCGGTCTCGATGACGGGACCGGCCACATGCAGCAATTTGGCGCCGGGTCTGAGAGGAGGAATCATCGGCTTCACCTGCCGCTTTAAAGCCTTATCTGCTACGATCCTACCAGCAATAAACAGGAGTTCCCCATGAGCTGGCAACCCTCCAACGATCCCGTGCTCGGCGATCCCATGTCCTGCGATGCGCTCGATCTCGTCATCGTGCCGCGCACCCGCGATCTCGGCGACGGATTCGCGGTGCGGCGCGCGCTGCCGCATGGCAAGCGGCAGATGGTCGGGCCGTTCATCTTCTTCGATCATTTCGGGCCGGTGCAGTTCGTCGCCGGCAAGGGCATGGACGTGCGGCCGCATCCGCATATCGGCCTCGCCACCGTCACCTATCTGTTCGACGGCGCGATCATGCATCGCGACAGCGAGGGCAACATCCAGGAGATCGCGCCGGGCGCGATGAACCTGATGACGGCAGGGCGCGGCATCGCGCATTCCGAGCGCACGCCGGACGCGCAGCGCGCGGCGGGCCAGAAGATGCTGGGCCTGCAAAGCTGGATCGCGCTCCCTGCCGGCTCGGAGGAGATCGCCCCCTCGTTCCAGCACTATGGCGCCGGCGACCTGCCGATGATCTCCGAGCGCGATTTCACCGCACGGGTGATCGCGGGCTCCGCCTTCGGCGTCACCTCGCCCGTCGCGATGGTGTCGCCCTGGTTCTACACCGAGGTGACGGCCACGCAGGGCGCGAGCGTGCCGCTCGACCCCGATCACGAGGAGCGCGCGATCTACCTCGTCGACGGCGAGGTCGAGATCGCGAACGAGCGCTACGAGGGGCCTCGGCTGCTGATCTTCCGGCCCGGCGACCGCATCACCGTGAAGGCGCTGAAAGCCACGCGCATGATGTTTCTCGGCGGCGATGCGCTGGAAGGCCCGCGCCATGTCTGGTGGAATTTCGTGTCCTCCAGCAAGGAGCGGATCGAGCAGGCCAAGCAGGACTGGAAAACCGGCCGCTTCGCCGGAGTTCCGAACGAACACGAGTTCATTCCGCTGCCGGAATAGGCTAATGCCGTGTCCGGCCCTGCCATCGGACAGGTCCGGACAACCGCCTTCGAAAGTTCTGCTCATGACCACGATGCTCTCCAGCGACCTGCCGCTCCCGAAGATCGGCCGCGGCAAGGTGCGCGACATCTACGCCGTCGACGACGATCGCCTGCTGCTGGTCACCACCGACCGCATCAGCGCCTTCGACGTCGTGATGGCCGAGACCATCCCGATGAAGGGCGCGGTGCTCACCCAGATCAGCGCGTTCTGGTTCGCCGAGCTCGAGGGCGTGGTGCCGCATCACATGATCAGCGCCGACACCGACGAGATCATCGCTGCCATGCCGGCGCTGGAGGCGCACCGCACCGAGATTCTCGGCCGCGCGATGCTCTGCAAGCGCACCACTGTGTTTCCGATCGAATGCGTGATCCGCGGCTATCTCTCGGGCTCGGCCTGGAAGGAATATGCGGCGAGCGGCACGCTGGCCGGCGAGAAGCTGAAGGACGGCCTCGTCGAGAGCGAGAAGCTGGAGCCTTCGATCTTCAGCCCGGCCACCAAGGCCGAGACCGGCCATGACGAGAACATCACCATCGCGCGAATGCGCGAAGTCGTCGGCGAGGAGACCGCCTACACGCTGGAGAGCATGACGCGCGCGATCTACACGCTCGGCGAGGAGCTCGCCCGCGAGCAGGGCATCATCATCGCCGATACCAAGTTCGAATTCGGCCGCGACAAGGACGGCCGCATCATCCTGATCGACGAGGTGATGACGCCCGATAGTTCCCGGTTCTGGGCCGTCGATGCCTACAAGCCCGGCCAGCCGCAGGCGAGCTTCGACAAGCAGCCGCTGCGTGACTATCTCGACGGCGAGCGCCGCGCCGGCCGCTGGAACGGCGACGCCCCGCCGCCGCCCCTGCCCGCCAGCGTCGTGGAGGCGACCAGCAAGCGCTACCTCGAAGCCTATCGCCGGGTCACCGGCTCGGAGCTGAAGATCTAGACGCCGCTGCAGCCGTCCTGCGACTGCAGCGCGAACGAGATCGTTCGTTTCCCGACGCAGTCCCGGCCTGCGCCGGGACCACAATGTGCCAGCACTTCGGCCTTGTCCTCAACCGTACGGTTGATCCGGCGCGCGGTCGCATGGCTGCGCCACCGTCCTTGCTCCACTGCCGCAAGAATTTGCTTGCGCCGCGCTCGCACTGGTCTACCTCTTGAAAGTCATTTCAGGAGCGAGCACCACAGCGTGACCGATCCAGCCATCAATTTCATCCCGTCGGCCGGTTTCAATCCATCTCTCAAGCGCGCCGTCACCGACATCATGGGCGGGACGGCCGCCAGCGTCCTGACCGTGACGTTCGGCCTGTCCTACGCGCTGCTGATCTTCGCCGGTCCATTGTCGCCCTATCTGTCCTACGGGATCGCGGCGACCTTCATCAGCTCGGCGGTGCTGGCGGCGATCATTGCGCTGGGCAGCTCGCTGCCCTTCGCCGTCGCGGCGCCGGACAGTTCGACGGCCGCGGTCACCGGCATCCTGGCCGCCTCGCTGGCAGAGCGGATGACCGCGCTCGCCCCTTCGGCCTCGCTGCTGTCGCCGATCCTGATCACGCTGGGCCTGTCGACGGTGCTGACCGGGGTCGTGCTCTGCGGGCTGGGGCTGACGCGGATGGGACGCGCCATCCGCTACGTGCCCTATCCCGTCGTCGGCGGTTTCCTCGGTGCCACCGGGCTTCTGATCGTGCTGGGCGCGATCCGCGTGATCACCGGCCATCCCGTGCAACTGGGAACGCTGACGCATTTCACGGGGGGCCTCGCGCTGTCGGAGCTGGGCGCGGCCTGTGCGATGGCACTCGTGCTGTATCTGACCTGGCACCGTTCGCGCAGCCCGTTCGGACTGCCGATCATCCTGATCTGCGGTGTGGTCGCCGCTCATCTCACCTTCCGGACTTTGGGTGTCTCGCTCGCCGATGCCCGCACCATGGGCTGGACCTTCGAGCCGCCGCCGCCAGCCGCGTTCATGCTGCCCTGGCATGCCGAGGCCCTGATCCATTATCCATGGTCAGCGGTGCCGGATCTCCTCGGCAATCTCGTCGCGGTCATCTTCGTCACCGCGTCCAGCACCCTGTTCAACACCACGGGCATCGAGGTGGCGGTGCATCGCGAGGCCAATCTGGAACGCGAGCTGAACGTCACCGGCGCCGCCAACATCCTGACGGGCGCGCTCGGCGGCTATGCCGGCTGCATTTCCGTCAGCCGCTCGGTCCTGAATTTCTCCAGCGGCGGCCGCGGCCGCCTGTCAGGACTGACCGTGGCAGCGCTGTCGCTGCTGATGCTGGGTGTCGCGCCGCTCCTGCTCGGCTTCATCCCGAAATTTGTGCTTGGCGGCCTGCTGCTCTATCTCGGCGCCGACCAGCTGCACAAATGGATCGTCGACTCACGCAAGCGGCTGTCGAAGCTCGAATATCTCTCGCTGATCGCCATCATCGCGATCATCGTCGCCTGGGGGTTCGTGCCGGGTATCCTGATCGGCGTGATCATCGGCTGCGCGACCTTCGCGTTCAGCGCGGCCCGCGTCGAATCCATCAAGTACAGCTTCGACGGCTCGGAGTATCGCTCGTCACTGGACCGCTCGCGCGACGACCAGGAGGTGCTGCTCGCGCATGGCGGCAAGATCCAGGGGCTCAACCTGCAGAGCTATCTGTTCTTCGGCTCGGCCAACCGGCTCTACCAGCACGTCAAGCAGCTGCTGCAGGAGCGGCCGCAATGCCGCTATTTGCTGTTCGACTTCAAGCTCGTGACCGGCGTCGATTCCTCGGCCGCCTATAGTTTCGCCCAGATCAAGCGCAGCGCGCACGATCTCGGGGTCGAACTCATCCTCGTGCACCTGCCTGCCGCGGCCGAAAAGGTACTTCGCTCCAGCGGCTTCATCGGCGAGGGCGTCACCATCATTCCCGAACTCGATCACGCGCTGGAATGGTGCGAGAACGAGATCATCGGCCAGCACCAGGGGCTGGTGCAGGAAGAGGCCAATCTGCGCGACTGGTTCACGCGGATCCTCGGAAGCGAGGAGGACGCCGACGAGCTGATCCGCCGCTGCCAGCGCCTCGAGGTCACGGCCGGCGAGATCATCGTGCAGGCCGGCGATCCCGCCGATTCCATGCATTTCATTCTCGACGGCCGCGTCGGCATCATGGTGCCGGCCGACGACGATCGCACCACGCGCGTGCGAAGCCTCGGACGCTACACCACGATCGGCGAGATGGGACTGGTATCGCGCGCCCGGCGCAGCGCCACGATCCAGGCCGAGATCGACAGCGTGCTCTATGTGCTGAATGTCCACCAGTTCGACGCCATCAAGACCGAAGAGCCGGCGCTCAGCCACAAGCTGCTGACCTATTTCGTATCGGTCATTGCGGAGCGGCTGACCTTCGCCAACCGGACCATTGCGGTGCTGCGGCGGTAGGAATGACGGCGTGGAAACAACCGCGCCCTCACACACCCGCCATCATCACATATTTGATCTCGACATATTCATCCATGCCGTGATGGGAGCCTTCGCGGCCGAGGCCGCTTTCCTTGACGCCGCCGAAGGGGGCGACTTCCGTCGTGATCAGTCCGGTGTTGACGCCCACCATGCCGGATTCGAGCGCCTCGGCGACGCGCCAGACACGGCCGAGGTCACGGGAATAGAAATAGGAGGCGAGGCCGAACGGCGAGGCGTTGCACATCGCGATCACCTCGGCTTCGTCCTTGAAGCGGATCACGGGTGCGAGCGGGCCGAAGGTCTCTTCCTGCGACACCAGGGAGTCCGGCTTGACGTCGGCCAGCACGGTCGGCTCGAAGAAGGAACGCCCGAGTTCGCTGCGCTTGCCGCCGGTGACGACCCGGGCGCCGCGCTTGACGGCATCGGCAATGTGGCGCTCGACCTTGTCGACCGCCTTCATGTTGATCAGCGGGCCCTGGGTGATGCCGCTCTCGGTGCCGTCACCAACCTTCATGGCCGCGACCTTGGCCGAGAGCTTCTGCACGAAGCTGTCGTAGATCTTGTCCTGGGCATAGAGGCGGTTGGCGCAGACGCAGGTCTGGCCCATGTTGCGGTACTTCGAGACGATCGCGCCCTCGACGGCGGCGTCGATGTCGGCGTCGTCGAAGACGATGAAGGGCGCATTGCCGCCGAGTTCGAGCCCGAGCCGCTTCACGCCGACCGAAGCCTGCTGGTAGAGGATCTTGCCGACCGCGGTCGAGCCGGTGAAGCCAACGAAGCGCACCGCCGGGTGCTCGCACAGCACCTTGCCGATCGGCGAGGCGTCACCGGTGATGATGTTGAACACGCCCTTGGGCACGCCGGCGCGTTCCGCCAGCGCGGCGAGCGCAAGCGCCGACAGCGGCGTCTCGTTGGCAGGCTTGAGCACGACGGTGCAGCCGGCCGCCAGCGCCGGCGAGACCTTGCGCGTGATCATCGAGTTCGGGAAATTCCACGGCGTGATCGCGCCGCAGACGCCGATCGGCTGCTTGATCGCGAGCAGCCGGGCATCGGGCCGTTGGCTTGGAATGGTTTCGCCATAGACGCGGCGGGCTTCCTCCGCGAAGAACTCGACATAGGCCCCTCCGATGTCGACCTCGCCGAGCGCCTCAGCCAGCGGCTTGCCCTGCTCCGATGTCAGGATCAGCGCCAGATCCTCGCGGTTGGCGATGATCAACTCGAACCATTTGCGCAGGATGTTGGAGCGCTGCTTGGCGGTGTGTTTGGCCCAGCCGGGGAAGGCGCGCTCGGCGGCCTCGACGGCCCTGACGGCGTCATCCGCCGACATCTGCGGCACTTTCGCCAGTTCGGCGCCGGTCGCGGGATTGTTGACGGCGAAGACCGGCGTGCCGACCCAGGCGCCGTCGATGTAGCAGGCCTCCTTGAGCAGCGAAGGGTCCTTCAACCGGTCGCGCAGGGTGGCGGTGGGTTGCTGGGCGCGCGCGGCGGCGGGCGGGGTCATGGCGTTACTCCCTGAGGCTTTGGATCGGCCCCGACTATAGGGACAAGCGGCACGCAATGCACCGCTCCCGCGACGCACATCTGATGGGAGTTAAACTCGGAGCGGCGACCCTACGCCGCGCCGCTCATATAGGTCTCGCGCCGGCCGATCATCCGCTCGGCAGCAGCCTTGGCGGACGCCTTCGAGGAGGTCGCGCAGGTGCGGTATTCGAGATCCGGGACGTCGGTGGCATCGCGGCGACCGAACCAGGACTTCGAACCCACGGGCAGCAAAGCGAGCGCCTGCGCCAGATTGTCGACCGCGCCGAACGAATACAGCGCGCCGGTGCCGGCAACCCGGACCTCGTAAATGCCCGGCGAGATCGGCGCCTCCAGATTCTCGCCCCGTCCGGGACGGGGATAGCGCTTCCATTCGCTCCAGGTCGAAATCATCTCAAGTCCCCTCGCGGCCAGTCAAAGACCGACCAAATCTGCGTCAAATGTGAACTTTGGCCGCGGTCCGGCCAGAGGCCAAACGTCGCGACGCACCAAAAGTTTCAAGCCGTTTCAAACAGCTCGAAAATATACCGCTCGGGACCCTGTGCGGTCGCGGCGAAGTGCGGCCATCCACCACAGTTTTAGGCAGGGATGGAGCGTTCAGCCGCCGTGTCGTCCTGCGTGGGCGATCCCCCGTCAAGTCACGAGATTGCGAGTTGGCGCGACACCTGGATGCTTGTCGGGCCCGCTCTCCGGGAGGACAATCGAGGACTTCCAACAAAAATCAAATCGGAGAAACGCCATGCACAGCCAAGCCCAGATCGACGAGGTTCTGCGCCGGATCAGCGATGCCCGGGAGATTCCAGGTGTCGTTGCCCTCGCCGCGACCGGTGACGATATCCTGTATCAGGGCGCGTTCGGGAAACGCGACCTTGCCAGGCCCGACCCGATGACCGACGACAGCGTGTTCTGGATCGCCTCGATGACCAAGGCGGTGACGACCGCGGGCGCGATGCAGCTGGTCGAACAGGGCAAGCTGTCGCTGGACGCGCCGATCGGCGAGCTGCTGCCCGATCTCGCCCAGCCGCAGGTACTGGAGGGTTTCGACGCCGCCGGCGAGCCGAGGCTGCGGCCGGCCAGGCGGCCGATCACGCTGCGCCAGCTCATGACCCATACGGCGGGCTTCGCCTACAACATGTGGAACGGCGATCTGGCGATCCATCTGGAGAAGACCGGCACGCCGCCGGTGACGACCTGCCAGAACGCGGCGCTGAAGACGCCGATCATGAGCGATCCCGGCTCGCGCTGGGAATATGGCACCAACATCGATTTCGTCGGCAAGGCCGTGGAGGCCGCCAGCGGCAAGCGGCTCGATGCCTATCTGCGCGACAATCTGTTCGCGCCCCTCGGCATGCGCGACACCGGCTTCAAGATCACCGACGACATGCGCCGGCGCCTGGTCGGCATGCATGCGCGCGGCGAGGACGGGCAGCTCGCCTCGATCCCGTTCGAACTCGAGCAGGAGCCGGAATTCCACATGGGTGGCGGCGGCCTCTATTCGACCGCGGCCGACTATATCCGGTTCACGCAGATGATCCTGAACAAGGGGCGCGGCAACGGCAACCAGGTGCTCAAGGCCGAGACCGTCGCGAACATGGGACAGAATCACATCGGCGACCTCGCCATGACCCGGATGACCACGGCGGCGCCGGCCTACACCAACGACGTCGATCTTTATCCCGAGCAGGTGAAGAAGTGGGGCCTGTCCTTCATGATCAACACCGAAAGGACGCCGGAAGGGCGCAGCGCAGGCAGCCTGGCCTGGGCCGGTCTCGCCAACACCTATTACTGGATCGATCCCTCGCGCGACGTCACCGGCGTCATCCTGATGCAGCTTCTGCCCTTCGCGGACGCCAAATGCCTGGAGGCCTTCGCGGGCTTCGAGCGCGGCGTCTATGCCGGGCTCGATGCGGGGAGCGGGCAGCGCGCCGCATGACACCAACAGTACGGCAGTCATGCTGACCGGTTAAGGATTCGGTAACCATCACCACTGGAACATTCCCCGTCCCGACGGGGAATGTCGCGACGGCCCATGTGCTCTCGCTCCACCCTGCGAACGTTCACCGCGCTGCGGGTGCGACATTCCGCGCCTGCTCCAATGTCGCCAAACCCGTGAAACCGACGCTATGCTCCGCACTGCGTCGCCGCCGTCCCATTTCGCATAAAGCCATGTGGCCCTGCGGATACAGACACTCCGGGGGCCGGGGGCGTACAACACCTCGAATTCGATGTGTCTCTCCGGGAAGGCGACTTTCCATGAAAAAAGCAGCGCTTGCGATCATCGCGTCGGGCCTGACATTGGCGAGCTTCGGCTCGGCGACTGCCGCCGACCTCGCGGCCCGGCCTTACGCCAAGGCTCCGGCGGCCATCGCGACGGTCTATAGCTGGACCGGTCTGTATGTCGGCGCGAACGCAGGTTACGCCTGGGGACAATCCGATCTCGGTACCGCGCTCGACCTCACGAGCACATGGGCCACCGAGACCGTCCCCTTCAGGAACGATTTCGTGGCGCTGAGCAACCGGCGCCTCAAGCCGGCCGGTGCGATCGGCGGCCTGCAGATCGGTTCGAACTGGCAGACGGGCGCGTGGGTGCTCGGCCTGGAAGCCGATGCCAACGCCACCGACCTCGGCGCGCGCGCCATCGTCACCGGACCGAACGCGCCGACCACCCGCACCTTCAACGAGAGCATCCGCAACAACTGGCTGGTCACTGTCCGCGGGCGCGCGGGATATGCTGTCGACCGGACGCTGCTCTACATCACCGGCGGCCTGGCCGTCGGCGACGTCAAGGGAAGCTGGGACCTCACCTCGGGCAATGGCTATGCCAAGACCGGCTCGGTATCGGAAACGAAGGCCGGCTGGACGGTCGGCGCCGGTGTCGAGCACGCCTTCACGCCGAACTGGACGGTCAAGCTCGAATATCTCTACACCGACCTCGGCAGCGTGAATTACACGTCGACTTATGTGCCCGGCAGCACCTTCGCACCGCCCGGAGCCAACTATGTCGAACGCATCTCGCAGGATTTCACCTTCCACACCGTCCGCGCCGGCCTGAACTACAAGTTCGGCGGCCCGGTCGTCGCCAAGTACTGAGACCGACGAGGTCGCGCGAGCCGTTCGCGGGTCTCACACGCGGCGGCTATGCCGGACTGGATGCGGGAAGCGGACCAAAGGCGGCGTGAGGAAGTCACCGCCACACATCACGGAAACTGTCATTCCCCGCGAAGGCGAGGAATCCAGTACGCCGCGGCTTCTGGATATGCCACCGACGTCTGGGAGTACTGGATCGTCCGCCTTCGCGGACGATGACAGCGGAGAATCTGGAAGCGCGTGCGACAAGCTCGTCATTGCGAGCGCGGCGAAGCAATCCAGAATCTTTCCGCGGAAGCACCCTGGATTGCTTCGCTGCGCTCGCAATGACGCAGAGAGACGGACCTACCCCGTCAGGCCGCGCTGCTGCGCCAGATCCTTCAGCAACACTTGCGGGCGCGCGCCGATGTGCTGGATCACTTCGGCGGCGGCGAGCGCGCCGAGTTCGCCGCACTGCTTGTAGGGCAGGTTGCGGGCGAGGCCGAACAGGAAGCCGGCGGCGAACAGGTCGCCGGCGCCGGTGGTGTCGACCAGTTGTTCGATCGGGAAGGCAGGCGCGGCGACGGCGTCTTCCGACGTCACCACCATGCAACCCTTCTCGCTGCGGGTGACGACGCCGAGATTGACGTCGTTGCGCAGCTGCTTGAGCGCGCCGTCGAAATCCGAGGTCTGGTAGAGCGAGTGCAGTTCGGATTCGTTGGCGAACACGACATCGACGGTGCCGTCGCGCATCAGCGACAGGAACTCGTCGCGATAGCGATCGACGCAAAACGAATCCGACAGCGTCAGCGCGACCCTGCGCCCGGCCACGTGCGCAATTCTAGCCGCCTTGAGAAAGGCTTCCTTCGCGGCCGGCGGATCCCAGAGATAACCTTCGAGATAAACGATCTTGGCAGCGGCGATCTCGCCCATATCGATGTCGGCGGGCGACAGGTCCTGCGCGGCGCCGAGATAGGTGTTCATGGTGCGCTCGCCGTCCGGCGTGACCAGGATGTAGGAGCAGCCGGTGGCCGGACCGTCCTTGGCGGCGGGCGTGTTGAAGGCGACGCCGGCGGCGCGGATGTCGTGGACATAGAGCTTGCCGATCTGATCGTCCTTGACCTTGCCGACATAGGCGGCGCGGCCCCCGAGGCTGCCAATACCGACGATGGTGTTGGCGGCCGAGCCGCCCGACACTTCGGTGGCCGGGCCCATGTCCTTGTAGATCGCGGCGGCGCGCGCCTCGTCGATCAGGGACATGCTGCCCTTGGTCATGCCATGCCGGGCGAGAAAAGCCTCGTCGGTCCGGACCAGAACGTCGAACAGCGCGTTGCCGATGCCGAGAACGTCATATTTCACGTCAGCCATTCACCTTGATCCCGTTTGGCGGATTGCGATCCCAGCGGAAATCCGCTTCCTGTCAGCCTGAAATCCGGCTCGCGGCCTATCACGACCGGCCCTTGGCGGGCAAGCAACGGTATTATTACGGACGATGATCCGCTCCTTCCTGACCGTCTCGACAGGAACACTGGCCTCGCGCCTGCTGGGCTTTGCCCGCGATTCGCTGATCGCGGCGCTGCTCGGCACCGGCGTCGTGGCCGATGCGTTCCTCGCGGCGTTCCAGCTGGTCAACGTGGCGCGCCGGCTGCTCAGCGAAGGCGCGCTGAACGCGGCGCTGATCCCGTCCTGGCTCCGGGTGCGCGACCGCGACGGCGCCGGCGCGGCGGCGGCGTTCGCTGGCCGCGTGCTCGGCACCGTCAGCGCGGCACTGATCGTACTCTCGCTGCTGATCGCACTGGCGATGCCGCTGGTCATCGCGGCCATCGCGCCCGGCTTCGTCGGCAGCCCCACGCTCGATCTTGCCGTCGCGAATGCGCGGCTGATGCTGCCCTATCTGGCCTTCGCCGGACCGGTCACGGTGCTGATGGGTCTGCTCAACGCGCAGGGCCGGTTCGCACTGACGGCGTTCTCGCCGCTGCTGTTCAACATCGCTCTGATCGCGGCGATCGCGCTGCTGCTCGTCTGGCATGCCGATGCGGCTTTCGCAGCCTGGATGTTGGCCGCGACCGTCGGTATCGCCGGGCTGTTGCAGCTCGTCATGCTGCTGTCGCAGCGCAGCGGGCGCCTCGCCGCACCGCTGCGCTTCAGCCTCGACAGGGAGATGCGCGGCTTCTTCGCGAAGGCCATTCCCGGCATGATCGCAAGCTCGGGCCCGCAATGGCTGATGGTGGGGGGCGCGATCGTCGCCTCGGCCACGCCCTCGGCGGTGTCCTGGCTTTATTTCGCCAACCGCCTGATCGAGCTTCCGCTCGGCATCGTCGGCGTCGCGATGGGGACGGTGCTGGTGCCGGAACTGACGCGCGGGGTGAGCGGCAATGACCGCGAGGCCGTGGCGCATGCGCAGTCGCGCGCGCTGGAACTTGCCACCGGCCTCGCGGTGCCCGCGACGCTCGGTCTGATCGTGCTGGCGCAGCCGATCGTTCGGCTGTTGTTCGAGCACGGGGCCTTCGGCGCAGACGACAGCGCGGCCACCGCGCGCGCATTGATGTGGCTGGCGCTGGGCCTGCCGGCACAGGTGCTGATCAAGGCACTGTCTCCCGCCTTCTACGCCCGCGGCGACACGATGACGCCCTTGCTCGCGACGGTGACGGGCTTCGTGGTCGCGGTCGCACTGGCCGTGCTGCTCGGCCATGTCTTCGGCGCGGGCGGGATCGCCGCGAGCATCGCGGCCGGAGCCTGGAGCAGCGCGCTCGCCCTGATCCGCAAGGGCACGTCCGCGTTCGGGTTCTCGGTCGACGTGGCCGCCCGCAGGCGACTGCCGCGGATCCTGCTGGCCGCAGCCGCGATGGGCGCCCTGCTCTGGCTGACCGCAGGCCTGATCCCCGCCGAGGCCCATGGCGTCGTCACACTCCTCATGCTGGGCCTCCAGATCGCGGCCGGGATCGCCGTCTACGGCGCGCTGCTTCATGTGCTCGGCGCCGCCTCCTGGCGC
The DNA here is from genome assembly GCA_964423245.1 of uncultured Bradyrhizobium sp. Taxonomy (GTDB): domain Bacteria; phylum Pseudomonadota; class Alphaproteobacteria; order Rhizobiales; family Xanthobacteraceae; genus Bradyrhizobium. Next base: position 181,433 of record CAYREH010000002.1, on the reverse strand, counting down.
GAGGCACTGGCCGCCTTGCGACGGCCCGCCTGAGCGAGATCGGTCGAATTGTTCTTGACGGGACAGCGGCGCTGTTGGAAACGACGGCCGATGACCTAAGGGAAGGCGTGTCATGCCATTCGTTGAACGGGTTTTTTCGGGCGTCCAGCCGACCGGCAATCTGCATCTCGGCAACTACCTCGGCGCGATCGTCAACTTCGTGAAGATGCAGGAGACTCACAACTGCATCTATTGCGTCGTCGACATGCACGCGATCACGCAGGGCGTGGATGTCTGGGGCGGACCGGTCGAACTGGCCCGCAACACCCGCGAGGTGACCGCGGCGTTCATCGCCAGCGGCATCGATCCGAAGAAGCACATCGTGTTCAACCAGAGCCAGGTCTCCGGCCACGCCGAACTGGCCTGGATCTTCAACTGCGTCGCGCGCATGGGCTGGCTCGGCCGCATGACCCAGTTCAAGGAGAAGGCCGGCAAGGACCGCGAGAACGCCTCGGTCGGACTGTTCGACTATCCCGTGCTGATGGCGGCCGACATTCTGCTGTACCGCGCCACCCATGTGCCGGTCGGCGAGGACCAGAAGCAGCATCTTGAGCTCTCGCGCGACATCGCGCAGAAGTTCAACAATGATTTCGGCGATTCCATCCGCAGCAACGGCGCCAGTGACGGCCTGTTCTTCCCGCTGCCGGAGCCGCTGATTCAGGGGCCCGCGACGCGCGTGATGAGCTTGCGCGACGGCACCAAGAAGATGTCGAAGTCGGATGCCTCCGACAATTCGCGCATCAACCTGACCGACGACGCCGACACCATCGCGCAGAAGATCCGCAAGGCGAAGACCGATCCGGAGCCGTTGCCGAGCGAAGAAAAGGGACTGGAACCGCGCCCCGAGGCCGACAATCTCGTTGGCATCTTCGCCGCGCTCTCCGGCCGCGCCAAGGCCGACGTGCTCAGGGAATTCGGCGGCGGCCAGTTCTCCAGCTTCAAGAACGCGCTGGCGGAATTGTGCGTCACCAAGCTCGCCCCGATCGCGGGCGAGATGAAGCGCCTCGTCGCCGACCCCGGCCACATCGACGCCATCCTCAACGAAGGTTCCGATCGTGCGCGCGCCATCGCCGACGAGACCATCAAGCAGTCGAAGGACATCGTCGGCTTCATCCGCCGGCGCTGACACGCCGGCCTGCGCCATGGCGCAGGCCGCTCCGCCCCTCCCCAAGCATGAGCGAATGTGGCAGCATGCCAGTCGTGCTCACGCCGGGGCCTTCATGACCAGCAAACGACTTTGCTTCGCGCCGGGGCACAAGCCCAAATGCCTCGTCGTTGTCGATGACACCGCCGAATGGGATCGGGCGGTCTATTACGCCAGCCGCTGGGCGATGCGTCAGGGCGGCGGGGTGGTGATGCTGCGCATCATCGAGCCCGAGGAACAGACCCAGGAATGGCTCGGAGTTGCCGACATCATGCGCGCCGAGGCGCATGAGGCGGCGGAGGCCGCGCTCGACCGCGCCGCCGGCCGCGCCAACGGCATCGCCGCGATCACGCCGGAGCGGGTGATCCGCGAGGGCGATGCGATGGAGCAATTGCTCGCGGTGATCGACGAGGACCCCGATATCGCCATGCTGGTGCTCGCCGCCAATCCAGGCGCAGAGGGCCCGGGACCGCTGGTCTCGCTGCTCGCCCACGAACTCGGCACCTTCCCGGTGCCGGTGACGATCATTTCGGGCGCCCTGAGCGACGCGAGCGTGGATTCCCTGTCGTAGCTTCCGCATTCGTCATGCCCGGGCCTGTCCCGTCCACGACGAGGCGGAGGCTTTTGGGACATCCTAACCCGCTGATATGACAGCAGAACGTTCTCACCACCCCTTGACGGTGCGCTCGCCGTCGCCATCTGCTAGGACATAGCTCACGCACCGGCCTTGAACCGGCGACGTCTGGAGAAACCCATGTTCATTCAAACCGAAGCCACCCCCAATCCCGCCACGCTGAAATTCATTCCCGGCCGCGTCGTGAGCGACGGCAACCCGATCGAATTCGCCAGCCGCGAAGCCGCGAGCCGCTCGCCGCTGGCCGAGAAGCTGTTCGACGTGCCCGGCGTCACCGGCGTGTTCTACGGCTCGGACTTCATCACCGTGACCAAGGCGGATGGCGAATGGCAGCAGCTCAAGCCGGCGATCCTCGGTGCCATCATGGAACACTACATGTCCGGCGCGCCGCTGCTTGCCGACGGATCGGCGCACAGCGACACCGATCTCGACGACGAGGACGAGTTCTTCGACGAGTCCGACGCCGAGACGGTCGACATGATCAAGGATTTGATCGAGACCCGCGTGCGGCCGGCGGTCGCCAATGACGGCGGCGACATCACCTTCCGCGGCTTCAAGGATGGCATCGTCTATCTCAACATGAAGGGCTCCTGCGCCGGCTGCCCCTCGTCGACGGCGACGCTCCAGCACGGCATCCAGAACCTGCTCAAGCATTTCGTGCCCGACGTCGTCGAAGTCCGGCCGATGTGACCGACGTCCAGTTGGGTCGGTTAGCCCCGCAAAAGCGCTTTGCGCAGTCGCGGGGCTAACCACCCGACGGGCTTCACGCAGCGAAGCCGATGCCGGCCGCCTCTTCCGCGGCCCGGCGCATGCTCGCCGACATCTCGTTGGTGACGGTGCTCTGCTCCTCGATGGCTGCGGCGGTGGACGCAACATATTCGCTGACGCTCCGGATCGAATCCTTGATCGCCTCCAGCGCGGCGACGACGTCGACCGAGATGCCGTTCAGATTGCTGATCTCCAGCTCGATCCGGTCGGCCGCCTGCTTGGCCTGACCCGCGAGGTTCTTCACCTCCGATGCCACCACCGCAAAGCCGCGACCGGCTTCGCCGGCGCGCGCGGATTCGATGGTGGCGTTCAGCGCCAGCAAATTGATCTGGCCGGTGATGTTGCCGATGATCTGGACGATCGTCCTCATGGATTCCGCGGCTTGGCTGAGCCGCTGCGCCTGCTGGTCCGCGGCCTCGACGCGGCCGACTGCCGTCGACGCATTGTCGCGCGAACGCGTCATCGCCTGGGAGATCTCGCGCACCGAGGCGCTGAGTTCCTCCGCGCCGGCGGCGACCGAGTCCATCATGTCGCGCACCTTCTCACTGCGCTTGCGGGCGATCACCTGCGCGGTGGTGTCGGAGGCGTATTTCACGACCTTGAACGGAACGCCGTTGAGATCGCGGATCGGGTTGTAGGAGGCCTGGATGAAGACCGGACGGCCACCCTTGCCGACGCGCTGGTATTCACCAGACTGGAATTCCCCGCGTTTCAGGGCAGCCCAGAAAGCGCGATAGGCATCGCCGTCGTGCTCATCCGCGGCGACGAACATGCTGTGGTGCCGACCGACGATCTCGGCCAGGGCATAGCCGAGCGCGTCGAGAAAATTCTGGTTGGCGGTCAGCACCTTGCCGTCCATGTCGAATTCGATCACCGCCTGCGACTTGCCGATCGCCTCGATCTGGCCGGCGAAATTGGCGTTCGACAGTTTCTGCGCGCTGATGTCAGTGGCGAACTTCACCACCTTGAACGGCCTGCCGGCCTCGTCGAGGATCGGATTGTAGGAGGCGAGGATCCAGATCTCCTTGCCACCCTTGCTGAAGCGCTTGTATTCGCCGGACTGGAATTCGCCGCGGGCCAGCTTCGCCCAGAATTCGCGATAGGCCGCGCTGTCGCGCTCGGCGGCGCCGACCAACATGCCGTGATGCTTGCCCCGGATTTCGTCGAGCCGATAGCCGATGGCGTCGAGGAAGTTCTGGTTGGCGGTGATGATGGTGCCGTCGAGATCGAATTCGATCACGGCCTGGACGCGGCCGATCGCGGAGATCTTGCCGGCATCCTCGAGGCTGCGGGTCTTCCGGGCGGTAATGTCGGTCGCGAATTTGATGACCTTGCACGGCCGGCCGGCATCATCGAGGATCGGATTGTACGAGGCCTGAATCCAGATTTCGCGGCCGCCCTTGCCAATCCGCTTGTATTCGGCCGACTGATGCTCGCCGCGGGCAAGGCGTGCCCAGAATTCACGATAGGCCGGGCTGTCCTGCTCGCCGGGGAGCACGAACATGCTGTGATGCCGGCCCTTGATCTCGTCGAGACGGTAACCCATCGCGTTGAGAAAATTCTGATTGGCCGTGAGAATGGTGCCGTCGAGTTCGAACTCGATGACCGCCTGCGATTTCGACAGGGCCCGGACCTGAGCCATGGCCTCGCGGGCCGAAGAACCGCTTCGCCAGAGAGTCATTAATGAAACCTTTCCGAGGGAACCCGGGCCGGGCGAGGAATGCCGCGCGGCCGACAGCGTCGCAAACCTGCGTCGCGTGGCGGGAAAGCTGTCAGTCTGGCCCTAACGGTTTCTTAAAGTCGAAATAAATCAGCTACTTAGCTATCTCATAGGTTGTATTTTGATACCTTAACTTCAGAAACGCGCGCGAAACGGGCCAAAGCTGTCCCGGTGCCGCAGAACCTCGGGGTGTTCGTGCGCCTGTCGAGAAATGAAACTTGCTCTGGTTCGGGCGCGGCCGAACCGACTAAGCTGATTCGATGCTGATCCTTGCCCTCGATACCGCGCTGGAGGCGTGCGCGGCCGCCGTTCTCGACACCGACGCCGGTGCATTGCTCGCCCAGGAGCAGGTCCTGATGAAGCGCGGCCATGCCGAGGCGCTGATGCCGATGATCGCCCGCGTCATGGAGGCGGCCGCGGTCGCATTCACGTCGCTCGACCGCATCGCCGTCACCGTCGGTCCCGGCAGCTTTACCGGGCTGCGCGTCGGCATCTCGGCGGCACGAGGCATCGCGCTCGCGGCCAAGCGCCCCGCCGTCGGGCTCACCACGCTGTCGGCCTATGCGGCGCCCGTGGTCGGACGCAGCGAAGCCGCGCCGGTGATCTCGGCGGTCGACGCCCGCCACGATCATGTCTACGTCCAGATCGTCAGCGGCGACGGCAGCCCGCTCGTCGAGCCTTCCGTCATCCCCATCGACGAGGCGATTGCGGCCTCGCAATTCGGCGCGCCGCATCTGGTCGGCAATGCCGCCAATCTGCTGGCCGAGCGCTGGTCCCGCGACCTGCCGCCCCCACTGACGATCGATGCGCAACCCGCGCCCGATATCGGCTGGGTCGCCTGGCTCGGCGCCGCCGCCGATCCCGAGACGACCCCCGCGCGACCGTTCTATTTGAAAGCTCCCGATGCCAAGCTGCCCGCGGCTCCTCTCTTCGCGGCACAGACCGCGACCTCATGATGGGGTGGTTGTCGGAATGGTGGCGCGGCGGCAACGCCGTCGTCGAGCCCGCCTCCCCGCGCGACGCCGCGCGGCTGGCGCAGCTGCACGGCGCCTCCTTCGCGCATGGCTGGGGTGAAGGCGAATTCGAGACCATGATCGGCGAACGCAACACGCTGGTGCAGCGACTGCGTCTCGGCCGCAGGACGATCGGTTTTGCCGTGTCGCGGATCGGCGCGGACGAGGCGGAGATCCTCTCCATCGCGCTCGATCCCGCCCAACGCGGGCGCGGCCTCTCCCGCACGCTGCTGATGACCCATCTCGGCCATCTCGCGGGACGCGGCGTCCGCACGATATTTCTGGAGGTCGAGGAAAACAACCAGCCGGCACGGCGGCTCTACGATGGCAGCGGTTTCAAGGTGGTCGGACGCCGGGAACGCTATTATAAGCAGCCAAACGGGGAACAATTGAACGCGCTTCTGATGCGACGTGACTTGTCGTAACATCGATGGCAGAAGACGCCCCGGCAGGCAGACCGATCATGACCGCACTGAAACCCTCCTCCGCATCAAAGGCGTCCGGCATCGAGGCGCGCTGTGCCGCCACAGGCATGCGCATGACCGAACAGCGTCGCGTCATCGCCCGCGTGCTCGCGGAGGCGGCCGACCATCCCGACGTCGAGGAGCTGTACCGTCGTTGCGTGGCCGTCGACGACAAGATCTCGATCTCGACCGTGTATCGCACCGTCAAGCTGTTCGAGGATGCCGGCATCATCGAGCGCCATGATTTTCGCGAGGGCCGCGCGCGCTACGAGCAGATGCGCGACAGCCACCACGATCACCTCATCAATCTCCGCGACGGCAAGGTGATCGAGTTCACGTCCGAGGAAATCGAGAAGCTGCAGGCGGAGGTCGCCCGCAAGCTCGGCTACCGGCTGGTCGACCACCGGCTCGAACTCTATTGCGTCCCGCTCGACGACGACACGCCGACATCCTGATTCACGTCGTGCCCATCGATCTCATCATCTTCGATTGCGACGGCGTGCTCGTGGACAGCGAGGTGATCTCCTGCCGCGCCCATGCCGACGTGCTGACACGCCACGGTTATCCGATCACGTCGCAGCAGGTGTTCGAGCGTTTCCTCGGCCGCTCGACGCGGCAGGCCAATCTGGAAATCGAGACCGAGATCGGCCGTCCGCTGCCCGAGGCCTATCACGGCGATCTGCAGGACGAACTGTTCCGCGCCTTCGAGGCCGACCTCGAAGCGATCCGCGGCATCCATGACGTGCTGGATGTCGTGACCCAGCGCGTCTGCGTCGCCTCGAGCGGTTCGCATCAGCGCATGCAGGTGAGCCTGGGAAGCACCGGCCTCCACCAGCGGCTCGCGCCGAACATCTTCTCGGCCTCGCAGGTGACAAACGGCAAGCCGGCACCGGACCTCTTCCTGTTCGCGGCCCGGGAGATGGGCGTGCCGCCGGAGCGCTGCGTCGTGATCGAGGACAGCCTGGCCGGGATCGCGGCCGCACGCGCGGCCGGCATGACCGTGTTGGGCTTTTGCGGCGGCAGCCATTGCGGGGCCGGTCATGCCGAAACCCTGCGCGAGGCCGGGGCCGACCTGACCTTTGCCGACATGCATCACCTGCCGGCTCTGGTCCGGCGGCTCGGAACGAAAGTCCCCGTCGCTTAGCCGGGCGACCGATCCGGACGCTACGCCGGCATTTGTCCCAGAATTGCGCGCCAAACCCGCTGATTCCAGCTTCGCAAGCGTCTGGCGGCCGGGAATGAGAGCCAGGCGCGGACCTTCGCTGGATTTTCCCCCCTCCACCCTATATCTGGGGGCCGTCCTCCACCTCCATTGCCGGGTTCCATGACGCCGCCGCGCAAGCTGCACATCAAATCTTATGGCTGCCAGATGAACGTCTACGATGCCCAGCGCATGGTGGACACGCTGGCTCCGGACGGATTCGTTGAGACGGCCAGCGCCGAGGATGCCGATCTCGTCATCCTCAACACCTGCCATATCCGCGAGAAGGCGTCGGAAAAGGTCTATTCCGAACTCGGCCGGCTGCGCGTCGCCAAGGACGAGGCCGCCCGCGCCGGCCGCACCATGCAGATCGCCGTGGCGGGCTGCGTGGCGCAGGCCGAAGGCGAGGAGATCGTTCGCCGCGCGCCCGTGGTCGACGTCGTGGTCGGCCCGCAGAGCTATCATCATCTGCCGGAACTGTTGAAGCGCGCGGGTCACGAAGGCCGCGCGATCGAGACCGAGTTTCCCGCGGAAGACAAGTTCGGCTTCCTGGCGCAGCCGAGGCCCGACGCAATCCGCGCACGCGGCATTTCCGCCTTCGTCACGGTGCAGGAAGGCTGCGACAAGTTCTGCACCTTCTGCGTCGTGCCCTATACGCGCGGCGCCGAGGTGTCGCGTCCGGTCGCCCGAATCGTCGAGGACGTGAAGCGGCTCGCGGACAACGGCGTGCGCGAGCTCACGCTGATCGGCCAAAACGTCAACGCCTATCATGGCGAGGGGCCCGACGGAAAAACCTGGCCGCTCGGCCGGCTGCTCGAACATCTGGCGGCCATTCCCGGCATCGCGCGGCTGCGCTACTCGACCAGCCATCCCCGCGATGTCGACGACAGCCTGATCGCCGCCCACCGCGACCTCGGCGCGCTGATGCCGTTCGTGCATCTGCCGGTGCAGTCCGGCTCGGACCGGATTCTGGCCGCCATGAACCGCAAACATACCGCCGATGACTACCGGCGCGTCGTGGACCGTTTCCGGGCCGCTCGCCAAGACATTGCATTTTCATCAGATTTTATCGTGGGCTTCCCGGGCGAGAGCGAACAGGATTTTCGCGCCACTCTCGCGCTTGTCACGCAAATCGGTTACGCTGCGGCATATTCGTTCAAATACTCCGCCCGGCCGGGAACGCCGGCTGCGGACATGCAGGAGACGGTGTCCCCCGCCGAGATGGACCAGCGATTGGAGCGGCTCCAGGAACTGATCGACAGCCAGCAATCGGCCTTCAACAAGGCCGCGATTGGCTCGACCGTCGATGTGCTGTTCGAGCGTCCGGCGCGCAAGCCCGGCCAGATCGTCGGCCGCACCGCCTATCTCCAGCCTGCGCATGTGATGGCCTCGCCCGACATCATCGGACAGATCCTGCCTGTACGGATCGACAGTCTTGAGCGCTACAGTTTCCTCGGCGAGCTCGCCATGCCGCGCCATGCGCGGGAGCTCGCCTCATCGCAAATCGCCACGGGAGCCTGAACCCTTGCCCAAAAGCGCATCGGATTCATCTTCGTTCGCTCCCAGCCGCAAATTCGACCGCGACATGCAAGTTCCGCCCGAGACCCAGGTCGTCATCGACTTCGACGATAACCGCGCCGCATCCGCGCTGGTCGGCCCGTATGGCCAGAACCTCGCGCAGATCGAACGGCGGCTCGGCGTCGTGGTCGATTCGAAGGGCAACCACATCACGATCGGCGGCACCCGCGACGGCTGCGATGCCGCACGCCGCGTGCTGGAGGCGCTCTACGCGCAGGCCACCAAGGGGCAGGACGTCGACCAGGGCGAGGTCGAGGGCGCGATCCGCGCCGTGATCGCCCAGGGCTCGCTGTTCGAGTTCGATGCCAAATCGGCCAAGTCGAGCTTCGACAGCATCAATCTGCGCAAGCGGCCGGTGCGGGCGCGCACGGCTGCGCAGGATTCCTACATTCGGGCGCTGAAGCGCCATGAGCTGGTGTTCGGCATCGGCCCCGCCGGCACCGGCAAGACCTGGCTCGCGGTTGCGCATGCCGCACAGCTGTTCGAGCGCAAGGAGGTCGACAAGATCATCCTGTCGCGCCCGGCGGTGGAAGCCGGCGAGCGGCTCGGCTTCCTGCCCGGCGACCTTCGCGAGAAGGTCGATCCTTACCTGCGCCCGATCTACGACGCGCTCTACGACCTGATGGATGCACGCATCGTCGAGCGCGCGCTGCAGACCGGCGAGATCGAGATCGCACCGCTCGCCTTCATGCGCGGCCGCACCCTGACCAACGCCGCCATCATCCTGGACGAGGCGCAGAACACCACGTCGATGCAGATGAAGATGTTTCTGACGCGCCTCGGCGAGAACAGCCGCATGATCGTCACCGGCGATCCCTCGCAGATCGATCTGCCGAACGGGCAGACCTCGGGTCTGGCCGAGGCGACGCGCCTGCTGGGCGGCATCGAGGGCATTGCACAGGTTCATTTCAAGGCCGAGGACGTGATCCGCCACGAACTCGTGGCGCGGATCGTCGCCGCCTATGAAGGGGCGCCGCAGCCGCCGGCCGGCAAATCCTGACGAGGCAACAGCCGGACCATCCGGGCGCGGAGACCGTGCCCTCTCTCCAAACGAAGACAATGGCGCATTCCAACCTTCCCATGACCGAGGTCCTCGTCGTCGCCGATTGCTGGCAGCGAGAGCCCGATGCTGATGCGGTGATCCAGCGCGCGGTCGCGGCGGCCGCCGAAAGCATCGAGGATGACGTCGCCGAGGCGGAGGTGGCGGTGATGCTGACCGACGATGCCGGCATCCGCCAGCTCAACAGCAATTGGCGCGGCATCGACAAGCCGACCAACGTGCTCTCGTTTCCCGCGCTGCAGCCCGAAGGCGAATGGAAGCCAGGCGACGCGCCCCGCATGCTCGGCGACATCGCGATCGCCTACGAGACGATGCGGCGCGAGGCGGACGAGGAGCAGAAGCCCTTCGATCATCATTTGAGCCATCTCGCCGTGCACGGATTCCTGCATCTGATCGGCTACGACCACGAGAACGACGACGACGCGGAGGAGATGGAGGCGCTGGAGACGCAGATCCTGGCCCATCTCGGCATCCCAGACCCCTATGCCGACCGCTGACGGATGGATTGAAATGCCGGACTCCGAACCGACTCACGACAATCCGCGCAACACGCCGAACCTCCCGGCCGTGGTGGCGCAGGGCGAGGTGATGCGACCGACCGCCGACGGCTGGCTGCTCCGCGCCATCCGCACGCTGTTCGGCTGGAAGGCGGGATCGGTGCGCGACGACCTCCAGGTCGTGCTCGACGCCACGACGCCCGACGACACCGGCTTTTCGGCGGTCGAGCGCACCATGCTGCGCAACATTCTCGGCCTGCACGAGCGCCGCATCGCCGACGTCATGGTCCATCGCGCCGACATCGTCGCGGTGAAGCGCGACATCCCGATCGGCGAATTGATGGACCGTTTCGAGAGCGCCGGCCATTCGCGCCTCGTGGTCTACAACGAGACGCTCGACGATCCGGTCGGCATCGTCCACATCCGCGATCTGCTCGCCTTCATGACCGCCCGTGCGCGCGTCTCGGAGGCGGCCAAGACGAAGCGCAAGAAGCCGCTGCCGGCCGGTCTCGATCTCAAGGCCGTCGACCTGGCATTACCGCTGCAGGATGCGCGCATCATCCGCAAGCTGCTCTACGTGCCGCCGTCGATGCGGGCGATCGACCTGCTGGCACAGATGCAGGCGACGCGCATTCACCTGGCGCTGGTGGTCGACGAATATGGCGGCAGCGACGGGCTGGTATCGCTCGAGGACATCGTCGAGCAGATCGTCGGCGAGATCGACGACGAGCATGACAGCGACGAACCGCCCTCGATCGTGCGACTGCCGGACAACGCCTTCATCGCTGACGCCCGCGCCAGCCTCGACGACGTCCGCACGGTGATCGGCGCCGACTTCGTCACCGGCGAGGCCGGCGAGGAGGTGGAGACGCTCGGCGGCTATCTCGTCAGCTTCGTCGGCCGCCTGCCGGTGCGCGGCGAGGTGATCTCCGGGCCGGGCAATTACGAGATCGAGGTGCTCGACGCCGATCCGCGCCGGGTCAAGCGGCTGCGCATCGCAACGCGCAAGGAACGGCCGGCGCCGCGCACCCAGCGCGAGAGCCGGCGTCGCGAAGTCGCGCCGGACAGTCCGCCATCCGCGGGCGAAGCACCCACACCGCCGCCGAGCGACGAGGCCGGACCGCAGTGAGTCCGTTCCAGCGCCTGCGAGTCGTCGCCCTCGCCATCATCCTGACCTGGGGATGGAAACGCGCCATCCTTGCGATGGCGGCCGGCGCGTTGTCGGTGCTCGCGCTGGCGCCATTCAACATCTTTCCGGTGCTGTTCATCACCCTGCCGGTCCTGGTCTGGCTGATCGACGGGACCGGCGCCGGACGGCTCGGCGGCGTTCCGGCCGCGGCGCTGACCGGCTACTGGTTCGGGCTCGGCTATTTCGTGCCCGGCCTCTACTGGATCGGCTACGCCTTCTTCGTCGATGCCGATGTTTTCGCATGGCTGACACCCTTCGCCGTGCTCGGCCTGCCGGCCTATCTCGCGATCTTCACGGCGATCGGATGCGCGCTCGCGCGCCTGCTCTGGACCAAGGATGCCACGCGTATCCTCGCGCTCGCCGCCAGCCTCACGATCGCCGAATGGCTGCGGGGGCACGCGCTCACCGGCTTTCCCTGGAACGCGTTCGGCTATGCGCTGTCCGAGCCGCTGCCGCTGGCGCAGACGTCCGCGCTGATCGGCCTGTGGGGCATGACGTTCCTCGCCGTCGCGATCTTCGCGAGCCCTGCCGTACTGATCGACCGCACGCCCGACCGCCGCCCCGCCTGGCGTGCGCCGGCCGCGGCGCTCGCAGTGCTGCTCGTGATGGGCATCTTCGGCGCGATCCGCCTGTCGCTGCATCCGACCACGATGGTCGCGGGCACCAGGCTGCGCCTGATGCAGCCGAACCTGCAGCAGGACGCCAAATTCAACTACGGCGCCAAGGCGGAGGTGATGAAGAAATATCTGGCGCTGTCGGATCGCGCCTCGGGGCCGCAATCGACCGGCGTGCGGGACGCCACCATCCTGATCTGGCCCGAATCGGCCTTTCCATTCTTCCTGACCCGCGAAGCCGACGCGATGGCGCAGATCGCCGATCTCCTGCCGAAGGGGACGGTGCTGATCACCGGCTCGGTGCGCGCGCCCGACCTGCCGCCAGGCCGGCCGGTCATCCGCGCCTACAATTCGATCTATGTGATCGATCACGAAGGCAGCGTGCTCGGAGTCTACGACAAGCTGCACCTCGTGCCGTTCGGCGAATTCCTGCCCTACCAGGACCTGATGGAGAAGTTCGGCTTCGAGCAATTGACGCGGGTGCGCGGCGGCTTCATTCCGGGCACCGTCCGGCATGCCCTGCCGGTGCCCGGCGCGCCGCCCGCGCTGCCGTTGATCTGCTACGAGGCCATCTTCCCGGGCGAAGTCGCCGGACGCAACGAACGTCCGGGCTGGATCGTGAACCTCACCAATGACGGCTGGTTCGGATACTCGACCGGACCGTATCAGCATCTCGAGCAGGCACGGATGCGCGCGATCGAACTCGGACTGCCGCTCGTTCGCTCGGCGAACACCGGCGTCTCGGCGGTGATCGATCCGGTCGGTCGAACCGTCGCCAGCCTCGGCCTCGGCATCGAAGGCATTTTGGATGCAAGCCTGCCTGCGGCCGTTCCGCCCACGATCTATGCACGCGTCGGCGATAGTCCCGCAGCCATGCTCATCGCCCTATCAGTGCTCCTGTCCGTGCGACGGCGCGTTGCCAAACGGCATCCGTGATTTCCCTGCCTTTGCGAAGCGGCCGGAATCCTTTGACAACCGTAGTCCCACGGTTGACAGACTGCACGCGCCCTCCCCATTCTGCACCCGCTGCAAAAGACGGTGGGCATTGCTAAATTTCTCCGCAATGTTTCCCAATAACTGTTCTGGATTTGATGCTGCGGGCACCGAAGGCATTCTCGCGATTGCGCCGACGGTGATGTTTGGAGGCTGAGGAAATGTCGAAAGCGCCCAACCCTGTTGACAAGTATGTCGGCAGCCGCGTGCGCATGCGCCGTATCATGTTGGGCATGAGTCAGGAAAAGCTCGGTGAAGCTTTGGGCCTGACTTTCCAGCAGATTCAGAAGTATGAGAAGGGCACAAACCGTGTCGGCGCCAGCCGTATCCAGCAGATCGCGGAGATCCTGCAGGTGCCGGTGTCGTTCCTGTTCGAAGGCGGACCGAGCGGCGTGCAGGGCTCGGACGGATTCAGCGAAGGCGCCTCTCCGTCCTATGTGTCCGACTTCCTCGCCACATCTGAAGGTCTCGCGCTGACCAAGGCCTTCACGCGAATCGCTGATTCGAAGCTGCGCCGCTCCATCGTGGACCTCGTCGAGCAGATCGCCGCGCGCGAGGGGCCAGACGGCCGCTGAACGTCAGCGCTGTACGATTTGTGACAGCAACAGTTCTGTCCTATGTCCTCGTCCGTGGCCGCGCTTTGACGCGCGCACGTCTCGATGTTGCGGTTCAAGGACACAGTTGCGTTGATGACCGACTCTAATTGGTTCGACAAACAAATCATTCTCGATGGCATCCGTCGCTGGGTGGAGATCGAGACACCGACCGACGTGCCAGAGCAGGTCGACAAGCTGACGTCACTCGTGGCGGATCAGCATCGCGATCTGCCTGTCACGCTCGAGCGCATCCCCGGCACCGATGGTTGCGGCGATCATCTCGTCGCGCGTTCGGAATGGGGGCAGGACGCGCCCGGCATCCTCATTCTCAGCCATCTCGACACCGTGCATCCCATGGGCTTCATCGAACGCCTGCCGTTCAAGGTCGAGGGCGACAGTGCGTTCGGTCCCGGGATCTACGACATGAAAGGCGGCGCCTACATCGCCCATCATGCCTTTCGCGCGCTGTGCGCCACGGACGGCCGCGCGCCGCTCGGCATCACCCACATGTTCACCTCCGACGAGGAGATCGGCAGTCCCACCTCGCGCGCATTGATCGAGGCGGAAGGACGCAGGGCCAAATACGTGCTGGTGACCGAACCCGCGCGCGACGGCGGCAAGATCGTCACCGGACGAAAGGGCGTCGGACGTTTCGACGTCTCCATCCAGGGCGTGCCGGCCCATGCCGGTACGCGGCCGCAGGACGGCCGCAGCGCGGTGCGCGAACTTGCCAACGTCATCCTGGCGCTGGAAGGCATGAACGATCCGGCGCGCGGCGTCACCGTGAATGTCGGCGTGGTGCGCGGCGGCACGCGGCCGAACGTGACTCCGGAACATGCCCATGCCGAGATCGATCTGCGGGTGCCGAGCCTCGCGGATGCGGACGAGTTCGTCGGCCGGATCCTCGGACTGACATCGAAGACCGACGGCGTCACCGTCGCGGTCACGGGCGGACTCAACCGGCCGCCTTATGAGAAGAGCAACGCCGGCGCCGCGCTGTACGAGCATGCAAAGGCGCTGGCAGCCGAGATCGGCTTCGAGCTGATCGACAGCCACACCGGCGGCGGCTCGGACGGCAATTTCACCGCGGCCCATACCGGAACGCTCGACGGGCTCGGCGTCGACGGCAAGGGTGCGCACACCCATTATGAGCAGCTCTACGTCTCCTCGCTCGTGCCGCGTGCACGACTGCTCCATCGCCTGTATCAGACGCTGCGATGAACGACCGCAAGACCGACCCAGATCGCACGGACAGCGAGCGCGCCTTCTTCGGGCGCCGCAAGGGGCACAAGCTCCGGCAGCACCAGGCCGGCCTGATCGAACAGCTGCTGCCGCATCTGTCGCTCGACATCGCCGGCGAAGCGCCGGCGGATGCGCGCGGGATCTTCGATCCACCGGCCGAGGATGTGCGGCTCGAGATCGGCTTCGGCGGCGGCGAGCATCTCGCGGCCGAGGCGCTTGCGCATCCGACGACCGGGTTCATCGGCTGCGAGCCCTACGTCAACGGCATGGCCAAGATCCTCGCGCAGATCGAGGCGGGCAATATCGGCAATGTCCGACTGTTCGCGGGCGATGCCGCCGAACTGCTGGCGTGGCTGCCGAAGGCCTCGCTGTCGCGGATCGACCTGATCCATCCCGATCCGTGGCCGAAGCGGCGGCACTGGAAGCGACGCTTCGTCCAGGACCGGACGATCGTGGCGATGGCGCGCGTGCTGAAGCCGGGCGGCGAATTCCGCTTCGTCTGCGATATCGACGATTACTGCGCCTGGACGCTGTCGCACCTTGCGCGCGCGCCGGATTTCGAGTGGCTTGCGGAGCGGGCCGATGATTTCCGCCAGCCATGGGCCGGCTACACCATGACGCGCTATGGCCGGAAGGCCGCGCGCGAAGGGCGCAAGGCCGCTTATCTGCGGTTTCGACGACGCTGAAGTTGAGGCTAGATCGTCCGGGTGCGCCAGAAATTGACGACCCGTTCGGCCGTCGCGGGCATCAGTCGGGTGAAATTCGCGCGCGCCGCCTCGATATCCGCATCGGCCGGCGCGTGATTGGCGCCGTACCACATCAGGATCAGCGCCCGCACCGTGGGCCAGCCGAGGTTCAGCACCCGGCCCAGGATCAGGATCGGATCGGATCGGTCTCCCGAGATCAGGCGATCCAGCACGGGGATCTTCACGCCGGACAGCGCCGACAGCGTGGCGACGGATTCCTCGTATTTGTGCGCCCTGGCGAAGCCGAGCAGCGCACTCTCGCCGAGATGCCCGCCGCGATGCAGGCCGATCACGGTGCGTTGCGCCGCGGAGAAATCGCGCCGCGGCCCGGGCGGCAGCGAGGCCTCCGCGATCGAGGTCATCGCGCGCCGGATCTCGGCCTGGCGTTCCGGATTGACGACGCTGGAGAGACGGCGGCGGATGACGTCGAGCGTCCCGTCCAGCAGCTGACGCAGATTGTCGCCGGAGAGATCGTCGCGCTGACCGATCTTCAGCGTTAGCACGCCGTCATGGGCGGCGCGCTTGATCAGTTCGGAATAGCTGGCTGCCGAGAATTCCGCGCCGGCATTGCCGGCGGCGCGGCGCACCACGTTGCGGTCGCCGCGTTCCACCAGAACGTCGGTGATCTTCGGCGACAGTCTGGGGCGCTCCGTCATGGCCAGCAAATGGCCCTGCCCCTTCAGCCGCGCGATCTCGACGAGCGCGGATTCGTCGAGCACGGGCGACCGCCGGAGCACCGGTCCGGCCACCATGATCTCGTTCTCGCGCGCGAGCTGGGTGACGAGGTGCGGCGGAGCGTTGTCCAGCCGCGAGAAGCGTTCGGCCAGATCGATGCGCGAGGTGAGCTCGGCATGCGGGACGAGATCGATCAGGAGATTGTCGAAGAGATCGATGAGGTCGGGACGAAGCCGTTCGGCGTCGTGGAAGAACAGCTCGGCGATGGCGCGCGCGACCTCGCCGCGCCGTCTCGGATCGCCGCGTTTGACGATCTCGTCCAGTCCGGGAATCAGCGCCGTGGCAACGGTCATGGAAACGCAACTCGAACGGGGCACGCCGCGGGAGCGCCTTGGCCCAAGCCGCCCAGCGACCGGCAATCTAGGCCTGCTTCATGAAGGAAGCGTTGCGCGCCCGGCCGGCCCTCAGGGGCGCAAAAAGCCCCGCTGGCGCTGCGATGGGCCTTGTCCGCGAGCGCGGAAAGCGCTATATCAGCGCCAATTCATCTTCTCATACGATCCGCGTTGTGAGAGTGGGCCCGCAAGGACCCGCTCTTTTTTATTACCTGAACGCGGCTCGTCGAAAGATGCCCGGCAGTCCGGTCGGGACCCCCGAGTTCCGAAACCGGCTTGTGCCGTTTACCAAGCCTTAACCATCGAGCGCCTTGACCCTGGATATGACCGAACCGAGCACTGGTTCCCTTGACGCCGAATTGCTGGCCGAGCCGAGGCTCGTGGTCGAGCCCGGCGTCGCGGCACGGGTGTCTGCGGTGGCCGGGCCCGTGCTGCAGGGCATGGGATATCGACTGGTGCGGATCCGGATTTCCGGCGAGGCCGGGTGTACCGTGCAGATCATGGCCGAGCGGCCCGACGGCTCGATGCAGATCGAGGATTGCGAGGCGATTTCGCGGGCACTGTCGCCCGTGCTGGACGTCGCCGACCCGATCGATCGGGCCT
Source organism: uncultured Bradyrhizobium sp. (assembly GCA_964423245.1). Taxonomy (GTDB): domain Bacteria; phylum Pseudomonadota; class Alphaproteobacteria; order Rhizobiales; family Xanthobacteraceae; genus Bradyrhizobium. Next base: position 164,265 of record CAYREH010000002.1, on the reverse strand, counting down.
ATCGGCTGGAAATCTCCTCCCCGGGGATCGATCGCCCGCTGGTGCGCCGATCGGACTTCGAACGCTACGCCGGACATCTGGTGAAGATCGAGATGGCCGTCGCCCATGAGGGGCGCAAGCGGTTCCGCGGCACGATCGGCCCGGTCGAGGGTGATCGGGTGCATCTGCATCGCGATGACGTCAAGGCGGGCGACGATGCCAACGTTCTCCTGACGATGGAGGACATCGGCGAAGCGCGCCTGGTGCTCACCGACGAGCTGATCGCCGAGTCGATGCGACGGGGCAAGGCCCAGGCGCGCGAGATGCGGCGCAATCTCGGGCTGGAGCCGCCGGCCGCGCCGCACGCCAAGATCAGCGAAAAGACCACCAAGAACACGAAGCCAAAGAAGAAGCCGGCCCCGACCAATACGAAGAAGCATCGCCTGGCCGCCGACCGTGCGCGGCGGGGCGAGATCGATCCTGACCAAGGAGACTAGCCATGGCCGTCAGCGCCAATCGACTTGAATTGCTCCAGATCGCCGACGCCGTTGCACGCGAGAAATCGATCGACCGCGGCATCGTGATTGCGGCGATGGAGGATGCCATCGCCAAGGCGGCGCGCGCCCGTTACGGCAGCGAGACCGACGTTCATGCCGAGATCGACCCGAAGAAGGGCGAACTCCGGCTCTCGCGACATATGCTGGTGGTCGACAAGGTCGAGAACCATTCCAACCAGATCTCGCTGGCGGATGCGCAGCGCGCCAACCCCGGCGCCCAGGTCGGCGACACCATCGCCGACACGCTGCCGCCGCTGGAATACGGCCGCATCGCCGCGCAGTCGGCGAAGCAGGTGATCGTGCAGAAGGTGCGCGAAGCCGAGCGCGACCGGCAGTACCAGGAATTCAAGGACCGCATCGGCGACATCGTCAACGGCGTCGTCAAGCGCGTCGAATATGGCAGCGTCATCGTCGATCTCGGCCGCGGCGAAGCCATCATTCGCCGCGACGAGATGCTGCCGCGCGAAGTGTTCCGCAACGGCGACCGCGTCCGCGCCTATATCTTCGACGTCCGCCGCGAGACCCGCGGCCCGCAGATCTTCCTGTCGCGCACCCATCCGCAGTTCATGGCGAAGCTGTTCGCGCAGGAAGTGCCGGAAATCTACGACGGCATCGTCGAGATCAAGGCGGTGGCCCGCGATCCCGGCTCGCGCGCCAAGATCGGCGTGATTTCCCGCGATTCCTCGGTCGACCCGGTCGGCGCCTGCGTCGGCATGCGCGGCTCGCGCGTGCAGGCGGTGGTGAACGAGCTGCAGGGCGAGAAGATCGACATCATTCCCTGGTCGCCCGACATCGCGACCTTCGTGGTCAACGCGCTGGCGCCCGCCGAAGTCTCCAAGGTCGTCATCGACGAGGACCGCGAGCGGATCGAGGTCGTGGTGCCCGACACCAACAACCAGCTCTCGCTGGCGATCGGCCGCCGCGGCCAGAACGTGCGTCTGGCCTCGCAGCTGACCGGCTGGGACATCGACATCCTGACCGAGCAGGAGGAATCGGAGCGCCGCCAGGCCGACTTCGAGAATTCCACGCGCGTCTTCATGGAATCGCTCAATGTCGACGAGGTGGTCGGCCAGCTGCTGGCGTCCGAGGGCTTCACCTCGGTCGAGGAACTGGCGATGGTGGACGTCAAGGAACTCGCCGGCATCGAGGGCTTCGACGACGAGACCGCCCAGGAGCTTCAGAACCGCGCCCGCGAATATCTGGAGCAGCAGGAAGCCGAGCTCGAGGCGCGGCGCAAGGAACTCGGGGTCGAGGACGCGGTCAAGGATGTTCCCGGCGTGACCTCCAAGATGCTGGTCAAGTTCGGCGAGAACGACATCAAGACGGTCGACGACCTCGCGGGTTGCGCCACCGACGATCTGGTCGGCTGGACCGAGCGCAAGGACGGCGGCGAGCAGACCAAGCATCCGGGAGCGCTCGACGGGATCGAAATTTCCCGCGACGAAGCCGAGGCGATGATCATGCAGGCCCGCGTCAAGGCCGGCTGGATCACCGAGGCCGATCTTGCCAAGCCCGCCGAAGAGGCCGAGGCGACCGAAGATCAGCCGGCTTAAGGGTCGAAGGAGATGTCGCCCGGATGCTCGCAGACACTGACCACGATCTCGATCATGGGCCGCGGACCGACAGGTCCGCGACCATGCGGATGTGCGCGGTCAGCCGCGAGGTCCGGCCGATCGACGAACTGATCCGCTTCGTCGTCGCACCCGACGGCCAGATCGTTCCCGACCTGAAGCGCAAGCTGCCCGGGCGCGGCATGTGGATCACCGCATCGCACGAGGTGGTTGCGGAAGCCGTCCGTCGTCACCAGTTTAGCAAAGCCTTCAAGCGCGAGCTCCGCGCTCCCCAGACGCTTCCCGCCGATGTCGAGACGCTCCTGGTTCGGAGCGTGACGGAAGCCCTTGGAATTGCTGCCAAGGCCGGCCAGGTCGTGTCGGGCTTCGGCAAGGTGGAGAGCGCGCTCAGGGAAGGCACGGTCGAGGTCCTGATCCACGCCAGCGACGGGGCCGCGGACGGAATCCGCAAATTGGACATGCTGGCGCGCCAAAACGAGGTGAATCACGGCACCAGACCGCCAATTCCCGTCGTTACCGCGTTAAAATCGATAGAATTGGATTTGGCACTGACCCGGTCAAATGTGATACATGCTGCCGTGCTCGCGGGCCCGGCGAGCAAGTCATTCCTGTCACGTAGCCAGATGCTGGTCCGATACCGGATGGCGGACGCTGACAAGACTGCCGACAAGCACGGCCAGGATTTCTGAAGACAACGACGACCCGAGATGGATGGTGCGGCAACGCACAACGATAACAGATCAGGATTAGGACTGCTGAATGGTTGATACCAAGACCCCTGGCGACAAGAAGCTGAGCGTTCCGAGCAAGACGCTATCGCTCAAGCCGCGCGTCGAGACGGGCACCGTGCGCCAGAGCTTCAGCCACGGCCGGAGCAAGCAGGTCGTGGTCGAAAAGCGCGGCAAGCGTCGCATCGACGGCAGCCCGGAGCCGCAGGTCACCGAGAGCCCGAAGCCGGCTCCGGTTGCAGCGGCGCCAGCGCCCGCGCGACCGGCTCCGCCGCCGCAGCCGCGCAATGCCGGCTCCGGCGTGGTGCTGCGGACCCTCACCGAGGACGAACGTTCGGCCCGCGCCAGCGCGCTTGCCGACGCCAGGGTGCGTGAGATCGAGGAACGCCGCCAGGCCGAGGAAGAGGCGCAGCGTCGCGCCGTCCGCGAAGCCGCCGAACGTGCCGAGCGCGAAGCCGCCGAATCCCGCCGCAAGGCCGAGGAAGAACGCCACCGTCACGAGGACGAGGCGAAGCGCAAGGCCGAAACCGAGGCCAAGAAGCGTTTCGGCGAAGGCGAGCAGCCGGCAGCCGCCCGCCCGGCGGCAGCAGCAGCTCCCTCCGCAGCCCCTGCTTCACGGCCCGGATCGGCCCCGCAGCGACCGGGAACGACCACGGCACGCCCGGCCACGACCGGGCCGAGGCCGGTCGGCGGTCCGGTGGGGCGCGCCCCCGCCGTCGCAGCGGGACCGGACGAGGATGACGGTCCGCGCCAGATTCGCCGCGGTCCCGGCGGCGCCGCTCGCCCTGCGGCGGCCCCCAAGACCACCCACAAGCCCGGACCGCAGAAGGAGCGCGGCCGCCTGACCGTCGTCACGGCATTCAATGCCGACGACGTGCGCGAGCGTTCGATCGCCTCGTTCCGCCGCCGCACCCAGCGTCTGAAGGGCCACGCCTCGAACGAGCCGAAGGAAAAGCTCATCCGCGAGGTGACGATTCCCGAAGCGATCACCATCCAGGAACTCGCCAACCGCATGTCCGAGCGCGCGGTCGACGTCATCCGCATGCTGATGAAGCAGGGCGCGATGCACAAGATCACCGACGTGATCGACGCCGACACCGCCCAGCTGATCGCCGAAGAACTCGGCCATACCGTCAAGCGCGTGGCCGCCTCCGACGTCGAGGAAGGCCTGTTCGACATCGTCGACGATTCCTCCGACACCGAGACCCGGTCGCCGGTCGTCACCGTCATGGGCCATGTCGACCACGGCAAGACCTCGCTGCTCGACGCGCTCCGTCATGCCAATGTGGTGTCCGGCGAAGCCGGCGGCATCACCCAGCATATCGGCGCCTATCAGGTCGTTTCGCCGGAGAGCGGCAGGAAGATCACCTTCATCGACACGCCGGGCCACGCCGCGTTCACCGCGATGCGCGCCCGCGGCGCCAAGGTCACCGACATCGTCGTGCTGGTGGTTGCCGCCGACGACGGCGTGATGCCGCAGACCATCGAGGCCATCAACCACGCCAAGGCGGCGCGCGTGCCGATCATCGTGGCGATCAACAAGATCGACAAGCCGGAAGCGAAGCCCGAGCGCGTGCGCACCGAGCTGCTCCAGCACGAGGTGCAGGTGGAATCGTTCGGCGGCGACGTGGTCGACGTCGAAGTCTCGGCCAAGAACAAGACCAATCTCGACAAGCTGCTCGAGATGATCGCGCTGCAGGCCGAACTGCTCGACCTCAAGACCAACTCGCAGCGTCCGGCCGAAGGCACCGTGATCGAGGCCAAGCTCGACCGCGGCCGTGGTCCGGTCGCGACCGTGCTGGTCCAGCGCGGCACGCTCCGGGTCGGCGACATCATCGTCGCCGGCGCCGAGATGGGCCGCGTCCGCGCGCTGATCTCGGATCAGGGCGAGACGGTGCAGGAGGCCGGTCCCTCGGTGCCGGTCGAAGTGCTCGGCTTCAACGGCCCGCCCGAGGCCGGCGACCGCCTCGCGGTGGTCGAGAACGAGGCCCGCGCCCGCCAGGTCACGAGCTACCGCGCGCACCAGAAGCGCGAGAACGCGGCGGCGTCGATCTCCGGCATGCGCGGCTCGCTCGAGCAGATGATGTCGCAGTTGAAGACGGCGGGCCGCAAGGAATTCCCGCTGATCATCAAGGCCGACGTGCAGGGCTCGCTGGAAGCCATCCTCGGCTCGCTGGAGAAGCTCGGCACCGACGAAGTCGCTGCCCGCATCCTGCATGCCGGCGTCGGCGGTATCTCGGAATCGGACGTGACGCTCGCGGAAGGCTTCAACGCCGCGATCATCGGCTTCAGCGTTCGTGCGAACAAGGAAGCCGCTGCCGCCGCCAAGCGCAACGGCATCGAGATCCGCTACTACAACATCATCTACGACCTCGTGGACGACGTGAAGAAGGCGATGAGCGGCCTGCTCGCGCCGACCTTGCGCGAGACCATGCTCGGCAATGCCTCGATCCTGGAGATCTTCAACATCTCCAAGGTCGGCAAGGTCGCCGGCTGCCGCGTCACCGACGGCACCGTGGAACGCGGCGCCAATGTGCGCCTGATCCGCGACAACGTCGTCGTGCACGAAGGCAAGCTGTCGACGCTGAAGCGCTTCAAGGACGAAGTGAAGGAAGTCCAGTCCGGTCAAGAATGCGGCATGGCCTTCGAGAACTATCACGACATGCGTGCCGGTGACGTGATCGAGTGTTACCGCGTGGAGACGATCCAGCGCTCCCTGTAAGTCCAAATCTTACCGAAGCGCCCGGATCTTTTTGAACTGAAATTGCGGGAGTGGAATGGCTGGACGTGTTCCGGCCATTCCCTCCGTTCGTTTCAAAAGGACAAATGACAACCCACGTGCCCCGGACGCGGGCACGACAAGGTGATTTCCGACCATGCCACGCCATCATCAGAAGAAGAGTTCCGCCCCCGGCGGCTCGCAGCGCCAGCTGCGCGTCGGCGAGCAGGTTCGCCACGCGATGGCCGAGATTCTGGCGCAAGGCAACGTGCATGATGCGGACCTCGAAGGTCACATCATCACCGTGCCGGAGGTGCGGATGTCGCCCGATCTGAAGCTCGCGACGGTCTATGTGATGCCGCTCGGCGGCCGCGATACCGAGATCGTCATCGCTGCGCTTGATCGCAACAAGAAATTCCTGCGCGGCGAGGTCGCGCGGCGCGTTAACCTGAAATTCGCACCTGACATTCGCTTCCGCGTCGACGAACGATTCGACGAAGCGGAACGTATCGAGAAGCTTTTGCGAACACCTGCAGTGCAGAAGGACCTCGAGCAGAACTTGGAACAGAATCCGGACTCGGATCGGGAAGAAGAACGATGAGCATGGACCCCGCTTACGGCACGATCACAGGCGAACAGGCCGAGCAGCGCGACGTGCAGGAAAATAATTTCGCGGAGGAAGGCGGCGCACAGCCGCACCAGGAGACGCGCCGCGTCAACAACGACCCGCGCGCCGCGAAGCAGAAGGGCAACCAGCCACGCCGCGACCGCCGCGACGTCCATGGCTGGGTCGTGCTCGACAAGCCGATCGGCATGACCTCGACGCAGGCCGTGGCCGTGCTCAAGCGCCTGTTCAACGCCAAGCGCGCCGGCCACGCCGGCACGCTCGACCCGCTCGCCTCCGGCGGCCTGCCGATCGCGCTCGGCGAGGCCACCAAGACCGTTCCCTTCGTGATGGACGGCCGCAAGCGCTACCAGTTCACGGTGTGCTGGGGCGAGGAACGCGATACCGATGACATCGAGGGTCGGGTCACCGCGACCTCCGACCAGCGCCCGACCAGGGACGCGATCCTGGCGCTGCTGCCCCGCTTCACCGGCGTGATCGAACAGATCCCGCCGCGCTATTCCGCGATCAAGGTCCAGGGCGAGCGGGCCTATGACCTCGCCCGCGACGGCGAAGTCGTCGAACTGGCCCCGCGCCCGGTCGAGATTCACGAATTAACCCTTGTAGATCAACCGGATGACACCCACGCGGTGTTCGAGGCCGAATGCGGCAAGGGGACCTATGTGCGGGCGCTGGCCCGGGATATGGGCCGGATTCTCGGCACTTATGGCCATATTTGCGCGCTGCGGCGGACCCTGGTCGGGCCATTCGGCGAGAATGACATGATTCCGCTGGATCAACTGGAGGCTTTGTGCGATAGAGCCGCGTCCGGCGAGGGAAGCCTCGCCGACGCGCTGATGCCCGTTGAGACCGCGCTGGACGACATCCCGGCACTGGCCGTCACTCGGGCTGATGCGGCAAGGCTCCATCGGGGCCAGGCCGTTTTGTTGCGCGGACGGGATGCGCCCACTTGTAGCGGCACAGTCTATGTCACGGTGGCAGGCCGGCTTCTCGCGCTTGCCGAAGTCGGCAATGGCGAAATCATCCCCAAGCGTGTGTTCAACCTGACCGGCTTGACTGCCTCAACCGGTCGCAACGAGAGAAATTGACGATGTCGATTGCCGCAGAACGCAAAGCGGAAGTCATCAAGACGAATGCCACCAAGGCCGGCGACACCGGCTCGCCCGAGGTTCAGGTCGCGATCCTGTCGGAACGCATCAACAACCTCACCAACCACTTCAAGACCCACGTGAAGGACAACCATTCGCGTCGCGGCCTCCTGAAGCTGGTCTCGACCCGCCGTTCGCTCCTCGACTATCTCAAGAAGAAGGACGAGGCGCGGTACAAGGCGCTGCTCGAGAAGCACAACATTCGTCGTTAAGAGTTGCTGCGCGCGCCAATGGCGCGCGTTTCCGCACGTGGTTTCGAACGAAAGCGCTTATTTAAAGGTTTTTGATCGAGGCTGCGTGCGCGTCGGATGCGAGCCAATGACGATTCGCATCCGGGGCACGATGGGCGAAGACCGCGTAGTGGTTTTCCCGTTCGTGCCGACTGACAGTCCAGCAGCAATCCGGCGGCTGGGCACAACGGGCAAGGCGCCCGTATGACCCGAAAGGATGGACGCCATCCGAAATCCGAAAACCATGGCAGGATCGCAGGACGCTGATCACCGCTTCGATCAGCGTCCCGCAATCTTGCGCATGGTTTTTGTTTTTCGGGCCGTCCCTTCTTTCGAGAACCCATGAAAGAAGACCTCCATGTTCAATAAGCATTCAGTCGAGATCGACTGGGGCGGACGCCCCCTCAAGCTCGAAACCGGCAAGATCGCCCGCCAGGCCGACGGCGCCGTCGTCGCGACCTATGGCGAGACCGTGGTGCTCGCCACCGTCGTCGCCGCCAAGGCGCCGCGCGAAGGCGTCGACTTCCTGCCGCTGACGGTCGACTACCAGGAGAAGACCTATGCCGCGGGCCGCATTCCCGGCGGTTATTTCAAGCGCGAGGGCCGTCCGACCGAGAAGGAGACGCTGGTCTCCCGCCTGATCGACCGTCCGATCCGTCCGCTGTTCGTCGACGGCTGGCGCAACGAGACCCAGGTCATCGCCACCGTGCTGTCGCACGACATGGAGAACGATCCCGACATCGTGGCGCTGGTCGCCTCGTCGGCGGCGCTGACCCTGTCCGGTGCGCCCTTCAAGGGCCCGATCGGCGCGGCGCGCGTCGGCTTCGTCAATGACGAATACGTCCTCAACCCGACGCTCGACGAGATGGTCGACACCCAGCTCGACCTCGTCGTCGCCGGCACCGCCGACGCCGTGCTGATGGTGGAATCGGAAGCCCGGGAGCTGAACGAGGACATCATGCTCGGCGCAGTGATGTTCGGTCACCGCCACTTCCAGCCGGTGATCAACGCCATCATCGAGCTCGCCGAAAAGGCCGCCAAGGAACCGCGCGAAGTCACCGTGATCGACAACGCCGCGCTCGAAAAGGAAATGCTCGGCATCGTCGAGCAGGAGCTGCGTGCCGCCTACGCCATTCCGGTCAAGCAGGATCGCTACGCCGCGGTCGGCAAGGTCAAGGAAAAGGTGATGGCCCACTATTTCCCGGAAGGCCAGGAGCCGAAATACGACAAGCTGCGCGTCGCCGGCGTGTTCAAGGAACTGGAAGCCAAGATCGTTCGCTGGAACATTCTCGACACCGGCAAGCGCATCGACGGCCGTGACGTCAAGACCGTCCGCAACATCGTCGCCGAAGTCGGCGTGCTGCCGCGTGCCCACGGCTCGGCGCTGTTCACCCGCGGCGAGACCCAGGCGATGGTCGTGACCACGCTCGGCACCGGCGAGGACGAGCAGTACATCGACGCGCTGTCGGGGACGTACAAGGAAACCTTCCTGCTGCACTACAACTTCCCGCCCTACTCGGTCGGCGAGACCGGCCGTCTCGGCGGCACCAAGCGCCGCGAGATCGGCCACGGCAAGCTTGCCTGGCGCGCGATCCATCCGGTGCTGCCGCCGCATCACGAGTTCCCCTACACGGTGCGCGTGGTGTCGGAGATCACCGAATCCAACGGCTCCTCGTCGATGGCCTCGGTCTGCGGCGCCTCGCTGGCGCTGATGGACGCGGGCGTGCCGCTGAAGCGGCCGACCGCGGGTATCGCGATGGGCCTCATCCTCGAGGACAAGCGCTACGCTGTGCTGTCGGACATCCTCGGTGACGAGGATCATCTCGGCGACATGGACTTCAAGGTCGCGGGCACGGAATCGGGCATCACCTCGCTCCAGATGGACATCAAGATCGAGGGCATCACCGAAGAGATCATGCGCGTCGCGCTCGGCCAGGCCAAGGAAGGACGCATCCACATCCTCGGCGAGATGTCCAAGGCGCTGACCAACGCCCGCGCCGAGCTCGGCGAATACGCCCCGCGCATCGAGACCTTCAAGATCCCGACCGACAAGATCCGCGAAGTGATCGGCACCGGCGGCAAGGTGATCCGCGAGATCGTCGAGAAGACCGGCGCCAAGATCAACATCGAGGACGACGGCACCGTGAAGGTCGCCTCCTCGGACGGCGAGGCGATGAAGGCCGCGATCAAGTGGATCAAGTCGATCGCGTCCGAGCCGGAAGTCGGCCAGATCTATGACGGCACCGTCGTCAAGGTGATGGAGTTCGGCGCCTTCGTGAACTTCTTCGGTTCCAAGGACGGCCTCGTCCACATCAGCCAGCTCGCGTCCGCGCGCGTGCAGAAGACCTCCGACGTCGTCAAGGAAGGCGACAAGGTCAAGGTCAAGCTGCTCGGCTTCGACGACCGCGGCAAGACCCGGCTGTCGATGAAGGTGGTCGATCAGACCACCGGCGAAGACCTCGAAGCCAAGGAAAAGGCGGCCGACGGCCAGCCGGCTCCGCGCGAAGCGGCCGGCGAGTAAGCCGCGCTTCGGCAACGGCGGACATATCAAGGGCGGCCTGATGGCCGCCCTTTTTGTTTTGGTTTGCGCGCGTCGCGGGAACGTCCATGTGCGATTCCGTCGCAGCTGCGGAAGCATCGCGGTCGAACCCGCAACGGCTGCTGATGCGTAACTCAACCTGCTGCCCCTCGCTCGCGAGCGGATTGTTCCCAGACAGGAGAATCGCATGTCATCCCTATCCCGACGCCGCCTGATGTTCGCTGCGACCGGCCTCGCCGCCGTTGCTGCTGCCCCGCGCCTCGTATTCGCGCAGTCCACCATGGCGCCCGTCGGCCCCTTCAAGCTCGACCCGCTGACCTATCCCGCGAACGCGCTGGAACCGCATATCGATGCGAAGACGATGGAGATCCACCACGACCGGCACCATCAGGCCTTCATCACCAATCTGAACAACTTCGCGAAGGACAATCCCCAGATCGCCGACAAGCCGGTCAGTGAGGTGCTCGGCAATCTCAATGCGGTGCCGGAGGCGATCCGCAGCGGTGTCCGGAACAGCATGGGCGGCCACGCCAACCACACGATGTTCTGGCAGATCATGGGTCCGAACGGCGGCAAGCCGGAGGGTGCGCTGCTGGCGGCGATCGATAGCGATCTCGGCGGGATGGAGAAGTTCCAGACCGACTTCAACGCAGCCGGCGGACGCGTGTTCGGCTCGGGCTGGGTGTTCGTGACCGTCAGCAAGGACGGCAAGCTCGCGATCGAGACGCGTCCGAACCAGGACAATCCCATGATGGACGGCAAGCGCGCCTTGCTCGGCAACGACGTCTGGGAGCACGCCTATTACCTGAACTATCAGAACCGCCGGGCCGATTATCTCAAGGCTTGGTGGAACACCGTGAACTGGAAGGCCGTGGGCGAGCGCTATGCCGCCGCGAAGGCGGGAACGCTCGGCGTATAAACGCACAGAGCGGCCATCAAAAAAGGGCGACCTCACGGCCGCCCTTTGTTGTCTCGAGAGAACGCTTCGGACCATGCGTCACCTCTCCCGCACGCGGGAGAAGCGGGCTGGCCTTACTTGCGCACGATGTCGTAGCGGTCGAGGTTCATCACCTTGGTCCAGGCCTTGGCGAAGTCGTGCACGAACTGCTCCTTGGAGTCGGACGTGGCATAGACCTCGGCATAGGCGCGGAGCTGCGAGTGCGCACCGAAGATCAGGTCGACGCGCGTGCCGGTCCACTTCACCGCATTGGTCTTGCGGTCGCGGGCTTCGTAGGTGCCGTCGGCCGCCGACGTCCACTGCGTGCTCATGTCGAGCAGGTTGACGAAGAAGTCATTCGTCAGCGTGCCGACCTTCGACGTCAGGACGCCGTGCTTGACGCCGTTGGCATTGGCGCCCAGCACGCGCAGGCCACCGACCAGCGCCGTCAGTTCCGGACCGGTCAGCCGCAGCAACTGCGCGCGGTCGACCAGCGCTTCCTCCGGCATCATGAACTGATGCCGCTTGCCGATGTAGTTGCGGAAGCCGTCGGCGCGCGGCTCCAGCACCGCGAAGGAGTGCGCATCCGTCTGTTCCTGCGAGGCATCCATGCGGCCGGGCGTGAACTCGACCTTGACCTCGACGCCGGCATCCTTCGCGGCCTTCTCGACCGCGGCGGTGCCGCCGAGAACGATCAGGTCCGCAAGCGATACCTTCTTCGCGCCGCCCGTGGCGTTGAACTCCTTCTGGATCGCTTCGAGCTTGCCGAGCACGCTGGCGAGCTTGGCCGGCTCGTTCACCTCCCAGTCCTTCTGCGGCGCGAGGCGAATGCGGGCGCCGTTGGCGCCGCCACGCTTGTCCGAACCGCGGAAGGTCGAGGCCGAGGCCCAGGCGACAGAGACGAGATCCGACACCGACAGACCCGAGGCGAGGATCTTGCTCTTCAGCGCGGCGATGTCCTGGTCGCTGACCAGTTCATGGTTCACGGCCGGGATCGGATCCTGCCAGATCAGCGTCTCCTTCGGCACCAGCGGGCCGAGATAACGCTGGATCGGGCCCATGTCGCGATGGGTCAACTTGAACCAGGCGCGGGCGAACGCGTCCGCGAACTGATCGGGATGCTCCAGGAAGCGCCGCGAGATCTTCTCATAGGCCGGATCGAAGCGCAGCGAGAGGTCGGTGGTCAGCATCGTCGGCCGGTGCTTCTTCGACGGATCGAACGCGTCCGGGATGATCGCATCGGCGTTCTTGGCCGTCCACTGATGGGCGCCGCCCGGGCTCTTGGTCAGCTCCCATTCGAACTTGAACAGGTTCTCGAAGAAGTTGTTGCTCCACTTCGTCGGCGTCGTTGTCCACGTCACCTCGAGACCGCTGGTGATCGCATCGCCGGCGCGGCCCGTCGCGTACTTGCTCTTCCAGCCGAGGCCCTGATCCTCGAGCGCGCCGGCCTCCGGCTCCGGACCGACCAGCGAGGGGTCGCCCGCGCCGTGCGTCTTGCCGAAGGTGTGACCGCCGGCGATCAGCGCGACGGTTTCCTCGTCATTCATCGCCATCCGGGCGAAGGTCTCGCGGATGTCCTTGGCCGCGGCGACCGGATCCGGCTTGCCGTTCGGTCCTTCAGGATTGACGTAGATGAGGCCCATCTGCACGGCGCCAAGCGGCTCGGCGAGTTCACGCTCGCCGCTGTAGCGCTCATCGCCCAGCCAGGTGCCTTCCGGACCCCAATACAGCTCTTCCGGCTCCCACACGTCGACACGGCCACCGGCGAAACCGAAGGTCTTGAAGCCCATCGATTCCAGCGCGACGTTGCCGGCCAGCACCATCAGATCGGCCCAGGAAATCTTGCGGCCGTATTTCTGCTTGATCGGCCAGAGCAGGCGGCGCGCCTTGTCGAGATTGGCGTTGTCAGGCCAGCTGTTGAGCGGCGCGAAACGCTGCTGACCGGCCCCGGCGCCGCCACGGCCGTCCGTGGTGCGGTAGGTGCCGGCGCTGTGCCAGGCCATCCGGATCATCAGGCCGCCATAATGGCCGAAATCGGCCGGCCACCACTCCTGGGAGTTCGTCATCAGGGCGGTCAGGTCCTTGATGACCGCGTTGAGGTCGAGCGACTTGAACTCCTTGGCGTAATCGAAGTCCTTCCCCATCGGGTCGGACTTGTCGGAATTCTTGTGCAGCGTCTCGATGCTGAGCTGAGTGGGCCACCAATCGCGGTTCACGCGCACGGGTTTGCCGCCCGAAAACGGGCACTTCGAAGTGTCGTCCATGAATACCTCCTCTGGCGGCGTCGAACTCGCGCCTCTGACCAGGTAGAACCACTCTAAGCGTCGCGTACGATCAGGTAAAGTTGACTTTAATGATCGCTGCGATAGGTTTTTCTGATGATCAACGTGACCTTGCGCCAGCTTCGCTATTTCGATGCGCTGGCCCGCCACGGCCATTTTGGCCGTGCCGCGGAGTCCTGCTCGATCTCGCAGCCGGCCCTCTCGATGCAGATCAAGGAACTGGAGGAAGCGCTCGGCGGCCTGCTCCTGGAACGCAATGCGCGGCAGGTGGCGCTGACCCGGTTCGGCGAGGAACTGGCGCATCGCGTCCGCGACATCCTGCGCTCGGTCGACGAACTCGGCGATTTCGCCCGCGCCTCGCAGGACCGCTTCGCGGGCCGCCTGCGCATCGGGATGATCCCGACGATCGCGCCCTATCTGCTGCCCAAGATCACCAAGAACCTCACGCGCCTGCATCCCGAACTCGACATTCGCGTGCGCGAGACCATGACGCCGCGGTTGATCCAGGAACTGGTGGAGGGCCGGCTCGACACCGCCATCGTCGCACTACCGGTGTCCGAACCATCGCTCACCGAGGTCGCGCTGTTCGACGAGAAATTCCTGCTGGTACGGCCGGGCTCGGACGAGGGCACGCCGGTGCCGTCGCGCGAGATGATGCGGGAGATGCGGTTGCTGCTGCTCGAGGAAGGGCACTGCTTCCGTGACCAGGCCCTGTCGTTCTGCAACATGCAATCCGCGCCGCCGCGGGAGATGCTGGACGCTAACTCGCTGTCCACCCTTGTACAGATGGTCAGCGCCGGCATCGGCGTCACGCTGATCCCGGAAATGGCCGTGCCTGTCGAGACGCGCTCAGCCTCGGTCTCGGTCGCCCGCTTCCGCGATCCGCAACCCTCGCGCACCATCGGCATGGTCTGGCGCAAGACCAGCCCGCTGGCGCGCCAGCTGCTACAGATCTCCGAGGTCGTGTGCCTGTCGGCCGGCAAGGTGCGTGCGCGGCCGGCTTCGCGTAATCCCCGCGCTTGAGCTCGCCCCTCGCCCTGTCGAATAATGGATCAGAAGGACCGGCAAAGGAGAGACACCATGATCAAGCTCTATTGGTCACCCCGCTCGCGCTCATTCTCGACGCTCTGGCTGATGGAAGAAAGCGGCCTGCCCTATGAGCGCGTTCTGACAGACATCTCCACCGGCGCGCAGAAGGCGCCGGAGTTCCTCAAGATCAATCCGATGGGCAAGGTGCCGGCGCTCGCCGATGGCGACGCCGCGCTGGGCGAAGCCGCCGCGATCTGCGCCTATGTCGCGGACCGTTATCCCGACACGAAGCTCGCGCCGGCCATCACCGATCCACGCCGGGCGCGCTATCTGCAATGGCTGTTCTTTTCGCCGGGCTGCATCGAGCCGGCAATCATCCAGATCTTCACCAAGATCGAGGTGCCGACGTCGACAGCCGCCTGGGGCAGCGCGACTCAGGTGTTCGATGTGCTCGAAGCCGCGCTCGCCAAGGGGCCGTGGATCCTCGGCGAGGAATTTTCGGCCGCCGACGTCATGATCGGCTCGGGACTGAACTTCGCCGTGCGCCAGTTCAAGATGGTGCCGTCGCGCCCCGTGTTCGACGCCTACCTGGCACGCTGCGTGGCACGACCGGCATTCCAGCGGGCGGAGAAGATCGCGGCGGGCTGAGTCACGACCTCAGGACGGGCAAAGCGAAGCGTGCCCCCCGTCAGTGTCGGTGCTGTCGAGACATGGTGGGCACGTCGCTCGCGCTCGTTTGCCCATCCTTCGGCGCCCTCGTCTATTCCGTCTTCAATTCGTCCGGCCGCGGCATCAGGACGATGTTGTAGCCGGAATCGACGTAGTGGGTTTCGCCGGTCACGCCGCCGGAGAGATCTGAGAGCATGTACAGCGCCGACCCGCCGAGATCGTCGAGCGTGACGCCGCGGCGAAGCGGGGAATGCTTCTGCATATAGGCGAACATCGCGCGCGCCTCGCCGATGCCCGAGCCTGCGAGCGTACGGATCGGACCCGCGGAGATGGCGTTGACGCGGATGCCGCGCGGTCCGAAATCGGAAGCGAGATAGCGCACCGAGGCTTCCAGCGCCGCCTTGGCCACGCCCATCACGTTGTAGTTCGGCATGGCGCGCTCCGAGGCGCCGAAGGTCAGCGTGATCATGCTGCCGCCCTCCGTCATCAGCTCGGCGGCGCGCTTCGCCACCTCCGTGAACGAGAAGCAGGAGATCACCATGGTGCGCGAGAAGTTCTCGCGGCTGGTGTCGGCATAGCGGCCCTTCAGCTCGTTCTTGTCGGCGAAGCCGATCGCATGGATCACGAAATCGAGCCGGCCCCATTTTTCGCGCAGCACCGCGAACACGTCGTCGACGCTGGCGATGTCCTCGACGTCGCAGGGCAGCACCAGTTCGACGCCAAGCTGCTCGGCGAGCGGCTTGACGCGCTTGCCGAGCGCCTCGCCCTGGAAGGTGAAGGCAAGCTCCGCGCCATGGGCATGCAGCGTCCGCGCCATGCCCCACGCGATCGAATGATCATTGGCAATGCCCATGATCAGACCGCGCTTGCCCTTCATCAAACCTTCCATCTCGCAATTACTCTCCGCTCTCCGTCATGCCCGGGCATCCACGCCCTTCCCGGCCTGAGGCAAATACGTGGATGGCCGGGACATCAAGCACGAAGACGCGCTTCGCGCTTTTGCCCGGCCATGACGAGATAATCATCAATAGGTCCGGCAGGACGTCACACGTCGAGCCGGCTGAACACCAGCGTGGCGTTGGTTCCACCGAAGCCGAAGGAGTTCGAGAGCACGGTGCCGATTTTGACGTTGTCGATGCGCTTGCGCACGATCGGCATGTCGGCAAAGACCGGATCGAGTTCCTGGATGTGCGCGCTCTCGCAGATGAAACCGTTGTTCATCATCAGGAGCGAATAGATCGCCTCCTGCACGCCGGTCGCGCCCAGAGAGTGGCCGGTCAGCGCCTTGGTCGCCGAGATCGGCGGGCACTTCTCGCCGGTGCCGAACACCTTGCGGATCGCCTCCATCTCCGGCGGGTCACCGGCCGGCGTCGAAGTGGCATGCGGATTGATGTAGTCGACCTTGGTCTTCACCGTCGAGAGCGCCATGCGCATGCAGCGCTCGGCGCCTTCACCGGACGGCGCGACCATGTCGTAGCCGTCGGAGGTCGCACCATAGCCGACGATCTCGCCATAGATGCGCGCGCCGCGCGCCTTGGCATGTTCGAGCTCTTCCAGCACCAGCACGCCGGCGCCGCCCGCAATCACGAAGCCGTCGCGGTTGACGTCGTAGGGACGCGAAGCCGTCGCCGGCGTGTCGTTGTATTTCGAGGACATCGCCCCCATGGCGTCGAACAGCACCGACAGCGACCAGTCGAGCTCCTCGCAGCCGCCGGCGAAGATGATGTCCTGCTTGCCGATCTGAATCGTCTCGTAGGCGTTGCCGACGCAATGGTTAGACGTCGCGCAGGCCGAGGAGATCGAATAGTTCACGCCCTTGATCTTGAACCAGGTCGCGAGCGTGGCGGAGGCCGTCGAGGACATCGCCTTCGGCACTGCGAAAGGTCCGACGCGCTTCGGGCCCTTGGTTCGGGTGATATCGGCGGATTCGACGATGGTGCGGGCGGACGGGCCACCCGAACCCATGATGATGCCGGTGCGAATGTTGGAGACGTCCTCGGGCGACAGGCCGGAATCCTGGATCGCCTGCTCCATCGCGATGTGATTCCAGGCTGCGCCCTGGCCGAGGAAGCGCATGGCGCGGCGATCGACCACGGTGGAGGGATCGAGCGTCGGCGCACCTTGCACCTGCGAACGGAAGCCGAGCTCGGCATACTTCTCAGCCCGCGAAATGCCCGATTTCGCCTCGTGAAGGCTCGCAAGCACTTCCTGGGTGTTGTTTCCGATGGACGAGACGATGCCCATCCCGGTGACCACAACCCGCCTCATGACAGCCTCACCTCAATCGTTGTTGTCCTGGGTGATGCGCTTTAGCCCAGGCTCGTGCCCTGCTTGAACAGGCCGACCTTCAGATCCTTCGCGCGATAGATAATCTGGTCATCGACCGAAAGCCACCCGTCGGCGATGCCGAGCACAAGCTTTGAACGCATCACGCGCTTGATGTCGACATTGTACACAACCTTGCGGGCCTCGGGCAGCACCTGTCCGCTGAACTTCAGTTCGTTCAGGCCGAGGGCGCGGCCGCGGCCTTCACCGCCGATCCAGCCCAGATAGAAGCCGACCATCTGCCACAGCGCATCGAGGCCGAGGCAGCCGGGCATCACCGGATCGTTCTTGAAGTGGCAGCCGAAAAACCAGAGATCCGATTTGACGTCGAGCTCCGCGCGCACCAGACCCTTGCCGAATTCACCGCCATTGTCAGTGATTTCCGTGATGCGATCGAACATGAGCATCGGCGGCAGCGGCAATTGGGCGTTGCCCGGGCCGAACATCTCGCCACGCGCGCACGCCAGCAGATCTTCGTATTCGTAACCGTTGCGCCTGTTCAGCATGCGGAAGCCTCTGTTTGAACCCCGATTGAGCGGCGTCTCTGGCGATTGTGGGCCCCATGCTGTTGAGCAGGCAACGCAGACCGCCATCCTCAGGTGCGCATGCCGGGGGCCCGGATGGACCTGCGAACCTGGCCGTGATGCCCGGCTGCGCCGACATCGGCCAAACGGAACCGGGGGCTCTCTAACACAGGCGTTTCGGGTGGCAAAGCGATCTCATGAAGGTAAAATGACGCTATCCGCGGGTGGTTCCGGGCCTGATTAGAACCTCTCTAGTTGCGAGAAACTTGCATCTGCATCTTTCTGTTCTTATATTGCCTAGACCTATTGTTCACGCGTGCCCGAAATCTGGAAATGACCGAGAATACAGCTTCCAACCGCGATGCCGAGGCCCAAGCTGCCGCCCTCATGGCCGGCCGTCAGCCGGCTTTGACCGGCTGCCCGTGGCACGACGTCAATGAGATGCTGCAGTCCGCCGGTCTGCGCCCGACCCGCCAGCGCATGGCGCTCGGCTGGCTGCTGTTCGGCAAGGGCGCCCGCCACCTCACTGCGGAAATGCTTTACGAGGAAGCGACCTTGGCCAAGGTGCCGGTGTCGCTCGCGACCGTCTACAACACGCTGAATCAGCTCACCGATGCCGGCCTGCTGCGCCAGGTCAGCGTCGACGGCACCAAGACCTATTTCGACACCAACGTCACGACCCACCACCACTACTACCTCGAGAACAGCCACGAGCTGGTCGATATCGAGGACCCGCATCTGGCGCTGTCCAAGATGCCAGAGGTGCCCGAGGGTTACGAGATCGCGCGCATCGACATGGTCGTGCGCCTGCGCAAGAAGCGCTGAGATCATCCTGCAATCGAATTGAGATCGTCATGGCCGGGCTTGTCCCGGCTATTGTCGTTTCGGCATGACGTCTATCCGGGAAGGTGCGCAGCACCAGATCCGGCATATGCGGATCCCGGATTCGATGCTGAGCATCGCCCCGGGATGACGCAGGCGGCGTCAGTTCACCTGCTCGTCCGCATAGACGCCCCAGAGGCGCTCCTGCTGAATCCAGCCGTCGAAGCCATTGCCGGCGACGTGACACCAGCCGGCATTGCACTTCTTCACCTGGGTGACGACGCCGGCCTGGAGGCGGGCCGCCACGGTACTGGCGGGATCGGCGCGATCGTAGATCGGCGCCAGTTCGTCCTTGTTCTTCATTGTGACCACTGCGGTGCGGCGGCCCGACAGCAGCGAGTGATAGACCCAGCCCTCGGAGCCTTCGGAATCGCGGACCCGCCGCCAGTTCTCGAATTCGGCGGTGATTTCGACCGGCAGGCCGGCGCGGGTGTAGACCCAGGCGACGTCATTGTCCTTGGTCGGACCCGCGCGGACGTTCACATGATCGGATTTGAGGCTGACATAGCGCGGCACCGGCAGACCGCTGGCGGTCTGCGGCGTCGTGTCCTTGGCCGAGTGCGAGGGGCCGACCGAGGCGCTCCACCAGGTGCAGACGAGCGCCACCACCGCACAAAAACGCCCCAACGCCATCAACCCAACTCCCGTCGAAGACCTGGCCTCTCGCCCGGTCCTCACCCAATTCCACGTCCTGCCGTGCCCCCTTCCCCGCCCCACGCGGGTGTTCCCGACCCTTCGCCTGTGGTTCTTGTCTTGGCCCGGCCTTCTGCTAGAGAGGACGGACGCTTGAACAACCAATTTGCCCCGATTTTCCGGCCGGAAACGTCGGGAGAGCTTGAAGGAAACGCCGGGAACGACACGGCACAGGCAGTGTCGAACAACCGGGTTAATGAGGTCTGAACGGCCGGCCTCTGGCGACGGAGACGGCCTCTGCCGCCTCATGAGAGCAGGACATGTCGGTGAAGAAAAAGCCCCTCGTCGTGGTGACCCGCAAGCTGCCGGATTCGATCGAGACGCGGATGCGCGAATTGTTCGACGCCCGCATCAATCTCGACGACACGCCGATGTCGCCCGAGCAGATCGCGGAGGCCGCACGCACGGCCGACGTGCTGGTTCCAACCGTCACCGACCACATCAGCGCCGACATCGTGAACCAGCCGGACTGCAAGCTTCGCCTGATCGCCAATTTCGGCAACGGCGTCGACAATATCGACGTGGAGGCCGCC
Organism: uncultured Bradyrhizobium sp.; assembly: GCA_964423245.1. Classification (GTDB taxonomy): domain Bacteria; phylum Pseudomonadota; class Alphaproteobacteria; order Rhizobiales; family Xanthobacteraceae; genus Bradyrhizobium. Next base: position 144,295 of record CAYREH010000002.1, on the reverse strand, counting down.
CATGCCCGCGGCATCACCGTCACCAACACGCCGAAGGTCCTCACCGAGGACACTGCCGACATGACCATGGCGCTGATCCTCGCCGTGCCGCGCCGGATGATCGAGGGCGCCTCGATCCTCACCGAGGGCAAGCCGTGGGCGGGCTGGTCGCCGACCTGGATGCTCGGCCACCGCATCGGCGGCAAGCGGCTCGGCATCATCGGCATGGGCCGCATCGGCCAGGCCGTGGCACGCCGCGCCCGCGCCTTCGGGCTGCAGATCCACTATCACAACCGCCGGCCGGTGGCGCCTGTCATCGCCGAAGAGCTCGGCGCGACCTACTGGGAAAGCCTCGACCAGATGCTGGCGCGGATGGACATCATCTCGGTGAACTGCCCGCACACGCCGGCGACCTATCACCTGCTGTCGGCGCGGCGGCTGAAACTGATCCGGAAAGACGCCTATATCGTCAACACCGCGCGCGGCGAAGTCACCGACGAGGACACGCTGATCAAGCTGATCGAAGCCGGCGAGATCGCCGGCGCCGGCCTCGACGTCTACGAGCACGAGCCCGCGGTCAATCCGAAGCTGGTGCGGCTTGCCAGGGCCGGCAAGGTGACGCTGATGCCGCATATGGGATCGGCCACCATCGAGGGCCGCGTCGAGATGGGCGAGAAGGTGATCATCAACATCCGCACCTTCCTCGATGCCCACAAGCCGCCGGATCGCGTGCTGCCCGGGATGCTGTGAGATCGCGGAAACCGTCTGCGCCCGTTCAGTTGCGATGGGCGCCGAGGTCGGCAACGACGGGCCCGTCGCCGTTGAGCGGATTGGATGGGTCGCGCGCGTAGCGCAAAGTCTCGAAGCGCATCGCGCGCGCATCGATCATCAGGAGGCGGCCGACCAGGCCCTCGCCGAAGCCGACGATCTCGCGGATCGCCTCCAGCGCCATCATCGAACCGAGCACACCCGCCAGCGCGCCCATCACGCCGGCCTCGGCGCAGGCGGGCACGGTGCCGGGCGGCGGGGCTTCCGGAAACAGGCAGCGATAGGTCGGATTGAACTCACCCTTGTCGTTGGTTTCGTGCGCGCGGATGGTGGTCAGCGAGCCGTCGAAGATGCCGAGCGCCGCCGTGATCAGCGGCTTCTTCGCGAAGAAGCAGGCGTCCGACACCAGATAGCGCGTGGCAAAATTGTCGGAACCGTCGAGCACGAGATCGTAGCCGCCGATCAGGTCCAGCGCATTGTCGGCATTGAGCCAGGTGGCATGGCCGACGAAGTTGACATGTGGATTGAGCGCGGCGATCCGTTCGGCGGCGCTCTCGACCTTGTGCCTTCCGATATCGGGCGTGGCGTGGATGATCTGGCGCTGCAGGTTGGACAGCGACACCACGTCGTCGTCGACCACGCCAAGCGTGCCGATGCCGGCGGCAGCCAGATACATCAGCGCCGGCGCTCCGAGCCCGCCGGCGCCGATCACCAGCACCGAGGCGCGCTTCAACGCAGCCTGTCCCGGACCGCCGACATCGCGCAGCACGATGTGGCGGGCATAGCGTTCCAGTTCATCCGGGCTCAGCATCGTCGTCCGTCTCTTTCCAACCGAACCACCACTGTCTCCATGGCGAGGAGGCAGGACCTGTGGCCAGCGGTTCGCCTGAACCAGCGGAATAGTGTTCGCGACCAACGAGATGTGGTTCAATGGCGCGCGTTCAATGGGCTGGCTGGATTTGTCATGAGATCGATGCTTGCGGCAACACTGATGTTTGCGGCGACGACGGGCGCAGACGCGCAAACGCCGGCGCCCCCCGTCGCCGGCCCCAAGCCGAAGATCGTCCAGACTGTTCCGATCCGGCCGCCGGCGGTACAGACGCCGTCGCAGACCGCCGACGGCATGACACCGGCCGAGCGGCTTTCGCTGCAATCCGATCTTGCCTGGGTCGGCCAATATAACGGGGCCATCACCGGCGACGTCAGCGAGCGCATGGTCAATGCGATCAAGGAGTACCAGAAGATCAAGGGCGGCAAGCCGACCGGCGTGCTCAATCCGCAGGAGCGGGCCGCGCTGGCCGAGACCGCGCGGCGCAAGCAGGATGGCGTCGGCTGGAAGATCGTGACGGAGCCGACCTCCGGCGCGCGGCTCGGCATTCCCGGCAAGCTGGTGCCGCAGCAGGCGAGCGATGCCAACGGTTCGAAATGGACCTCGCCGACCGGCACGGTGCAGGTGCTGCTGAGCCGCCGCAAGGAGGCGAACCCGACCTCCGCGAAACTCGCCGAGGCCGAAAAGAAGGAGCCGGGGCGCAAGGTCGATTATTCCGTGGTGAAGCCCGACTTCTTCGTGCTGTCGGGCTTGCAGGGTCTGAAGAAGTTCTATCTGCGCGGCACGTTCAAGGGCGACGAAGTTCGCGTCATGACGATCCTCTACGACCAGGCCACGGAGAACACGGTCGAGCCGGTCGTGATCGCGATGTCGAGCGCCTTCAACGCGTTTCCGTCCGGTCCGGTCGCGGGACCTGCGCCGCGCAAGACCGTGGAATATGGCACCGGTATCGTGGTCAGTGATGACGGCGCCATCGTCGCCGATCGCCTCGTCACCGATTCATGCTTGTCGATCACGATCGCGGGCCATGGCAGCGCCGACCGGCTGGCCGAGAGCAAGGAGACCGACCTGGCCCTGCTTCGCATCTACGGCGCGCGCGGATTGAGGCCGATCAGCCTCGCCGGCGGAGCGCCGAAGAGCAATGTCGATATCGTCGGCATTGCCGATCCGCAGAGCCAGGGCGGCGCGGCCGCGGTGTCCACCCTCAAGGCCGTGCTGGCGCCGTCGACGGGCAGCGCCGCCGCGCTGTCGCCGGCGCCCGCGGTCGGATTCTCCGGTGGTCTTGCCACCGACAGCGACGGCAAATTCGCCGGCATCGCGCTGCTCAAGCCGGCCATGCTGGCGGGACCCGCGACCACAGTGCCGGCGTCACAGGCCGTGGTGGTCACTGCGGAGGCGGTGCGCGATTTCCTGAAGGCCAACAGCGTCGCCGCCAACGGCACCTCGACGGATGCGAAGGCCGCCGTCGTCCGCGTGATCTGCGTGCGGAAATAATCCTGAACGCGGGTCACGACAAGTCGCGCCGCCGAACAGTGCCGCTCGTGCGAGTACTTCACGTGCTATTTGGGGAAGACGCCAGATTTTCGAGCGTTGCCGTCAGGCGGCAGACGACGCCGCCCGGTTCATAGGAAATTTCGACATCACCGCTGAAATCGTCTTTCAGCACGCGGGAAATGAGTCGTGAACCGAAGCCAGAGGCGGTCGGCTTCGACGCGGATGGACCGCCCGACTCCTGCCAGACGAAAACGAATGTTGGCGCTCCGTTCTGCGCTTCGGATCGCCACGTGATCGACACGTGGCCACTCGCTGCCGTCAAGGCCCCGTACTTCAAGGCGTTGGTAGCAAGTTCGTGGATCGCCAAGGACAGAGCAAGGGCCTGTCGAGATTTGACGACAAGAGGAGGCCCCGACACCGTGAACCTGCCTTCAGCAGTCCAGTAAGGCGCAAGAGCGGAGTCGATCACATCCCGAAGAGGCGCGGCAGCCCAATTTGCGGCTGTAAGCAGATCGTGCGCGCGTCCGAACGCAGCAAGTCGCGCTTGGTACTTTTCGAGATCGGCCTTGCTGGCCGGATCGCGAAAAGTCTGGGCTGCAACAGCGCTCAACACCGCGAGTGCATTCTTGCCGCGGTGATTGAGCTCCTCGTTTATGAGGTTTAGCGATTCCCTCGCGACATGTTCGGATGTTACATCCTTGCAGACAACGAGCACGCCCCCTACCCCGCTTTCGAAGTCGATGGGACCAAAGCTGTAGGTCCACCAAACATCCTCGCGGCGACCGTGACGGGTGATCGGCACGAGCTGATCCTCATTCCAGGTTGAGCCCTTCCCTGACATGACGTAGTCGATCTGAGGACCAATGATGTCCCATATCTCAGCCCAACATTCACGGCCACTCGCGCCCAGGGCGCTCGGGTGCCGTTCTGGCCCCATCGTCTCCCGATATGCATCATTATAGAACTGAATGAGATCCGGCCCCCACCAGATGAACATCGGGTGACGCGAGGTCAGAACCAGCCGAACCGTAACGCGCAGACTTTGAGGCCATGTGTCTGGAGAGCCCACAGACGTACCCGACCAATCGAACGCGCGCGTCAAGGCGCCCATCTCGCCGCCGCCGGCTAGGAAATCGCAGACCCCATCGCCGCCCATAAGCGCAATCCTACTCAAACACCGATCTTGGAACTTATCTCGGAGGTGCAGAATATAATGCACAAACTCGGTCGTCATCCACTTTGGGCAACGATGCGAAACTCGACCTCAAGCTGCGTGAGTGATTGTCCGAAAATTGCCACTGAAGCTCCAAACCTGCCAAATAGGGAAGTTGTTTGCATGTGGCAGGTGTAGATGCATCGTCCACATCCGGCAGCGGACTTCAGCATGTCTCGACAGGAGCTAGCTCAATCTGAACCGCACACCGCCCTTTGCGAGCCCGCCCGACAGTCCGATCGGCGTGCCGTCGGCGCGCCAGCAGGCGGCGCCGGTCATGGTGCCATCGTCATTGAAGGCGATGCCGTTCATGCCGCCAGCGACGGTCGCGACCGGCTGCACCGCGTGACCAAATTCAAGAAGCTGCTTGCGGACGCTTTCAGGCACGCTCTGCTCCACCTCGAGCGCATTGCCCTCGGTCCAGACCCGCGGCGCCTCGACCGCCTCCTGCAGGCTCATACCGTGATCGATCAGATTGACCAGCGCCTGCAGCGCGCTCGGGAAGATACGCTTGCCACCGGGCAGGCCGAGGGCATGACGCAGCCGGCCACCCTCGAGCGCCATCATCGGCGACATCGACGTCGTCACGCGCTTGCCCGGCGCGACCGACAGGGCATGGCCCGGCCGCGGATCGAACAGGTTCATGTAATTGTTGGCGATGGCGCCGAGGCCCGGGATCATGATCTTGGCGCCGAACAGGCCGTTGATGGTCTGCGTGGTCGCGACCACGTTGCCGAAGGAGTCCGCCGCGGTCAGATGCGTGGTGTGCGCGCTCTCGAGCTGCGTCACGCCGGCGCTCCAGGCTTTTGCCCGCGCCGGATCGATGACGCCGCGGCGTTCCTCGGCATAGGCTTTCGAGGTCAGCCGCTCCACCGGCACGCCGACATAATCGGGATCGCCGCTGGCCGCAGCGCGATCGGCGAAGGCGATCTTCAAAACCTCGGCGAGGAGATGGATGGTCTCGGGCGTGCCGAAGCCGAGGGTGCTGATGTCGTAGCCTTCCAGGATGTTCAGCATCTGCGCGATGTGCACGCCGGAGGCGGCGGGCGGCGGCGGGCCGAGGATGGTCCAGCCGCGGTAATCGGCGCGGATCGGCTGCCGCTCGACGGTCCTGTAGCCGGTGAGATCGTCGCGGGCGATGAAGCCGCCATGCTTCGCCATGTAGTCGACGAGGATGTCGCCGAGCGGCCCCCCGTACAGCGCGGTCTCGCCATGCTCGGCGATGGCGCGCAGCGTCTCGGCGTATTCGGCCTGCACCACGCGTGCGCCGACCGCCAGCGGCGCGCCGTCCGGCAGAAAGATCGCCGCGATCGGCTTATCCTTGCGCATCTCGGCGGCGCATTCGCTGATGCATTCGTGCAGATAGGGCGTCGCCGCATAGCCGCGCGCGGCATTCTTGATCGCGGGCTGCATCACGTCGGCAAGGCTCATCGTGCCGAACCGGCGCAGCGTCTCGCACCAGGCCTTGAGCGAGCCCGGCACCGCCACGGCCTTCGGCCCGCACAGGGTCTCGTCACCGACGGTGTCGAACACGTCGTGGGCCGAGCCCGGCTTCGAGGTGTAGGTGGTGTCGCGAACCGCCGCGGGCGCGGTGCTCTGGCCGTCGATGAAACGGTGACTGCCATCGGCAAGACGAATATGCGCCATGCCGCCGCCGATGATGCCGACCATCATCGGCTCGACCACCGTCAGCGTGAAGAGCGTCGCGATCGCGGCATCGATGGCGTTGCCGCCCGCTGCCAGCATCTCGGCGCCGGCGCTGGAGGCCAGCGGATGGTTGCTGACCACCATGCCGCGGCTCGAGACCGCCGGCATCTTCTGGCAGTCGAAGGTCGTCGCCGTCCGGTCGCGCCAGTTTCCGCTCATGCCCGCGCCTCCCCAATGTTCACTTCAGCGTGCAGACCATACGCGTGATTACGGGTCCAGTAGTGGTACGGATTAGCTGCCATTCCTGATTCTGCCATCATCGCTCGTGTTGATTCGGACATCCGCGATCCCTTCTGGATCGGGCCGGGCACGTCCTGAGCGAGAAGAGCTCAGCATCGCAAAAATCGATGCACGTTCGCGTGGCGTTACCCGACACCTGAGCTCTCCAAAGGATTCGTCTTCCATGCACACGATCGTACTCGCCACCCAAAAGGGCGGCAGCGGCAAGAGCACCCTCGCCATCGGCCTTGCGCTGGCAGCGCGGCAGGCCGGCTTCACCGTTCGCCTGATCGAGACCGACCCGCAGGGAACCCTGTCCAACTGGCAGCGCCGCCGCAGCTCGGCCGATCCCGTCGTGGAGCCGATCTATCACGCTGCCGATTTCGAGCCCCGCCTGAAGATGCTGGCCGGGAGCGGCCTGCAGATCGCGATCGTCGACACCGCCGCCGGCCTCAGCGCCGTGACCACGGCGGCGATCCGCTACTGCGACCTGTGCCTGATCCCGACCCGGCCCAGCGTTGCCGATATCGAGGCCACGATCTCCACGCTCAGCGTCGCGCGCGCCTGGAAGCGGCCTTACGGCTTCGTGCTGAACCAGACGCCGATCCGCGGGCAGCGCATCGACCATGCCGCCGGTACGCTCGCCGAGGAGGCCTCGCTCGATCTCGCCGACGTGCTCGCGCGTCCCCTGATCGCGATGCGCAACGACCATCAGGACGCGCTCGCCAGCGGCCTTGCCGTCAGCGAACTCGCGCCGAACGGCAAGTCGACCGAGGAGATCCGCGGCCTGTGGCGCTGGATCGAGGGCCGGCTCGACCTCGCCGCACCGACCCATGTGCTGATCGAACAGGTCCTCTCGGCCGCCGACGGCATGCGGCACGCGGCCACCGACCGCACGACGGAGAAGACCAAGACTCTGGCGTCCTGAGCGGGGACATCGCGCGGACGCCAGCGGGCCCTTCGTCACCATCCGGTCGAAGGGCTCAAGCGACGAAGCAATCCGGTCCCCAGCCCGGCCGGATTGCTTCGCTTCGCATTGCCCGGGCCAGGCGGAGGCCGGCGGCCGGGACATTCGAAAAACAACCCCATGCAAAGTAAAAAATCGGCTCTCGCGGCAGCCCCACGTCACCAGGCTATTTCTGGCATGTCGGGCACCAGAAGGTCGACCGGCCGTTCTGGGTGAAGCGCTTGACCGTGCCGCCGCAGCCGGGCGTCCGGCAGGGCTCGCCCTCGCGATCATAGACTTTGAACGAATGCTGGAAATAGCCGAGCTCGCCGGAGGTCTGGCGATGGTCGCGCAGGCTCGATCCGCCGGCCTTGATGGCATCGTTCAACACGGTGTGGATGGCATCGACCAGCCGCTTCGCGTGATCCGTCGGCGCGCCTCCTCCGACGCCCTTGCGGCCCTTGGTCGCGAGCGTCGCCGCAATGCGGCGCGGCGACAGATGCGCGCGGTGCAGCGCCTCGCAGACATAGATGTTGCCGAGCCCGGCGACCACGCGCTGGTCGAGCAGCGCCGCCTTCAGGCTGGTGGCCTTGCCGGCGCAGGCGCGCGCCAGCATCGCCGCATCGAATGCGTTGCCGAGCGGCTCGGGGCCGAGATCGCGCAGCAGGGGCTCCTCGTCGAGCGCATCGCGCGCGATCACTTTCATGTAACCGAAGCGGCGCGGATCGTTGAAGACGATGTCGGCACCCGAGGACATCCGGAACAGCACGTGGTCGTGCGCGCTGTCCTTGCCGCGGGGATAATGAAACTCGCCGGGTACCGCGTCGTTGTCGGGCTTGATGACGCGAAACGAGCCGGACATGCCCAGATGCATCAGCAGCACGTCGCCGGAGCCGAGATCGGCCATGAGATATTTTGCACGACGGCCGAGCCCCGTGACGACCTGCCCCTGCAACCGGGCGACGAAATCGGGCTGGAACGGAAAGCGCAAATCCGGCCTTCGGGCCTCCGCAACGAGGATTTTCGCCCCCTCCATCACCGGCTGAAGGCCGCGGCGGACGGTCTCGACTTCGGGCAATTCAGGCATGCTCGGCCATTCACCTTATGGGGGCGGTGTGATAGCGCCATTGCGGCGGGCGCGCTATGGTTCGCCCAGTGGAGTACAGTAATGGATCGGCCGGGCGAAACCACGCATTTTGGCTTCAGGGACGTGCCCCTGGGCGAGAAACAGACGCTGGTGAACGACGTGTTTCACAGCGTGGCGTCGCGCTATGACCTGATGAACGATCTGATGTCCGGAGGCCTGCACCGGGTCTGGAAGGACATCATGATCACCGCGCTCGACCCGCCGAGATCCGACCGGCCGTTCGCCCTGCTCGATGTCGCCGGGGGCACCGGTGACATCTCGTTCCGCGCCGCCAAGGCGGCGGGTTCCGGCTTCCACGCCACCGTCTGCGACATCAATTCCGACATGCTGGCGGTGGGGCGCGAGCGCGCCGCGAAGCGGCATCTCGATGGCCAGGTCGATTTCGTCGAGGGCAACGCCGAAGCGCTTTCCTTCGCGGACCGGAGTTTCGATGCCTATACGATCGCGTTCGGCATCCGCAACGTGCCGCAGATCGACCTTGCGCTGCGCGAAGCCTATCGCGTGCTGAAGCCCGGCAGCCGATTCCTGTGCCTGGAATTCTCCACCGTCGAGATGCCCGGGCTGGACAAGCTCTATGACCTGTTCTCGTTCAAGGTGATCCCGCCGCTCGGCCGCATGGTGACCGGCGATGCCGAGTCCTACCAGTATCTCGTCGAATCGATCCGCAAGTTTCCGAAGCCGAACGCCTTCGCCGACATGATCCGCGACGCCGGCTTCTCCCGCGTGACCTGGCAGACCCTGACCGGCGGCATCGTCGCGCTGCATTCGGGCTGGCGTTTGTGATCTCTGCCATCACCCACATCGCGCGCCTGATGCGCGCTGCGTTCGTGTTCGCGCGCGAGGGCGTGTTCGGCTCGGTCGATCCCAGCCTGGTGCCGCCGCCCGGCCAGCTCGCGCTCAGGCTTGCCCGCCTGATCGAGCGACGCGGCCCCAAGGACGCGCCAAGGATGTCGCGCGCGCTGACCCGGATGGGCCCGGCCTATCTCAAGCTCGGGCAGTTCCTGGCAACCCGTCCCGACGTCGTCGGCGTGGCCATGGCGCGCGACCTCGAAAGCCTGCAGGATCGCCTGCCGCCCTTCTCGCGCGAGGAAGCGGAGACCGTGATCGCGACCTCGCTGGAGCGGCCGCTGACGGAGGTGTTTGCGAGCCTCGGCCCGCCGGTGGCCGCCGCCTCGATCGCGCAGGTGCATCGCGGCGAGGTGCTGCGCGACGGCGTCCGCAAGGCTGTCGCCGTGAAGGTGCTGCGGCCGAACGTGGCCGCGCGCTTCCGCCGCGACCTCTCCGATTTCTTCTATGTCGCGCACAAGGCCGAGGCCCATTCCGCCGAGGCGCGGCGGCTGCGGCTGGTCGAAGTGATCAACACCATGTCGCGCTCGGTCGCGATGGAGATGGACCTGCGGCTGGAAGCGGCGGCGCTGTCCGAGATGGCGGAGAACACCCGCGACGATCCGGACTTCCGCGTGCCGGAGGTCGACTGGGACCGCACCACCCACAACGTGCTGACGATGGAGTGGATCGACGGCATCGCGCTGAACGACCGCAGGCGGCTCGAAGAGGCGCAGGTCGACCTGCCCGATCTCGGCCGCAAGGTGATCCAGAGCTTCCTGCGGCACGCGCTGCGCGACGGCTTCTTCCACGCCGACATGCATCCGGGCAATCTGTTCCTCGACGATGCCGGCCGGCTGGTCGCGGTCGATTTCGGCATCATGGGCCGGCTCGGCATGAAGGAGCGGCGCTTCCTCGCCGAGATCCTGCTCGGCTTCATCACCCGCGATTACCGCCGCGTCGCGGAGGTGCATTTCGAGGCCGGCTATGTGCCGGCGCATCACTCGGTCGAGAATTTCGCACAGGCCATCCGCGCCATCGGCGAGCCCATTCACAACCGCACCGCCGAGGAGATCTCGATGGCGCGGCTGCTGACGCTGCTGCTCGAGGTCACCGGCCTGTTCGACATGACGACGCGGCCCGAGCTGATCCTGCTGCAGAAGACCATGGTGGTGGTCGAGGGCGTCGCGCGCGGCTTCGATCCCAAGCTCGACATCTGGAAGATCGCCGATCCCGTGGTGCGCGAATGGATCGAGCGCAATCTCGGTCCGATCGGCAAGGTCGAGGGGGCGCTGGCGGGCGGCGGGGAACTGGCCCGCGTGCTGATGCGCCTGCCCGAGATCGCCGCACGCTCGGTCGCCGTACTGGAGCAGCTCGAAACCATGACGCGGGAGGGCATCCGGCTGTCGCCGGAGAGCATCGCCGCGATGGGCCGCAGCGAGGGCCGCAAAACCCGCTGGCGCACCGTGGCGCTCTGGATCATCGCCGCCACCTTCATCGGCATCCTGATCGCCGTCCGGAATCTGTGATTGCACTGCAATCATGTGAGTGATAGCATTGATATCATTCTGTGCTGGAGGGCGCCTTGGCAAGCCTGACCATCCGCAAGCTCGACGATGCCGTCAAAACCTATCTGCGGCTGCGCTCGGCCAGGAACCGCAGGTCGGTCGAGGAAGAGGTCCGGGTCATCCTCGGGGAACTGATCGAGGGCCGCGAGGAGCCACTGACGCCGTTCGCGGTGCCGACAGCTCCCGCGCCCGGTCCCCAGCGCACGGGCGCCGTGGCCGAGGCCAGCGTCACCCTGATCATCGGCGGCGGCATCGCCGCCTACAAATCGCTCGACCTGATCCGCCGGCTGAAGGAGCGGCGCATCGAGGTGCGCTGCGTGCTGACCAAGGCGGCGCAGCAATTCGTGACGCCGCTGGCAGTCAGCGCACTGTCGCATGAGCGCGTCCATACCGACCTGTTCGACCCGCAGAGCGAGTTCGACGCCGGCCACATTCGCCTGGCGCGCGAGTGCGATCTGATCGTGGTGGCGCCCGCCACCGCCGACCTGATGGCGAAGATGGCGAACGGCCACGCCGACGATCTCGCCAGCGCCATCCTGCTCGCGACGAATCGCAAGGTGCTGCTGGCACCGGCGATGAACCCGATGATGTGGAACAACGCCGCGACGCGCCGCAACGTCGCGCAGCTGCAGCGCGACGGCGTGCTGCTGATCGGGCCCAATTCCGGCGAGATGGCCGAAGCCGGCGAGGCCGGTGTCGGCCGCATGTCCGAGGCCAGCGAGATCGCAAATGCCGCCGAGCGGCTGCTGCGGCCGCCGGTGCCGCGGCCGCTCGCCGGCAAGCGCGTGCTGATCACCGCAGGTCCCACCCACGAGCCGATCGACCCGGTGCGCTACATCGCCAACCGCTCCTCGGGCAAGCAGGGCTTTGCGATCGCCGCGGCGGCGCAGGCCGCAGGCGCCGAGGTGATCCTGGTGAGCGGGCCGGTCGATCTCGCCGATCCGCCCGGCGTCACCGTCAGGCATGTGGAGTCCGCACGGCAGATGCTGGAGCAGGTGCAGGCCGCATTGCCCGCCGACATCGCCATCTTCGCAGCCGCGGTCGCCGACTGGCGCGTCGCCAATGAGGGCGGGCAGAAGCTGAAGAAGAGCTCGGCCGGCATTCCGCCGCTGCAGCTGGTCGAGAATCCCGACATCCTCGCCACCATCTCGAAGCTGGCGGAGGGGCGCCCGCCGCTGGTGATCGGCTTCGCCGCCGAGACCGAGCACCTCATCGACAACGCCAAGACCAAATTCGCCCGCAAGGGCTGCGACTGGATCGTCGCCAACGACGTGTCGCCGGCGACCGGCGTGATGGGCGGCGACCGCAACACCGTCCACCTGCTCCGCCGCCAGGACGGCGACATCGTCGTCGAGTCCTGGCCGGTCATGACCAAGGAGCAGGTCGCCGTCGAGCTGATCGCGCAGATCGCGAAAGAGCCGGTCGCCAAAGACACCGCCTATACATCCCGGGAGCCGGCATCTTGAACGCGAAGATCAACGTCGAACTGCAACGCCTGCCGCATGCCGAGGGCTTGCACCTGCCCGCCTACCAGACCGCGGACGCCGCCGGCCTCGATCTGAGCGCAGCGGTTCCCGACACGGAGCCGGTCACGCTTGCGCCCGGGCGCTACGCCTTGGTGCCGACCGGACTTGCGATCGCGCTGCCGGCGGGCCACGAGGCCCAGGTGCGGCCGCGCTCGGGCCTTGCCGCCAAGCACGGCGTCACGGTGCTGAATGCGCCCGGCACGATCGACGCCGACTACCGCGGCGAGATCAAGGTGATCCTGATCAATCACGGTCCCGCGCCGTTCGTGATCCGTCGCGGCGAGCGAATCGCCCAGATGGTGATCGCGCCTGTGGTGCAGGCCGCGCTGGTTCCGGTCGACACGCTGTCCGCCACCGTTCGCGGCGAAGGCGGGTTCGGCTCGACGGGACGGTAAGCGGTTCACCTCTCCCGCTTGCGTGAGAGGTCGGCGCAAAGCGCCGGGTGAGGGTTCTTGCCTCCGGGAGGAGAGTCCCGTCGCAGAGACGGCCCTCTCCCCAACCCGCCCCCGCAAGCGGGGGAGGGAGCGCACCTGCATATGTGGCAGCAGCTCGTCCACTCTTGCTTGACCGCTAACCCTCGGCAATTCCGAGCGAATCGTCGCGCAACCCTTCGCGCGAGGGAACTCTCCGCCCGGCATTTTTTTGGGGCCGCCTTCGCGTTCACGATCTGGACTCTTACCGGTGGAGTCACCGTGGGGGTATTGTCCTTTGATTCGCGTGCGACGGGGGTCGCCGCGGGGAAATTCGTGCGGTCTTTGGGGCAACTATGTCAGGCGTGATCGAGTCGATGCGTCGGACGCTGCTGTCGTGCACTTCGCTGGTGCGCAATGGCCTTTTGGGAAGTGCTCTCGCAGCGCTGCTGCCGGCTGCGCCGGCGAAGGCCGCCGACCTCATCGACACGCTCACGACCTTTCTTGATTTCGACCGCCAGGAACTGGCGGTGCTGGCCACCGCGCTCGCGCTGCTCGGCTTCTCGGTCGTCGCCGCGATCCAGCTGATGCGCACGCGGGTGCGCACGGCGCGGAACGAGGCGCGGCTGCGCGCGCGGATCGGGGAGCTGCAACTGCAGGCCGACCGTTTCGGGGCGCTGCTGTTCGCCGAACCCCAGATCCTGATCTCCTGGCCCGCCGGCGACGACCGCGCGCAGATCTCCGGCGACATCGCGCTGGTGCTGCCGCGCGATTCCTCACCGCAGCGCGTGCTGGCCTTCGGAACCTGGCTGCCGCCCGAGCCGGCGTTGCAGATGGACCATGCGGTCGATGCGCTGCGCGAGCATGGCGACGGCTTTCAGCTGACGCTGACCACGGCACACGGCCATACGCTCGAGGCGATCGGCCGCGCCATCGGCGGCCAGGCCATCGTCCGGATCCGCGAACTGTCAGGGCTGCGCCGCGAACTGGCCGAGACCCATCTGCGCTACAGGGCGCTCGCCGACGAGACCGAGATGCTGCGCGGCTTTGCCGCCGCGGCGCCCTGGCCGATCTGGGCCAAGGCGGAGAATGGCGCGCTGACCTACGCCAATCCTGCCTATGTCCGCGCGACCGAGGCAGCCAGCGTCACCGACGCGCAGGAGCGCCGGCTGGAGCTGCTCGACAGCGCCGACCGCACCGCCATGGAGCGTACCCTCAAGGACGGCACCAGCTTCACCTCGCGCCTGCCGATCGTGATCGGCGGCGAGCGGCGCATCTACGATGTGCGCGCCATCAATGTCGGCAGCGGCAGCATCGGCGTCGCCATCGATGCCAGCGAAGCGGCCGCGCTGAGCTCGGCGCTGGTGCGGATGGCGGAGGCACATCGGCGCACGCTCGACCAGCTGTCGTCGGGCGTCGCCGTGTTCGACGGCCAGCGCCGGCTCGCCTTCTACAACGATTCCTACCGGCGGCTGTGGGACCTCGACCGCACCTTCCTCGACAGCAATCCCGATGATTCCAGCGTGCTCGACCAGCTGCGCGCCGCGCGCAAGCTGCAGGAGCAGCCGGACTTCCGCGCCTGGAAGGCCAAGCTGCACGAGGCCTATCGCGCGGTCGAGACCGCCAAGGACACCTGGTACCTGCCCGACGGCCGCGCGCTGTCGGTGGTCACGACGCCGAACCCCGAGGGCGGCGTCACCTACCTGTTCGACGACGTCACCGAGAGCCTGGAGCTCGCCCGCCGCTTCGACGGCATGATCCGGGTGCAGCGCGAGACGCTGGACAGCCTCGCCGAGGGCGTCGCGGTGTTCGGCAGCAACGGCCGGGCGCAGCTGTTCAACCCGGCTTTCGTGCGGATGTGGAAGCTCTCGAGCGATGCCATGCGCGACGAGCCGCACATCCAGACCGTCGAAGGCTGGTGCCACCAGCTGTTCGACGATCCCGCGGTCTGGCGGCAGATCCGCGAGGCCGTCACCTCGATCGAAAACCGCGCCGACGTGCCGCTGAAGCTGGAGCGCAAGGACGGCAGCGTGCTCGACGGCATGATCCGCCCGCTGCATGACGGCGCGACCATGCTGACCTTCCAGGACATCACCGACACCGAGAATGTCGAGCGCGCGCTGCGCGAGCGCAACGAGGCGCTGGAAGCCGCCGACCAGATGAAGGTGGATTTCGTCCACCACGTCTCCTACGAGCTGCGTTCGCCGCTCACCACCATCATCGGCTTCGCGCATTTCCTCAGCGATCCCTCGACCGGGCCGCTGACGCCGAAGCAGGCGGAGTATCTCGACTACGTCACAAAATCGACCAACGCGCTCCTCGCGCTGACCAACAACATTCTCGATCTCGCCACAATCGATGCCGGCGCCATGAAGCTGGAGCTCGGCCCGGTCGACGTGAGCAAGACGATCGAGCTGGCGGCCGAGGGCATCCAGGACCGGCTCGCCACCGACCGCATCCGCCTCAAGGTCGAGATCGCGCCCGACGTCGGCAGCTTCATCGGCGACGAGAAGCGCGTGGTGCAGGTGCTCTATAACCTGCTCGCCAATGCCGTCGGCTTCTCGCCGCAGGATTCCACCGTCGGCATCAGCGCGCGCCGCACCGAGCGCAGCGTGATCTTCACGGTGACGGATTCCGGGCCCGGAATTCCCGCCGACATGAAGGACAAGGTGTTCAACTGGTTCGAAAGCCGCTCGCAGGGCTCGCGTCACCGCGGCGCCGGCCTCGGCCTGTCCCTGGTGCGCTCCTTCGTCGAGCTGCATGGCGGCAAGGTGCGGGTGGATTCCATCGTCGGCCGCGGCACGGTCGTGATCTGCGATTTCCCGACCGACCAGGCGGCGCATCGCGACGCCGCCGAATGAGCGCGCCGGCCACATTCTCCGTCACGCTCGACAGCGAGACGGCCACCGGACAATTGATGGCCGACCTCGCTTTGCTGATCGGCCCCGGCGACGTCATCACGCTCACCGGCGATCTTGGCGCCGGCAAGACCGCGGCGGCCCGCAGCCTGATCCGCTACCTCGCCGGCGACGAGACGCTGGACGTGCCGAGCCCGACCTTCACGCTGGTCCAGACCTACGAGCTGCCGCCCTTCGCGGTGCTGCATGCCGATCTCTACCGCATCGAGGATGCGAGCGAGCTCGAGGAGATCGGCCTGTCGCCGCTCCCGGAGGCGACCCTGGTGCTGATCGAATGGCCGGAGCGCGCACCCGCGGCGATGCCCGCGGACCGCATCGACATCGCGCTGACGCATGATGCGTCGCTCGGCCATGATGCGCGCAGGGCCGACATCATCGGTCACGGCAGGAGCGCCGCACAAGTCGCGCGGCTGCAGGCGCTGCGCGAATTCCTCGGCGCCAGCGGCTATGGCGATGCGACGCGCCGGCGCATGGCGGGCGATGCCTCGACACGGTCCTATGCGCGGCTCGCGCGCGAGGACGGCGTCGTCATCCTGATGAATTCGCCGCAGCGGCCGGATGGCGCGGCGCTGTACAACGGCAAATCCTACAGCGCCGCGGTGCATCTGGCCGAAAACGTCAAACCCTTCGTCGCCATCGACGAGGGGCTGCGCGCGCAGGGCATTTCCGCGCCGGCGATTCACCATGCCGATCTCGACCACGGCTTTCTGATCACCGAGGATTTCGGCACCGAAGGCGTCATCGAGGGCGATCCGCCGCGTCCGATCACCGCGCGCTACGAAGCCGCAACCGACGTGCTCGCCGCCCTGCACGGCAAGGCGCTGCCCGACACCCTGCCGCTGGCCGGCCAGACCTATGCCATCCCGACGTTCGACCTCGACGCCCTGCTGATCGAGATCGGATTGATGCCGGAATGGTATCTGCCCGACCGCAACGCGCCGCTCGGCGCGGAGCAGCACCGCGCGTTCGTCGCGATGTGGCGCGACCTGCTGCAGAAGCCGCTGGCCGCGCCGAAGACCTGGGTGATTCGCGACTATCATTCGCCGAACCTGATCTGGCTGCCGGAGCGGACCGGCATCGCCCGAATCGGCGTGATCGATTTCCAGGACACCGTGCTCGGCCCGCACGCCTACGACGTGGTCTCGCTGCTGCAGGATGCGCGCATCGACGTGCCCGAGAGCGTCGAGCTGACGCTGCTGTCGCGCTATATCAAGGCGCGGCGCGCCGGCGATGCGGGCTTCGACGCCGCCGGCTTCGCCGAACTCTATGCGATCATGTCGGCGCAGCGGAACACCCGCCTGCTCGGCACCTTCGCACGGCTCAACCGCCGCGACGGCAAGCCGCATTACCTGCGCCACCAGCCGCGGATCTGGACCTATCTGCAGCGCTCGCTGGCGCATCCGGCGCTGGCGCAGCTGCGCGACTGGTATCTCGCCAACGTACCGCCGCCCCAGGCGCCGGCCGGAACCTGATTTACCGGCTGTTAGCCATCCCGTCATTATCATCGCGTCCAAGCAGCCGGGCAAAAAGGGGCTGGAGCGACGAATGGCTTTGAAGACGGACCAGCGCGGCAGCAACCGGGTTGTTTTCGAACGCGGCGTGCCGGCCCAGATGATGGGAATCGACGGCACCTGGCGGCGGGACTGCATGATGGAGGACGTCTCCGAGAGCGGGGCCAAGCTGACGATCGACGGATCGGTCGAGGGCCTGCACCTGAAGGAGTTCTTCCTGCTGCTGTCGTCCACCGGGCTCGCCTACCGGCGCTGCGAACTGGCCTGGGTCAATGGCGACCAGATCGGGGTCAATTTCCTCAAGGTCGGCGACAAGAAGAGAAAGGCCCGGTCCGCCCCCATCGGAGCGTAGCGGCGACCGTCGTCGTACAATCGTCACGGCGGCTGGCTAAGGCCATTTGGACGCGGTGCGGCGGGCCTGGTCTCGTGCTAGATGTCCTGCAAATGCACCATCGATTCCGGCAGGAAAGACGAATCTGAGAAGGCCAGGGATGTCCGTCAAACCGACCAAAGCCATGGTGCTCGCCGCAGGATTTGGCCTGCGCATGCGGCCGCTGACGGAGAAGATGCCGAAGCCGCTGGTGCCGGTGGCGGGCCAGCCGCTGCTCGACCACGTGCTCGACAAGCTCGGCGAGGCCGGCGTCACCGAGGCCGTCGTCAACGTGCATTACCTGGGCGACCAGATCATCGACCATGTCGCCAAGCGCCAGCGTCCCCGCGTGACCATTTCGGACGAACGCGACCAGGTGCTCGGCACCGGCGGCGGCGTGGTCAAGGCGCTGCCCCTGCTCGGTGACGCGCCGTTCTTCCACCTCAATTCCGACACGCTGTGGATCGACGGCGTCCGCTCCAACCTGGCGCGGCTCGCCGAGAATTTCGACCCCGCGCGCATGGACATCCTGCTGCTGATGGCGCCGACCGCGACCAGCATCGGCTATGGCGGCCGCGGCGATTACGGCATGCTGCCCGACGGCGCCCTGCGCAAGCGCAAGGAGAAAGAGGTCGTGCCCTTCGTCTATGCCGGCGCGGCCATCCTGTCGCCCGCGATCTTCGCCGATGCGCCATCCGGCGAATTCTCGCTGACGGAGATGTTCGACCGCGCCAACGCACAGGAGCGGCTGTTCGGCCTGCGCCTCGACGGCGTCTGGATGCATGTCGGCACGCCCGACGCCGTGCATGCCGCGGAAGAGGCGTTTCTGGTGAGCGTGGCGTAGCGCCGCGCTCGAGCACAGTGCCGTAGGGTGGGCAAAGCGAAGCGTGCCCACCACCTGTTGCCATCGGAAAAGTCGTGGGCACGGCGCAAGTGCGCCTTTGCCCACCCTACGGCACCGGGCCCCGGCTCGGCAGCGCGTCATGGCATGCCGCGCTGAGTCCGGGGCACGAGAGCGGGCAACCTCGCGAACAGCGGGGACGATATCGCCTCCCCCATATCCATTTGAAGCCGCCTCCCTATATTGCCCTGATCTCGAATCAGGCTGCCCATGCGCGTCTTCAGCGTTCCCATCTCGGTTCCGTTCCTGCGCACGGTGGTTACCGCGCTGCTGGACGGCCGGCTGGTCGCGGGCTTCGAGGCGCGCAAGGAGCCGGCACGGTTGGCGGATGCCACGCTGTATCTGCCGACGCGGCGTGCCATGCGCGTGGTCCGCGAGATCTTCCTCGACGAGATGAAGACCGACGCGGTGGTGCTGCCGCGTATCGTCGCGCTCGGCGACATCGACGAGGACGAACTCGCCTTCGCCGGCGAGAGCGAGCAGTTCTCCGGCGAAGCCTCGCTCGACATTCCGCCGCGGCTCGGCGACCTCGAGCGCCGGCTGACGCTGGCGCAACTCGTCGCGGCCTGGGCGAAGGGACCGGTTCTGTCGCCGCTCGTGGTCGGCGGTCCTGCCTCGACGCTGGCGCTCGCCTCGGATCTCGCGCGGCTGATCGACGACATGGTGACGCGCGGCGTCGACTGGAGCGCGCTGGACGGGCTGATCCCGGACCAGCTCGATCAATATTGGCAGCACTCGCTGCAGTTCCTGCGCATCGCGCGCATCGCCTGGCCGGCGCATCTGGCCGAGATCAACCGGATCGAGCCCGCGGCGCGGCGCGACCTCCTGATCGCGGCGGAGGCGCGGCGCCTGACCGCGCATCCCGCAGGGCCCGTGATCGCCGCCGGTTCGACCGGCTCGATGCCGGCGACGGCAAAGTTCCTCCATGCGGTCGCAGCGCTGCCGCATGGCGCCGTGGTGCTGCCGGGGCTCGACACCGATCTCGACGAGGACGCCTGGCGAATCATCGGCGGCGTGCGCGATGCGCTCGGCAAGTTCGTCGAGCCGCCGGCTTCGAACCATCCGCAATATGCACTGCACGCGCTGCTGCAGCGCCTCGGCATCAAGCGCAGCGACGTCGAGCTGCTGCAGCCGCCGGCCGCGGGCGGCCGCGACCTGCTCGCCTCCGAATCGATGCGCCCCTCGGCCACGACGGAAGTGTGGCACGACCGGCTGAAGCAGCCTGAGATCGCCGCCCGGATCAAGGCCGGCATGGCCGACCTCAAAGTCGTCGAGGCGCCCAATCCCGAGATGGAAGCGCTGGCGATTGCCATCGCGATGCGCGAGGCGCGGCATCTCGGCCGGTCGGCGGCGCTGGTGACGCCGGATCGCGCGCTGGCGCGGCGGGTGATGGCGGCGCTGACGCGCTGGAATCTGTCCTTCGACGATTCGGGCGGCGACGTGCTGATGGAGACGTCGGCCGGCGTGTTCGCGCGGCTCGCCGCGGAAGCGGCGACGCGGGGCCTCGAGCCGGCGACGCTGCTGGCGCTGCTGAAACATCCGCTGTGCCGGCTCGGCCGTGCGGCGGGTGCGTGGCATGCGGCGATCCAGAGCCTCGAACTGGCGCTGCTGCGCGGCACGCGGCCGCCGCCCGGCACCGCGGGCCTGTCGCGCGACTTCACCCGGTTTCGCGAGGCGCTGGAAAAGCTCTGGCGCAGCGAAGCCTCGCCGCTGCATCACGCCGAGCCGCGCGCGCGACTCAAGGCGGAGGATCTCGAGCGCATCCAGGCGCTGATCGAAGCGTTGCGACAGGCGCTGGCACCGGTCGAGGCGCTGGAGCCGTCACGTCCGCACGACTTCGCCGAGCTCGCGCACCGGCATCGCGAGATCCTGATCGCGCTGTCGCGCGACGAGATGGGTATTCCGCTCGCTTTCGAGGAGCGCGAGGGCCTGGCGCTGGCGGCCGCCTTCGACGATCTCTTGCGCGGCGGCACGACCAGCGGATTGCCGGTGCCGCCGTCCGACTATGCCGAAGTGTTCCAGACCGCCTTCGCCGACCGTGCGGTACGGCGGCGCGACCGTCCGGGCGCGCGCCTGCAGATCTACGGTCCGCTGGAATCGCGCCTGATGCAGGCCGACCGCATCATCGTCGGCGGCCTGATCGAAGGCGTCTGGCCACCGGCGCCACGGATCGATCCCTGGCTCAGCCGGCCGATGCGGCACGAACTCGGCCTCGACCTGCCGGAACGGCGCATCGGTCTTTCCGCGCACGATTTCGCGCAGCTGCTGGGCGCCGGCGAAGTGATTCTGACCCACGCCGCCAAGGCCGGCGGCGCGCCGGCCGTGGCCTCGCGCTTCCTGCACCGGCTGGAGGCGGTGGCGGGCAACGATCTCTGGAGCGCCGCCGTGCGCGCCGGCGAGACCTATGTGCAGTTTGCCGCCGCGCTGGATCAGCCCGCGGAGGTCAAGCCCGTCAGGCAGCCCGAGCCGAAGCCGCCGCGCGCGGCGCGGCCGCTGCGACTGTCGGTCACCGCGATCGAGGACTGGCTGCGCGATCCCTACACGATCTATGCGCGGCATATCCTGCGGCTCGACGCCCTCGATCCGGTCGACATGCCGCTGTCGGCGGCGGATCGCGGCTCGGCGATCCACGATGCGCTCGGCGAGTTCACGGAGACTTACGCCACGCACCTGCCCGAGGATCCCGTCCGCGTGCTGCGCGCGATCGGCGAGCGCTATTTCGCGCCGCTGATGGAGCGCCCGGAAGCGCGCGCCTTGTGGTGGCCGCGGTTCCAGCGCATCGCGCGCTGGTTCGGCGAATGGGAGACGGCACGGCGCGGCGCGATCGAGGCGATCGCCGCGGAAACCAAGGGCGAGATCTCGATCCCGCTCGACGCGGAGCGCAGCTTCCGCCTGACCGCGCGCGCCGACCGTATCGAACGGCGCAAGGGCGGCGGATACGCGATCCTCGACTACAAGACCGGCCAGCCGCCGACCGGCAAGCAGGTCCGCATGGGCCTGTCGCCGCAGCTGACGCTGGAAGCGGCGATCCTGCGCGACGGCGGCTTTCCCGGCATCGACGCCGGCGCATCGGTGAGCCAGCTCGTCTATGTCCGCCTCAGCGGCAACAATCCGCCGGGAGAGGAGCGCCTCATCGAGCTCAAGTTCAAACCCGGCGACGAGCCGCAACCGCCGGACGTCGCGGCGACGGAAGCGCGGGCCAAGCTGGAGGCGCTGATCCGCGCCTTCGACGACGAGAGCCAGCCCTACACCTCGCTGAACCTGCCGATGTGGGCCAACCGCTACGGCGCCTATGACGACCTCGCCCGGATCAAGGAATGGTCGGCGGCCGGCGGCCTCGGAGCCGAGGAATGGTGAAGGCGCCGCGCCCCATCCCCGACGAGGTTCGCGCAAGGCAGGCGCGCGCCTCCGACCCGACCGCATCGGCCTTCGTGTCGGCGAATGCCGGCTCGGGCAAGACGCATGTGCTGGTGCAGCGCGTGATCCGCCTCCTGCTGTCGGGCGTGCCGCCGGAAAAGATCCTGTGCATCACCTTCACCAAGGCGGCTGCCGCCAACATGGCGGAGCGCGTCTTCACGACGCTCGGCCATTGGGTGACGCTGGACGACGACGCGCTTCGCAAGGCCATCGTCGCGGTCGGCATCCCGCATCCCACGGCAAGACTGTGCCGCGAGGCGCGTAAATTGTTCGCCTGCGCGCTGGAGACGCCGGGCGGCCTGAAGGTGCAGACCATCCACGCGCTCTGCACGCGCCTGCTGCAGCAGTTTCCGTTCGAGGCTAATGTGCCGGCGCGGTTCGCCGTGATCGACGAGCGCGACCAGACCGAGATGATGGAGCGCGCCAATCTGAAGGTGCTGCTCGAGGCCGCGCGCGATCCCGACAGCGTCACCGGCCGCGCGCTGCTGACCGCGATGGCGAGCGCCGCGGACGTCACCTTCAAGGAGGTCGTCCGCGAGGCCTGCCTCAGCCGCGATCATTTCATGGCCTGGACCGACGAGGCCGGCAATGCGGCAATGGCCGCAACTCAAATGGCCGCCGTGCTCGGCGTCGACGCAAGCGACCGCATCGAGGCGGTCGAGACCGAGATCCTCGACGGGCCATTCCTGCCGCGAACGCGCTGGGACGACATCGCCTTCGCGCTAGACGAGGGTAGCAAGTCGGACAAGGACCAGGCCGGCCGCCTGCGCGAGGCGAAGGCCTTCACCGGGGCCGCGCAGGTCGATGCCTATCTCGGCGTCTTCCTCACCGACGACAGGCTGCCGCGCAAGGCGGTGCTGACCAAGAAATTCGCCGACCACAATCCGTCAGTCGCGCGGCTGTTCGAGAGCGAGGCGCAGCGCCTCGAGCCGCTGATCGAAAAGCGGCGCGCCGTCGTCATGCGCGACCGCAGCACGGCTCTCCTGCACATCGCGACCGCGGCCGCCGCGAACTACCGCCGCGAGAAGCAGGAGCGCGGGCTGCTCGACTATGACGACCTCATCGACAAGACGCTGGCGATGCTCGACCGCGTCTCCTCCGGCTGGGTTCACTACAAGCTCGACCGCGGCGTCGACCATGTCCTGATCGACGAGGCGCAGGACACCAGTCCGCGGCAATGGGACATCGTCGCGCATATCATCTCGGAGTTCACCGCCGGCGAAGGCGCGCGCGAGGGATTGAACCGCACCATCTTCGCCGTCGGCGACGAGAAGCAGTCGATCTTCTCGTTCCAGGGCGCGCAGCCGCGGGAATTCGATGCACGCCGGCGCGAGCTGCATCGCAAATTCACCGCGGCCGGGCTGACCTTCGATCCGGTGGCCTTCACCTATTCGTTCCGGTCGGGCGCCACCATCCTGCACTCGGTCGACCACGTCTTCCGCGATCCCGCGATCTACAAGAGCATCCATTCCGTCGACATCGGCCACCCGCTGCACAACGCGCTGGCGGATGCGGGGCCGAGCGTGGTCGAGCTCTGGGATCTCGCCGAAGCCGACGAGCGGCAGGACATCGAGGGCTGGCGCGCGCCGTTCGACGGCGTCGCCGTCACCAGTCCCGAGGTCAAGCTCGCCCGTCGCATCCAGGCCGAGATCAGGCAGCTCGTCGAGAGCGGCACGCTGACGGGGCACGAGGGCGAGCGCCGTCCGCTGCGCTATGGCGACATGCTGATCCTGGTGCGCCGGCGCGGCAATGCGTTCGACGCCGTGATCCAGGCCCTGAAACATGCTGGCATCCCGGTCGCCGGTGCCGACCGGTTGAAGCTGACCGAGCACATCGCGATCATCGACCTGATGAATCTCGCCGATGCCCTGCTGCTGCCGCAGGACGATCTGGCTCTCGCCGTGGCGCTGAAGAGCCCACTGTTCGGGCTCGACGACGACGACCTGTTCGCGCTGGCTTTCGATCGCAAGGGATCGCTGCGCCGCGCCCTCGGCGAGCATGCGGCCGGAAGCGAAAAGTTCACGGCGGTGCTGCGCCGGCTGGAGGCCTGCGAGAGGCGCGCCCGCGAGGAGACGCCCTTCGCATTCTACGCCTGGCTGCTCGGCGGCGACGGCGGCCGCGCCCGCATCCTGCGCCGGCTCGGCTTCGAGGCCAACGACGCGCTCGATGAGTTCCTCGAGCTGGCGCTGAATTACGAACGCAAGGCGCCGGCCTCGCTGCAGGGTTTCATGGCGTGGCTGCGCTCGGCCGATACCGAGGTCAAGCGTGACATGGAAATCACCCGCGACGAGGTACGGGTGATGACGGTGCACGGCGCCAAGGGCCTCGAGGCTTCCGTCGTCTTCATGGTCGATACCACCTCCTCGCCGGCGGATTCGCAGCGGCTCCGCCTGATCCGCGTGCCGCGCGGCAACGGCGGCGAGGTCGTGGTCTGGGCCGGCCGCAAGGCGGATGATCCAAAACCCGTCGCCGCGGCGCGCAAGGCGATGATCGACGAGACCGAGGACGAATATCGGCGGCTGCTCTATGTGGCGATGACGCGCGCCGCGGACCGGCTGATCGTCGGCGGCTGCATGCCCGGCAACATGAGGACCGTCCGCAAACTGAGCTGGTACGACCTGATCGATACCGGCCTCGCAGGGTCGGGCCTCGACAAGCAGGTCATCGAGACACCGCTGGGCAAGGTGACGCGGTTCGCCCGGCCGGAGGATGTGGTCGCGCTCGGGACACCGGCCTCATCGGTGCAGAACAAGATCGTCTTGCCCGACTGGTTGCGGACGCCTGGGCCGCAGGAGAGCGACGACGACGATCCGGTGCGTCCGTCCGGCCAGTCCGCCGGAGAAGGCCGCCCGGTGCGATCCGGCGAGACGGTGCAGTCGCGTGCCCTGGCGCTGCAGCGTGGCACGCTGGTGCATCGGCTGCTGCAATCCCTGCCCGACGTCGCCGCCGAACGCCGGCGCGAGGCCGCGCTCGGCTTCATGATGCGCAACGCCGCGGACTGGACCGAGGCGGACCGGATCGCGCTCGCCGACAAGGTGCTGGCCCTGATCGCGCACCCGCGCTTCGCCCCGGTCTTTGCGGCCGGCAGCCGGCCGGAGGTCGCCATCGCCGGCCGGTTGCCGCGGCCGGACGGCACCAGCGCGCTGGTATCGGGCCAGATCGACCGTCTGGTGGTTCGTCCGGATGAGGTCCTGATCGTCGACTTCAAGACCAACCAGGCGGCGCCCGCGAGCGCGGCCGAGGCCCCCGTCGCCTATGTCCGGCAGCTCGCGCTGTACCGGGCGGTCCTTGCCCGGCTTTATCCCCAAAGGTCCGTTCGCGCCGTCCTGCTCTGGACCGAGGCCCTTGAATATATGGAGATTTCGGCCCCCGCGCTGGACGCGGCACTGGCATCCCTTCATCTCGGTGTGAGCGTCCTTGACCCGGCAAGGGGCCGTTCATAGGTTGACGCCATGATCCCCGGCGCGATTCCAGGTCGCGCCGATTCTTCAACCGAGTGAGGTACTCAAATGGCCGTTGGCAAGGTTTCCGACACCGATTTCGAAGCCGAAGTGCTCAAGGCGAACGGCCCCGTCGTCGTCGATTTCTGGGCCGAATGGTGCGGCCCCTGCCGCATGATCGCCCCCGCCCTCGACGAGATCGCCGGCGCGATGGGCGACAAGGTCAAGATCGTCAAGCTCAACGTCGACGAGAGCCCGAAGACCGCGTCCAAATACGGCGTGATGTCGATCCCGACCCTGATGATCTTCAAGGGCGGCGAGATGGCCTCCCGCCAGGTCGGTGCGGCGCCGAAGGCGAAGCTGCAGCAGTGGATCACCTCCGCGGTCTGATCCGCTCCGCATCAGATTATTTTCGGAAGCGGCCGGCGAAAGCCGGCCGTTTTGTTTTGCGCAGCCCGGACGGGGCGCAGCGCAATCCGGATTACGAGATCCATCCGGTCGCGAGCGCGGTCGCGAGCTCCGGCTGATTGTTGCGGCGGGCCAGCGCTGCCATGGTCTCGTGATCATACGCGACGTTTCGGAACGTCACCTGCCACGCACCATCGACGCGGTCGAGGATCGCATAGCGCGCGTGCGGCGTGCCGGCTTCGACGACATGCGGATGGGGATGCGTGTCGCGATAGCCGGGGCTGCCGACGCTGCCGGGATTGACGATCAGCCGGCCGTCGGGAAGTCGCACGGCGCGCGCCAGGTGCGTGTGAGCGCACAGGATCAGCGATTGCGCGATGCCTTGCGCGAATTGCGCGATGCGCTCGCGCGGCGACAGCGCGACCGTGCCGTCGGGATGCACGGTGTCGAGCCAGTAGATTTCGTCATTGTCGGGCGTCGCATGACAGAGAAAGACATCGTCGCGAAAGATTCGCGTCATGGGCTGCGCGCGCAGCCAGTCGAGCTGGGCGGCATCGAGGGCTTCGAACGCGGGACGATCCCAGGAGCCCATCTTCTCCGGCGGGCGGTCGAGCAGATAGCGGTCGTGATTGCCGAGCACATGCACGGCATCGAGCCGCATCAGGATCTCGATGGTGCGGCGCGCATCGAGCGGGCCGCTCAGCATATCGCCGAGATTGACGATGTCGGCGATGCCCTGGCTGCTGATATCGGCCAGCACCGCCTCCAGCGCGAGGTGGTTTCCGTGGACGTCGGCAATCGCGGCAAAACGCATGGACATTGTCAGGGGCATGGGCATTGGCATTCTCATCACTCTCGTGCCCCGGCTCTGCGGAGCAGCGTTGCACGCTGCACCGCGTGCGGGACACGAGACCTCTATGCAGGCGGCGTGCCGTTGAGGCCGAGCACATGGCCAGCCAGATAGAGCGAGCCGGTGATCAGGATGCGCGGCGGCACTTCATAGGCGAGCTTCGACAGGGCGCGCAGCGCGGCTTCGATGCCCGGCGCGATCTCGACGCGCATGCCGAGGCCGCGCGCGGCATCCGCGAGACGGTCGACCGGCATCGCTGCTTCGGTCTCGGGGATCGGCACCGCGATGATGTGACGGGTGAGCCCGGCGAAATTGGCCAGAAACCCTTGCGCATCCTTGTTGGCCATCATGCCGGCGATCACCACCAGTTGGCGCGGCACCCGCTCCTCGAGATCGCCGAGCGCGGCGGCGGCGACGCGGCCGCCCTCGGCATTGTGCCCGCCATCGAGCCAGATCTCCGAACCCTGCGGACCCCAGGCCAGCAGGGCGCCCGAAGTGATGCGCTGCATCCGCGCCGGCCATTCGGCGCCGACGATGCCGGCCTCGAAGGCCGCCTGATCGACCTTGAAGGTGCGGATCGCCCGCAGCGTCGCGATCGCCAGGCCCGCATTGCCGAACTGGTGGCGGCCGAACAGGCGCGGCGCGGCGAGATCCATCAGGCCGCGCTCGTCCGAATAGACCAGTCGCCCGTTCTCGACATTGACGTGCCAGCTGTCGTTCGCCGCGAACAGCGGCGCCCGCATGCGCTTCGCCTGCGCCTCGATCACGGCCATTGCCTCGGGCGCCTGCTCGGCGGAGATCACGGGCACACCGCGCTTGATGATGGCGGCCTTCTCACCGGCGATCGCAGTGAGCGTGTCGCCGAGAAAATCCATGTGGTCCATGCTGAGCGGCGTGATCACGCAGGCCGCCGGCGCATCGACGACATTGGTCGAATCCAGGCGGCCGCCGAGGCCGACTTCGAGCAGCACGGCATCGGCCGGATGCTGCGCGAACAGATGGAAGGCCGCGGCGGTCTTCAGCTCGAACAAGGTGGCAGGCTCGCCGGCATTGACGCGTTCGACCTCTGCCAGCGCGGCCAGCAATTCGTCGTCGCCGACCAGCACGCCGCCGCCGACGCGGCCGAGCCGGAAACATTCGTTGATGCGGACGAGATAGGGCGAGGTGTAGGCATGGACGCGCAGGCCCGCCGCCTCCAGCGTCGCGCGCAAATACGCCAGCGTCGAGCCCTTGCCGTTGGTGCCGGCGATGTGGATCACCGGCGGCAGCTTGCGTTCGGGATGACCGAGCCGTTCGAGCAGGCGATGCATCCGCTCCAGCCCGAGATCGATGCGCTTCTGATGCAAGGCCGACAGCCGCCCGATCATTTCACCGAGCGGCGCTTTTGTACTGTCGGAGGGAGCGTTCACGCGTGGGGCGCAGCGGGCGCCGTCTCGGGCGACACGACGATCTGGGCCGGGCTCGCGACCGACTGCGAGACGCTGTCGAGCGCCGGCGCCTTCGTCAGGATCCGGCAGAGCCGGGCCAGCGTCGGACGCAGTTCGTGGCGATGCACGACCATGTCGACCATGCCATGGTCCTTGAGATATTCGGCGCGCTGGAAACCTTCCGGCAGCTTCTCGCGGATGGTCTGCTCGATCACGCGCGCGCCGGCAAAGCCGATCAGCGCACCGGGTTCGGCGATCTGGATGTCGCCGAGCATCGCATAGGAGGCCGTGACGCCGCCGGTGGTCGGGTTGGTCAGCACGACGATATAGGGCAGCTTCGCCTCGCGCAGCATCTGCACCGCCACCGTGGTGCGCGGCATCTGCATCAGCGAGAGGATGCCCTCCTGCATGCGGGCGCCGCCGGAGGCCGCGAACACGATGAACGGCGATTTCTTCTCGACCGCAAGCTCGAGCCCGCGCACGATGGCCTCGCCCGCGGCCATGCCGAGCGAGCCGCCCATGAAGTCGAAATCCTGCACCGCGATGACGACGCCGGCACCTTCGAGCTTGCCGTAGCCGACCTTGATCGCGTCGTTCAGATTGGTGCGCGCCCGCGCATCCCTGATGCGATCGACGTATTTCTTTTCGTCGCGAAACTTCAGCGGGTCGGCCGTGACGTCGGGCAGCGCGACGTCGAACCAGGTCTCGTTGTCGAAGATCGACTTCAGACGCGCCACCGCGCCCATGCGCATGTGGTAGTTCGAGCCGGGAATGACGAACTGGTTGGCCTCGACGTCCTTGTAGAACACGAGCTGTCCGGAATCCGGGCACTTGATCCACAGATTCTCCGGCGTCTCCCGCCGCAGCATGTTGCGGATCTTCGGCCGGACCACATTGGTAAGCCAGTTCATGGTTTGCTCCGATGTGCAAATCCGCTTCCGGATCGCATGAAGGATATATGGCGGCCGGGTCCCGGCCCGGCAAGCCGCCGTGTCGCCCGCCTTGGCAGCGGAATTATGGCTATTCCGCCGCCTGCTGCGCGCCCCTGACGCCCTGGGCCAGGGCTGCGGTCAATTCCGCGACGGCGTTAACGGTTTTGGCGGTCGCCCGCCCCTCGGCATCGAGGCTGGCCTTGAGGACATCGACCAGCGCGGTACCAACCACGGCACCATTGGCATGCGCGGCGATGGCGCGGGCCGCCTCGGGCGTGCGGATGCCGAAGCCGACACAGACCGGCAGCTTCGTATGCCGCTTGATGCGGGCCACCGCCTCGCTCACGGCATGGGAGTCCGCGGCCGCCGCGCCGGTGATGCCGGTCACCGACACGTAGTAGACGAAGCCCGAGGTGTTGGCGAGCACCGCCGGCAAACGCTTGTCGTCGGTGGTCGGCGTCGCCAGGCGAATGAAATTGAGGCCGGCCTTGATCGCGGGCAGGCAGAGCTCCTCGTCCTCTTCCGGCGGCAGGTCGACGATGATGAGGCCGTCGACGCCGGCGCTCTTGGCATCGACGAGAAACTTGTCGACGCCGTAGATGTAGATCGGATTGTAGTAGCCCATCAGCACGATCGGCGTGGCGTTGTCCTCCTTGCGGAAGCCGCGCACGAGATCGAGGGTCTTCTTCAGCGTCATGCCAGCCTTGAGCGCGCGCAGGCCGGCCGCCTGGATCGACGGACCATCGGCCATCGGATCGGTGAAGGGCATCCCGATCTCGATCACGTCGGCGCCCGACTTCGGCAGCGCCTTGATGATCTCGAGCGACGTCGCCGGATCGGGATCGCCGGCCATCAGGAAGGTGACGAAGGCCGGACGGCCCTGCTTCGCGAGCTCCGCGAAACGTGTGTCGATGCGCGTGGTCACTTGCTCTTGCCCCTCAGGATGTCGCCGACTTGCGGGACGTCCTTGTCGCCGCGGCCGGAGAGGTTGATGACCATCAGATGGTCCCGGGGCCGCTTCGGCGCGAGCTCCATGACCTTGGCGATGGCATGCGCGGGCTCGAGCGCGGGGATGATGCCTTCGAGCTTCGACAGCAGCTGGAAGCCCGCGAGCGCCTCGTCATCGGTCGCGGACAGGTAATTGACGCGGCCGATCTCGTGCAGCCAGGAATGTTCCGGGCCGATGCCGGGATAGTCGAGGCCGGCGGAGATCGAATGCGCGTCCGTGATCTGGCCGTCGGCATCCATCAGCAGATAGGTGCGGTTGCCGTGCAGGACGCCGGGACGGCCGCCGGCGATCGAGGCCGCGTGCAGCTGGGTCAGGCCATGGCCCGCCGCCTCGACGCCGAAGATCTCCACGGAAGGATCGTCGAGGAAGGGATGAAACAGGCCCATGGCGTTCGACCCGCCGCCGATGCAGGCGACGAGCGAATCCGGCAGCCGGCCCTCGATCTCCTGCATCTGCGCCTTGGTCTCGTTGCCGATGATCGACTGGAAGTCGCGCACCAGCATCGGATAGGGATGCGGCCCAGCGACCGTGCCGATGCAATAGAAGGTGTTGTGCACGTTGGTGACCCAGTCGCGCAGCGCCTCGTTCATCGCGTCCTTCAGCGTGCGCGTGCCCGACTGCACCGGCATCACCTTGGCGCCCAGCATTTCCATGCGGATCACGTTGGGCTGCTGCCGCTCGACGTCGACCGCGCCCATATAGACGATGCATTCGAGCCCGAAGCGCGCACACAGCGTCGCGGTGGCGACGCCGTGCTGGCCGGCGCCGGTCTCGGCGATGATGCGCTTCTTGCCCATGCGGCGCGCCAGCATGATCTGGCCGAGCACGTTGTTCACCTTGTGCGAACCGGTGTGGTTCAGCTCTTCGCGCTTGAGATAGATCTTGGCGCCACCGAGATGCTCGGTCAGGCGCTCCGCGAAATAGAGCGGCGAGGGCCGGCCGACATAGTTCTTGAGATAGCCATTCATCTCGGCCTGGAAGGACGGATCGGCCTTGGCGTCCGAATAGGCCTTCTCGAGGTCGAGGATCAGCGGCATCAGGGTCTCGGCGACGAAGCGCCCGCCGAAGATGCCGAAATGGCCGCGGTCGTCGGGACCGCTGCGGAAAGAATTTGGCTTGGCAGCCGGATTGGCAACGGGATTGGCGATGTTCATCGGACGCTCAACTCTTGGCTGGCGCGCGCGGCGCGAATGAAGGCCTTGATCATCTCGGGATCCTTGACGCCGGGGGCGCTTTCGACACCGGATGAAACATCGACGCCGCCGGCGCGGGTGATGCGGACGGCCTCGGCGAGGTTCTGGGCATTGAGGCCACCCGAAACCATATACGGGAGATCGAGCTCCAGGTTTTGCAGCAATTGCCAGTCGAATGGCGCACCGAGCCCGCCGGGGCGCGTCGCGTCTTTGGGCGGGCGGGCATCGAACAGGATGCGGTCGGCGACCGCGGCATAGCCGGGCAGCACGGCGAGATCGGCCGAGGTGGCGACCGGGACCACTTTCATCACCGGACGGCCGAACCGCTGCTTGATGTCACGCAGGCGGGCCACGCTCTCATGGCCGTGGAGCTGGAGAATGTCGGGCGACACGGCATCCACGATGTTCTCCAGCGTGGCGTCGTCGGCATCGACGGTGAGCGCCACCTTGAGGGCGCGGCGCTTCACCTGGCGGCCGAGCTCGCGGCCGGCCTGCAGCGACAGATGCCGCGGCGAGGGCGGAAAGAACACGAACCCCACCATGTCGGCGCCGGCATCCAGCGCGACGTCGAGCGTCTCGCGCGTGGACAGGCCGCAGATTTTGACGAGCAGGGACATGGTCTCGGAACAGGTAAAGGCCGCGTTCCGGCGGCCGGAAAAACGGGGATTTGGCTGCGGCCGCTTCTACAACGTCGCGCGCTGCTTGTCTCGCCCGATGGGCCCGTAAAGCCCCACCCCGGAGGGAACGGGCAGACGCTGGGGCTCGGGCCTTGCCGCGGCCGCCTGGGCCCGCAGATTGGCCAATTCGCCCCGGGCAGCCCGCGCATCCGCCTCGTGCAGGCGGGCCGCGCGGCGCCAGCGGCGCTGGCCGAACCAGACGGCGCAACCGCCGGCGACGACCCCCACCGCGGCCACCAGGATCAGCAGCAGGAACAGCGGCAGGGTGAGCGACAAGGACGGGTCATCCGAGATGAAGGGATCGACCGACACCGTGACGAAATGGCGGTTGGCGACGGCGAAGGTCACCAGCACGAGGCCCAGCGGAATCACGATCAGCGCGGTCAGAAACTTTCGCATCTCGTTCGCTCGCCTTGAATCAGATGTCCGACCGCATCGCCCGCGGCCGTGAGAACCCCCGATGAGGGCCTCAGTCGGGCGCGCCGGGATCCGGATGATCGCGGTTCAACCGCTCGCGCATTTCCTTGCCGGTCTTGAAGAACGGAACGCTCTTCTGGTCCACGGGCACATGCGCTCCGGTGCGCGGATTGCGGCCGGCGCGTGCGGGGCGATGTTTCACCGAGAAGGCACCGAAGCCGCGCAACTCGACGCGATCCCCGCGCGCGAGCGCCGCGACGATTTCCTCGAGAATCGCATTCACAATGTTCTCGACATCCCGCTGGTACAGATGCGGGTTGTGCTCGGCGATACGCTGAACAAGTTCGGATTTGATCATCGAGAGATAGGACCCGGAAGCGTGCGGATAACCATTTCCGTGAAAATGCCTTGATCTGTCAAGACGCTAAATGAAGTTTCCGTGTCGTGAAAACGCGTGACAAATGCCGAAAAAGCGGGCTGGAGGCACACCCGCGAGACGGGAAAAACCCTACACGCTCGCCCGAAGGCCGTCAGTTGCAGGTCAGTGGGACGCCGCCGGCTGCCACAGCGCCAGCATTCCATCCATTCCGAAGCGATCGACGGCCTGGACCACGCCGGTTTGTCCGAGCTGTTGCGCGAGCGAGCCGAGACCGAGCGCCTCCAGCGTCACCGCGGCCGCCGTCTTCAGGAACGGCAGATCGCCGAAGCGGGGCTGCAGCTTGTAGTCGCGCACGGTGAGCCCCTTCTTGACGCCCTTCTGCTCGACCAGCCATGTCACGGCGGTCTTCTCGTCGCCGAGCTGGTCGATCAGCTTGAGATCGATCGCCTGGCGACCGGTGAAGACGCGGCCGTCGGCGACTTTCTCGAGCAGCGCATCGTCCATGCCGCGCCGCTCCTTCACCAGGCCCTTGAACCAGGCATAGGAGTCCTTCACCAGCGCGTCGAGCGCCGCCCGCGCCTCGGGACTGGTCGGCTCGAAACCGTTGGGGGCAGCCTTCAGCGGCGAGGATTTGACCTCCTCGACCTTGACGCCGATCGTCTTCAGCAGCTCGGCGACGTTCGGATACTGGAACAGCACGCCGATCGAGCCGACCAGCGAGCTCTGCTGGGCGATGATGTGGTCGCTCGCGATGGCCGTGATGTAGCCGCCGGATGCGGCGAGGCCCTCGACGACGACGACGAGCGGCTTCTTGGCCTTCAGCCGCACGAGCGAGTCGTAGAGCTGTTCCGAGCCGGCGGTGGTGCCGCCCGGCGAATTGATGTGGACGATGACAGCGGCGGCCTGCGAATTCTCCAGCCGCTCCAGCGCCTGGGTGCGCTCGGAATCGCTGCGGATCAGTCCCTCGATCTGGACCCGCGCGATCGAGCCGGCGGAGGCGAACGAGCCGCGCGCGCCGGGCGTCGCGATCAGCGCGAGGCCCGCGATCGCCGCAATCGCGATCAGCGCGGCGGCCACGCGCCAGAACGTCAGCTTGCGACGAATCCTGCGGCGATCGACGATGATGTCCGAATCGAGCGACATCGGAATGTCTCCAAATGTGGGGCCCGCGCGCGTTGTGCCGTCACGGCGTGACCATTGGCTTGCCTCGATACATCAATTGCGACGCAATTTGAAGAAAACAAGGCCTACGGCCAGCCGCCCGGACGGCGCGCAGTGCCATCCGGGCTACGAAAGCAAAGAAGCCCCGGCTCGCGCCGGGGCTTCGATGTCCGCGAATGGAACGTTCGCTTACTTGCTGTCGCGGTTCTTGAGCGCGGTGCCGAGGATGTCGCCCAGCGTCGCACCCGAATCGGAGGAGCCGTACTGCGCGATGGCCTCCTTCTCCTCGGCTACTTCGAGCGCCTTGATCGACACCTGGACCTTGCGGGCCTTCTTGTCGAACTGGATCACGCGGGCATCGACCTTCTCGCCGACGGCGAAGCGTTCGGCGCGCTGGTCGTTGCGATCACGCGCGAGCTCCGAGCGCTTGATGAAGGTCGAGAAGTCGGTGCCGGCGATCTTCACCTCGATGCCGCTCTCCTTCACCTCGAGCACTTCGCAGGTCACGACGGCGCCCTTCTTGACATCGCCCGGCTCGGCGAAGGGGTCGCCTTCGAGCTGCTTGATGCCGAGCGAGATGCGCTCCTTCTCGACGTCCACATCGAGCACCACGGCCTTCACCATGTCGCCCTTCTTGTAGTTGTCGATGACCTGCTCGCCCGGAAGCTTCCAGTCGAGATCGGACAGATGGACCATGCCGTCGACGTCGCCCTCGAGACCCAGGAACAGACCGAACTCGGTCTTGTTCTTGACCTCGCCCTCGACCACCGAACCGGTCGGGTGCTTCTCGACGAAGACCTCCCACGGATTGCGCATGGTCTGCTTGAGGCCGAGCGAGATGCGGCGCTTGACGGAATCGACTTCCAGCACCTGCACTTCGACTTCCTGCGAGGTCGACACGATCTTGCCGGGGTGCATGTTCTTCTTGGTCCACGACATCTCGGAGACGTGGATCAGGCCTTCGATGCCCGGCTCGAGCTCGACGAACGCACCGTAGTCGGTGATGTTGGTGACGCGACCGGTGAAGCGGGCACCCAGCGGGTACTTGGCTTCGATGCCCTGCCACGGATCGTCCAGCAGCTGCTTCATGCCCAGCGAGATGCGGT
Source organism: uncultured Bradyrhizobium sp. (assembly GCA_964423245.1). Taxonomy (GTDB): domain Bacteria; phylum Pseudomonadota; class Alphaproteobacteria; order Rhizobiales; family Xanthobacteraceae; genus Bradyrhizobium. The sequence continues at coordinate 109,548 of CAYREH010000002.1, read as the reverse complement.
GCGTCTCGTGGTTGATCTTGATGATCTTGACCTTCACGGTCTGGCCGATCGAGAGCACCTCGGTCGGGTGGTTGACACGACGCCACGCGATGTCGGTGACGTGCAGCAGGCCGTCGATGCCGCCGAGGTCGACGAACGCACCGTAATCGGTGATGTTCTTGACCACGCCGTCGATGACCTGACCCTCTTCGAGGTTCTGCACCAGCTCCTGGCGCTGCTCAGCGCGGGTCTCTTCCAGCACCGTGCGGCGGGACACCACGATGTTGCCGCGGCGGCGATCCATCTTGAGGATCTGGAACGGTTGTGAGTTGTTCATCAGCGGCGCGACGTCGCGGATCGGACGGATATCGACCTGCGAGCGCGGCAGGAAGGCCACGGCCCCGTCGAGGTCGACGGTGAAGCCGCCCTTGACCTGGTTGAAGATGACGCCGTTGACCTTCTCGTTGTTCTGGAACGCCTTCTCGAGCTTGCCCCAGCTCTCTTCGCGGCGCGCCTTGTCGCGCGACAGCACGGCTTCGCCGAGGGCGTTCTCGATGCGATCGAGGAACACTTCCACCTCGTCGCCGACCTTGAGGTCGCTCTCACGGCCGGGGCCGGAGAATTCGCGCAGGGCGACGCGGCCCTCGGTCTTCAGGCCGACGTCGATGACGGCCATGTCCTTTTCAATTGCAACCACCTTGCCCTTGACGACGGAGCTCTCCTGCAGGTTGCCGCCTGCGAAGGACTCGTCGAGCATCGCGGCGAAATCGTCGCGCGACGGGCTATAGGTATCAGCGGAAGTCGAAGCCATTTGTTCTCCAGTTGCGGAAGCATGCCGGCCGTTGGGTTCATGGGCGCATCGGACGCGCAGTGTCGGAAGGTCCGCAGAACCTTCGAGCGACCGCCTGCTGCCCCGGCTTTCGGCCGGCAACAGCGGAGGCGGGCCGGCTGAGGCCCGCGCGTTCGATACGTGGAATCTGTTGTCCGGAGCCAGGATCTCACCGATCCCGAGATGGGGATCGAGGTATCGACCTCAAAGAGCGGGAGCGGGCGCTTCCTCCAGTGACGGCTGCGGCTTAACCCCGCGGCCGGCCCGCTCGGACGGCCTCGATAATGTCGATGGCGGCCCGGACGCCGCCTTCTATATCCAGTTGGGAGTTATCTAGCAAGTAAGCATCCGGAGCCGGCTTCAGGGGGGCAATCGGCCGGTTCTGGTCGCGCTCGTCGCGCTGGATGATGTCGGCGAGCACGGCCGCCTCGTCCGCCTCCTCGCCGCGCGCCCGCGCCTCCATGGTGCGGCGGCGGGCGCGGACCCTGGGGTCGGCGACCACGAAAATCTTCACATCGGCATCGGGGCAGATCACGGTTCCGATGTCGCGGCCATCAAGCACCGCCCCCGGCGGATCGGCCGCGAACTGCCGCTGGAAGTTGACCAAAACCTCCCGCACGCGGGGGATCGCCGAGACGATCGAGGCACCCTCGCCGGCCTTCTGGGTCTTCAGGGCCGGATTGCCGAACTTTTCGGGATCGAGTTCCAAAGCGGCCTGCACCGCCGCCACCTCGTCCCGCAGATCATGGCCGGATTGCATCAGGGCGTAGGCAACGGCCCGGTAGATCACGCCGGTATCCAAGTGACGATAGCCATAATGATGCGCCAAGCGCTTGCCGAGCGTCCCCTTGCCCGAGGCCGCGGGCCCGTCGATGGCGATGATCATGAAAACTCGGCTCCGAGCGAACGCATCATCGGAATGAAGTCCGGAAAGCTGGTGGCAATGAAGGCGGTATCGTCGACGGTCACCGGCTGGTCGGCGGCGCAGCCCATCACCAGCGCCGACATCGCGATGCGATGGTCCATATGGGTGGCGACGAGGCCCCCGCCGGGCACGTGGCCGCGCCCCTCGACGATCAGATCGTCGCCGGAGACCTCCACCTTGACGCCGTTGACGCGGAGCATGGCGGCGGTGGCCTCGAGGCGATCGGATTCCTTGACGCGCAATTCCTTAAGGCCGCGCATGATGGTGGTGCCTTCGGCAAAGGACGCCGCAACGGCCAGCACCAGATATTCGTCGATCATCGAGGGCGCGCGCTCGGGCGGCACCTCGACGCCGCGCAGCTTCGAGGCGCGCACGCGCAGCTGCGCCATCGGCTCGCCGGCGTCGCCGCGAACCTCGCTTTCCTCGATCGAGGCCCCCATCTCGCGCAGCGTGGTGAACAGACCGGTGCGCAGCGGATTGGTCATGACGTCCGTGAGCACGACATCGGAGCCTTCCACGATCAGCGCCGCCACGACCGGGAAGGCGGCCGAGGACGGATCGGCGGGCACGACGACGCTGGCACCGTGCAGCTCGGGCTGGCCGACCAGCGCAATCCGGCGGCCATGGGTGCCCTCGGCAACCGAGGTGATGTCGGCGCCAAAATGCTTCAGCATCAGTTCGGTATGGTCCCGGCTGGCCTCGGTCTCGATCACCGTGGTGGTGCCGGGGGCCGCAAGACCCGCCAGCAGCACCGCCGACTTGATCTGGGCCGAGGCGACCGGCGTCTTGTAGGTGATCGGGAGCGGATCGCGCGCGCCCTGCAGGGTCAGCGGCAACCGGCCCCCTTCGCCGCCGGATACGACCCTGGCGCCCATCTGTTCGAGCGGGTCCAGGATCCGTCGCATCGGCCGGCTGCGGAGCGAGGCATCGCCGTCGAACACCGCGGAAATCGGGCAGCCGGCGACGGCGCCCATGACCAGACGGCAGCCGGTGCCGGAGTTGCCGAAATCGAGCGGCGCCCGGGGCTGGGCGAAGCCGGCGACCCCCACCCCATCGACCTTCCAGGCAAAATTCCCGGTCCGTTCCACCTTGGCGCCGAGGGCCTGCATGGATTTGGCCGTATTGAGGACGTCCTCGCCCTCCAGCAGGCCCGAGATCCGGGTCTCGCCGACCGCGAGCGCGCCGAGGATGAGGGCGCGATGGGAGATCGACTTGTCGCCGGGGACCCGGACTTTCCCCGTCAGGGGCCCGCTTGAGCGCGATTGGAGCGGCGCGGCCGGCTCGGAATGGGTCACGATTTGGTCCTTAAGGATAGGCCCGGGGCGTCGCCGCGGAGCCGGTGGGGCAGGTACCACAAGGTCTTTCCGCCGTCACGGGCATGTCGTTCTCCCGTAATGCGCTATTGACAGCGGGCCGCCAACTAGCCAAGTGAAGCACCGCTTTTCAGACATTCCCAGGATTCCTGCCGTGGCCAAGTCCGAACTCGGAACCAAACGCATTTGCCCGACCACGGGCAAGAAGTTCTACGACCTCAACAAGAATCCGGTGATCTCGCCCTATACGGGCGAAGTGGTTCCGATCGCCCCGATTGCCCCGGTCCGTGCGGGCCGTGGCGCCGAAGCCCGGCACGCCGCCGCTGCCGATGCCACGCCGGAGCCGGTGGAGGCCGAGGAGCTGGTGTCGCTCGAGGAGGCCGATGCCGAGGAGAACACCGGCAAGGTCAAGGCGATCGTGCCCGAATCCGAGGACGACATCGAGGTCGACGAGACCCTCGACGACGACGATGACGATGATTCGACCTTCATCGCCGACGAAGAAGAGGGCGATGAGGACGTCACCGACATCATTGGTGATGTCGGAGGTGATGAAGAGACTTGAGATCGTCTCTGATCTGTGAAAAAGGGTGCACCGCGCGAGTCACCAGGCTCGCCGGTAGGGAGTGACCCTCAGCGGTCGTCCCACAGGACTATGGGGCCATAGCTCAGCTGGGAGAGCGCTTGCATGGCATGCAAGAGGTCGGCGGTTCGATCCCGCCTGGCTCCACCACGCTTCGCCCTTCGGGCTACGCGTGGCGCAGCCACGACGGAGCCTGAGGGGCGAAGCGTGGTGTCCGGCGTAGCCCGCAGGGCGAAGACGGACTGGCTATTGTGTCGAACAAGCTATCGACCACCTCGGCAGAATTTGCGAACATGTTCGCGTCGCCTCCTGGGGCTACGCGTGGCGCAGCCACGACGGAGCCTGAGGGGCGAAGCGTGGTGTCCGGCGTAGCCCGCAGGGCGAAGACGGACTGGCTATTGTGTCGAACAAGCTATCGACCACCTCGGCAGAATTTGCGAACATGTTCGCGTCGCCTCCTGGGGCTACGCGTGGCGCAGCCGTGTGGAGCTTGAAGGGCGAAGCGTGGTCGCCGACGAAGCCCGCAGGGCGAACCCCGCAGGGCGAAGACGGACTGGTCATTTGGAGCCACCGAACGACTGCCCAGACGCGAGCCGTCAATGTGGTACGTCTACATCCTCCGCAGCATCGAATTTCCTGACCGGGAATATGTCGGCGCTACAGAGGACCTGAAACGCAGGCTCCCCGAGCACAACGCCGGCAGGTCCAGCCACACCGCAAAATTCAAGCCATGGAAGCTGATCTGGTACTGTGCGTTCCCCGACAAGCATAAGGCGCTCGCGTTCGAGGCATACCTGAAGTCGCACTCAGGCCGCGCTTTCACGAAAAAGCGGCTGTCTTGAATCCCCTACTCTCCGATCACCGCATTCAGCCGGTCGCGCAGGGCGACGATCTCGTCCTTCATCGCCACCAGTTCCGACACTGAGCAATCCGACGCCGCCAGGATCGCATGCGGCACGCTGCGGGCCTTGTCCTTCAGCGCATGGCCCTGCGCGGTCAGGGCGATCAGCACCTGACGCTCGTCCTCGCTCGATCGGGTGCGCCTGACGAGATGCGCAGCCTCCAGCCGTTTCAGGAGCGGCGTCAGCGTGCCCGAATCCAGGAACAGCTTCTCGCCGATGTCCTTGACCGGGATGTCGTCACGCTCCCACAGCACCAGCATGACGAGATATTGCGGATAGGTCAGGCCGAGCCGGTCGAGCAGCGGCTTATAGACGCGGTTGAAGGCGTGGGCGGCGGAATAGACTGCGAAGCAGATCTGATTGTCGAGCTTCAGCGGGTCCACCGCCGATGACTTCCGGGGCATGGCAAATCTCACGGGGCTTTCTCCCATACTGGGGCAGGTCGGGCGTGCATTCAATTGCGAACAATTAAATGTGAGGCCCGGCATTTTAGATTGCGCACAATCTAATTGCCTGCCATATAGCGTCCATCCCAACGGGACCAACCGAGGAGACGACAATGTCCGTGAACGTCCTCTACAAGACCAGCGCAAAAGCCACCGGCGGCCGTGACGGCCAGGCCGCGACCCTCGACGGCTCGCTCAACGTCAAGCTGACCACGCCGAAGGAGCTCGGCGGCGGTGGCGGCGCCGGCAACAATCCGGAGCAGCTGTTCGCAGCCGGCTATGCCGCCTGTTTCATCGGCGCGATGAAGTTCGTGGCCTCGCAGGGCGGCCCGAAGGTTCCGGCCGATGCGTCCGTCACCTCGACCGTCGGCATCGGCCCGCGCTCCGAGGGCGGCTTCGGCCTCGACATCGACCTTGCCGTCTCGCTGCCGGGCCTCGCCCGCGCCGATGCCGAGGCGCTGGTCGAGAAGGCGCACCAGGTGTGCCCCTATTCCAACGCCACGCGCGGCAATGTCGACGTCCGCCTGACGGTCGTCTGAGCCCTCACCGATCGAGCCGGCCCGGGCTTTGCCCCGGGCCGGTCGCTACCGGCCGATTTCCACTTCGCGGGATGCGGCGGCGCATGAGCCCTCAACGCTCCGAGCCATTGCCGGCCCGGGCGAACTTCGCTAGGCCCTTGCTCCACGATCGACACGGGGACGCGAAGGCATGACGGAAGCAGCGGGTTCGGGAGCGGCAACGGGCGCAATGAGCGGACTGCGCGTCATCGATCTCACGCGCGTGCTCGGCGGCCCCTATTGCACCCAGATCCTCGCCGACCACGGCGCCGACGTGATCAAGGTCGAGCCCCCCGCCGGCGACGAGGTGCGCGACTGGGGCCCTCCCTTCCACGAGGAGGACGCCGCCTATTTCATCGGCATCAACCGCAACAAGCGCTCGATCGGCCTCGACCTCGCCTCCGAGGGCGGCCGCGCCGTGCTGCTGAAGATGCTGGAGACGGCCGACGTCCTGATCGAGAATTTCAAGCCGGGTACGCTGGAGAAATGGGGCATCGGCAACGAGGTGCTGCGCGAGAAATTCCCGCGCCTCGTGCATTGCCGGATCTGCGGCTTCGGCGCCGACGGCCCGCGCGGCGGCAATCCCGGCTATGACGCCATCATCCAGGCCATGACCGGCATGATCGCCGCGACCGGATCGCCCGAGAGCGGACCGATGCGGATCGGCGTGCCGCTGGTCGACATCACCACCGGGCTCTATGCGGCGATCGGCATCCTGATGGCGCTGTCGGAGCGGCAGCGCTCGGGCCAGGGCCAGTTCCTGGAAACGACGCTGTACGAGACCGGCCTCGCCATCATGCATCCGCACACCGCGAATTACTTCATGCATGGCAAGCCGCCGTCGCTCACCGGCAACGAGCATCCCAATCTCGTGCCCTACGCGATCTTCCCGACCAAGACCGACAACATCTTCATCGGCGTCGGCAATGACGGCACCTTCCGCAAGCTCGCCAAGGAAATCGGCAAGCCGGAACTCGGCACCGATCCGCGCTTTGCCCGCAACAAGGACCGCATTGCGAACCGCGAGGCGCTGCGCGCCGAACTCGCCGCCGTGTTCAGCCAGCACGAGGCCGAACCGCTCTGCAACCGCCTGCTCGCCGCGGGATTGCCCGCAGGCCCGGTGCAGAAGATCGACCAGGCGCTGACCAACGCGCACACCATCGCGCGCGGCGATGTGATCGAGAAGGACTGGTACAAGGGCGTGGCCTCGCCGATCCGGCTCGACCGCAGCAAGCCGAGCCTGCGACGCCTGCCGCCGAAGTTCAGCCAGCATTCCCAGGAGGTGCTCGGCGAGTTCGGGTATTCCAGGGCCGAAATCGACGCGATGGTCGCCAGCGGCACGGTCTGCGGACCCGAGCGCAAGCGGTAGCGATAGGGCGGTACGCTCCCTCTCCCGCATGCGGGAGAGGTGTTGGAATCCGCGGCCCGACCGTCACCTCACACCATGACTACCGCACTGCGGCGCGACCTGCGCATTGCAGTGCGAGCGGAGGCGGCTGCCTGCGGCGGCTTCGCCTATTTGACGGCTTCCCGTTTCCTGCGCTTGCCGCTTTCGTTTCGGCCGCTTACACAGTCATGTGAACGTCATATGGCGCTGCTAGCGCAAGCGATCCTATTGACGGCCAAGGGAGGTTTACTTGATGGCACTTCGACATTTCGGCGCGGCTGCCGCGCTCGCAATCACCGTTGGCATGACGGCTTCGCCGGCGCTCGCCGTGACGGAGATCCAGTGGTGGCACGCCATGACCGGCGGCAACAACGACATCGTCAACAAGCTCGCCGAAGAGTTCAACGCCAGCCAGTCCGACTACAAGGTGATCCCGACCTTCAAGGGCAGCTATCCCGACACGATGAATGCTGGCATTGCCGCGTTCCGCGCGGGCACCGCGCCACACATCCTTCAGGTGTTCGAAGTCGGCACCGCCACCATGATGAGCGCCACCGGCGCCATCAAGCCGGTCTATCAGCTGATGAAGGATGCCGGCGAGCCGTTCGATCCCAAGGCCTATCTGCCGACCATCACCGGCTACTACTCCACCGCCAAGGGCGACATGCTGTCGTTCCCGTTCAATTCCTCCTCGATGGTGATGTGGATCAACAAGGACGAACTGAAGAAGGCCGGCGTCGCCGAAATTCCGAAGACCTGGCCCGACGTCTTCGCCGCCGCGAAGAAGCTGAAGGCGGCCGGTCACGAGACCTGCGGCTTCTCCAATGCGTGGGCGTCGTGGGCGCATATCGAGCAGTTCTCGGCCTGGCACAACGTACCGATCGGCACCAAGGCCAACGGCCTCGACGGTTTCGATACGGTCCTGACCTTCAACTCGCCGCTGCATGTGAAGCATCTGCAGAACCTGATCGACCTGCAGAAGGACAAGACCTACGACTATTCCGGCCGCGAGAACAAGAGCGAGGCCCGCTTCGCCTCGGGCGAATGCGCGATCTTCCTGACCTCGTCGGGCTATTACGCCACCGCCAAGAGCACCGCCAAGTTCGACTTCACCTCGGCGCCGATGCCCTATTATCCCGACGTTGCCGGCGCTCCGCAGAACTCGATCATCGGCGGCGCCTCGCTGTGGGTGATGGGCGGCAAGAAGCCCGAGGAATACAAGGGCGTCGCGAAGTTCTTCACCTTCCTGTCCGACACCAACCGCCAGGCCAAGCTGCACCAGGAATCGGGCTACCTGCCGATCACCAAGGCGGCCTATGCCAAGACCAAGGCCGACGGCTTCTACGAGAAGAACCCGGTGCCTGAGACGCCGCTGAAGGAGCTCACCAACAAGGAGCCGACCGAGAATTCGCGCGGCCTGCGCTTCGGCAACATGGTGCAGATGCGCGACATCTGGGCCGAGCAGATCGAGGCCGCCCTGGCCGGGCAGAAGACCGCCCAGCAGGCGCTCGACGACGCGGTCGCCAAGGGCAATGCGATGTTGCGGACGTTCGAAAAGACGGCCAAGTAATAGACGAGGCGGACGCCTCCGGGGGCGTCATTGCGAGGAGCGCAGCGACGAAGCAATCCATCGGCCCAGCCCTATCGCTGCCGTGGATTGCTTCGGTTCGCTCGCAATGACGAAGGCAACGCATGGAAAAGTCTGTCGTCTTCAGGAACAAGCTGCTTCCGTATCTGCTGCTGATCCCGCAGCTCGTCATCACGTTCGTCTTCTTCTATTGGCCGGCCAGCCAGGCCGTGAAGCAGTCCTTCCTGCGTGAGGACGCGTTCGGACTGAACTCCGAATTCGTCGGGCTGGAAAATTACCAGAGCCTGTTCGCCGATCCCGGCTACTACAAATCGATGCTGACCACGCTGGTGTTCTCCTCGCTGGTCGCGGCGCTGTCGCTGTCGATCGCGCTGTTGTTCGCCACCCAGGCCGACAAGAACCTCAAGGCCGCCGGCGCCTACAAGACGCTGATGATCTGGCCCTATGCCGTGGCGCCCGCGGTGGCCGGCGTGCTCTGGATCTTCATGTTCCATCCGACGCTCGGCACGCTGGCCAAGCCGCTGCGCTGGATGAATTTCGACTGGAATCCGCTGCTCAACGGCAACCATGCCATGATCCTGGTCGTGATGGCCGCGGTCTGGAAACAGATCTCCTACAACTTCCTGTTCTTCCTGGCGGGGCTGCAATCGATCCCGAAGAGCGTGCTGGAAGCCGGCGCGATCGACGGCGCCGGACCGCTGCGCCGGTTCTGGACCATCACTTTCCCGCTGCTGTCGCCGACCACGTTCTTCCTGCTGGTGGTCAACGTGGTCTACGTCTTCTTCGACACGTTCGGCATCATCGACGCGGTGACCGGCGGCGGCCCGGCCGGAGCCACCACCACGATGGTCTACAAGGTGTTCGCCGACGGCCGGCTCGGCGGCGATCTCGGCGGCTCGGCCGCGCAGTCGGTGGTGCTGATGGTGATCGTGATCGCGCTGACGGCGGTCCAGTTCAGATATGTCGAGCGAAGGGTGCAGTACTAATGGTCGAGCACCGTCCCTGGACCAACATCATCGCCTACGCGATCCTGACCTTCGGCGTCTTCATCGTCGCCTTTCCGGTCTATCTGGCGCTGATCGCCTCGACCCATGACGCCGCCACCGTGGTCGGCGGCAACATGCCGCTGACCCCGGGCGGCCATGCGCTGGACAATTACTACCGCGCCATCTTCGTCGGCGGGTCGCGCGCCATTCGCGAGCCGGTCGGCCAGATGCTGCTGAACTCGTTCATCTCGGCGATCGGCATCGCGCTCGGCAAGATCTTCATCTCGATCCTGTCGGCCTATGCCGTCGTGTATTTCCGCTTCCCGTTCCGCAAGACGGCGTTCTGGATCATCTTCATCACCCTGATGCTGCCGGTCGAGGTGCGCATCTATCCGACCTACAAGGTGATCGCCGACCTGAAGATGCTCGACAGCTATGCCGGGCTGATCCTGCCGCTGATCGCCTCCGCGACCGGCACGCTGCTGTTCCGGCAGTTCTTCATGACCATCCCCGAGGAGCTGCTGGAAGCGTCGCGCATCGACGGCGCCGGGCCGTTCCGTTTCTTCTGGGACACGCTGCTGCCGCTGTCGGTGACGACGATCGCCGCGCTGTTCGTGATCCAGTTCATCTATGGCTGGAATCAGTATCTGTGGCCCCTGCTGATCACCACCCAGGATTCGATGCAGACCATCGTCACCGGCATCAAGAAGATGCTCTACACGACCGACGAGCTCGCCGAATGGCAGCTCGCGATGGCCACCGCCATCCTTGCGATGCTGCCGCCGGTGGCAGTCGTCGTGTTCATGCAGCGGCTGTTCGTGCGCGGCCTGGTCGAGACCGAGAAGTAAGAAGCGAGTTCTGATGGCTAACGTTACCCTGCGCAACGTCCGCAAGACCTATCCCGGCGGCTTCGAGGCCATCAAGGGCGTCAATGTCGATGTCGGCGACGGCCAGTTCTGCGTGCTGGTCGGCCCCTCCGGCTGCGGCAAGTCGACCCTGCTCCGCATGGTCGCCGGGCTGGAGACGATCACCGGCGGCGAGATCGACATCGGCGGCCGCATCGTCAACCAGATCGAGCCCGCCGACCGCGACATCGCGATGGTGTTCCAGAACTACGCGCTCTATCCGCATATGAGCGTCTACAACAACATGGCCTATGGCCTGCGCAACCGCGGCATGGCGGAGGCCGAGATCAAGACCCGCGTCGAGGAGGCCGCGCGCATCCTCGAGCTCGCGCCGATGCTGGAGCGCAAGCCGCGCCAGCTCTCCGGCGGCCAGCGCCAGCGCGTCGCCATGGGCCGCGCCATCGTGCGCCAGCCGAAGGTGTTCCTGTTCGACGAGCCGCTGTCCAATCTCGACGCCAAGCTCCGCATCGCGATGCGGGTCGAGATTCGCAAACTGCAGCGCCGGCTCAACACGACATCGATCTACGTCACCCACGACCAGCTGGAGGCGATGACGCTCGCCGACATCCTCGTCGTGATGAATGGCGGCCAGGTCGAGCAGATCGGCAATCCGCTGGCGATCTACGAGAAGCCGGCCACCACCTTCGTCGCCTCCTTCATCGGCGCGCCGCCGATGAATTTGATGGCGACGCGGCCCGAGGAGATCCGCTCGCAGCTCGGCGGCCGCGCGACCGAGGCCGGCATTCTCGGGATCCGCCCGGAAGACTTCGTCATCACCGACCAGACGCCGGCCGGCGGCGTCGCGCTGTCGCTGACGGTCGAGGCGATCGAACGCGTCGGCGCCGAGACCTTCGTCTACGGCACGCGCGCCGCCGAGGAGCAGGGCGTCGCGGCCACCCCGGGCGAGCTGCCGCCCGGCGAGATCATCGTCCGCATTCCCGGCACCGAGGCGCCCGCGATCGGCGCGAAAATCCGCGTCGCGGCGGTGCGGGCCAAGCTGCATCTGTTCAGCGCGGACGGACGGACAAGGCTCGAGGCCTGAGCGGTTCCGCGGCCTGCGCAAAACAAGGCGACGAAAACAACCCCATGCAAAGTAAGACCGGGGTTGGATTCATTGACGGAATCACCTCGCTCGTCGTCATGGCGGCGCGGTCCGGATCCTTGGTCCCAGTGCCTGGTCCCGGTGCCGCGAGGCAGGCCGTGGATGGCCTCCCCCACCCCCTGCTGATGTGTCAACCATGTCTCCGAACACCCGTCAGTGATCTGTCCGGCATTAGGTAGCAAACTCACCTAACTAATCACGAATCCGTGAAATCGGCTGTCAAAGCGGCCGATCTGATTCTGATTCTGTTGATATCTTTGGGTCTGTTGTGCGGTGTTGCAGTCTAAGTTTCTGTTTTTGTTGAAACAAGTCAGTCACCATCAAGGTGTTATACCAACATGAAATCTGGCGTCGAAAATCTTGCAGCGGAACACGACGGCGAGTATATTGCTGAAATTCAACCGGGCGAGTTTGATTCTATGGCTGACCTTACCGTAGCCGAAACGATTGCAAAGCTCTCCGCCGAAATCACCGCCGAAGAGGCTGGGGTAAGGCGGAAGAAGGAGACTGTGAATACCCTCTGCTCGATCTTGGGGCAGCCACCCGCCTATGCCTTGGAAGAGCAGAAGGCTTCGCTGCCGACCTCGATCCGGTCGGACCAGTTCTACGGCCAGCCGCTCGCGTCGGCCGTCCGAACCATCCTTGAGATGCGGAAGCAACGCGGTCTGGGTGCGGCCCAGAACAACGAAATCTACGACGCGCTGAAGGCGGGCGGTTACGAGTTCGATACCAAGTCTGAAGACATCGCGCGCAAGTCGCTCAGGAACTCGCTCGCGAAGAATACGGCGCTCTTCCATAAGTTGCCCAACGGCCAGTTCGGCCTTCTTTCTTGGTACCCCAACGTCAAGAAGCCGAAGGCGAACAACCAGCCGGTTGAAGAAGAGGATGATGACGAACCGTTGATGATCGAGGATCAGAGCGCGAAGGCAACCTTTATGGATTAGCCCCGCTCAACGAAATCCGAGGCCTCTCGGCCCCGGATAACGCAGTCTCTAACCAAGTGTGGCGCCCGGTCCGAACGGGCCGAAAGGAAGGTGGTACATGAGAATATAAATCTACTAGTACGCGGGAGAGGCTATCGGTCACGTTGGCGCGTGGCTGGTAGCTTCTCTGACGGGCCGGGGCTGGTGCCGCTCGCCGGATTTCCACCTGTGCAAGCTTGGGTCCAATCCACAACCGGTCCATCATTCTTTCGATTGGTCTTTATAAAATAGCAGTTCGCTATAAAATTAGCTAGCGCGGTGCGACGACGCCGCGCTGTTTTTCGTCCTCGACAAATGACACGCCGCCCGCCTCCAGTGCAGCTTGCATTGCCGCTAGATTGTTTCGCGTCGGCTCCCGTCTGCCAGCCTCAAAGTCCCGCACCGTCGAAACGCCGACGTTCGCGCTTTTTGCAAGCGCGTCTTGAGGCCAGTTTAGCCATGCTCGCGCGGCTCGACACTGTTCCGGGGTCATTCCCGGAATATGATGACCAAAAAGAATATCGTCAAGGTCATCGATTTTCGTTGACGCCACCACCATCAACGCTTATCAATGAGATCAACGCAAAACGTTTGTCTCATGTCGCAACACTTCCTTCTCACGGCAAAGGCGAGGTCGCTAAGCTTAGCGAAGGTCGCCCGTTTGTCGGACGAGGAAGCCTATCAGACCTTCAAACTCATCCGCTGGGCCGCCACTAACGGCGAGCCGTTTTGCCCCAAGTGCGGCTGCGTCGCGGTCTATACCTACCAGACGCGCAAGCTGTTCAAGTGCAAAGGGCTGCAATCACCAATTCAGCGTCACGTCGGGCACGATCTTCGCCAGCCGTAAGCTCCCGATCCGCGACTACCTTTTGGCAATCGCAATTTTCGTCAACGGCGCAAAGGGCCATAGCGCGCTTCAGCTGAGCCGCGACCTGGATTGCCAGTATAAAACCGCTTTAGTGATGGCTCACAAAATCCGCGAAGCGATGGCCTCAGAGGCCGACGGCGCAACTGTGGGCGGCACGGTGGAAGTTGACGGCGCCTATTTCGGCGGCCACGTGCGCCCCGCCAATCGCAAAGAAAACCGCCGCGACCGCCGCTTGGTGCAGAACCAGACCGGCAAGCGCCGCGTGGTCGTCATCATGCGCGAGCGCGGCGGCCGGACGCTGCCCTTCGTCTTCAAGTCGGAAGATGCTTCCGTTGTGACGATTGCCCGCACTGTGCAGCCCGGCAGCACTGTTCACGCTGACGAGGCTGCTCATTGGGACGCGCTGCATGCTCGCTTTCTGACGAAGCGGATCAACCACAGCGAAGCCTATTCGGACGGCGAAGCCCTGCACCAATCAGGCGGAATCGTTTTTCTCGCGCTTGCGCCGCGCTGAGATCGGCATCCATCACCATATCGCAGGTCCGTATCGGCGGCCTATGCGAAGGAAATGGCTTGGCGTGAGAACAACCGCCGCGTCAGCAATGGCGAACAATATTTGATGGCTACGGATGCCGCTTTGCAGCATCCTGTTTCGCGCCAATGGAAGGGATATTGGCAGCGGTCTCGCTAGTGGTGAGTTGCTAGCTTATAGATTTCAAAGCAAACCAACACCACAGCCGCGATAGCCGGAATTAGCAAAAGCCAATAGTCCCGACGCTCTTTGCTTTCGATTTCTCCTGAAATCAGATCGATGCGCTGCTCAGACAATCGCATCTTGTCAAAAACAGCTAGCAAGTGCTGATAGTCGGAATCTTCGATTTCATCATAAACTCCATCACGGGAGGCAATTCTATTCTCACGTGATTTCGCAATTTTATCTTGGATGCTGGCGATCTTGGCGGTCGTGCCGATGTACTCGGGGAAAAGCTCCACCAGCTTTTTAAGACCGACGCGAGCCTCAAGCTCCTCAAACCAGTTTGTGATGAAATCAACGATAGCGTCGATCGCATCATGCTTAGCCTTTACGCAATCCTCGATAGCATCCGCGAGGTATCGGCAAACGTCCTCGTAGACCTTTGGATCGTTTCTCCAGTCCTTCGTGAGGACCAGCGTATGGGCATCTATGACCTTCCGGCCGGCGTATCGAAGTTCAAAGATAGCCGACCCGACAACCTCGCCGCCCTGTACAAACTCCGCTTTCTTAATTCTACGTTCAGCAATATTCCATTGAGTACTCAAGTCATGCAAAAGCTTATCAAGCTTGGCATCAAGCAGCATTAAACGCCCCCGGAATTAAGGCCCCTCCGACTCAACTTTTAATGGAAGTCTTGTGAAATGGAAGCCTAGGCTCAGCGCCGATGGCGCCAAGCCTGTGCTGCAGCGCGAGCACGTTCGTGCCGCGCCTTTTGTTCATCGCGTAACAAAATCCGGTTGCGCTGGGCAGCAATGTTCCCGCGCACAAACCGCGCAATGGTGTGCTTTACAACATCATTCCATGCCATCGTGGTGCGCGACGGCGTCGCCTTCTGCAACAGTGTCATCATCGCCGTTTCTCCACTTACCCCCCGGTAGTAGGTTGACCGCTTAGAGCGGTTCTTGTCACAAACGAAAAAACCCGGAGCAGCGGTCCCGCCCCCGGGGTATTTTCCCTCTTGACAAGCGCTCGCGGTAACATGGCGTTCCAGCCAGAGTCAAATAAGTCCGATGCTCGAATCACGCCACTGGCTGAAAATAGGTTCAATATCGTGTAAAGTCCATTAACCTACCACACTACATATAGTTGTAAGATTCTCCTTACTCAAGATATTGTTCAGCTTTTTTGCTACATACCAACTTTTTTCGCGCTCAGCGGGAAATCTCCCAAAGCATGTACTGCCCCGGCCCCTGTTCGCACCGCACAAGGCCGTTTTCCCGCTGGGTCCGGAGCGCCACCCCGACCCGTTTAGACATCAGCCGCAAGAGCCGCTGATCGTTCTTGTCCAAGGCTCGCTCCACCAGTAGCTCCAAGGCGATATCGCGACTGGTGAGCGGCTCTGCGGCTTGGCGGAGGATGCTGAGCACGATCCGGGACATCTGGCCTCGGTTGGACCAGTCCTTGGGCGGGCGGAAGGCATCGGCCTTGATCGACTCCACCCGGTAGGTCGGGTCGAATTGCAGGATCGTGGCGTCCAAGCTTTCGAGGTCTAGGACCATCTTCCGCATAGCTTCATGGGCGTTTTCGATATCGCCCACCAACTGCGCCCGGCGCCTTACCAGCCCGGCTAGAACGATCTCAGTCATGCTTCTCCCCTCAAAATGAGGGGAAATTCTAGGTTTGCAGGCAGCCTTGCCGTCAGATGTGGTAAGGTGAGTTTGCTACCTAATGCCGGATCTGTCCGGGCGAAACCGACAAGCCCGGCCATGACGAGATCCGGATGGGCACAGGGCTTCCGCGAAGCGCGGCCCGTCCACAGGCCCCGCTACGTCCTTGAACCCCAACGGGGATATGCCCATATTGCTGGTCAAGGGGTGCCGCGTGCGGGCCCCGAAACACCAAAGTCGCTTTCCGCGAGGACTTTGTAAACTATGTCTCGTGTTCCTACGCTCTCCAGTCCCTTCCTGCTGGGCTTCGACGAGATCGAGCGCGTGCTCGATCGGGTCGTCAAAGGCGCCGACGGTTATCCGCCCTACAATATCGAGCGGTGCGGCCAGGCCGACGGCCAGCCCGAGCGTCTGCGCATCACGCTGGCGGTCGCCGGATTCACCCGCGACCAACTCGATGTAACGATTGAGGAAAACCAGCTGGTGATCCGCGGGCGGCAGCAGGACGACAAGACCCGGCAATACATCCATCGCGGCATCGCCGCGCGCCACTTCCAGCGCACCTTCGTGCTGGCGGAGGGGATGCTCGTGCTGGGTGCGGATCTGAAGAACGGACTGTTGTCGATCGATCTCGCGCGCCCCGAACCGGAGCGGATCGTTAAGACAATCGCTATCAATGAACACGAATAATGGAACGAGTAGCGGACTCGACCGCTTGAGTATCTGGAAGGAGTCGAGACCATGAGTGAAGGTCACGTTGCGTTCGAATACGAAGCCAAGGCCGATAGCAGGACTGTCTCGCCCGAGACGCTGGCCACCCTCGGCGAAGGTCACATCGCCTATGTGAAGCAGATCCGCTCCGAGGACGTGCCCGGCCTGTTTCCCGAAGCGCCCCGCATCGCGCCGGGCCTCAAGCTGTTCGCGCTTCACGCCGCCGACGGCACGCCGATCATGCTGACCGACAGCCGCGAGGCCGCGGTGGCGAATGCCTGGAGCAACGAACTGCAGGCGGTGAGCGTGCACTGAGCCGCGCGCGAACGACGCATCGACAGAGTTTCGAGCGGGCATGCCTTCAATTGAAGGCGTGCCCGTTTCATTTTGAGCGATGACGGTTGCGGATCGTCATTGCGAGGAGCACGTGCGACGAAGCAATCCAGCGTGCGCCTGCGGAAAGATTCTGGATTGCTTCGCTGCGTTCGCAACGATGGCGTTGAGAGAGCTGTCCTCTCAATAGCAGTCGGTTACGCCGCCGTCGCCGGCGGTAGCGCCAGCACGGAATAGATCGCCTGGGCATCGCGGGAGGCGCGGAGTTTCTTGGCGATGTCCTGGTCGCGCAGGAGGCGGGCGATGCGGGCGAGGGCCTTGAGGTGATCGGCGCCGGCGCCCTCGGGGGCGAGCAGCAGGAAGACGAGATCGACCGGCTGGCCGTCCATCGCCTCGAAATCGATCGGGCGATCGAGCCGGGCGAACAGGCCGAAGATCTTCTCGAGCTTGGGCAGCTTGCCGTGGGGGATGGCGACGCCGTAGCCGACCGCCGTGGTGCCGAGCTTCTCGCGCTGCAGCAGCACCTCGAACACGGTGCGCTCGTTCTGGCCGGTGAGTTCGGCGGCCCGCGCCGCGAGCTCCTGCAGCGCCTGCTTCTTGCTGTTGACTTTCAATGCCGGGAGAATCGCCTCGGGCGCGACCAGATCGGTAATCGGCATGGAAGTGTTCCGAGGTGAATGAAAACCGTCAGGTTCCGAAATGGCCCGCGTGGTCAGAACCGCAACGGGCCGGCGTCAAGAAGGTGAAGCAGGCGGCGGACTTAGCCAAGTTCTGGTCCGTCCTGATGTGGGGCGCTTCTACTCCAACGCAATCCCGGTGCCAACTCCTGCGTGCCGCTTTGCCACGGTCATTGTTAAGGGCTGCGGACGGAAACCACGGCGGTTCCCGCCCCGTTTTGCCGGCTCAGCTGCCCGATTTGGCGCCGGGCGGGTCGATCCAGCCGACATTGCCGTCGGCGCGGCGGTAGATGATGTTCACCCGGCCGCTGGAGCCGTGCTGGAAAACCAGGCAGGGCGCTCCCGAGAGGTCGAGCTCCATGACCGCCTCGCTGACCGACATCTGCTTCAGCGCGGTCGTCGCCTCGGCGATGATGACGGGGCTGTAGCCGGTGACTTCCTCCTCGTCCTCGGCCTCGCCGGGCGCCTCGAGCACATAGGCGGTGGCATCGAGCGCGGCCATCGCCTCCGAGGCGGCATGGGCCTTGCGGGCCGAGCGGTCCTTGAGCCGGCTCTTGTAGCGCTTCAGGCGTTTCTCGATCATCAGCAGCGCCTGGTCGGCGCTGGCATAGGCGTCCGGCGCGTTCGAATCCGCCTCCAGCGTGATGCCGGAATCCAGATGCAGCGCGCAGTCGGTGCGGAAGCCGAAGCCGTCCTTGCTCAGCGTGATGTGGCCGGAATAATTGCCGTCGAAATATTTGCGCAGCACCTCGTCGGTGCGGCCGGCGACACGGTCACGCAGCGCCTCGCCGACGCTGATGCTCTTGCCCGAGATTCGAAGAGTCATGTGCTGCCTCGCTTGGTTTGAGCGCGCGGGATGCGATGACGCATTGTCGCAGCGCTCTCATTGTCGCAACGCTCTCACGCCGCAACGCGCTCCTGGAAAGCGCGTGACGTCACGGTTCACGCGCGCGCCTGAATCGGTCGCGATGGGGGAGCGATGGTAGCGCGATTTCGCGCCAGCGCAATCAGGCCGGCTCGGTGTTGCGCGAGCGATCGGACGATGTGGTGGAGAGAACGTTGCCAAGGGCGCTCTGCTTGTCGCGGCGACGTTGCACCGAGGAGGGAATGCGCATGGCCTCGCGGTACTTCGCGACCGTGCGGCGGGCAATATCAATGCCCGAGGCGCGCAGCCGTTCCACGATGGTGTCGTCCGACAGGATCGCGGTCGGCGCCTCGGCATCGATCAACTGCTTGATGTGATGCCGTACGGCTTCCGCCGAATGCGCCTCGCCGCCGTCGGCCGAGGCGATCGAAGCGGTGAAGAAATATTTCAGCTCGAACGTGCCGCGATTGGTCGCCATGTATTTGTTGGCGGTGACGCGCGACACCGTGGATTCATGCATCTGGATCGCGTCGGCCACGGCCTTCAGATTCAGCGGGCGCAGATGCGCGACGCCATGGGTGAAGAAGCCGTCCTGCTGCCGCACGATCTCGGTTGCGACCTTCAGGATGGTGCGGGCGCGCTGATCGAGCGCACGCACCAGCCAGGTCGCGTTCTGCAGTGCATCGGTGAAATAGGACTTGTCGCCGTCCTTGCCGATCTTCTTCGACAGTTCGGAATAATAGGTCTGGTTCACCAGGACGCGCGGCAGAGTGTCGCTGTTGAGCTCGACATGCCAGCCGCCGTCCGGACCCGGACGGACATAGACGTCGGGCACCATGGTCTGCAGACGCGCCGAGCCGAACTTCATGCCGGGCTTGGGATTGAGTCTGCGGATCTCGCCGATCATGTCGGCGATGTCCTCGTCGTCGACGCCGCAGATCTTGCGCAAGCCGACGATGTCGCGCTTGGCGAGCAGATCGAGATGCTCGACCAGGGCCTGCATCGCGGGATCGTAGCGGTCGAGTTCGCGCAGCTGGATCGCGAGGCATTCACTCAGGGAGCGGGCGCAGACGCCGGGCGGATCGAATTTCTGCAGCACGGCGAGGACGGCCTCGACGTCCCCTTGCGATGCACCCAGCCGCTCGGCGGCCTGGCCGAGATCGGGCGGCAGATAGCCGGCCTCGTCGACGAGGTCGATCAGATACTGGCCGATCATGCGCTGGGCGGGCCCGGTGAAGGCGACCGCGAGTTGCTCGGCCAGATGGTCCGACAAGGTTGTCTCGGCCGCGACAAAGGCTTCGAGATTGTAGTCTTCGTCACTCGAGGCGCCGCCGCCCCACTCGGTGTAGGTGGTCGGCGCGGCATCCTGGGCGTTGCGGGCGGCGGCCTCGGCCGGCTCCTCGGAGAAGACGTTGTCGAGGCCGGTGTCCAGGGTCTGCTCGATCTCGGCGCGAGTGCCGAGATCCTTGTTCATCCAGTCTTCCTGGCCCGGCTCGAAGCCTTCGGCGCTACCGCCAAAGCCCTCGTCGCCCGGTCCGTCACCCTGGCCCTCGCCGGAACCGCCCTCGGAATCCGCGTAGCTGGCCTCCGCAGGGGTCTCCGGACCGCCCTCGTCGCTGGCGCGTTCCAGCAGCGGGTTCCGCTCCAGTTCCTCTTCGACGAAGGTGGTGAGATCGAGATTGGACAATTGCAGCAGCTTGATCGCCTGCATCAGCTGCGGCGTCATGACCAGCGATTGCGATTGCCGGAACTCTAATCTCTGCGTGAGAGCCATGAAGCAAGAACCGTTCCCAAAAATTGGTCCGATTTTTGCTTATATCAGTCTGAGCCCGATGTACACGTCTTGACGAAAACGAAAAACGGGCTAGAGGCGGAATTCCTCGCCAAGGTAAAGGCGCCGGACATCCGGGTCCGCAACGATCTCATCCGGACTTCCCTCGGTCAAGATCTCGCCGGCATAGACGATATAGGCACGATCGGTCAGGCCCAGCGTCTCGCGCACGTTGTGGTCGGTGATCAGCACGCCGATGCCCCGGTTGGTGAGATGCCGGACCAGATCCTGGATGTCGCCGACCGCGATCGGGTCGATGCCGGCGAAAGGCTCGTCGAGCAGCATGTAGTTCGGCCGCGTCGCCAGCGCGCGCGCGATCTCGACGCGACGCCGCTCGCCGCCCGACAGCGCGATCGACGGCGATTTCCGCAGCCGCGTGATGTTGAACTCGTCGAGCAGCGAATCCAGCTGCTGCTCGCGCTTCTTGCGCGAGGGTTCCACGACCTCGAGCACGGCGCGAATGTTCTGTTCCACGGTGAGGCCGCGGAAGATCGAGGCCTCCTGCGGCAGATAGCCGATACCGAGCCGAGCGCGCTGATACATCGGCAGCTGCGTGACATCGTGGCCGTCGAGCTCGATCGCGCCGCGATCGGCCTTGATGAGGCCGGTGATCATGTAGAACACGGTGGTCTTGCCGGCGCCGTTGGGTCCGAGCAGCCCGACGGCTTCGCCGCGGCGCACATAGATGCTGACGCCGCGCACCACCTGGCGACTGCCGAAGGCCTTTTGCACGCCATGCACGGCCAGGAACCCCGGCCGCTTCAGAAGCTGCGGCCCGCCGCCCCCATTGGGCTTGCCGGCCGCCCGGGCCGGATGGGCCGCCTGCGGGCGCGGCGGCTCGCCCCCAGGCCCGGTTTGGAACTGGTCGGTACCACGCAGCGCCTGATCGCGAACCAGCGGCGCGCCATCGCGCACCGGGCTCGGCACGAGACCGCCGACATTGTCACCGAGCGCGGTGATGTCCTGACGGGCAAATCCCGGCCGGCCGCGCTTGGCAGGGCGCCGACGGAACATGCTGAAGAGATCGACCATCCCGCCTTCCAGCCTTTGGCGACTTCGCGCGACTTGCCGCACCCGCCGTTCGATTCGCCGGCGCAGCATGAATGAAGGGATGTCTCATGCCCAGTGAAACACGCCCGAAAAGCGGCGGACCCCGCTTCGAAAGCCCTGCGCGCTAGATACAGTCTCGCCGCGCAAGCTTCAACCTCGGACCGGGATGAGCCGATCCAAGCTATTGGATTTACTTCTGTTTAGTTGCACCCGGGACGGCGGCCGGCTTGGCGCCCGAAGCGCAATCATTGCCGGCCCCCTGCGGCAGCAGGACCTGAACCCCCCGGCCGCTGTCCGACTCGACCCGCGACACGCCCGTGGTCATGTCGACGGTCAACCGGTCGCCGCGCATCACGTTCTTGCACTGCGTCAGGACCACCTGACCTCCGCCGCCGAGCATGGTGATGAGGTTGGTCTTGGTGTCGAACACGGCGGTTTCGCCGGTCACCACCTGATCCTTCTGGGTGACGACGACATTGCCGCGCGCCTCCAGCCGCTTGATCGAGGAACTGCCGCCCGGCCCCGGCTGCGCCGACTGCATCGGCGCGCCCTTGGCGCCCTTGGCCGCCGGCTTGTCGCCGCCGCCGGACTCGTAGAACACCACCAGCGTCTTCGAGGTCATGGTGGTGTCGCCCTGGATGACCTTCACATTGCCGGCGAAGGTGGCCTCCTTCTTCTTGTCGCGCATCTCCAGCGAGGCGGCCTCGATCTGGATCGGCTGGTCGCGGTTCTGCGAAAAACCCTGCATCGCGTTGGGCACGCCCTGCATCGTGCTCTGCGCGATGGCCGCGCCGGTTGCGAGCAGCGCAACGCCGGCGGCGACCGTGAGGACAACGCGACGAGGATGGCCGCTGTGCGAAAAAAAACGGGACATGAAAATCACTTTGGATTGGTCGACTTGGTCTGTGGCGCGCGGGCCTTTGCCGGCGGCGCGGGCTCGACCGGCGCAGGCTGGGTGGCGGCAGGATCGTCCAGCTTGTCCAGATGCATCACCACATTGCCCTCGAAGCGGATGAGTTCGCCGCCCTCGGTGATGCGCAGCCGGTCGGCGGTCAGCGTGCCGTTGGTCAGCTTGACGTCGACGCGCTCGTCCGACGTCACGGAGCCCTTGCCCATGTCGACGAAGGCCGAGTTGAGCCGCGCCTCGTAGCCGGTCGAGGTGCGCAGGAAGATGTCCTTGCGCAGATCGAGCTGCTGCTGCTTGTTGTCGAAGCGGCCGTTGCGGGCGTCGAGCAACAGGGTCGATTGATCCTCCATCAGCACCTTGGCGCGCAAATCCGTGAGATCGACATGGTCGGCATCGGTGACGTCCTGGGTGGCCGCCTTGGCCCAGAGCTCGTAGGGGCGCCGGTCGGGCGTGTAGCCGGAGAGGTGCGGCGATTCCATCGTGATCTTGGTGCCCGACACAACGAGGTTCCCGGAATCCAGCGGCAGCTTGGGAATCAGCATGCGGAATGGATTGAAGATCGAGACGCCGACGATCATGGCCATCGCCAGCAGCACCGCCCCGGGCACCGCGATGCGCAGAATCCGTACCAGGCGGCTGTGGCGCGCCGCGCTGGCAAACTTCGCCGCAAGCGCGGCGTCGTAGGTGGGATTCTGGGCCGAGTTCACCTGTGCTCCTGGGAGGCCGCCTGGCCCTGTCCGGTTGACGGGCGGGTCATTGTAGCCGGACGTGCCGGATTATGCAGCTGCGACAGGCCGTGACGAAAATGTCGGAATCGGGGCCTTGGGCGGCTCGGATGGCCCCTGACCGCTCGTTCACGGCAGATGGTGCCCCGGAAACGGCGCGGCGGCCTTCCCGGATCACACGCTAGGAATGCGCAAAGATATCCTCCTCGGCCCAGCCCTGGAGATCGAGCAGGGCGCGGGTCGGCAGGAAATCGAAACAGGCCTTGGCCAGCGCGGCGCGGCCCTCGCGGACCAGCATGGCGTCGAGCCGCTCGCGCAGGCCGTGCAGATGCAGCACGTCGGAGGCGGCGTAGGCGAGTTGCGGCTCGCTGAGGCTGTCGGAGCCCCAGTCGCTGGATTGCTGCTGCTTGGAGAGGTCGACATTGAGGACCTCGCGGACGAGGTCCTTGAGGCCGTGCCGATCGGTGTAGGTGCGGGTCAGGCGGGAGGCGATCTTGGTGCAATAGATCGGCCCGGTCATGACGCCGAAGGTCTGGTACAGCACCGCGACGTCGAACCGCGCGAAGTGGAAGATCTTGGTGATGGCGGGATTGGCCAGGAGCGCCTTCAGGTTCGGCGCATCGGTGTGGCCCTTGGGGATCTGCACCACGTCGGCGCTGCCGTCGCCGGGCGACAGCTGCACCACGCAGAGCCGGTCGCGGTGCGGGTTCAGGCCCATGGTCTCGGTGTCGATCGCGACCGCGCCGGTGTAGCGGGACAGGTCGGGCAGGTCGCCGCGATGCAGGCGTACGGTCATGGCGCTCGGAACCTCCATCGAATCGGCCGCCCCGGCGTCACGGGCGGATCGGATGGTTGGCGGGTGTAGCCGCTGCAACCAGCCTGTGCAAGCGCGGGACCGGGCCGCGCGGACCGGTCAGATCGCCAGCAGCATGATGCAGATCATCGCCGCGACGGTGGTGCGGCTGGCGCCGTCGCGGAAGGTGTAGAGGATCGGATCGTCGGGCATCTGGCGGCGATGGGCCATCATCAGCGCGCGGCCGAACCAGTACAGCAGCAGCGGGGTGAGCAGCCACAGCATCCAGGGCCGGCTGTAGAGCGGCGTCACCGCCGACGAGGAGACATAGAGCGAGAACACGGTGACCGCGTTCATCGCGCTCGCCGCGGCCATGGCGCCGATGATGTTGAGATCGGTGATGCGATAGTCGCGGTTGGAGGGATCGGCAAGGCCTTCGCTCTCGCGCATGGCGAGCTCGCTGAAGCGCTTGATCAGCGCCAGCGCGGTGAACACGAACAGCGAGAAGATCAGGAGCCATTCCGACAGCACCACGCCGACGCCGACCGCGCCGGCGATGATGCGCAGCGTGTAGAGGCCGGCGAGCGTGACGACGTCGACCAGCATCTTGCGCTTGAGCACCAGCGAATAGGCGATCGTGGTGACGAGATAGGCGGCGAGCACGCCGAGGAACAGCGGCGAGATCACAAGGCTGGCGGCGACCGCCAGCAGCCACAGCGCCGGGATCGCCATCAGCGCCGAGGAGATGCTGAGATCGCCGGCCGCGAGCGGGCGATGCCGCTTGGTCGGATGCTGCCGGTCGGCGGCGAGATCCAGCAGGTCGTTCATCAGATAGGCGCCGGAGGCGCAGGCCGAGAACGCCAGGAACGCCAGCAGGGCGTAGCCGAGCGACGCGGGATTCAGCTGGTGCGCGGTGATGACGGGCACGAACACCAGCGTGTTCTTGGCGTATTGGTAGACCCGCAGCGCCCGCGCCCAGATCCTCAGGCGCGTCGTCAGATTCGGATGGGGGCTCGCGGCGCGCTCGATCGTCGGTACATCGGCGAACCCGCCCGCGGCAACGACGCCGTCGAAGCCGAGATGCGCGGCGATCTGTGCGGCATGATGCGGGTAGCGGCTCGCGGCCAGATAGATCTTCTCGCCCCGCGCCCGCGCTGCCAGCGCCCGGTTCAGCACCTCGGCGTCATAGGGCAGATGGGCGTAGTCGAGATCGGCCTGATCAAGGACATCGTTGAGCGCCGCCATGCCCGCACGCCCGCCGGCACCGAAACGGGCCAGCATGCGGCCGGGGCTGCTGAACAGCGCCTCCATCGGCAGCTCGGAACGCAGCAGGGCGCCCTCGAGATCGATCACGAGCGTCCTCGCCCCGGCCGGCGCGGACGGCTCGGACAGGCCGGATTCAAGCTGACGGGCAGGCTGCTCCATCGAAAACGCTCGGACTGGACGCGACAAGACCGGCGGACGGCCGGGGAGCAGGCAAGGAGTTCGCGACAGTTTGCGCCACATTCGCTAAGGCCGGCTTAATGACGGCCCGGAGACGCGGGTCCCGGACGATGTCGAACGGGTCATTTTCGTCAAATGATCGAACACATCCGTAATTTGTCGGGACTTTTAGGTTTAGTGCGATTCGTCTCGCAGGCACCCGTTAGGCTCGCCCGCTTTTCCCGTCAGAATCCGGGGTCCATGACGTCCGCCGGCATTGAGCTCGATGGCCGGTTATGATGTTCAACACCCGTCATCCTTTCGGAGCAAGAAGGAGCCGCGGGCGTGGCTGTCATCTTCTATGGCCGCGTTTCCGCAGACAATCGAATATCATCGGGAGCAGGCCGAGGCGGCCGGCTTCAGGATTGACCGTGTCCTCGCCGACCGGGGCGTTTCCGCCGACACGATGAGTTTCGGAGAACGGCCAGGAGGCAAGCATCTCTTCTTCGTGATCCGCAGAGGAGACACCCTGGTCGTCCCCTGGGTCGAGCATCTCGGCCGCGATTTCGCCGATGCCGGCGAAACGATCCGGCATTTCATGCGCCAGGGAGTCGTCGTTCGAACCGTGACCGGTGGACTGACCTTCGACGCGGCAGCAACGGATCCCGTCCAGCAAGCGGCCCAGGACGCACTGATCGCCTTCATGGCGGTGAGCGCACAGGCCGAGGTCGCGGCGATGCCGGAAATTCAGCCCAGCGCCATCGTGGCCCGTCTGGTCGACGAGCAGGCCAAATATCGCGGTCGAAAACCGAGCTTCGACAGGGCGCAACTGACTGCGGCGTGCCAGATGCTGCAGCGTGCGTCGAGCGTCGGCGACGTCGCCCGGGCGACGGGCCTCAGCCGGCAGACGGTCTATCGCATTCGTGAAGACCAGGGCGCGGCCCGCATGGCGCTCGCCCGCTGGGATGCTTGACGGGCATCATCTTCGGTCGGCTTGAGCCGCCCGGCACGGACGGAGCTCGCGCCCGACCAGGGTGACGGCGCTGTTGCAAGGAACCCACACCGTTGCATCGGTTCGGGTATGAGGCTGCCCGCGACCGTGGACATTCTCCCGGACGATCCCATCTGTTGCCGATCATCCCGCAATTCCCGCCCTCTCACCCTCGAATTCACCTGCCATGACCGAACAGACGCTCGCCGCGCCGATCGAGGATCGGCGGGAAACCCCGCGCGGCTTCTCGCGCTATCAGATGCTGCTGATCGCGCTGCTGGCTCTGACGCAATTCACCATCATCCTGGATTTCGTCATCATGTCGCCGCTCGGCGCCATCCTGATGCCGGCCCTCGACATCACCGCCGGGCAGTTCGGCGTGGCGGTGTCGGCCTATGCCTTCAGCGCGGGGCTTTCGGGCGTGCTGGCCGCGGGCTTTGCCGACCGCTTCGACCGCAAGCGGCTGCTGCTGTTCTTCTATGTCGGCTTCACGCTGGGCACCGCGCTGTGCGCGGCGGCGCAGACCTATCACGTGCTGCTGTTCGGCCGGATCGTGACCGGCCTGTTCGGCGGCGTGATCGGCGCGGTCGTGCTCGCCATCGTCACCGATCTGTTCGCCCTGAACCAGCGCGGCCGCGTGATGGGCTTCATGCAGACGGCGTTCGCCGCGAGCCAGGTGCTCGGCATCCCGGCGGGCCTGTTCCTCGCCAATCACTGGAACTGGCACGTCTGCTTCGTCGCGATCGTCGCCGTGTCGATCGCGATCATCGCCGCGATCGCCTTCGCCGTGAAGCCGGTCGACGCGCATCTGAAGCTGAAGCAGGACCGCAACGCGTTCCATCATCTGGTCGCGACGGTGACCCGGCCGCGCTACACCCTGGCGTTCCTCGTGACCACGCTCCTGTCCACCGGCGGCTTCATGATCATGCCGTTCTCCAGCGCCTTCACGGTGAACAATCTCGGCATCGACATGGCGCATCTGCCGACGATCTATCTCGTCTCCGGCCTGTTCAGCATCGTCACCGGGCCGCTGGTCGGCCGGGTCAGCGACAGCTTCGGCAAATATCCGACCTTCGTGTTCGGCAGCGTGATGTCGGTGATCATGGTGCTGATCTACACCCATCTCGGCCACGTCGCGCTGGCGACCGCCATCCTCGTCAACGTGCTGATGTTCGTCGGCATCTTCTCGCGCATGATCCCGTCGCAGGCGATCATGTCGGCAATTCCCGATCAGACCGAGCGCGGCTCCTTCAGCGCCGTCGGTTCCTCGCTGCAGCAGCTCTCGGGCGGCCTCGGCGCGGTGCTCGCCGGCGCCATCATCGCCCAGGCCCCCGACGGCACGCTGCTGCATTTCGACAAGGTCGGCTACGTCGTCGCGACCTCGGCCACCATCGCGCTGGTGGCGATGTATTTCGTGCAGAAGGCGGTGGCCGAGCGGATGGGGAAGACGATGGTGTGAGGGTGGAATGGCTCGTCGCGCGACGGGAGCTCCTGTTGCACATTGACGTGAACCAACGCCGGGCGTTCGATGACCAAGGTTGCATCGATACGCCGAACGGAGATCTCCCATGAAGCTCAGACTTGCCGCCGCGATGTTCGCCGCAAGCCTCCCGCTCGCATCGATGGCGTTCGCCCAAAGCCCTGCGCCAGCCGACCTTGCCGTGATCGATGCGTGTCTGAAGAAGGCGGAGAAGGCCGGCGGTTTCGGCGGCGCATGCGTCGGGCTCGTCGCCGACCCCTGCATCAAGGCGGCAGAAGGCGTCAATGACGACGTCGCCAGATGGAAAGCCTGCGCGGCGCGCGAACTGGCCGTCTGGACACAGAAAACCGGCGAGGCGCTGAAGAAGGTCCAGACCGGCGGGTTCGCCGACACGACCAAGGCGGTCGATGAAGCCCAGAAAACGTTTGCCGCCTCGCGTGAACGCCTCTGCGCGGTCTTCGATAAGATCGAGCCCGGCATGTACCAGGGAGGCGCGAATTACTGCCGCCTGCGCGAGACCGCGAATCGCGCGCTGAGCCTGATGAAGCTCGGCGCTGCGGTGAATGAGCACTGAGACCGTTGAGCCACTGACGAAGCCAGTCCCCTGAACTCTGAATCTGGATCAAGACGCACCGGTCCATTCCGTCGCGAGACAGGACAGCGGCGCGTGTTCTGAGCCGAAAGATGTGGCAAGAGGACTGGGCCCGACGAGCGATCTTAGGCCATTCGCTACGTCATGATCGCTGTGCCTCGGTTTTGTGAGCGGATTCCAATTTGAAGGGCGGTTTCCAGTCCATTGAGTGGACTTTCACAGTAACCCTCGTAACAGCCTGCCCCGCCACCGCAACAGCGCGCCTGACGTCCGCGATAA
The DNA here is from genome assembly GCA_964423245.1 of uncultured Bradyrhizobium sp. Taxonomy (GTDB): domain Bacteria; phylum Pseudomonadota; class Alphaproteobacteria; order Rhizobiales; family Xanthobacteraceae; genus Bradyrhizobium. Next base: position 81,199 of record CAYREH010000002.1, on the reverse strand, counting down.
TGCCGGCGTTCTGCACGATCAGCTCCCGGGCAAACCTCGACGCATCCTCGACCACGAAGGAATTACGAACGACGCTGCCAGATCAGGGGATCGCGACTCGTGTGGAAAACCGCGACGATGTAGACAGCATCGTCCATCTCACGAAACACGACGATGTAGGGGAAGCGACGCAGCAAGGCACGGCGTGTGCTTTTGAAGGCCGGCGGAAACTGTTTGGGATTCTCCGAGATGCGGTTCACGGCGGCGCGCAGGGCGTCGCGAAATTGCGGCGCAACCTGCGGCGCGTGGGTGTCGTACCAGCGGAGAGCATCGACGAGGTCGGCCCGAGCCGCCTGCGTAAAAAGAATCCTGGCCACAAGGCGCTACCGGCGGTCAAGCTCGGCGTCGATGTCTTCCCAGGGAATGGCCTCGCGGCGGTCCACGTCGAAAGTCGAAAGCCGACGATCCAGTTCGGCCTCGTGCGCCGGGGTTAACCGCACGTCGGCAGCGGATAGACTGTCCCAGAGCTCGCCAATGAGGTCGAGCCGTTCCTTGGGCGTCAAGCGGCTGATATCGAGGTTTGCCATGATCCCGAATCCTTTGGCCTCTCGCCAACGAAATCACAAACTTCACGGGGGCGTCGAGGCCAATATCGTGATTGCGGCGGCCGGCTGACAGAGGAGGTATCAGGCGATCCTGGACGGAGAACCCACCAAACCTCAGATTTCGCCTTCGAAAGGGATCAAAAAGCAAAGATGGTGCCCAGGAAAGGACTCGAACCTTCACGGCCGTTAAGCCACTGGCACCTGAAGCCAGCGCGTCTACCAATTCCACCACCTGGGCATGCCGTTTGGGGCACGGAGGGGGTTACTAAGGTTCGGTGACGCGGTTGTCAAATGCTGCTTGGCGGCTGCGTAGGGATGCGGATTGCGCATCGCAAACCGGCCCGATACAAGCCTGACCAGACGCTTCGCACCGCAGGACTGGACCCCCCCATGGCATCGAATCTGGAAACTCTCGTCACGGTTTTCGGCGGATCGGGGTTTTTGGGCCGCAGCGTGGTCCGGGCGCTGTGCAAGCGGGACTACCGGGTCCGGGTTGCGGTGCGGCGGCCGGAACTGGCCGGGTTCCTGCAACCGCTCGGCCGGGTCGGGCAGGTCCATACGGTGCAGGCCAATCTGCGCTATCCGGCCTCGGTCGAGGCCGCGATGCGCGATTCGCATGTCGCCATCAACCTGGTCGGAATCCTCGCCGAAAGCGGCGCGCAGAGCTTCGATTCGGTGCAGGCCAAGGGGGCCGAGACGATCGCCAAGGCGGCGGCCGCCGTTGGGGCCCGCATGGTCCATGTCTCGGCGATCGGCGCCGACGCCGAATCGCCCTCGGCCTATGCCCGGGCCAAGGCGGCCGGCGAGGCCGCGGTTCACGCCGCCGTGCCCTCGGCCACGATCTTCCGTCCCTCGGTCGTGTTCGGCCCCGAGGACCAGTTCACCAACCGCTTCGCGGCGCTGGCGCGGATGTCGCCGGTGATGCCGCTGATCGGCGGCGAGACCAAGCTGCAGCCGGTCTATGTCGGCGACGTCGCCACCGCGATCGCTGACGCCGTCGACGGCAAGGCAAAGGCGGGCGCGACCTACGAGCTCGGCGGGCCGGAGGTGCTCACCATGCGCGAGATCATCGAGACCATCCTTGCCATCACCGACCGCAACCGCATGCTGGTCCCGCTGTCGTTCGGCCTCGCGCGTTTCCAGGCCAACTTCCTGCAATTCGCGCCGGGCGGGCTCAAGCTGACGCCGGACCAGGTCACGCTGCTCCAGCGCGACAACATCGTTTCGGACGCGGCCAAGGCCGCCGGACTGACGCTGGAAGGCCTCGGCATATCCGCCGATTCGCTGGAGGCGATCGCCCCGCAATATCTGTGGCGCTTCCGCGCCGCCGGCCAGTTCCAGCGGATGGGCGTCTGAGGCTGCGACGCCGTCACGGCCGGTCTTGACGAGACTGTGTCGCGAGCCGCAACCTTCCTCAGAACTTCAGCTTCTTGAACACCGCCTCGGGCAGCAGCGCGATGATCGTCATCACGAGCCGCCATTTGCCGCTGACATAGACGACGTCGGTCTTGCGCTCGACGGCTTTCAGGATCGCATCGCCCACGACAGGCGCCTCGACGGTGAGCGGGCCGATCAGCTTCATGCCCTCGGTCATCCTGGTACGGACGAAGCCCGGCTTCACCGTGACGACATGGACGCCGCCGCGGCTGGCGCGGGCGCGCAGGCCGGACAGGAAGGCCGTGAAGCCGGCCTTGGCCGAACCGTAGACATAGTTGGAGGCGCGGCCGCGATCGCCTGCGACCGAGGACACGCCGACCAGCGTGCCGCTGCCGCGCGCCAGGAACCTCTCCGCGAACAGTCCGAGGATCAGCGAAGGGCCTTCGTAGTTCGAGCGCATGATGGTGGTGGCCTGCGCGAGATCGCGCTCGGCCTCGTTCTGTACGCCGAGCAGTCCGACGATGGAGATCACGACATCGGGCAGCGCGGGGAGCCCATCGGCGAAGCCCACGAACGATTCCGTGTCGAGCACGTCGAACCTGCGACAGTCGACCTCGACATTGGCGCGCGCGCGCAAATCGGCGGCGTCCGGCTCGAGCGCGGCGACGTCGCGGCCGGCGAGCGTCACGTCATAGCCCGCTTTGGCAAAGGCGCGCGCGGCGGCACGGCCGATGTCGGAGGAGCCACCCAGCACGAGAACGGATTTGCGTGACGTCACGGTTTAGACCTCATCGAACAGGCGTTGCGACAGTTTCGAGCGGATGGTGCAGGCGGGATCGAGCGATCTGCGGATCGCCTTGAAGCGCGGCAGGTCGGGATAACCGGCCTCGAAGGTCGCGCGCGACTGGCGCGCGTCCTTGGCGAGATAGAGCCGGCCGCCGGCTTCGACGACGAGGCGATCGAGCCCGTCGAGAAAATTCAGGATGTCGCCCCGCAGCGGAAAATCCAGCGCGAGCGTGTAGCCGGGCAGGGGGAACGAGAGGAGGCCGTCGCCGGCGCCGAGCTTCTTCAGCACCGCCAGGAAGGACGCATCGCCGCGGCGCGCGACACGGCCGAGAATCTCGCCCAGCACGTCGCGCGCGCGATCCTGCGGGATCACGCATTGATGCTGCAGGAAACCGCGCCGGCCGTAGATGCGATTCCAGTCCTTGATGCCGTCGAGCGGGAAGAAATAGGGATAGAGCGACACCAGATGGCTGCCGCCCGCGCGCCGCGCGCCGCTGCGGTAATAGAGTTCGTTGAAGGCCGCGATGCTGTAGCGGTTGAGGGTCAGCGACGGCAGATCGAGCGGCACGCCGAGGCGCGGACCATTGCCGGCAGGGAACGTGTCGGCGCCGCCGGGGAGTTCGTCGGCGCGCGCGTGTTCGCCAAGATAGATCAGCGCGCGGCCGAGGCCGCTGCCCCGCGCGGCGCAATCGATCCAGGCCACCGAATAGGTGGCGCTGTCGCCCGCCTCCAGCGCGCGCAGCGCGGCATCGAGATCGGATGCGGAGATCACGCGCTCGCGAATCCACCCGGTTTCGACCCGACGCAACCGCAGGGTCGCCTCGAGGATGATGCCGGTGAGGCCCATGCCGCCGATGGTGGCGGAAAACGCCTCGGCGTTGTGCTCGCGCGAGACCTCGATGGTCTCGCCCTGGCCGGTGCGCAACAGAATGCTGTCGACATAGCGGCCGAAGCCGCCCTCGCCATGATGGTTCTTGCCGTGCACGTCGGCCGCGATGGCGCCGCCGACCGAGACGAAACGGGTGCCCGGCACGACGAAGGGCAGGAAGCCGCGCGGGCCGAACGTGTCGATCAGGTCGGACAGCAGCACTCCGGCCTCGAGGCGGATCCGGCCGGTCGCGGGGTCGAACGACCTGATGCGATCGAACCCGGTCATCGCGATGGTCCTGACCGCGCCGATGGCGGCGTCGCCATAGGCCCGGCCATTGCCGCGCGCGACGGCGCCGGGCACAACGGCCGCGGTGACCGCCGGAAACGAGGGCGGCCGAAGCAGATCGGTATCGACGACCGGGAACCGCCCCCAGCCGCTGACGCGGGTCATCGTTCAGCTCCCCGTGCAGGGCGCGGGCCGCGCCTTGCGTCGGAACCCTGCGTAGCGGGCAAAAGCTTATTTTGCGTTGAGGGGCGTAGCCCGGAGGGAGCGAAGCGCAATCAGGGAAATCTCGCCGCCGTGACAGCCCCCCGGATTTCGCTGACGCTCCATCCGGGCTACGGGCAGGCGGCTTAGGCTTAACGGCCCAGCGCCAGCGCGATCAGGCCGAGCGTGCCGACGATGACGCGCCACCAGGCGAACACCACGAAGCCGTGGCGGGTGACATATTCGAGGAACGTCTTCACCACGATGATCGCGGTGACGAACGAGACCACGAAGCCGATCGCGACGATGCCCATGTGGTCCGTCGTCATCTCGGCGCGGTTCTTGTAGAAGTCGTAGGCGAACGCGCCGATCATGGTGGGAATCGCGAGGAAGAACGAGAATTCCGCCGCCGCGCGCTTGTCCGCGCCCAGGAACATCGCGGCGACGATGCTCGCACCGGAACGCGACACGCCGGGGATCATCGCCACGCACTGCGCCATGCCGATGTAGAGATACATCAGCAGCGGAAATTTCGTGGCGTCGTGCTCGCGCGGCTTGAGGTCGAGCCGGTCGACCCAGAGCAGGATGGCGCCGCCGACGATCAGCGTGAAGCAGACGACCCAGGGATTGAACAACACGCTCTTGATGTATTTGCCGGCGACGAGGCCAACGATCACCGCGGGCAGGAAGGCGACCAGCACGCCGATCACGAAACGGCGCGAATAGGTGTCGCCGGTGAAGAAGCCGATCACGACATCCCAGAGCTTCTTGAAGTAGAGCCCGACGATCGCGAGGATGGCACCCAGCTGGATCAGAACCGTAAACGAATCCCAGAACGCGCCCTCGCCGAGATGGAAGAAGCGCTCGGCAAGCAGCAGGTGGCCGGTCGAGGACACGGGAAGGAACTCGGTCACGCCCTCGATGATGCCGAGGATCACTGCCCGCAGGACGTCTGACATATTTACGGTCCATTTCCGCTGGAAAAGCGGGGTTCTTCTCGCCTATTCGTCCCCATGCCGCAATCGCAAAATGCCGCATCGCGGCCTTGCTTCGTGCTTTTGAAGGACTAGTGTGGCGCCGCACAAACATTGATGGATTCTTAAGCACCATCACCTAGTCAAAGGCTTCATGTTTACGCTGTTTCATCATCCGTTCTGCCCGCATTCGCGCTTCATTCGCCTGATCGCGGGTGAGTACGGGCTCGACCTGAAGCTGGTGGAAGAGCGCAGCTGGGAACGGCGCGAGGCCTTCCTGCTGCTCAACGCGGCCGGCACGACGCCGGTGCTGCTGGACGACGAGCAGCCTGCGATTCCGGGCCCGGCCGTGATCGCGGAATATGTCGACGAGGCCTATGGCGCCGAGATGGGGCTGAAGCGGCTGATGCCGGACACGCTCGCCGAGCGCGTCGAGGTGCGCCGGCTGATGGCCTGGTTCAACGAGAAATTCTTCGAAGAGGTCTCGCATCCGCTCGTCACCGAGCGCATCTACAAGCGCTTCATGAGCGAAGAGAACGGCGGCGGTGCGCCCTCGGCCGACGTGATGCGCGCCGCCAAGGCCAATGTGCGCTATCATCTGGCCTATATCGGCTGGCTGTCGCAGACCCGGAATTTCCTCGCCGGCGACCGGCTCACTTACGCGGATCTCGCCGCCGCGGCCCATCTTTCGGCGATCGACTATCTGGGCGACGTGCCATGGAGCGAGGACGACGCGGCAAAGGCGTGGTACGCACGGGTGAAGTCCCGCCCCTCGTTCCGTCCGCTGCTCAGCGAATGGCTGGCCGGCGTGCCGGCGTCGCGGACCTATGTGGACCTGGATTTCTGATTGAGGCCAACAGGCCCGTGCCGGGCCTCCGTGCTCTTTCTGCTCGAACGGATGCAACGCAAGGACGTGGATGGCCGGGACAGGCCCGGCCATGACGCATGTGGATGCCCCGGTGACTCGATCCAGCAGCATCGACATGAATGAGCTTCGCAGCAGGCTGGCGCACGAAGCCCGTGCGCTCGGCTTCGATGCCATCGGCATCACGGCACCCGGCACGATCGAACGCGCCGGACGGCATTTCCTGGACTTCATCGCCTCCGGCGCCCATGGCGACATGGACTGGCTCGCCGCGCAGCCCGAGCGACGCATCGATCCGCGCGGGCTGTGGCCCGAGGTGCGCAGCGTCGTCATGCTCGGCGTCAATTACGGTCCCGATCAGGACCCGCTCGCGATCCTGGCCCGGCGCACGCACGCGGCGATCTCGGTCTATGCGCAGGGCGACGATTATCACGACCTCATCAAGAAGCGCCTGAAGGCGCTGGCGCGATGGCTGGTCGCGACCGCGCCATCGGACGTGAAAGTGTTCGTCGACACCGCCGCCGTGATGGAAAAGCCGCTGGCGCAGACGGCGGGTCTCGGCTGGCAGGGCAAGCACACCAATCTGGTCTCGCGCGAATTCGGCTCCTGGCTGTTCCTCGGCGCGATCTACACCACGCTGGAACTGCCGCGCGACGAGGCCGAGCACGATCATTGCGGTTCGTGCCGGGCCTGCCTCGAGATCTGCCCGACCGCCGCATTCCCGGCGCCCTACAAGCTCGATGCGCGGCGCTGCATCTCGTATCTGACCATCGAGAACAAGGGACAGATCCCGCGCGCGTTTCGCAAGGCGATCGGCAATCGTATCTATGGCTGCGACGATTGCCTCGCGGCATGCCCCTGGAACAAATTTGCCCAGGCGGGGCGTGAGGCGAAGCTTGCACCGCGCGATGAGCTGCGTGCGCCGTCGCTTGCTGAACTGGCACGGCTCGATGATGCCGCGTTCCGCGCGCTGTTCACGAAGTCGCCAATCAAGCGCATCGGCCGCGACCGCTTCCTGCGCAATGTGCTGATCGCGATCGGCAACTCCGGCGATGCGGCGCTGGCGGAAGAGGCGCGGCGATTGCTGGCCGACGCGAGCCCGCTGGTGCGCGGGGCCGCGGTATGGGCGCTGGGGCGATTGATGGCGCGGGAGGAGCTTGCGGCGATCAAGAGCGCTGCATTGGACCGCGAGTCGGACGACAGCGTGCGTGAGGAGTGGCAAGCTGTCTCGTGATACTCAGTGTCATTCCCCGCGAAGGCGGGGAATCCAGTAAGCTGCGGCTTCTCGACTCTATCACAATTGCCTCGGAATACTGGATCGCCCGCCTTCGCGGGCGATGCCCCCATTGCTGTGGCCAAGCTTGCGCACGTTTCACCACTCTTGATTTCCGCGCACGTTCCCGCAAAGTCGCGATCATGACCAACACACCTTTCTTTACCCGCGACGGCGAGACATTCCATCCCACGGACGCGGCCAACGGCCCGTGGGATCCGAAATCGCTGCATGGCCGCGTCGTCGTCGGCCTGCTCGGCTTCGCCATCGAGGAGCGCCATTCCGGCCCCGACTTCGTGCCGGCGCGTCTCACCGTCGACATGTTCCGGCTGCCCACCATCGACAAGCCGATCGAAGTCACGACCAGGATCATTCGCGACGGCATGCGCATCCGCGTGGTGGAAGCCGAGTTCGTCTCGGGCGGCGTCAGCATGGCGCGCGCCTCGTGCCAACTGCTGCGACGGACGGAGAATCCGGACGGCAATGTCTGGTCGCCGCCGAACTGGGACGCGCCGAAACCGGCCGACATCCCGCCGCCGACCGATCCGCGGCTCGGCATGAACGGCAAATGGGCGACGCGGCCGATCGTCGGCCATATGGGCTCGCTCGGGCCGCGCCGGCTGTGGATGAGCGAGGTGCGCGAACTCGTGGGCGGCGTGCCGATGACGCCGTTCGTCCATGTCGCCGTCGGCGCCGATTTCGCCAGCCCGTTCGCCAATGCCGGCGACAAGGGCCTCGGCTACATCAACAGCGACGTCACGATCTATCTGCATCGCCTGCCGGTGACGAACTGGATCGGCTTCGAGGTGGTGAACCATCATGCCACCGACGGCGTCGCGATCGGCGAATGCTGGCTCTACGACGAGCAGGGTCCGATCGGCACTGCGACCGTTGCCGCGCTGGCGCAGCGCAAGCCGCTGGTGAATCCGTCGAAGCGCTAGCCGTTACCGTCATTCCGGGGCGTGCGCATCTGGTTCGCGCCAGATGGCACGCTCCGGAATGACAGCTAGCCGAGATGCCGCGCCATCTCCGGCCGCGCCCTCAGCTCCGCGCCCTGCTTGCCGACGATCTTCGCGATGCGCTCCGGCGCGAAGTTCAGATCGACGAAGGCCGGCGCGGTGTTGGCGACCTCGTGATAGTTCGCAATCCTGCCGTCGCGCAGCGTCATGATCGCGACGCCCTCGAACATCGCCCGCGCGCCCTTCGCTTCGGGCAGAGTCGAACGATAGCTGAAAGTGTAGCGCGCATAGAGCGTGGTGCCGTCCGTGACGGGATCATGCATGTCCCAGCGGAAGTCCGTCGCCGTGCGGTAGAACCAGTCGTCGATCATCGCGGCAATCCTGTCGCGGCCTTCGAACGCACCGTAGAAAACGTCGTGATAGATGCCGTCCTCGGTGAACAGCTCGGCAAAGGCTTTGCCGTTGCGCTGTTCGACAGCGTCGCAGAAGGCGCGGAGCATGGCGGTTGTGGACATCGGCGTTTCTCCCTTCCCATTCTCCGTCATGCCCCGGCTTGACCGGGGCATCCAGTACGCTGCGGCTTATCGATTAAACCACGACCGTCTCGGCGTACTGGATCGCCCGCCTGCGCGGGCGATGACACCAATTGTTTGGGAACACTTCACCCGATCTCGGCCACGGCGGCAAGCAGGCGTGCGATGTCCTGCGGACGGGAGAGGCGGTGGTCGCCATCCTGGATCAGGGTGAGCACGACATCGTCGGCGGGCAGGCGATGCGTCAGCGCGAAGGCGTGCTGCCAGGGCACGTCCGGATCCTGCGCGCCCTGCAGGATGCGGATCGGGCAACCGAGGTCGATGGCACTGCCGAGCACGAGATGGTTGCGGCCGTCCTCGATCAGATTGCGGGTGATCGGATAGGGCGCGCCGTCTCCATACTCTGACGGCCGCATCCAGACACCCTTCGTCTCGATCTCGCGCTTCACCTCATCAGGAAAGTTCTTCCACATCAGCTCTTCGGTGAAATCGGGCGCGGGTGCGATCAGCACGAGACCTCCAAGCGACGCATTGGATTGCCGCTTCCTGATCTCGCGGGCGAGCAGCAGCGCCATCCAGCCGCCCATGGAGGAGCCGATCAGGATCTGCGGTCCCTCGCAAAACCGTTCGAACACCGCCAAGCTCTCTTCCAGCCATCGCCCGATGGTTCCGTCGGCGAAATCGCCGCCGGATTCGCCGTGACCGGAATAGTCGAACCGGAGCATCGCGCGGCCATGATCTCGGGCCCAATCGTCGAGCGCCACCGCCTTGGTGCCCTTCATGTCCGACTTGAATCCGCCGAGCCAGACCAGCCCGGGTCCCTTCCCGGGTCCCTTGCCAGTCCGGCGTCGCACCGCAATGCGGCGCGCGGCGGCACCTTGCCCGACATCGATGAAGCTGGGGGGATCGGCATTTGTGTCGGTCATGGAACGTTTACTCTGGCTGCGCGGTTTTGAGCTGTCGGCACCCCGATCCGAGTCGTTTGGGGCGCTTGCGGAACGGAAGCAAGGTGTCTATGTCCGTCAGCGAGCCGTCGGGCGTGGCCAAAATGCCTCGCATTTGAGGGTTTTTCCCATCCCGCGTGCGACTTGCTTGCCGGCAAACCCTTCTTCCTTCAAGATAACTGCTTCTTTCACAACTTTGGAGAACCACCCATTCGCCGTCCTAATAAAGCTCCGCCCGCTGCCAGCAAAGACGGGCCGCGCATCAATGACGATATTCGCAATGCGCAGATCCAGCTGATCGACCAGACCGGTGAGAACAAAGGCACGGTCGAAACGGTCGTGGCCATCAAGATGGCCCAGGAAGCCGGCATGGATCTGGTCGAGATTTCGCCGAATACCAGCCCTCCCGTCTGCAAGATCATGGACTACGGGAAGTACAAGTATTCCGCTCAGAAGAAAGCCGCAGAAGCCCGCAAGCGGCAGAAGACCGTCGAGATCAAGGAGATCAAGCTCCGCCCGATGATCGACGACCACGATTACGACGTGAAGATGCGCGCGATGCAGCGGTTCTTCGAAGAGGGCGACAAGGTCAAGATCACCTTGCGCTATCGCGGCCGCGAAATGGCGCACCAGGAGATCGGCACCAAGCTGCTCGACAAGATCAAGACCGACGTCGCCGAGCTTGCCAAGGTCGAGCAGGACGCAAGGTTCGAAGGCCGCCAGGTCGTGATGGTGCTGGCGCCGCGCTGAACCACAGCCGGTCTCGATAAATTTGGCGGCCCGTCCGGAGCTCCGGCGGGCCGTTTTTCTTTTGCCTGTTCCGCCTGTAGGGCGACGAGCTCAGCTCCGCGTCGCCTGCCAGGTGCCGCTGCAGCGGTCCCCTGAGATGATGCCGCTCCAGGAGCCGACGCCGGTCACCCCCAAGAGCCGGCCGCCGCCGCTGGCGCGGGAGGCTCCGACCGAGACCTGGACCATGACCGCGCCGGAGCGCTTGACCGTGCCGGATACGCGCCCGCCCCCCGCCGAGGAGACCCGGTTACCGGTGACCGTAAAGGGGACGCTGTAGCCCGAGCTGCAATTGCCGCGGGTGGTCGCGAAGGTCACGTTCCAGATACCGTCATAACCGCCGGCGCGGGCCTCCGCCGTCGAGGGCAGCGCCGACGTGGCCAACACGGCCAATAGCGCCAAGAGGTGCGGGCGGACGACACGAGCGAGGCTCGAAAGAGGCTGGGCAAGGGGATACATTCTGGTCCTGCTCCTGGCGACAAGGCTTGGACATGAGGGCCGGCAATTCCGGATAGTCGCGCCGTCCGTTCCGCCGGTTCAGCGTTGCCAATTTGCCGGTTCTCTGCCATAAGCCCGGCCTTCACCGCCCGGCTGATCAAGGGCTGCCGTGGCGGTGTCTCGTGCGGGTTTCGCGCCAGTTCGCAAAACCTGAGCACAATCAACGCTCTAACGAGCATTTTTGACGGCCAGCCGCCTTCGCGGGCGGATTTCTGTGGCCATTAGGAGAGCCAAATGCCCAAGCTGAAGACCAAATCGGGCGCCAAGAAGCGCTTCAAGGTGACTGCCACCGGCAAAGTGATGCACGCCCAGCGCGGCAAGCGTCACGGCATGATCAAGCGGACGAAGAAGCAGATCCGTCAGCTCCGCGGCACCCGCGTGCTGTTCAAGACCGACGGCGACAACGTCAAGAAGTACTTCTTGCCGAACGCCTGATCGCGTCCACGATCACTGCCAACCGTGCCGCGTTCGCGCGGCGATCCAAAACCAAAGTCATCCCTGAAGGATTTTTGTCATGTCTCGCGTCAAACGCGGTGTGACCGCCCACGCCAAGCACAAGAAAGTCTACAAGGCCGCCAAGGGCTTCTATGGCCGCCGCAAGAACACCATCCGCGCCGCCAAGCCGGCCGTGGAAAAGGCCCAGCAATACGCCTTCCGTGACCGCAAGCGTCGCAAGCGCACCTTCCGCGCGCTGTGGATCCAGCGTCTCAACGCTGCCGTCCGTCCGTTCGGCCTGACCTACAGCCGGTTTATCGACGGCCTCGCCAAGTCGGGCATCACCGTGGACCGCAAGGTGCTGTCGGATCTCGCGATCCGCGAGCCCGCGGCGTTCCAGGCGATCGCCGAGAAGGCCAAGGCCGCGCTCGCGGCCTGAGGCGGACCTGCGGCGGCGGCACGGCCGCCTGCCGCGCTCCTGACAGCATTGAACTCGTGACGGCCCGGGCCAAGGCGCGTTGTTGCGCCTCGCCGGCCCCGGCCTTCGCGCCCGGCGCAAACACTTCTCAGACGTGGATGCCCGGCACGACGCCGGGTGTGACGGGCTAGGGGCATTCGGCTCAGCATCCTGGCCAAAAGGGATTGCCATGACCGATCTTGCCAAGCTCGAAGCCCAGATCATCACCGACATCGCCGCCGCCGCCGACGAGGCCGCCCTCGAGGCGGTGCGGGTCGCCGCGCTCGGCAAGAAGGGCTCCATCTCCGCGCTGCTCGCAACCCTCGGCAAGATGTCGCCCGACGAGCGCAAGACCCAGGGCGCTGCGATCAACCTCGCCAAGGACAAGGTCACCGCGGCGCTGGCCGAGCGGCGCGACGTTCTGAAGTCGGCCGCGCTCGATGCGCGGCTCGCCGCCGAGACCATCGACGTCACCCAGCCGCTGCGCGAGACCCCGGCCGAGGCCGGCCGCATCCATCCCTTGAGCCAGGTCTGGGACGAACTCACCACGATCTTTGCCGACATGGGCTTCTCGGTCGCCGAAGGCCCCGACATCGAGACCGACGACTACAACTTCACCAAGCTGAACTTCCCGGAAGGCCATCCGGCGCGCGAGATGCACGACACCTTCTTCTTCCACCCGAAGGAGGACGGCTCGCGCATGCTGCTGCGAACCCACACCTCGCCGGTGCAGGTGCGCACCATGCTGAGCCAGAAGCCGCCGATCCGCGTGATCTGCCCGGGCCGCACCTACCGTATCGATTCGGACGCGACCCACACGCCGCAATTCCACCAGGTCGAGGGCCTCGTCATCGACAAGCACTCGCATCTCGGCCACCTCAAATGGATCCTGCACGAGTTCTGCAAGGCCTTCTTCGAGGTCGACCACATCAACATGCGGTTCCGGCCCTCGTTCTTTCCGTTCACCGAGCCGTCGCTGGAAGTCGACATCCAGTGCCGCCGCGACAAGGGCGAGATCCGCTTCGGCGAGGGCGAGGACTGGCTCGAGATTCTCGGCTGCGGCATGGTGCATCCGAACGTGCTGCGCGCCTGCGGCATCGATCCCGACGAGTACCAGGGCTTCGCCTGGGGCATGGGCATCGACCGCATCGCCATGCTGAAATACGGCATCGCCGATCTGCGCCAGCTGTTCGACAGCGACGTCCGCTGGCTGAACCATTACGGCTTCAAGCCGCTCGAAGTGCCGACGCTCGCGGGAGGGCTGAGCTCGTGATGGGCTTGCTCGAACAAGAGCTGGCTAAGACTTTCTCCGTTCCCGTTGCGGAGAGAGCCCTCTCCCTGACCCTTCCCCGCAGGCGGTGGAGGAAACGGATGGAGTGCGCGCGTGGCTTTCAGTTCATGGAGACGTATTCTCTTTCAGCCCGACAGGTCGAACCCCCTCCCCCGCAAGCGGGGGAGGGTTGGGGTGAGGGTGTCTCCTCGATGGGGTTGCCGATGGTCGATCCTGAACATCCGGATTGGAAAGTATCGGACAAGCTGCGCGCCAATGCGCGCGCCCTCAGACGCAATTCGACCGATGCTGAGCGCATTCTCTGGTCGGAGTTGCGCGCGGGCCGATTGAACGGCGTGATTTTCCGGCGCCAGGTGCCGATCGAGAACTACGTCGCCGATTTCATCTGCCACGCGGCAAAGCTCGTCATCGAGCTCGATGGCGGTCAACATTTCTCGGATGCAGGCGAACGCGCCGATGCGCGTCGCTCCGCCGCGATCGAAGCGAAGGGCTTCAAGGTCCTCCGCTTCAGCAATTTCGACGTCATGACCAATCGTGCCGGCGTTCTCGAAAAAATCGTCACTGCCATTGCGGAGAGAACCCTCTCCCCAACCCTCCCCCGCAGGCGGGGGAGGGAGCAGACCGTCTCCGTGGAGAAAAAACAGCCATGAAATTCACCCTCTCCTGGCTGAAGGACCATCTCGACACCGACGAGCCGCTGGAGAAGCTGGCCGACAAGCTCACCATGATCGGGCTCGAGGTCGAGAACATCGAGGACAAGGCGAAGGCCTTGGCGCCGTTCACGATCGCGAAGGTGATCTCGGCGGAGCAGCATCCGAATGCGGACCGCTTACGGGTCTGCATGGTCGATACCGGTAACGGTGCCGCGCCGGTGCAGGTCGTGTGCGGCGCGCCGAATGCGCGCGCCGGCCTCGTCAGCGTGTTCTCGCCGCCCGGCACCTACATTCCCGGCAAGGACATCACGCTCGGAGTCGGCACCATCCGCGGCGTCGAGAGCCGCGGCATGCTATGCTCGGCGGCGGAGCTGCAGATCTCCAACGACCATGACGGCATCATGGAATTGCCGGCGGATGCGCCCATTGGCGCCGCATTTGCCGCCTGGGCCGGCCTCGGCGATCCCGTGGTCGAGATCAATCTGACGCCGAACCGGCAGGACTGCACCGGCGTGCACGGCATCGCGCGCGACCTCGCCGCCGCCGACATGGGCAAGTTCAAGGACCCCACGATCAAGCCGGTCAAGGGCGAATTCCCCTGCCCGGTGAAGGTCACGGTCGAGGATGCCGGGCTGTGCCCGGGCTTCGCGCTGCGCCTCGTGCGCGGCGTCAAGAACGGACCATCGCCGGAATGGCTGCAGAAGCGACTGACAGCGATCGGCCTGCGCCCGATCAACGCGCTGGTCGATATCACCAACTACATGACCTACGACCGCGCGCGCCCGCTGCACGTGTTCGACGCGAAAAAGGTGAAGGGCCATCTCGTCGTGCGGCGCGCCCGGGACGGCGAGACGCTGCTGGCGCTCGACGGCCGCACCTACAATCTCGATGCCAATGTCTGCGTGATCTCCGACGACAACGGCGTCGAATCGCTCGCCGGCATCATGGGCGGCGAGGCCTCGGGCTGCGATGAAAACACCACGGACGTGCTGATCGAATCGGCGTTGTGGAACGAAATCAACATCGCGCAGACCGGCCGCAGGCTGGGCATCAATTCGGACGCACGCTACCGCTTCGAGCGCGGCGTCGACCCGGCCTTCATGGTGCCGGGGCTGGAACTGGCGACGAAACTGGTTCTGGAGATGTGCGGCGGCACGCCGTCGGACAACGTCGTGGTCGGCAAGACCTTCGGCGACGACCGCATCGTCGAATTCCCGCTCACCGAGGTGAAGCGTCTGTCGGGCATCGACGTGCCGCAGCTGGAGATGAAGCGCATCCTGACCCATCTCGGCTTCATGATGGCGGGTCCCGGACCGGTGGTGAAGATCGCAGTGCCGTCCTGGCGCTCGGACGTGCACGGCAAGGCCGACATCGTCGAGGAGATCGTCCGCATCTTCGGCGTCGACAAGGTGCCGATGACGCCGTTCGAGCGCGGCGATGACGCGCGCAAGCCGGTGCTGACCTCGCTGCAGCTCCGCACCCGCCGGGCGCGTCGCGCGCTGGCGGGCCGCGGCATGGTCGAGGCCGTGACCTGGTCGTTCATCAAAAAGCCCGCCGCCACGCTGTTCGGCGGCGGCCAGCGCGAGCTGGAAGTGGCCAATCCGATCGCATCCGACCTGTCCGACATGCGGCCGACGCTGCTGGCCGGCCTGGTCGCGGCCGCGCAGGCCAATGCCGATCGCGGCTTCGGCGACGTCGCGCTGTTCGAGGTCGGCCAGGTGTTCAAGGGCGACCGGCCGCAGGATCAGTTCATGGCGGCCGGCGGCGTCCGCCGCGGCCTCGCCTCCTCGGAGGGGCTTGGCCGGCACTGGACCGGCTCGGCTGAGGCCGGTGTGTTCGATGCCAAGGCCGATGCGCTGGCGGTGCTGGCCGCGGCCGGCGCGCCGGTTCAGGCGCTGCAGATCGTCGCCGGCGGACCTGCGTGGCTGCATCCCGGGCGCTCCGGCACGATCCAGATCGGGCCGCAGAACGTGCTCGGTTATTTCGGCGAGATGCATCCGCGCGCACTGGAGGCTCTGGGGGTCGACGGCCCGCTGGTCGTGTTCGAGGTGATCCTCGACCGCATCCCGGAGGCGAAGAAGAAGCCGACCCGCGCCAAGCAGGTGATCGAACTGTCGGCGTTCCAGCCGGTGTCGCGCGACTTCGCCTTCATCGTCGATCGCGGCGTGAAGGCCGGCGAGATCGTCCGCGTGGCACAGAGTGTCGACAAGAAGCTGATCACGGGCGTCAACCTGTTCGACGTCTATGAGGGCAAGGGCATCGACGACGGCAAGAAGTCGGTCGCGATCGCGGTGACGATCCAGCCGCGCGAGAAGACCCTGACCGACCAGGAGATCGATGCGGTCGCCGGCAAGATCGTCGCCGAGGTCACGAAGAAGACCGGCGGCACGCTTCGCGGATGAACCTTGCGGAGCTGCTGCCGAAGGACGTCAGCCTCACCGTCGCGATGGCGCTCTGCGCCATCGCTTTCGTTTCGGGAACCGCGCGCGGCTTCTCCGGCTTCGGCTCCGCCCTGATCTTCATGCCGCTGGCGAGCAGCGTCGCAGCGCCGCGCCTGGTCGCCGCCCTGCTCCTCGTGATCGATTTCGTGGCAGCCGCACCGCTGCTGCCGGACGCCTGGCGGAAGGCCGACCGCAAGGCCACCGCCGTGATCGTGCTCGGCGCATTCATCGGCGTGCCCGTCGGCACGTATTTTCTCAGCGTGCTCGAACCGGTCACCACGCGCTGGATCATCTCCGGCTTCGTCACCGCGCTGCTGGCGTTGCTGCTGTCGGGCTGGCGCTATCGCGGCCAGGATCACGCCTGGCTGTCGGTCGGCATCGGCGGCCTCTCCGGCTTCTGCAGCGGCTTGGCGCAGACCGGCGGTCCGCCGATCGTCGGTTACTGGCTGGGGCGCCCGATCGCTCCGATCGTCGCGCGCGCGAACATCCTGCTGTTCTTCGGCGCCTCGGATTTCTTCTCGATGGTCAGCTACGCCACGACGGGGCTGATCAGCCGCGAGTCCCTGCTGCTGTCGCTGATCGTCGGACCGGTCTATGCGATCGGCGTCGCCTTCGGCGCCTCGCTGTTCGGCCGCGCCAGCGAGACGATCTTTCGCAGGATCTGCTACGCACTGATCGCGATGGCCGTGATCACCGGGCTGCCGGTGCTGGACGGGATCTTGCGCTGACTCTCTCCGTTGTCGTCCTGGCGAAAGCCAGGCCCTATACGCCGCAGCAATCTTTGCTGCGCGACATCGTCAATGCCGGTCTTCGCAAAACTATTGCTGCGGCGTATGGGTCCCGGATCGGCGCAGCGCTTGTCCGGGACGACGGCGGAGATCGAGGCGAGCTCAATTGCCCTGCGGCCGCGGCGCCCTGCGCTTCTTCGTCGACTGCGTCGGCACCTCTGCAGGCTCGTCCTTCAAGGCACCGATCTTGCGCAGGGCCGCCTCGGCCGCGCGCTCGCCGCTGTCCCAGGCACCATCGACCGTCCCCCACAGCGTCTCGTGCGTGGCTTCGCCGGCGATGAAGAGATTGCCGATGGGCTCGGCGAGGATCTTGCGCGAGGGCTGGCCGCCGGGCGAGGCCGCCGACATCGCGCCCATCACGAAAGGCGAGGTGTTCCAGCGCGTCGCGCTGGCCTTCTGCACGGCGGCCGCAGCTTCGCTGCCGAACAGTTTGGTGATCCATTCGCGCGCAAACGCGATCATCGCGGGCTCGCCCTGCGCGGAGAGATCGCGCCCGAACGAACCGCCGACATCGATCGCGCACAGCGACGAACCGCCGATATTGGCGAACATCAATCCCGTCCGCGTCGAATTGCTCTGTTCGATCAGGACGTCGTCGCGTGACAGGCCGAGCGGATTGCCGGGAAGCTGCAGCACGATGTGATCGTAGCTGCCGAGCGTGAGCCTTGCCGCGGCATCGAGCGTACGCTTGGGCATGTCCGGGCCGAATTTGATCGCCCCTGAGGTCAGCACGTTGGTCGAGACCGTGAGGATGGCGGCGCGCGCGGCGATCCTGCCGGCCGGGGTCTCGACACTGGCGTCGCGGTTGCTCCAGCTGATGCGGCTCGCCGGCGTGGCCAATGCCACCGGCACCTGCTCGCCGAGTTTCGCGATCAGCGTCCCCAGTCCCTGCCGGCAGGCGATGGCCGCGTTGCGATCCTGGGCACGGGCCTTGTCGATCACCGACAATTCCCTGAGATCCTTGCCGGCAAAGCCGGCGCCGAGCATGAATTCGGCCGCGCCCGCCCAGTCGCCGAGATCCTTCGGCAGCACCGAGGCGCAGGCGGTATCGAGCTTGCCGCGCGAGGCCTCGTCGATGGCGCGGTTGGCGCGTACCAGCGCCGCCAGGAACTCCTCGGTCTCGCCGGCCCGGGCATTGCGGCGGCCGATGCGCATCTTCTGGCCGGCGGGGGCCTGGGCCACGTCGAGCCCGGCGCTGCGCGCCAGCCGGATCATCGGATTGGTCTCGGGATTGTGCATCCAGCGCGCGCCGCGATCGAACGGTACATCGAAGGTCGTCGCATCGGTGATGCAGCGGCCGCCGATCTGGGCGGCGGCCTCGATCACCACGACCTTGCGGCCCGCCGCCATGATGCGCCGCGCCGCGGCGATTCCCGCCGCACCGGCTCCGATCACGACGATCTCCGCCTCGCGGGGAAGCGGTGCGGCCGTGGCGCGCAGCACGGGGGCCGCTGCAACGGCCGCCGTCGCCGAAAGGAAGCTGCGGCGCGTGATTGTCATGTCATGGTTTCCGGGGACTTGCGGCGAAGCGTAACAGCGGGCGAATTCTGGCGTATCTGGTCTTGTGCGGCAATCATCATGGTGAATCAATGGTGCTTGATCTCGCCGGGCGATGAACCGAATTGCAACACGTTGAGACCATGATACAGAAGGGAAAAAAGGCGGCCAGCAAAGGCCGCGGGGGGAGTTGACGATGGGGACGGTCCTCGATTCGGTCGGCAAGCTGATTGCCGCGTACCTCTCCAAGGAGGTGCCGGGCTACGAGCCGTTCACCCCGAGCGAGCCTGATCATTTGCGCGGCATCATCGAACCCGGTGACGTGCTGCTGGTCGAGGGCAACAACCGCATCTCCGGCATCATCAAATATCTGACCCAGTCGACCTGGTCGCACGCCGCGCTCTATGTCGGACCGGTCGAGGGGGCCGAGGAGCCCGACGGCGAGCCCCATGTGCTGATCGAGGCCAATATCGGCGAGGGGGTCACCTCCGCGCCGCTGTCGAAATACTTCCCGTATCACACACGGCTCTGCCGGCCCGTCGGGCTGTCCTACGAGGACCGCCATACGGTCTGCCGCTATGCGATCAACCGCATCGGCTTCGGCTACGACACCAAGAACATCGTCGACCTGATGCGCTTCCTGTTCCCGCTGCCGGTGCCGCAGCGCTGGCGACGGCGCATGATCGCGCTGGGGTCGGGCGATCCGACCAAGATCATCTGTTCGGCGCTGATCGCGCAGGCGTTCGATGCGGTTCGCTATCCGATCCTGCCGAAGATCACCAAGGCCGGCAGCCGCGCTGCCCGCCGCGAGATCCTGCACATCCGCGATTCCTCGCTCTATATGCCCCGCGACTTCGACATCTCGCCCTATTTCGAAGTCGTCAAACCCACCATCGTGCACGGGTTCGACTACACCGCGCTGCACTGGGCCGACAAGCAAAAGCCGCTCGAGGAGGTAGCGGGCTCATTCGGTGTGTTTCCAGAAACGTTCGTGGCGCCGCCGCTCGTTCCTGAAGCGATTGACGAAGAGACGGCGGGTGAAACTGCGATTGCGCAAGTCATGAACGAGACAGCCGCGGAGATGACCGAGACCTTCTCCGAGCATTTCGTGCTGCTGAGCGAACTTGCGATGTGCCGCGCGCGGCAGCGTGGCGAGGGCCTGGAGATCGCGGCGTAGCTCATGCGCCTGCCCTCCTCCTGGCGAACGCCGGGAGATGGTTCGCATACCTCTCTCCACCGCCATTGCGCGCGTAACGAAGCAATCCAGACTGCCTCCGCGAAGGGATTCCGGATTGCTTCGTCGTTACGCTCCTCGCGATGACCGCTTGCCCCTACCGCTCCGCCCGTCCGATGACCGCCATCAGCTCGGCGATCTTTTCGCGCTGGTCCGCCTTGTCGCCGCTGGCGATGGCGTGCTCGACGCAATGGGCGACGTGATCCTTCAGGACTTCCTCCTCGACCCGACGCAGCGCCGCGCGCACCGCCGAGATCTGCGTCACGATGTCGATGCAGTAGCGGTCTTCCTCGACCATTTTCGAAAGACCGCGAACCTGGCCCTCGATCCGGCCGAGGCGTTTTCCGACGGATGCCTTGATGTCCTTGCGCATGAGGTCTATATACCCCCCTAGGGTATATGTTGCAAGGCCGGAGCATGAGCATGAACGACGCAGCGCATGGACATCACGAGGCCGGTTCCGGATGCGGATGCTCCAACAAGATTCAGGCCCTGCCCGAAGCCCCTGCGGCAGCCTCGTGCTGCGGCGGCCATTCGGGCCATGACCATCATCATCACGCGAGCCATTCGCATGGCGGCGCAGCCAAGGTCCTTGATCCCGTCTGCGGCATGACGGTCGATCCCGCGACGTCGAAGCATCGCTTCGACCATGACGGCGAGACTTTCCATTTCTGCTCGGCCGGCTGCCGCACGAAATTCGCCGCCGATCCCGCAAAGTATCTTGCCAAGGAGAAGGCGCCCGAGCCCGACCTGCCCGCGGGCACGATCTACACCTGCCCGATGCATCCGGAGATCCGGCAGGTCGGGCCGGGCAGCTGCCCGATCTGCGGCATGGCGCTGGAGCCGGAGGTCGCGAGCCTCGACACCGGACCAAACCCCGAGCTTGCCGACATGACCCGGCGCTTCTGGATCGGCGGCGCGCTGGCGCTGCCGGCCGTCGTGCTGGAGATGGGCGGCCATCTCGCCGGTTCGCACAACTGGATCGACCCGACCTTGTCGAACTGGGTTCAGCTCGTCTTCGCCACACCCGTGGTGATCTGGGCCGGCTGGCCGTTCCTGGTGCGCGGCTGGCAATCGCTGCTCACGCGCAATCTCAACATGTTCACGCTGATCGCGATCGGCAGCGGCGTCGCCTATGTGTACAGCCTGATCGGCACGCTCGCGCCGCAGCTGTTCCCGGCGAATTTCCGCGGCCATGGCGGCGCGGTGTCGGTCTATTTCGAGGCGGCCGCGGTCATCACCGTGCTGGTGCTGCTGGGCCAGGTGCTGGAGCTGCGCGCCCGCGATGCGACCTCGGGCGCGATCAAGGCGCTGCTGCAGCTCGCGCCGAAGACCGCGCGGCGAGTCGATGCCGATGGCGGCGAGCACGAGGTCGAGATTGCGGCACTCCACGCCGGCGACCATTTGCGGGTACGTCCTGGCGAAAAGGTGCCGGTCGACGGCACCATCCTCGAGGGGCGTTCATCGCTCGACGAGTCGCTCGTCACGGGCGAATCCATGCCGGTGACCAAGGAGCCGGGCGCGAAAGCGCTTGCCGGCACGCTCAACCAGTCCGGCAGCTTCATCATGCGCGCCGACAAGGTGGGTCGCGACACGCTGCTGTCGCAGATCGTGCAGATGGTCGCGGATGCGCAGCGCTCGCGGGCGCCGATCCAGCGCCTCGCCGACCAGGTGGCCGGCTGGTTCGTACCGACGGTGATCGCGGTCGCCATCGTCGCCTTCGCGGCCTGGGCATGGTTCGGGCCGGAGCCGCGTCTCGCCTTCGGTCTCGTCGCCGGGGTCAGCGTGCTGATCATCGCCTGCCCCTGCGCGCTGGGTCTGGCGACCCCGATGTCGATCATGGTCGGGGTCGGCCGCGGCGCGCAAGCCGGCGTGCTGATCAAGAACGCCGAATCGCTGGAGCGGATGGAGAGGATCGATACACTCGTCGTCGACAAGACCGGCACGCTGACCGAAGGCAAGCCGAAGCTCGTCGCCATCGTGCCGGCCGGCAATTTCGCCGAGGACGACATCCTCCGGCTGGCCGCCAGCGTCGAGCGCGCCAGCGAACATCCGCTCGGTGATGCCATCGTGCGGGCAGCCGCGGAACGCCGGCTCGCGCTCGGTGCGGTCGAGCAGTTCGACTCGCCGACCGGCAAGGGCGCGACCGGCCGGGTCGATGGACGACGGATCGTGCTTGGGAACGCCAATTATCTGTCGTCACTCGGCATCGACACCTCGTCTTTCGCCGACGAAGCCGAGCGCCTGCGCCGGGACGGCGCCACCGTGATCAACATGGCGGTCGACGGCGCGCCGGCCGGGCTGTTCGCGATTGCAGATCCGGTCAAGGCCTCGACGCCCGAGGCGCTGCGGGCGCTCGCGGCCGAGGGCATCAAGGTCATCATGCTGACCGGCGACAACCGCACCACGGCGACCGCCGTCGCCCGCCGGCTCGGCATCGCCGATGTCGAGGCCGAGGTTCTTCCGGACCAGAAGAGCGCAATCGTCACGAAGTTGCAGGCAGCGGGGCGCCATGTCGCGATGGCCGGCGACGGCGTCAACGACGCGCCGGCGCTTGCAGCCGCCGATGTCGGCATCGCCATGGGTACGGGCACCGACGTCGCGATGGAGAGCGCCGGCATCACCCTGCTGAAGGGCGATCTCGGCGGTATCGTCCGCGCACGACGACTGTCGCAGGCGACGATGCGGAACATCCGCCAGAACCTGTTCTTCGCCTTCATCTACAATGCCGCCGGCATTCCGATCGCCGCCGGCATCCTCTATCCGGCTTTCGGCGTGCTGCTGTCACCGATCATCGCGGCCGCGGCGATGGCCTTGTCGTCGGTCAGCGTGGTCGGGAATGCGCTCCGGCTGCGCGCGACACGGCTGTGAGGCACTGGCGCACCGCGCCGAGATGACGTAGCCCGATGGAGCCAACAACCTGCGGCCGCGCAACAAGGGGGACCCGATGCAGCGAATAACGATCACGATCGAGGACGATCTGCTGGCCGAGATCGATGCCGCCGCAGCCGCGCGCGGCTACCAGAACCGCTCGGAGATCATCCGCGACCTCGCCCGCGCCGGGCTGCAGCAGAGTACGGAAGACGCCGGGCAGAGCGGGCCCTGCGTGGCCGGCCTGGTCTACGTCTATGACCACGCCGCGCGCGATCTCTCCAAGCGGCTGGTGCAGGAATTCCACGGCCATCACGACCTCGCGCTGGCCACGCTGCACGTCCATCTCGACGACAACAATTGCATGGAGATGACGGCCCTGCGCGGCGACGCCGCCGAGGTCCGGCATTTCGCCGACCACATCATCGCGGAGCGCGGCGTCCGCTACGGCCGCGTGGTGATGATCCCGACCGGCGAGGGCAAGGCGTCAAAGCCGCGGAAGCACGCGCATCGGCACGACTAGGCGGTCGTTCCGCCAATGCCGTGCAGCGCGGTGCATCGTTCGGGCGTCGTCTGGAGCAACCCGCGGCACCTAGCGCCCGCGGGGTGATCGTGCCCCCGGCTCCCTTGCCGAACCGCCCGGGCATGTCTACCTCTCGCGGGTGGTTTCGTGAGAGGGTGCCCCCATGCTGGATGCCGCCGTCAAGGCGCTGTCGCAAATGATCTCGCCGCCGATGCGCTCGATCCTTTGGCGCTCGATCGGGCTCGCTCTGGTCTTGATCGTCGTGCTGGCCATCGGTCTGCAGCGGCTGCTCAGCTGGTTCGCCACCTCCGGCGAGGTCTGGCTGGAGGGCCTGCTCGGGCCGGGCTGGCACGGCACGCTCGACGTGTTGTCCTGGATCGTCTCGATCGCGGCCGGCCTCGGCGTCGTGTTCGGGGGCATCTTCCTGATGCCGGCGATCACCTCGCTGGTGGCGAGCCTGTTCGTCGACGACGTCGCCGACATCGTCGAGCGCGAACACTATCCCGCCGAGCGGCCTGGTGTGGCCCTGCCCATGACCGAAGCGATCTGGGAAGGCGTCAAGACCGCGCTGCTGACCCTGCTCGTCTATCTGATCGCGCTGCCCTTCGTGTTCCTCGCCGGCGCCGGCTTCCTGATCTTCTTCCTCGCCGCAGCCTGGCTGCTGGGCCGCGAATATTTCGAGCTCGCTGCGATGCGCTTCCGCTCGCCGGAAGAGGCCAAGGCGATGCGGCGCGACAATGCCGCAACCATCTTCACCGCCGGCCTGTTCATCGCGGCCTTCGTCTCGATCCCGATCGTCAATCTGGCGACGCCGATCTTCGCCATGGCCTTCATGGTCCATATGCACAAGCGGCTGTCGGGACCGCGGCCCGAACTGATCGAGCCTGCGCGCTCGTTGCGGTGACGATCAGACGCCGCGCAGCCCGCATTTGACTGCGCGGGCTTGCACCGCTCGTCTCCGCCTTCACACCGTCTTTTCCGGCCAGCGGCAGAGATCGTTGATCAGGCAGACCTCACATCGCGGCTTGCGGGCGAGGCAGGTATAGCGCCCATGCAGGATCAGCCAGTGATGGGCGTGCAGCATGAATTCGGACGGGATCACCTTCTCCAGGCCGAGCTCGACCTCCAGCGGCGTCTTGCCGGGCGCGAGCGCGGTGCGATTGCCGACGCGGAAGACATGCGTGTCGACCGCCATCGTGTGCTCGCCGAAGGCCATGTTGAGCACCACATTGGCGGTCTTGCGACCCGCGCCGGGCAATGACTCGATCTCGGCCCGCGTGCGCGGCACCTCGCCGCCGAATTCGGCCAGCAGCTTGGCCGACAGCGCGATGACGTTCTTCGCCTTGGTGCGATAGAGGCCGATCGTCTTGATGTAGTCGCGCAGGCGTTCCTCGCCGAGATCGAGCATCTTCTGCGGCGTGTCGGCGATCTCGAACAGGGCGCGCGTGGCCTTGTTGACGCCGGCATCCGTCGCCTGCGCCGATAACACCACGGCAACCAATAGCGTGAAAGGATTGACGTGCTCGAGCTCGCCTCTCGGCTCCGGATTGGCCTTGCGAAACCGGCTGAACACCTCGCGTATCTCGGCAGGCGTCCAGGGTTTGGCGGCCTTGAGCGATGTCTTCGCGGGTTTGGCAGGCTTGGCCGCAGCCGGCCTTGCCTGCTTCTTCGTCACACGGGCTTTGCGCGGGGCCGGCTTGCGGGTGATTTTCGCCATGATCGGGATATACTGAGGGACGATGACGACAGGCAACGAAATTGAGCCCGGACATGTCGGGAGCGGGCCGGAACCGCGGATCTTCTCGGCGCGTCTGACGCCGCATCGCTCGCTCAACCGCAGCGGCTTCCTTGCCGTGATGCTGTTCCTGAGCGTCGTCAGCTTTGCCGCCGGCCTCGTGTTCCTGATGATGGGGGCATGGCCGGTGTTCGGCTTCTTCGGCCTCGACGTGCTGCTGGTGTGGTGGGCCTTCAAGGCCAATTTCCGCGCCGCGCGGGCCAGCGAGGAGATCGTGGTCACGCCATCGGAATTGCGCGTGAAGCGGACCAGCGCGCGCGGCCACGTCGCCGAATGGACCTTCAACCCGCTCTGGGTGCGGCTCGATCAGGAGGTCGACGAGGATTTCGGCATCGAGCACCTCTATCTGATCTCGCGCGGCCGCCGGCTGCTCATTGCCGGCTTTCTCGGGTCGGAGGAAAAGGCAAGCTTCTACAACGGCTTGGTCGAAGCGCTCAACGCCGCCAAGCGCGGCCCGACCTACAACCCGATCGGCTGAGTCGCGGATCGGAAATCGGGTGGTGTCCACCCCCCGGCTCCCCTAGATTCCCGGCCATGATGACACTCGCCATCCACGACCACCGCCTGGCCAAGCCGGGCCCCCAGGACGCCGCGCTGCGCGACTATGATTCCGTGCGCCGCGCGATCGCGTTCATCTCGGAGAACTGGCGGTCGCAGCCGACCATCGAGGCGATGGCCGACGCCGCCGGCGTGACGCCGGACGAATTGCATCATCTGTTTCGCCGCTGGGCCTCGATCACGCCGAAGGCCTTCATGCAGGCGCTGACCCTCGACCATGCCAAGGGGCTGCTGCGGGATTCCGCGAGCATTCTCGATGCCGCGCTCGATTCCGGCCTGTCGGGACCGGGCCGGCTGCACGATCTGTTCGTCACGCATGAAGCGATGTCGCCCGGCGAGTGGAAGAACGGCGGTGCCGGTCTCACGCTGCGCTACGGCTTCCATGCCTCGCCGTTCGGCACCGCGATCGTGATCGCGACCGATCGCGGCCTGTCGGGCCTTGCCTTCGCCGACCCCGGCGAGGAACAGGCCGCGCTGGCCGACATGACCCGGCGCTGGCCGAACGCGAGCTATGTGGAAGATCACGACGGCACTGCGCCGCTGGCGCAGCGCATCTTCGACACCAGGCTGTGGCGGCCGGACCAGCCACTGCGCGTCGTGATGATCGGCACCGATTTCGAGGTGCGGGTGTGGGAAACGCTGCTGCGGATTCCGATGGGGCGCGCGGTGTCCTATTCGGACATCGCCTGCAAGATCGAGAACCCGAAAGCCTCGCGTGCCGTCGGCGCCGCGGTCGGGAAGAACCCGATCTCCTTCGTCGTGCCGTGCCACCGCGCACTGGGCAAGAGCGGCGCGCTCACCGGCTATCACTGGGGCATCACGCGCAAGCAGGCGATGCTGGGCTGGGAGGCCGGGCAGCTGGGGGTGGAGTGAATATCGCACTCCCCCAATGTCGTCCCGGCGAAGGCCGGAACCCATAGCCACAGCAAGCAGTTTGGCGAAGTTATCCTGTCGCCGCGAGGGACATGCACCGTCTGCCGACGATGGATAACGCGGGATGGGTCCCGGCCTTCGCCGGGACGACACCGCGATTCGGACTCGTACTCAGCCCGCCAGATCGAGCTTCGAGGCCACCGTCGAATCCGCGTTGAGGCGGTAGATGATCGGCACGCCGGTGGCGAGCTCGCGCTTCAAAATGCCTTCGGGCGAGAGCTTTTCCAGCACCATGATCAGCGCGCGCAGCGAATTGCCGTGAGCGGCAACCAGCGTGCGCTTGCCATTGAGCACGCCGGGCAGGATCTCCTGCACGTAGTAGGGCAATGCGCGCGCCAGCGTGTCCTTCAGGCTTTCGCCGCCGGGCGGCGGCACGTCGTAGGAGCGGCGCCAGATCAGCACCTGCTCCTCGCCCCACTTCTTGCGCGCATCGTCCTTGTTGAGGCCGGAGAGATCGCCATAGTCGCGCTCGTTCAGCGCGAGGTCACGCGTGATCGGAAGGTCCTTCTGGCCGAGCTCGCCGAGAATGAGATCGAGCGTGCGCTGCGCGCGCGTCAGCGCCGAGGTGTAGGCAACGTCGAATGTCAGACCCTGCGCCTTGAGCTTGCGGCCGGCTTCCCTGGCCTCCGTCACGCCCTGCTCGGTCAGATCGGGGTCCTTCCAGCCCGTGAACAGGTTCTTCAGATTCCATTCGCTCTGGCCGTGACGCACGAGCACGAGGAGACGTTCACTCATCGATGACTTTCCGTTACTTCGTTCAGATGTCGGCGAGGCCGAGCACGTCGGCCATGGAATAATGTCCCGGAGTCTTGCCGTGCGCCCACAGCGCCGCCTTCAGCGCGCCGTGGGCGAACAGCATGCGGTCCTCGGCCTGATGCGACAGCGTCAGGCGTTCGAACGGGCCCAGGAAGCTGACGCTGTGATCGCCGGCCGCGGTACCGCCGCGCAACGAGGCGAAGCCGATATGGCCGGGCTTGCGCGCGCCGGTGATGCCGTCGCGGCCGCGCTCCGAATGATCGTCCAGCGAGACGCCGCGCCCGGCCGCGGCGGCCTGGCCCAGCATCAGCGCGGTGCCGGAGGGCGCATCGACCTTCATGCGATGATGGGTCTCGACGATCTCGATGTCGAAATTCTCGTCGAGCGCCTTGGCGACGCGCTTGACCACGGCGGCGAGCAGATTGACGCCGAGGCTCATATTTCCGGACTGCACCACCACCGCGCGATTGGTGACGCTCTTGATCACCGCATTATCGGAGCCAGACAGGCCCGTGGTGCCGATGACATGGACGAGGCCGCGCTCGGCGGCGATCGCGACATTGGCGATGGTCGCGGCCGGGACGGTGAAATCGAGAATGCCGTCGGCCTCCTTCGCCATCGCCCAGAGATCGGCGGAGAGCTTGATGCCATTGGCCGGCAGGCCGGCGAGCACGCCCGCATCCTTGCCGAGCAGCTCCGAGCCCGGCGCCTCGAGGGCGCCGGCCAGCACCGCGCCCTTGCTCTCGGAAATCGCCCGCGTCAGCGCCCGGCCCATGCGGCCACCGGCTCCAGCAACAATCAGGCGCATGTCGGACATGATGTGTTCCTCTCAGGCCCGCTTTTAGCGGGGGGATGCAGTTCCGGCAACCGAGGGGGAAACGCCCTCGTCATGCCCGGGCTTGTCCCGGGCATCCACGAAGGCCACACGTGGTCTCCAAGAGGTGGATGGCCGGGTCTCAAGCCCGGCCATGACGGAGCTAGCCTTCCGACGGCTGCGGACCGTCATAGCCCTCGATGATGATGAGGTCGGCGAGCGAGTGCGGCTGACGCACCTTGATGTTGGCCTGGTATTCCGGCGAGTTGTAGCAGGCGATCGCGGTCTCGTAGTCCGGGAATTCGATCACGACGTTGCGGGTGCGGCTGGCGCCTTCGACGGTGGTGAACTTGCCGGCGCGGACCACGAAGCGGGCGCCCCATTTCTTGAAGATCGGACCATTGGCCGCCGCGTAGGGCTTGTAGCCCTCGTCATTGTGCACGTCGACGCGTCCGATCCAGTAACCCTTTGCCATGGTCGTTCTCCCTTGTTGTTGATCAGCCGAGTGCCTGAGCGATTTCGGCCTGGATGGCTTCGGCGACCGCCTTCGGCTCGGCGGCCTCCAGCACCGGTCGCCCGACGACCAGGTAGTCCGCGCCCGCGGCGATCGCGCGGCCCGGCGTCATGATGCGCTTCTGGTCGCCGCTGGCCGACCCCGCGGGCCGAATGCCCGGCGTGACGAGATGAAGCTGGTGGCCGACGATCTTGCGCAGCGCCCCGACCTCCTCCGGCGAACTGACGAGGCCGTCGATGCCGAGGACCTGCGCCTGTTGTGCGCGCGCCTCGACCAGTTCGGACACGCCGAGCCGGTAGCCGGCGGCGTGCAGATCGTCGTCGTTGTAGGAAGTCAGCACGGTGACGGCGAGGAGCTTCAGCTTCGCACGGCCGCGGCCTTCGACGGCGCCCTTCATCGTCTGCGGATAGGCGTGCACGGTGAGGAAGGTCGCGCCCAGCCTTGTGATGCTCTCGACGCCCTGGCTCACGGTGTTGCCGATGTCGTGCAGCTTGAGGTCGAGGAAGACCTTCTTGCCCCTGTCGGCGAGCCTTGCGACCAGCGGCAGGCCGCCGGCATAGGCCAGCCGGTAGCCGATCTTGTAGAAATCGACGCTGTCGCCGAGCCGATCGATCATCGCCTCCGCGGCCTCGACGCCGGGCAGATCGAGCGCCACGATCAGGCGGTCCTTCGCGGCGATTGCGGCTGGATTCATGTCACCTCACATCATGCGTTGGGAGAGGTCGATCAACTGCCGCACCAGTGCCTTCAGCGCGGCGGCATCGGCCTCGTTCTTCAGCCCGTCCATATCGTCATAGGCCTCGTCGGCGAAAGCCAGCGCGAACTGGCTCGCGATCACCTGGGCCTGGCAGGCGCTCAGGATCAGCCGCAGCGCCTGGAGCGCGCGGGCCGTGCCCAGCCGGCTCTGCGAGGCCCCCGCCAGCGCGAAGGCCCGGCCGCGGAACACCTCGCCGCGCGCCTCGTGCGGATCCTGCACGCGGCTGACCCAGTCGATGGCATTCTTGAGCAGCGGCGGCACCGATGCGTTGTATTCGGGCGAGACGATCAGCACGCCGTGATGGGTGCCGATCATGCGCTTGAGATTGACCGCGTGCTTGGGCACGCCCGATTTGGTCTCGAGATCACCGTCGTAGATCGGCAGCGGAAAATCCGCGAGCGAGATGCGGGTGACGTCGACGCCGGCCAGGGCGAATTCATGGGCGGCGACCGCCGCGAGCTTCGCATTGTGCGAGCCCATGCGCAGCGAGCCGGGAATGACCAGGATTTTGGGTGCGGACATCCGATCCCGTGCGTTCGGCGAAACAGGCCCGCCACGCAAGAAGGACAACGGGCGGAATTAGTCCTTGCGATACACCCAGACGCGGGCGGGCGGAAGGTTCATCCAGATCCGTTCCGAGGCCTCTGTGGACACGCCGGGCAGCGATTTCGGGATCGGCGGCACCACCGCATAGGTGAACTGGACGAAGGGCGCGCCGGGCGCCAGGGCCGTGAAGGCGTCGCGGATCAGCCGCAGCCGGGTCAGCATCGGCTTAGTGACCAGCGGCAGGCCGGAGACGACGGCGGAGGCCGGCGCGCTCAGCACGTTCCACAACGTGTCGCGGAGGCGATAGGCATCGCCCTGCACCACCTTGGCCTGCGGATAGCGGTCGCGCAACAGCGCGCAGAAGCCGGGATTGTATTCGACGAGCACGAGACGCTTCTGATCGACACCGCGCTCGACCAGGGCCGAGGTGATGGCGCCGGTGCCGGGTCCGAGTTCGACCACCGGCGCGTCGGAATCGACGTCGACGTAATGAGCCATGGTCCGCGCGAGCAGCTTGCCCGATGGCATCACTGCGCCCATGTGCAGCGGCTTTTCGATCCACGACCTGAGAAAACGCACCTCGTCGTCAAGACGAGGCTTCTTCAACGCACGCGCGGACGATGGCAATGGCATGTCAGGACCGGACGGGACCGCAGGACCGCGGCGTGTCAGAAAATGGTCATAAACAGGTATAGGCCGCAGGCGATACGGTCAAGCCGAGTCAGGTCGCCCGATTGCCGAAGAAATCCTTGACCTTGGTGAAGAAGCCCTCGGATTCCGGCTGGGTATTGCCGGAGGAGAGTTTCTCGAACTCGGCCAGCAATTCCTGCTGCTTCTTGGTCAGGTTCTGCGGCGTCTCGACCACGACCTGGACGTACATGTCGCCGGTCTGGCGCGAGCGCAGCACCGGCATGCCCTTTGACGCGATGCGGAAGCGGCGGCCGGACTGGGTTCCGGCGGGCACCTTCACCTTGGTCTTCGCCTTTTCGATCGTCGGCACCTCGAATTCGCCGCCGAGCGCCGCGGTCACCATCGAGATCGGCACGCGGCAATGCAGGTCGGCGCCGTCGCGCTGGAAGAACTGGTGCTGGGCCAGCGACAGGAAGATGTAGAGGTCGCCCGGCGGGCCGCCGCGGACGCCGGCTTCGCCTTCGCCGGCAAGCCTGATGCGGGTGCCGTCCTCGACGCCCGGGGGAATGTTCACCGAGAGCGTTCGCTCGCGGGTGACCCGGCCCTGGCCGGAGCAGGACGGGCAGGCGTCCTCGATCATCTGGCCACGGCCCTGGCAGCCGGGGCAGGTGCGCTCGAGCGTGAAGAAGCCCTGCGACTGCCGCACGCGGCCGGCGCCGCCGCAGGTCGCGCAGGTCTTCGGCTTGGTGCCGGCCTTGGCGCCGGTGCCGGAGCAGGCCTCGCAGGTCACCGAGACCGGGATTTCGATCTGCGCGGTCTTGCCGCCGAAGGCTTCCTCGAGCGTGATTTCCATGTTGTAGCGCAGGTCGGCACCGCGCTCGCGGCCGCCGCGGCCGCGCTGCCCGGCCATGCCGAACAGATCCTCGAAGATGTCGGAGAAGGAGGAGGCGAAGCCCGCGCCGAAGCCGGCACCGCCGCCGGGCCCGCCCTGCTCGAAGGCGGCGTGACCGTAGCGGTCATAGGCCGCGCGCTTGTCCTTGTCCTTGAGGACCTCGTAGGCCTCGTTGATTTCCTTGAACTTGACCTCGCTGGTCGCATCCCCCGGATTGCGGTCGGGATGGAACCGCATCGCCAGCTTGCGGAACGACGATTTCAGCTTCGTCTCGTCGGCGTCGCGTTCGACTTCGAGGGTCTCGTAATAGCAGCGCTTGGTGGACGTGGACATGTTGAACTCGGTCTATCCAATCGCGATTCAAGTTGGGGCGAAGCGGCGCGGCCGCGCAACGACACGATCGCCCGTCCGCCTCAAGGCGGCGAGCGGCCCGGCAGCGCTGGGAATGACGGCTGGAAAATGATCGATCGGTGCGGCAGCCCGGTCCGGCGACCTCGACACGAAAGCCTCCCCCGCGAAGGGGGAGGCCGAAGAAGCGTGTGGGGTCCAATCCGCCCGCATCGTCACCCTCGCGGGGATTAAGCGGACTTCTTGTTGTTCTTGTCGTCGTCGACCTCGGTGAATTCCGCGTCGACGACGTCGTCCTTGGCAGCATCCTTGGCCGCATCGGCCTCGGCCTGCTGCTTGTACATGGCCTCGCCGAGCTTCATCGAGGCCTGGGCCAGCGTGTTGGTCTTGGCCTTGATCGCCTCGGCATCGTTGCCCTTCAGCGCTTCCTTGAGGTCGCTGACCGCGTCCTCGATGGCGCGGCGCTCGGTCTCGGCGACCTTGGAACCGTGCTCCGCCAGAGCCTTCTCGGTGGAATGCACCAGGGCGTCGGCATGGTTCTTGGCGTCGACCGCCTCGCGGCGCTGCTTGTCCGCCGCGGCATTGGCCTCGGCGTCCTTGACCATCTTGTCGATGTCGGCTTCCGACAGACCGCCCGAAGCCTGGATGCGGATCTGCTGCTCCTTGCCGGTGGCCTTGTCCTTGGCCGAGACGTTGACGATGCCGTTGGCGTCGATGTCGAACGTGACCTCGATCTGCGGCATGCCGCGCGGCGCCGGCGGAATGCCCATCAGGTCGAACTGACCGAGCATCTTGTTGTCGGCCGCCATTTCACGCTCGCCCTGGAAGACGCGGATGGTCACCGCGTTCTGATTGTCCTCGGCGGTCGAGAACACCTGGCTCTTCTTGGTCGGGATCGTGGTGTTGCGGTCGATGATGCGGGTGAACACGCCGCCCAGCGTCTCGATGCCCAGCGACAGCGGGGTCACGTCGAGCAGCAGCACGTCCTTGACGTCGCCCTGGAGCACGCCGGCCTGGATCGCAGCGCCGATCGCCACGACCTCGTCCGGGTTGACGCCCTTGTGCGGCTCCTTGCCGAACAGCTGCTTCACGACTTCCTGGACCTTCGGCATGCGCGACATGCCGCCGACCAGCACGACTTCGCCGATCTCGCCGGCGGTGACGCCGGCATCCTTCAGCGCCTTGCGGCAGGGCTCGACGGTCTTCTGGATGAGGTCGTCGACCAGCGCCTCGAACTTGGCGCGGGTGAGCTTCATCGTCAGATGCTTCGGGCCGGTCTGGTCCGCGGTGATGAAGGGCAGGTTGATCTCGGTCTGCGTCGTCGAGGACAGCTCGATCTTGGCCTTTTCAGCGGCTTCCTTCAGGCGCTGCAAAGCGAGCTTGTCGTTGCGCAGGTTGATGCCCTGCTCCTTCTGGAATTCGTCGGCGAGATAGCCCACGAGGCGCATGTCGAAGTCTTCGCCGCCGAGGAAGGTGTCGCCGTTGGTCGACTTGACCTCGAACACGCCGTCGCCGATTTCCAGAATGGAGATATCGAAGGTGCCGCCGCCGAGGTCGTACACCGCGATGGTGCCGGCCTTGGTCTTGTCGAGACCGTAGGCGAGGGCGGCCGCCGTCGGCTCGTTGATGATGCGCAGCACTTCAAGACCGGCGATCTTGCCGGCGTCCTTGGTGGCCTGACGCTGGGCGTCGTTGAAATAGGCGGGGACGGTGATGACGGCCTGGTCGACCTTCTGGCCGAGATGGGCTTCAGCCGTCTCCTTCATCTTCTGCAGGATGAAGGCGGAGACCTGCGAGGGCGAGTAGGTCTGGCCGTCGGCCTCGACCCAGGCGTCGCCGTTGGAGGCCTTCACGATCTTGTACGGAACGAGCTTCTTGTCCTTCTCGACCATCGGGTCGTCGTAGCGGCGGCCGATGAGGCGCTTCACTGCGAAGAAGGTGCGCTCGGGATTGGTGACGGCCTGGCGCTTGGCCGGCTGACCGACGAGGCGCTCACCGTCATCGGTGACGGCGACGATCGACGGAGTCGTGCGCATACCCTCGGAATTCTCGATGACTTTGGCGTTTTTGCCATCCATCACGGCAACGCACGAATTCGTCGTGCCGAGGTCGATCCCAATGACCTTTCCCATGGTCCTGATATCCTTCTTTTTGCGGCAGGTTGGTTGGGCCCAGAAGGCACCCGATCCAAACCCCCTAAGATCAAACATCCGCGATATTGCGATGATTGAGGCTCATATAGGAGGGGGGGAGGGGCCCGCAAGGACCGAGCGCAAGTTTCGGCCGTGAAAACATCGGCTTTTGGAAGATCCGCAGAGGGAAGCTCCCGACCTTGCGGATCAGGAAATGTTAACGGGTCCGGCGCCCGGCCATCAGAGGCACCCGCGCGCCACACCCTGTTACGGCCAGGGCAAATTCGTTAAAAGGCGGTCGGCCGGGACGACGCCGCGCCGGCTGCTTCGCGCGACAAATCGGCCCTGCGGCCCACCATCGAACGGCCTCAATGTGAACCAATCAGAGTGCCCATGAAGCTGACCCGCCCCCTTGCTGCGTTCGCCCTTCTCGTTGCCTCCACGATGTCCGCGCTTGCCGCCGACGTGGTTTACCCGCCGGGCCTGCGCCTCGGATTGGCGCCGCTGGTCGGCCTCAGCACGGCCAAGACCTTCCCGGGCTTCGAGAGCGAGGACGGCAGCGTCAAGGTGCTGATCACCGAGCTGCCGCCGGCGGCCTATGGCGAGGTCGTGAGCGCCTTCAATGCGAACCCGGCCGGCACAGGCGGCGTCAAGCAGGACAAGATCGAGACCCCCGCGGGCCTCGCCTATTTCACGATCGAGAGCGGCAAGGCCGGCGAGACCCCGGTGAAGCGCTATTCCATGATCGTGCCGGGCGCCGGCTTCTCCGGCTATGTCGCGGTGCAGGTCCCGGAGAATGCGACCAAGATCTATACCGACGAGGCGGTGCGGCAGATGTTCGCGAGCGCCACCACCCGTCGCCAGGTCTCTGCCGAAGAGCAGATCGCCCTGATGCCCTTCAAGATCACCGATCTCGCCGACTTCAAGGACGTCCGTACCCTGGCGCCGGGCGTCAGCATCATCCTGGCCGACGGCGACGAGAGCGGCGGCTACGAGTCGAAGCCGTTCATGATCCTCGGCCTGATCGGGGCGACGCCGCAGCAGGCCGACGACCGCGCCCGCTTCGCCCAGGAGGCCGCGCTGCAGATCCCCGGCGTGCGCGAATCGCGCGTCACCATGTCCGAGCCGATCCGCATCAACGGCCAGCAGGGCTTCGAGACCCGGATCGATGGCGTCAGCGGCAAGGACAAGACGCCCGTGACCGTGGTGCAGTGGATTCGCTTCAGCAACGGCGGCACCTCGCTGCGCATCGTCGCCAGCGCCCCGCGCGACCAATGGCCCGCCGCCTTCACCCGCTTCCGCGCGGTGCGGGACGGCATCCAGCCGAAAGGCTAGACCCGCGCTGGCGTAGCAATATCCGGTGTCGTCCCGGCGAAGGCCGGGACCCATCACCACCGAAGGCCGTCGCGGCGCGCACCGGTAACTCCGGGCCTTCGCAAAACCACCGCCGCGGCCTTTGGATCCCGGCCTTCGCCGGGACGACATCCTGGGTCTGAGGCCAAACCTCTCATCAAACCGGCTGCATTTTCGGGCTTCTGTTCGTACACCAACGGAATTACGCTTCCCCTGCTTGGATCATCCTTGGAGGGAGGCGAACGATGCTCAATCGGCGACACATGTTGGCGGCGCTCGGGACCACGGCGCTTGCGGCGCTCGCGCCGGCCGCTCTTCTCGCGGCCAATTCGATCAAGCCGGACGAGGCCTCCGCGCTGCTGGTGATCGACGTGCAGAACTGCTTCCTGCCGGGCGGCAGCCTCGCCGTGAAAGAGGGCGAGCAGGTGGTGCCCGTGATCAACAAGATCTCGAAAGCCTTCGCCAATGTGGTGATGACGCAGGACTGGCACACGCCGGGCCATGTGTCGTTTGCCTCGGTGCATTCCGGCAAGAAGCCGTTCGAGACGGTCGATCTGCCCTATGGCAAGCAGGTGCTGTGGCCCGACCATTGCGTGCAGGGCACCGACGGCGCGGCGCTGTCGAAGGACCTCGCGATCCCGCATGCCGAGCTCATCATCCGCAAGGGCTTTCACAAGGACGTCGACAGCTATTCGGCCTTCCTGGAGGCGGACGGCAAGACCTCGACCGGACTTGCCGGCTATCTCAAGGGACGCAAGATCAAGCGCGTGTTCGTCGCTGGCCTCGCGACCGATTTCTGCGTCGCATGGACCGCGCTCGACGCGCGCAAGGCCGGATTCGAGGTCTATGTGGTGGAGGATGCCTGCCGCGGCATCGACACCCAGGGCTCGCTGGCGAAGGCCTGGGCCGACATGGCCAAGGCCGGCGTGAAGCGGATTCAGTCCGCCGACATCGCGGTCAGCGCGTAAGCTTCAATCCGTCGTTCCGGGGCGATGCGCCGCATCGAACCCGGAATCTCGAAATCCCGGGCTCGGCTCCACGAGCCGCCCCGGAATGACACCCTGCGCAGAGCTCAGTTCGCCGCGCTGTTCGGCTCGCCCGCCGCGGGCGCAGCCTTCGCGCCGCCCTTGGCGACGCCGACCAGCGCCGGTCGCAGCACGCGTTCGCCGATCGTGTAGCCGGCCTGCATGACCTGCACGACGGTGCCCGACGGCACCGAGGCATCGGGCACCTCATACATCGCCTGGTGGAAGTTCGGATCGAACTTCTGGCCCTGGGGATCGAGCTTCTTCACGCCGTGCTTCTCGAGCGCGCTGTGCAGCGAGCGCTCGGTGAGCTCGACGCCCTCGATCAGCCCCTTGAGGCCGGCATCGGCATTGGCGCGCGCGTCCGCCGGGACGGCATCGAGCGCGCGCTGGAGGTTGTCGGCGATGTCGAGCACGTCGCGAGCAAAGCCGGTGATGCCGTAGAGTCGCGCATCGGCGACCTCCTTGGCGGTGCGTTTGCGCAGATTTTCCATCTCCGCCAGCGTCCGCAGCATCCGGTCGCGCGCCTCGGAGGCTTCCTTCTGCAGGGTTTCGACCGAGCCGGGCTCGGGATCATCAGGCATGATGTAGGGCTTCGAGACCACGGGCTCTCCTGTCGGCGCTGTCGTGTCTTCGGGTTGCCGCTCTTGATCAGTCATCGGCTCAATTCTCGGGCTCAATTCTCGGACTTGTCGAAAGGGATTTTTCTGGCCCGGATATCGTGCTTCGGGCGGCGAAAATCAAGCGCCCGTGATCGGCGGGCCGGCCGGTCAGCCGCCGAGCAGGCGGCTGACGATGCGGGCGGCGTAGTCCACCGTCGGGATCACGCGGGCATAATTCAGCCGGGTCGGGCCGATCACCCCGAGCACGCCCACGATGTGGCCGGCAGCGTCGCGATAGGGCGAGATGATGGTGGAGGAACCGGACAGCGAGAACAGCTTGTTCTCGCTGCCGATGAAGATCCGCACCCCTTCCGCGGTCTCGGCGCGGCCAAGCAGGTCGATGACGCCGCGCTTGGTCTCGAGATCGTCGAACAGCAGGCGAACGCGCTCCAGATCCTCCAGCGCATGCAGATCCTCGAGCAGATTGGCATGGCCCCGGACGATGAGCTGGCGATCCTCCTTCTCGCCGCCGGACCAGCTGGCGATTCCGGCCGAGATCACCTTCTGCGTCAGTTGGTCGAGCTCGGCCCGCGCCTCTGCGAGCGCCGTTTCGAGTTCGAGCCGGGCCTCGGCGAGGGTGCGGCCGCGGATCCGCGCATTGAGGAAATTGCCGGCCTCGGTGATCGCCGAGGAGGGAACGCCCGGCGGCAAGGTCAGCACGCGGTTTTCCACCTGACCGTCCTCGCCGACCAGGATCACCAGCGCCTTCTCCGGTTCCAGGCGGACGAATTCGATGTGCTTGAGCCGCGCATTGGATTTCGGCGTCAAAACCACCGCCGCGGCACGTGTCAGGCCCGACAATCGCGTCAGCGCCTGGTCCAGCGCGGCCTCGACCGACTGGGCATGGCCGACGGTGGCGAGCTGGCTCTGGATCGACTGCCGCTCGGCTTCGTTGAGGTCGCCGACCTGCATCAGGGCGTCGACGAAGAAGCGCAGCCCGAGTTCCGTCGGCAGGCGGCCGGCCGAGGTGTGCGGCGCGTAGATCAGGCCGAGCTGCTCCAGATCGGCCATGACGTTGCGCACCGAGGCGGGCGACAGCGGCATGGCGATCAGGCGGGAAATGTTGCGCGAGCCGACCGGCTCGCCGGTCGCGAGATAGCTTTCGACAATTTGCCGAAAGATGTCGCGGGATCGCTCGTTGAGCTGGGCGAGGCCTGCGCGCGGCGCGATCAGATTGATCGGATCGTGATGGGCCACAGACGTTAACTCCTCTCGAACGCTGTTAATCTGTCTATCCGTGACGGTTCTGACAAGCGCGGCGTTTGCGGGCCTGAAATCGGGGTGAAAGGGCTTGCCGCCCACCCCCACCCCACCTACAAGCACCGCGAACAGCCCTTTTTCGCGAGTTTTGGAGGATTTCCCATGCGGCCAAGCCGCCGTGCGCCCGATGAATTGCGCCCCGTGACGCTGGAGCGTGGCGTGGTCAAATATGCGGAAGGCTCCTGCCTGGTGAAATTCGGCGACACCCATGTGCTGGTGACGGCCACGCTGGAGGATCGCCTGCCGCCATGGCTGAAGGGCCAGGGCCGCGGCTGGGTCACCGCCGAATACGGCATGCTGCCGCGCGCGACCTCCGAACGCACGCGCCGCGAGGCGGCCGCCGGCAAGCAGAGCGGCCGTACCGTCGAGATCCAGCGCCTGATCGGCCGCAGCCTTCGCACCATCGTCAATCTCGAAGCGCTCGGCGAGCGCCAGATCACGGTCGATTGCGACGTGCTGCAGGCCGACGGCGGCACCCGCACAGCCTCGATCACCGGCGCCTGGGTCGCGCTCGCCGATTGCATCGCCTGGATGAAGGCACGCAACATGGTGAAAGCCAACGTGCTGCGCGACAACGTCGCCGCGATCTCCTGCGGCATCTATAACGGCACGCCGGTGCTCGATCTCGACTATGCCGAGGATTCGGAAGCCCAGACCGACGCCAATTTCGTCATGACCGGCGACGGGCGGATCATCGAGGTGCAGGGGACCGCGGAGCGCGAGCCGTTCACGCAGGACGAGTTCCTGAAGCTGATCGCCTTGGCGCAGAAGGGCATCGCGCGGCTGGTGGACTTGCAGAAACTGGCCGTGGCGTAGTCAATAAGCCATGGCCCGCCGAATCACCGGAAAGCTCGTCATCGCCACCCACAATCCCGGCAAGCTCGCCGAGATGAAGGAGCTGCTCGCGCCCTACGGCATCGAGGCGGTTTCGGCCGGCGAACTCGGCCTGCCCGAGCCCGAAGAGACCGGCAAGGATTTTCGCAGCAATGCCGCGATCAAGGCGATCGCGGCGGCGCAGGCAACGAAGCTGCCGGCCTTCGCCGACGATTCCGGCATCGTGGTCGATGCGCTCGACGGCGCGCCCGGCATCTACAGCGCGCGCTGGGCCGGACCGACCAAGGATTTCGCCGCCGCGATGGCCCAGATCGAACGGCTGTTGCAGGAGCGCGGCGCGACCACGCCGGACCGGCGCAAGGCCCATTTCGTCTCCGCGCTGTGCGTCGCCTGGCCCGACGATCATCTGGAAGAGGTCGAGGCGCGCGTCGATGGCACGCTGGTGTGGCCGCCGCGCGGCACCGCCGGCTTCGGCTACGATCCGATGTTCCTGCCCAATGGTCATGATCGCACCTTCGGCGAGATGACCAGCCTCGAGAAGCACGGCCTGCCGCCGCTCGGCCTCGGCCTGTCGCATCGCGCCCGGGCCTTCGTGAAACTGGCGGAGACCTGCCTTGAGCCGCGATAAAGCGTTTTCGAAGGACGCTTTCGGCGTCTACGTGCACTGGCCGTTCTGCCTGTCGAAGTGTCCCTATTGCGACTTCAACAGCCATGTCCGTCACGCCGCGATCGACGAAGCCCGGTTCGCGGCGGCCTTTGCGCGCGAGATCGAGACGACGGCGCAGCGCGCGCCCGGCCGCGAGGTGACATCGATCTTCCTCGGCGGCGGCACGCCGTCGCTGATGCAGCCGGCCACCGTCGGCGCCGTCCTCGATGCGATCGGCAAGCATTGGCGTGTCGCCGGCGACGTCGAAGTGACGCTGGAGGCAAACCCGACCAGTGTCGAAGCCACGCGCTTTGCTGGCTATCGCGCGGCCGGCGTCAACCGCGTCTCGCTCGGCGTGCAGGCGCTCGACGACGTCTCGCTGAAAGCGCTGGGCCGGATGCACAGCGCCCGCGAGGCGCTCGATGCGGTCGCCATCGCCCGCAATTCGTTCGACCGCTATTCCTTCGACCTGATCTACGCCCGTCCCGACCAGACCCCGGCGATGTGGGCGGACGAGCTGCGCCTCGCCATCAATGAGGCGGCCGAACATCTGTCGCTCTACCAGCTCACGATCGAGGAAGGCACGCCGTTCTTCGGCCTGCACCAGGCCGGCAAGCTGAAGACGCCGGACGAAGCGGTGGCGCGCGCGCTCTATGACGTCACGCAGGAGACCTGCGAGAAACTGGGTCTGCCCGCCTACGAGATCTCGAACCACGCAAGGCCCGGTGCCGAGTGCCGACACAATCTGGTGTACTGGCGCGGCGACGAATATGCCGGCATCGGCCCCGGCGCGCATGGCCGTCTCGACATCGACGGCATCCGCCACGCCACCGCGACCGAGAAGCGCCCCGAGGCCTGGCTGATGCGGGTCGAGAGCAATGGTCACGGCCTCGTCACCGACGACCTCCTCAACAGCGAGGAACGCGCCGACGAATTCCTGCTGATGGGACTGCGCCTCACCGAGGGCATCGATCCCGAGCGTTACGAGGCGCTCGCCGGCCGGACGCTCGATCCCAAGCGCATCGCGCTGCTGCGCGAGGAGGGCGCGATCAGCGTCGATGCGACCGGCCGGCTGCGCGTGACCAGCAGCGGGTTTCCGGTGCTGGATGCGGTGGTCGCGGATCTCGCGGCGTAGGTGATCTGGTAGCCCGGACGGAGCGAAGGGCAATCCGGGACTCTTTTGTCGCTTGGTGAGATCCCGGATTTCGCTTCGCTCCATCCGGGCTACAATTCATCAGGCCCCAAAGCTCTTCGGCGAGCCGGCAACCGCGACGCCGCCGCCGGTCGTCACCTTCATCACCGCAAGGCCGCGTTCATTGGTGCCATCGGCGCGGAAGCGGAACAGGCCGTCGATGCCGGCAAAGCCCGACGGATTGGTGAGCACGTCGGGCGCAAAGCGCGTGGGGCCCTGCGTGCGCGCCAGCGCGGCGACGAGGGCGACCGCGTCATAAGCCAGCGTCGCGGTGCGGATCGGCTCGGCGCCGTATTTGGTGCGGTAGCGGCCTGAAAACGCGCGGAAGCCGGCCGGGTCCGGCGCGGCGTAGAGACCGCCTTGCAGG
The DNA here is from genome assembly GCA_964423245.1 of uncultured Bradyrhizobium sp. Taxonomy (GTDB): domain Bacteria; phylum Pseudomonadota; class Alphaproteobacteria; order Rhizobiales; family Xanthobacteraceae; genus Bradyrhizobium. The sequence continues at coordinate 40,059 of CAYREH010000002.1, read as the reverse complement.
TTGGGACTGGCATAGACGCGCGGGCTGTCCCACAGGCCGGTCCCGAGCAGCTGGATGTTGCGCAGGTTGGCGCCGGCCGCGGTCATCGCATCCGCAACCGAGACCACCGCGTCGCCGTCATCGGCAATGAACAGCGCGTCGGCACCGCCGAGCTGCTGCGCCACGGTGCGCGCCGGCGTGGCGCGATCGGCGCCGTATTTCTCGAACGCGACGATGCGGCCGCCGCGCCGCGGCACCGCGGCCTTCACCGCGGCCTCGACCACATTGCCGTAGGCGTTGTCGGGCACCAGCACGGCGACGGAGCGTTTTCCGAGGCTGGCGGAATAATCGACGATGCGGTTGACGTCGGATTCCGGCAGGAAGGAGAGCAGATAGACGCCGCGCCCGGCGATGCTGGAATCGGTGGAGAACGCGATCACCGAGATGCCGCGGCTGCGCGCGACCTGGGCCACCGCCGGCACCGACTGCGCGAACAGCGGCCCCAAAATGATCTCGGCGCCTTCCTCGACGGCCTGCTGCGCGCCGGCCTGCGCGCCCTGCGGACTGCCATTGTCGTCCTTGATCAGGAGCTGGATGTTGGGATTCTGGAATTCGGCCAGCGCCATCTCGGCGGCGTTGCGCATCGACTGCGCCGCAAGTCCGGCATTGCCGGACGCCGAGAGCGGCAGGATCACCGCCACCTTGACCCCGCCGGTGCCGGCGGTGGTGGCCTGCTGCGGCGGGCCGGCCGGCTGGGCCGGCGGTGCGGAATTGCTGCTGAAGGGGTTGGAGAACTGGCTCAGGCTCTGCTGCACGCCGGCGCAGGCCGACAGCAGCGGCGCACCCAGCAACAACCCGAGCGCGCTCCGCCGGGTTGCTCCCGACAGACGGGACCCCGGGACGGGAGAGTTCGAATCACGCGGGCCCACCATGGCAGCTCTTCTTTTGACCGGCCGCGCCCGGCCGGCCACAACGCTCTTCCACGACACAAGCCGCGGATTCAGGCATAATGTCGGCAAATGGTTAACCAAAACAAAAGGATAATGACCTGTTAACGCGGTCTCGCCTCTTCCCTGGTCAGCTCTTCGCCCTCCGTCGGCAGCATCAGATGGCGTTTCCGCCCTGAATAAGGCGCCGACCTCGTGTCCCCTTCCGAATGTGATCCCGATCGATCACATTCTCGTCCCTCCATTCCCCGGGACGATCTTTTTCGGAGCAGCGGTTCCAAGCTGCCGGGATCGTCCATAAGTTCAGCTCATTATGCGCGCAAAGCCGGCCCCGATAAATACGCCTGAAGGCTCAGACGCCGCCTCGCGCGGTTTCTCCATCGACGCCCATCGGCTCACGGCGCCGAAGGCGGCGCCGGGCCTGCATCTGGTGGCAACGCCGATCGGCAATCTCGGCGACATCACGCTGCGTGCGCTGCAGACGCTGGCCGGCGTCGACGTCATCGCCTGCGAAGACACGCGCATCACCCGCCGCCTGACCGAACGCTACGGCATCGCGGCGCCGCTGAAGCAATATCACGAGCACAATGCCGAGGCCGCGCGCCCGAAGATCCTGCAGGCTCTGGCGCAGGGGGGCTCGATCGCGCTGGTCTCCGATGCCGGCACGCCGCTGATTTCCGATCCCGGCTTCAAGCTGGTGCGCGAGGTCTGCGCCGCCGGCCATTCGGTTCATGTGCTGCCGGGTCCGTCGTCCGTGCTGGCGGCACTGTCGGTCGCGGCGCTGCCGACCGACCGGTTCTTCTTCGAGGGTTTCCTGCCGGCGAAATCGGCGGCGCGGCGGGCGCGTCTCGCCGAGCTCGCGCGCATCGATGCGACGCTGGTGATGTTCGAGTCCGGAAACCGGGTGCAGGACACGCTCGCCGAGCTGGCCGACATCATGGGCGCGCGCGAGGCTGCGATCTGCCGCGAGCTGACGAAGCTGCACGAGGAGATCTCGCGCGCCCCGCTCGACCAGCTGGCGCGCGAGGCGGAAACGCTCGAGACCCGCGGCGAGTTCGTGCTCGTGATCGCGCCACCGGCGGCCGATGCCGGGGTGCTGACGGCCGATGCGCTGGACGATCTGCTCCGCACACAGCTGGCCACGCAGAGCGTGAAGGATGCGGTGGCGCACGCGGTCGAACTCTCCGGCCGGCCGCGGCGCGAAGTCTATGCGCGCGCGCTCGAACTCGCCAGACAGATCCGGAGCGACGATGGCGAAGGGTGACGGCCGCGCCGAACCGAAAGCCGCTTCGCCGGAGCGCGTCGCCGCGTTCCGAACCGGCCTCTCGGCGGAATCACGGGCCGCCGCCTATCTCATCGCCAAGGGCTACCGTATCCTCGCCCGGCGCTACCGCACCCCGCATGGCGAGATCGACATCGTGGCCCGCCGCCGCAACCTGATCGCGTTCGTCGAGGTCAAGGCGCGTGCCTCGCTGGACGATGCGGCCTTTGCGGTGACGCCGCGCCAGCAGCAGCGCATCATCGACGCCGCGCAAGGCTGGCTCGCGGCGCATCCCGAGCATGCCGAATTCGAACTGCGATTCGACGCGATGCTGATTGCGCCGCGCTCGCTTCCGCGCCATGTGTTGGCGGCATTCGACGCCTCGACCTGAAAGGCAGACCATGAAACTGAACGTCGCCGTCCAGATGGACCCCATCGCCCGCATCAACATCAAGGGCGATTCCACCTTCGCGCTGCTGCTGGAAGCGCAGAAGCGCGGCCATGGCCTGTCCTATTACACCCCCGACAAGCTCTCGATGGTCGGCGAGGAGATCGTCGCGCCGGTGCAAATGCTGACCGTACGCGACGAGCCGGGCGATCATTTCACCCTTGGCGAGCCCCGCCGCGAGGCGCTGAACGGCTTCGATGTCGTGCTGCTGCGCCAGGATCCGCCGTTCGACCTCGCCTACATCACCTCGACGCATCTGCTCGAGCGCATCCACCCGAAGACGCTGGTGGTGAACGATCCGGCCTCGGTGCGCAATGCGCCGGAGAAGCTGTTCGTGATGAACTTTCCGCAGCTGATGCCGCCGACGCTGATCTCGCGCGACCTCGACGAGATCAACGCGTTCCGCGACCGCCACGGCGCCGTCGTGATGAAGCCGCTGCACGGCCATGGCGGCGCGGCGGTGTTCCGCGTGATGCCGCAGGACATGAATTTCGGCTCGCTGTTCGACATGTTCTCGGTGACGTTCAAGGAAGCCTGGGTGATCCAGCAGTTCATCCCCGAGGTGAGGCACGGCGACAAGCGCATCATCCTGGTCAACGGCGAGTTTGCCGGCGCCGTCAACCGCGTCCCCGCCGCCGACGATCTCCGCTCCAACATGGTGCGCGGCGGCGCCGCGCAGGAGACCGAGCTCACGCCGCGCGAACGCGAGATCTGCGCCACCGTCGGTCCGGCGCTGCGCGAGCGCGGGCTGCTGTTCGTCGGCATCGACGTCATCAACGGTAACCTGACCGAGATCAACGTCACCTCCCCGACCGGCATCCGCGCCATCGCGCGCCTCGGCGGCCCCGACGTCGCGGCGAAGGTCTGGGACGTGATCGAGCAGAAGCGGACGACGTAGCGCTGCGGCTCCACATCACTAACCACCCGTTCACCATAACGCTTTGCATCTCGCGCGAACGGATGATCGGCATCGCGTGAGTCTGCGGTCGCATTAACCGCGCAATAACGCGGCGTTCACCATCTGCCGAGAACGGGCTGCAAGACGCGCAACCATATCGCGGGTCGCAACACCCCTTATACTTTTGCTCCCTACTCATCGACACGGGGGAACACGCCGAGTGCGGTTCGAGTGCCCCGCGTAAGAGTAGAAGCGTATGAATACCGCACGCATTGTCGTTCTCGTGATCGCGCTGGGAGCCGGCGGCGTCGCCGCGTATCTGGCGAGCGGCTACGACAACAGGCCAGCGCCGGTCGCGCCCGTCGTCGAGAAGCTGCCGACGGTCGAAATCCTCGTGGCCAAGAACGAAATCGGCCTCGGCCAGCTGGTCAAGCCCGACGATCTGCTGTGGCAGAGCTGGCCGGCGGCGACGGCGAGCAGCGCCTTCATCCGCCGCGAGAGCCGGCCCGAAGCGCAGACCCAGATTGCCGGTTCGATCGCGCGCGTCCCCATGATGCAGGGCGAGCCGATCCGCGAGCAGAAACTGGTGCGCGCCGAGGGCTCGGGCTTCATGGCCGCGATCCTGCCGTCGGGCATGCGCGCCGTCTCCACCGAAATCTCGGCCGAAACCGGCGCCGGCGGATTCATCCTGCCCAATGACCGCGTCGACATCGTGCTCACCCGCCGCCTGAAGAATCCCGATGGTCCGACCGGCGGCCAGAACAATGGCAACGACCTCGTCCTGTCCGAGGTCATCCTGACCAATATCCGCGTGCTCGCGATCGACCAGGCGCCGAAGGAGAAGGACGGCCAGAACGCCGTCGTCGGCAAGACCGTCACGCTCGAGCTCAAGCCGGACCAGGTCGCCACGCTCTCCGCCGCACGCCAGGGCGGAACGCTGACCCTTGCGCTGCGCAGCATCGTCGATGCCAACGCCGCGGACGGTTCGGTCGAGGACCAGGCCGCGCGACAGCGGCCCGGCGGCGTCAACGTGATCCGCTACGGCGTGCAGGCACGGCAACTGACGTCACAGAAGTGATGGGGATGACATGAAACACGGGGATGATCGGACGGCCCTGCGCATTCGGGGGAAGCGCAAAGGCTCGTTCTGGACGGGGGCGATGCTGATGCTGGGGCTGATGGCGGCTCCGGGTGCCGTCGGCGCCGCGGATGCGCCGGTCGGCGACCAGGCACCGCTGCAGGCGCCGGATCTCGGCGTATCGCCGGTATCGACGATCGCGCCGGCGCGGTCGCGCTTCCTGTCGCTCGGCGTCGGCAAGTCGGTCGTCATCGACCTGCCGCGCGACGTCAAGGACGTGCTGGTGGCCGATCCCAAGATCGCCAATGCCGTGATCCGTTCGGCGCAGCGCGCCTACATCATCGGCGGCCAGGTCGGCCAGACCAACGTAGTCTTCTTCAGCGCGGACGGCCAGCAGGTCGCCGCCTACGACATCGCGGTAAAGCGCGATCTCAACGGCATGCGCGCGGCCTTGCGCCAGACCATGCCCGGCGTACAGATCGAAGGCGTCGGCGACAGCGTCATGCTCACCGGCTCGGTGTCGAGCCCGGTCGAGGCCCAGCAGGCCGGCGACGTCGCCGCCAAGCTGGTCGGCGGCAGCGAGAAGGTCGTCAACAACATCGTCGTGCGCGGACGCGACCAAGTCATGCTCAAGGTCGTCGTCGGCGAGGTACGCCGCGACATCGTCAAGCAGATGGGCGTCGATCTCAGCGCCAGCCTGAACGCCGGCACCGCGGTCGTGAATTTCAACAATTCCAACCCGTTCACGGTCAGCGGCGGACCGCTCGTCAGCGGCAACGGGCTCGGCGTGGCCGGACTGACCAAGGGTGTCGCCACCGTCACCGCCACGATGCGCGCGATGGAGAGTGCCGGCGTGATGCGCACGCTGGCCGAACCGAGCCTGACCGCGATCTCGGGCGAATCCGCCACCTTCATCGCCGGCGGCGAATTCCCGATTCCGGGCGGCTATTCCTGCGACCCGACCACCCACGTCTGCACCACCCAGATCACCTACAAGAAGTTCGGCATCTCGCTGAACTTCACGCCGGTCGTGCTCAGCGAGGGCCGCATCAGCCTGCGCGTCATGACCGAAGTGTCGGAACTGTCGAGCCAGAACGCCATCACGGTGTCGCAGGCGCTGTCCTCGACCTCGACCTCCTCGATCACCATTCCCTCGGTCCAGACCCGTCGCGCCGAGACCACGCTGGAGATCCCCTCCGGCGGCTCGATGGCGATGGCCGGCCTGATCCAGCAGCAGACCAAGCAGGCGATCAACGGCCTGCCCGGCGTCGACCAGGTGCCGATCCTCGGCGCGCTCTTCCGCAGCCAGGACTACGTCAACAACGAGACCGAGCTGATGGTGATCGTGACGCCCTATGTGGTGCGCGCGGTGGCCCAGAAGGAATTGTCGCGGCCCGACGACGGCTTCGCGCCGGCCTCGGACGCGCAGTCGGCGCTGCTCGGCCGCATCAACCGCCTCTACGGCGTCGCCCGCCGGGTCGATCCGATCAGCGCCACGCCGGGCGATTTCGGCTTCATCATCGACTGAGACAGTCGAACGGTTCGGGGACCGGAACAGAACGGGGCAAGGGGACGAAGCGATGACGAAGACCGCAACCGATCGACGTCGCAGATGGCATGTGGCGCTTGCGCTGACGGGTCTCTCCGTCCTGCTCGGCGCCTGCAACACCTCAGGCGAGCTCGTCACCCAGACGGTGCCGACCGATTACCGTCAGCGGCATCCGATCGCCGTGCAGGAAGGCAAGAAATCGATCGTGATCTTCGTCGGCAAGTCGCGCGGCGGCCTGTCGACGGCGCAGCACGCGGACGTGGTCGGCGTCGCGCGCGACTGGATGCGCGAGGGCACCGGCTCCGTCGTCGTCGACGTGCCGGTCGATACCGCCAACGCCCGGCCGGCTGCCGCGACCTATCGCGAGATTCATTCCGTGCTGACATCGGGCGGCGTGCCCTCGCGCGCCATCGTCCAGCATCCGTACCGGCCCGAGGACCCGGGCCTGCTGCCCACCATCCGTCTCAGCTATTCCCGAATGGCAGCGGTCGCCGGCCCCTGCGGCCTGTGGCCGGAAGACGTCGGGCCGAGCATTCTCGACCCCGGCTACAACGAGAACCGGCCGTATTTCAACCTCGGCTGCGCCACTCAGCGCAACCTCGCCGCGATGATCGACAACCCTGCGGACCTCGAACAGCCGCGCGCCGAGACGCCGGCCTATACCGCGCGCCGCGACATCGCCTTCGACCGCTATCGCAAGGGCACCACCACCACGACCTCCTATCCCGAGGCCGACAAGGCCAAACTCAGCGACACTGGCAAATGACGAGCCTATTCGACGAAGACGCGGTCGATCCGCACCATCCGGAAGAGACGATTGCGCCGGTCCCGCGCATCTCGGTGCAGGCCTTCTGCGAGACCGAGCAGACCCTCGCCGCGGTGACCGCGGCGGGCCAGGATCGGCGTCTCGCCAAGGCCCATCTCACCGCCAAGACCGGCGGCCTCGCGGCGGCGATCGAGGTCTACGACACGATGCCGACGCCGAACGTGATCGTGATCGAATCCGACGGCACGCGCGACATCCTGGAAGGCCTCGACGATCTCGCCGGCGTCTGCGATCCCGGCACCCGCGTGGTCGTGATCGGCAATCCCGGCGATACCGCGCCCTATCGCGAACTGGTGCGCCGCGGCGTCAACGACTACGTCGTCGGGCCGGTCGAGACGCTCGATGTCGTCCGCTCGATCTGCAGCCTGTTCTCGGGCTCGGAATCCATCATCACCGGCCGCGTCATCGCGGTGGTCGGCGCCAAGGGCGGCGTCGGCGCCTCCACCGTCGCGCACAATCTCGCCTGGACCATCGCGCGCGACCTCGCGCTTGATTCGGTCGTGATCGATCTCGATCTCGCCTTCGGCACCGCCGGCCTCGACTACAACCAGGATCCGGCGCAGGGAATCGCCAACGCGGTGCTGTCGCAGGACCGGCCCGACACGGCGCTGATGGAGCGGCTGCTGGCCAAATGCAGCGAGCGCCTCAGCCTGCTGGCGGCGCCCGCGACGCTCGACCGCGTCTATGATTTCGGCGCCGACGCCTTCGATTCGATCTTCGACACGCTGCGCATGACCACGCCCTGCATCGTGCTCGACGTTCCCCACCAATGGTCGGGATGGACGCGGCGCGCGCTGGTCAATGCCGACGACATCCTGATCGTCGCCGAGCCGGACCTCGCCAATCTGCGCAACACCAAGAACATGCTCGGCGTGCTCAAGGCCGCGCGGCCGAACGACCGGCCGCCGCTCTATTGCATCAACCAGGTCGGCATGCCCAAGCGGGCGGAGATCGAGGTCAAGGCCTTCGCCAAGACGATGGAGAGCCAGCCGATCGCGGTGATCCCGTTCGATTCGAAGCTGTTCTCGACGGCCGCCAACAACGGCCAGATGATCGCCGAAATCGCCAAGACCCACCGCACCACCGAACTGTTCCAGAACATGGCGAACCGTCTCGCAGGCCGCGGCGAGGTCAAGAAGCCGAAGCGCTCGCTATTCGGCCCGCTGCTGAAGAAGCTGAAGGGCAAGGCATCGCGCACCGCGCCGCCGCACCGCAAGGCCTCGTAGAGGCGCAACGCGCGGCGGATTATTTGTCCGCCCGCGCCTGTTGTTTCTTCGCCAGCATTTGCCGCAGGGCCGTGACCCGGGCGGCGGCCTGATCCGGCGGCAGATCCCCCTTCACGATCGTCTCGGCCTCGGCCTGCTTGCCCTGCAGCCCGAGCACCATCGCGAGATTGGCGCGGACGCGCGCATCCTGCGGATTGCGCTCATAAGCGCGCCGCATCGTGTCCTCGGCCTTGGGCAGATTGTTCTGCAGCATGTAGGACAGGCCGAGATTGGACAGCACCTGCGGCTCGTCCGGCACGATCTTCAGCGCCGTGGCGTAATATTGCTGGGCCTCCTCGTTGCGGCCGAGCTGATCGAGCACCGCGCCCTGCGCCGACAGGATGCGCCAGTCCGGATCCTCCGGCGAATGCGCGCGGCTCAGGACATCGAACGCCTGCTGGAAATTGCCGTTGTCGGCAAGCGCGCGGCCGTAGCCGGCGAGCAGCGCCTTGTTGCCGGGATGGGCGAGCACGGCCTGCTCCAGCACCGCGACGGCCTGGGCCCGCTGGCCGGTCTCGCGCAACGCACGGCCGTAGTCGAGGGCGACATTGGGATCGCCCGGCTTGGCGCGATAGCGCTCGCGCAGGGCGTCCATGTCGGGCTTGCTCTCGGCCTTGGCCGGAGACTCCGACTTCATGCCCAGCGCGCCTGTCACATCCTCCAGGCTGGTGGTCTGGCAACCGCCGAGCGCGAGCACCAGCAACGCAGGCAACACAAATCGCGCCGAAGGCGAGGCGGAGAGGGAACGCTTGGACATACTCTGATCACTCGGCGACTGATCAGAGATGCTGTGCCGATTAACGCTAAATTCCCGTTAAGGTCGCGCGGCCCTGGGCCTCAATCGACGAATTCGGCGCCGAATTCGCAGCCGATGCGCCAGCGCAGGCGGCATTGCCGGGAATAGTCGGGCGCGAAGATGATGGTGAATTGCGGCGGCACCTCCAGGAATTCCGCCACCACTTTCACACCGCCATCGGAAATATCCGTGATGGTGCAGTCCCTCGGCAGCGAACCCGCGCCGAAACTGATCTTGGCCAGCCGGCTGCACACCCGACGTTCGCTTCTGCGGCGATTTGCAAGCATCTGAATTCTTCACCCGTTGGAGCACGGCCCATCCCGCCTCCGTAGAAGTAGCGACAATTCGTTGGGATGTGCTGAGCAGCGCCGCTCGCATTCGAGGCGTAGTGTCGAGAGCGGATTAACGGTTCCTTAAGCGCGGGCCGTCTCCATGTTCCCGTATTGTTCTTGCAGCCGACCCGGCGCTCTGCTACCCTCGATTGCGCGAGAGGACAGGCTGGTTCGGGCATGGTTCAGCGGGTTTCCACCGTCGCCTTTGAGGGCATCGAGGCGCGCGCGGTCGACGTGCAGGTGCAGGTCGCGCCGGGCCTGCCGGCTTTTGCCATCGTCGGACTGCCGGACAAGGCCGTCTCGGAGGCGCGCGAGCGGGTGCGTGCGGCGCTGATCGCGTCCGGGCTGGCGCTGCCGGCGCGGCGCATCATCGTCAATCTCGCGCCGGCCGACCTGCCCAAGGAAGGCAGCCATTACGACCTGCCGATCGCGCTCGGCCTGATGGCTGCGATCGGCGCGATCCCGCCGGATGCGCTGACCGGTTTCACCGTGCTCGGCGAACTCGGGCTCGACGGCTCGATCGCGCCCGTGGCGGGCGTCCTGCCCGCCGCGATCGGCGCCAATGCGCGCGAGGAGGGCCTGATCTGCCCCGCGGCCTGCGGCTCGGAAGCGGCCTGGGCGAGCCCGGACATCCAGATCATCGCCGCACAATCGCTGATCCAGATCGCCAATCATTTCAAGGGGACGCAGGTGCTGTCGCGGCCCACGCCGAAAGTGCACGAGGCCGCCGCCTCGCCGCTCGACCTGCGCGACATCAAGGGCCAGGAAAGCGCCAAGCGGGCGCTGGAGATCGCCGCCGCCGGAGGTCATCATCTGCTGATGGTCGGCGCGCCCGGCGCCGGCAAATCCATGCTGGCGGCACGCCTGCCCTCGATCCTGCCGCCGCTCTCGCCCGGCGAGCTGCTGGAGGTGTCGATGATCGCCTCCGTCGCCGGCGAGATCGAGGGCGGCGCGCTGACGGCGCGGCGACCGTTCCGCAGCCCGCATCATTCCGCCAGCATGGCCGCGCTCACCGGCGGCGGGCTCCGGGCAAAACCCGGCGAGATCTCGCTGGCGCATCAGGGCGTGCTGTTCCTCGACGAATTGCCGGAGTTCGATCCGCGCGTTCTGGATTCGCTGCGGCAGCCGCTGGAGAACGGCGAGGTATCGGTGTCGCGCGCCAATCACCGCGTCACCTATCCCGCGCGCTTCATGCTGGTCGCGGCGATGAATCCCTGCCGCTGCGGCAATGCGTTCGAGCCCGGCTATGCCTGCAAGCGCGGCCGCATCGACCGCTGCACCGCCGACTACCAGGCGCGCATCTCCGGCCCGCTGATGGACCGCATCGACCTGCGGATCGAGGTGCCCGCGGTCACCGCCGCCGACCTGATCCTGCCGCCGGCGGCGGAGGGCTCCGCCGAAGTCGCCGCGCGCGTCGCGGCGGCGCGCGACATCCAGCTCGCGCGCTACGCGGCGGTCGGACTGCCCAAAATCCGCACCAATGCGGAAGCCCCCGCCTCGGTGCTGGAGGAGATCGCAAAGCCCGACGCGCAGGGCCAGAAGCTGCTGCGCGACGCCGCCGAGACCATGCGGCTGTCGGCGCGCGGCTATCACCGCGTGCTGCGGGTGGCGCGCACGCTCGCCGATCTCGACGGCGCGGACAAGATCGGCCGGCTGCACCTCGCCGAGGCGCTGTCCTACCGCGCGCTCGCCGAAGATGTGCGTCAGATGGCGTGAGACTTCCGTCAACGCCGAGCGCTCAGGCGGGCCATCTTACCGGGTCGTGAAAGGGACCTGGGCCGAGACGCGGTAGGTCCAGAGTGCGAAGTTGCTGCCGAAGCCGCTACGCTCCGCGCCAATTGCGATTTGCGCATCCCCCGCGATCCGCGCCGCCACGCCGGTGACAAGCCGCGCGGACCATCCTTGGAATGCAGCCGCGGACGCAGCCGGGAGTCCCGCGGCGATCGACGCGGCAGCCCCTGCGCTGTCCGACGTCAGGTAGTAGTCACCATAGGCGCCGACATAGGGCAGGAGGTGGATGCGTTCCGACCATTGCACCGGATGCGACAGTTTTGCACCGCCACTGATCCGGCCGGTCGTGAAGTCGCGCGCGACCTGCAGGGTCCCGAGCGTGTCGACAAAGGCTGCCTCGTGCTCGCGCAACAGATAGGCGCGCAGCGAAGGCTCGATCCGAATTACCGCAAAATTGTAAGCTCCAGTGACTCCGGCAGACAGCAGCCAGCGCTCGCCGGTAAAGCGTCCGGCCGCGGTCCCGGCCGTTCCGTCATAGCCTATCCGCGAATGGGTCACCGCCGCGTCGACGCGAATCGTCCGGGCCGGATTCCACGCAGCATAGGATCCAATGGACCAGCCATTCCCCTTCAGGCGCCCCAGCAGGGCATCGGAACGATAGTCGAAGGTTTCATAGCCGCCGAGCACACCGATCAATAGATCCGGCGCGAACTTTCGCGTCAGGCCGGTGAGTGCGTTCACCTGATTGCCATAGAGCACAGCGACCGGCGGGAGAGCCGCGGCGCCGGAGTTGAAGTGTCTGAGAACAGCCCCCCGGATATCGACCCAGCCGTACCATTCCCGCGCGACAGCCGGGGCTGAGGCGCCATTGCGCGATCTCATTGCGTCGAATGCATTCGCGACGCGTGCTGAATCTGCATTCGATTCGGCCGCGAAATTGATTCGAATGCCGCCTGCGCTCGGCGTGATCAGTTCGCCGCCGCCGTTGAACGCTTCGCCGATCGCGTTGTCGATTGCGCCCGTGATCGCCTGTCCGGAAACCTGCGCCGCCAGCTGCGAGCCGAGAACCTGCAGCGCGCGCAGCCGCAGGCTGTCGCGCGGCGTCGTCACGGACTGGATCAGCACTTGGGACGTACTGTTCGCAAAGCCCGCGCCTCCACCATAGGTCGCCAGGATCGCGTGTTGGCCGAACCCCTGAAATGATGTCGTCAGTGTCGCCACACCGCTCGCCAGCGCCGCCGTGCCGAGAACGATTCCGGAATCGGTGAAGGTCACCGTGCCGGATGGCGCTCCGCTCCCGCCGGTGACGGTTGCCGTGAAGGTGACCGGCCGGCCCGCCTCGCTCGGATTAACGGAGGACGTCAGCGTCACGGAGGTTGCCGCAAGACCATAAGTGAAACCGGCGGCCAATGCCGGGCTGCCCGACGGCGTGACGACCACGACATTGACCGCACCCGTCGCATGGGCCGGAGTAACCGCGGTAATCTGGGTGAAGCTGTCGATTGAAAAGGACGTTGCAGCTATGCCGCCGAAGGTCACGGATGTCGTTCCGGTGAAGCCGACGCCGGATATGATGACGGTCGTCCCACCTGTGGTCGGTCCCGCATTCGGATTGAGGCCCAGAATGGCGGGCGCCACGAAGTCGACATTGTCGGTGTCCGCGGCCGTGTCATTCAAGGAGTTGTTGTCGAAGACTCCAGGCGGTGCCACGACCGTCGCACTGACCGTGAACGACAGGGTACCTGGAGGCGTCGATGGTAAGACGGTTCCCGTGACCATGATGATCTTCGATTGACCGCTGACCAGACTGACCGTCTCGCTGATCGTATTGCCCGACAACACGCCACCGCCCGACGACGTCACGGCCGTGAATGCCGCGGGAAAGCTGACAGTCACGGTCGCCCCAACCACATCATCGGGGCCAAGATTGAAGATCGTGACCGTGTAGACGTTCTGGTAACCGGGCGTCACCGCCGAAACGCCATCGGTCAGGGTCACTTCGAGATCGGCGTTGGTACTGGGCGCAACGTTGTTGGTATCAGACGCGCTGTCGTTGAAGCCTTGGGGGTCGATCGTGCCTGACGGCGCTGACACGGTGACAGACACGGTGAAAGAGGCAGTGCCGGCCGGTGTGGACGGAGCCACGGTGCCCGAAACGATCAGGATGACCAGGCCCCCATTGGGAACGTTAACAATTTCCGTTATCGTATTGCCGGAGGCGGCAGCACCGCGCGACGAGGTCACTGAAGTGAATTGCGCCGGGAAGCTGACAAGCACACTCGCGCCGATCGCATCATCCGGACCATTATTGGTGACTGTTATGGTGTACTGATTCACCGAACCGACGGTCAGCGTCGAGATTCCGTCGGAAATGCTGACGGAGAGGTCGGAGGTCTGGGCGATGCTGGCGCCCGACCAAGTCAGCAACAGGGACAACGCCGACAACGCGACGAACGCCTTCCAAATCCCCTGCATTCCCCCGCCCGCGAACTGCGCAGATCGTCCATGCCGACATCGGTAAAGTGATGCCAGCCGTCGCCATTTCTACGGGGACGGCGCAAGCCTGACAAGCATGGGTGGTGTGGACACGGACGAAGAACGACCCGTTGGGTCTGCCCGACACGCGTGACGCGACAGCCTGCCGCACGGCTTCATCCCTCTGCTGCTGAGATCTGCCAATCGTCCCCATCAACCCGGCGGTAACGACTTTCCTTTACGCTCTGCAAACCATGGGGACCCCGATTTTCCCCGGCCCCCGGCGAGTAGAGTGTCATGTTGCGTTTCAAGATCCTGGCCTCGGTTGTCCCCCTGCTGGCGGCCGCGGTGTTCGCCCGCAGCGAGATCGGATCGGTCTCGCATCCCTGCATCGCCTTTGGCGAGATCTCGGCCGAACTCACGCCGCTGTTCTGGACAGCCGGCGTGCATGTCGCCTTCACCGACGACGCTGGGCGCGCCACGGTGCGGGTCCAGATCACCGACGATGCCGATGCCGCCGATTTCGCCGTGGTCGACGATGGCGCAGGTACGGAAGATGACTCCTGCAAGGACAATCCGGCGAAGCGGCTGATCACGATCGCGGCGCAGCCCGTCGATGGCGGACCGGTGATCTATCTCTCCACCGAGGGTCCTGCGGATTACCGCATCTATGTGCGCTCGAAGACGTTTTCGCAGCGCGAGGCGGCGGCCCTCGTCGTCGGCGCCCGCGGCGGGCATCGTCCCCTCCAGGCCGCCTCGCTCTGAGCCGTTAACGCTTCGTCAACCCCGTTCGGAGGCGGCCGTACCGCCTCAAACTGTTCGCAAGGTCGTCAGGCCATCGTCGCAGCCGGCGCGTGACTGGGGTGTCTGGAAAAAGTCGGGGGTCGGTGGCGATGGATCGGACGTTCCGGATCAAGGTACGCATGCGCCGCTTCAGGCGCCGGCACCCGAGGATCGCCTTCGCGATCCGATCCTTCATGATCTTCTCGGCGACGTTCGGCGGCGCCTATGGCTTCATCGCCGGCAGCCGGTCCGAGAAGTCCGGTTACGACCCCAACACCTTCGCGATCGGCGCGAGCTTCCTGTTTGCGCTCGCCTGTCTCGGCCTCGCCACGCTCAGCATGCGGCTGCGCTTCGTCAACAAGCGGCTGCGCACGCTCGCCGCCCACAACGAGGCGCTGATCGACCGCAATTGGGAGCTGAAGGAGGCCGAGGAGCGTGCCCGCAGCCTGTTCGAGCAGCAGGGAGACCTCATCGTGCTGCGCGACAAGGATGGCCGCATCACCTTCGCCAACGACGCCTATTGCGCGCTGGCGGGACGGACACGCAGCGAACTCATCGGCACGAATTTCGATTTCGACGTGCTGGAGCAGGGCGACAGTGCGCGCGAGGCCGCCGGCACGCGCATCCATGACCAGCGGATCGCAACGCAGCTCGGAGCGCGCTGGATCGCCTGGCGCGAGGGCTATGTCCGGCTCGATGCCGGGCAGCCCGCCGAATTGCAGAGCGTCGGCCGCGACGTCACCGATCGGACCGAGACCGAACGCGCGCTGGCGGAGGCGCGCGACCAGGCCGATGCCGCCAACCGCGCCAAGTCGCGCTTCCTGGCGATGGCCTCGCACGAGATCCGTACGCCTCTCAACGGCATCATCGGCATGAGCGCCCTGCTGCTCGACACCACGCTGACGCCGGAGCAGACGACCTATGCGAGGGCGGTGCAGACCTCGGGCGAGGCGCTGACGGCGCTGATCGAGGAACTGCTCGACTATTCCAAGATCGAGGCCGGCAAGCTCGACCTCGAGCAGCGCCCCTTCGCGCTTGCCAGCCTGATCGAGGAGGTCACCGAGCTTCTGGCGCCGCGCGCGCGGGCGAAGAATCTCGAGATCGCCTCCTATGTCGACGAGCGCCTGCCGCTGCGGGTCAGCGGCGATGCGGCGCGGCTGCGCCAGGTGCTGCTCAACCTCGCCGGCAACGCCATCAAGTTCACGGAGAGCGGCGGCGTGGCGCTGATCGTCGAGCCCGGCATCTGGCCGAACGAGATCAGCTTCCTGGTGCGCGACACCGGCATCGGCATCGCAGCCGACGCGCAGACGCGCATCTTCCGCGAGTTCGAGCAGGCCGACGATCGCGTCGCCCGCACCTATGGCGGCACCGGGCTCGGCCTTGCCATCAGCGACCGCATCGTCAGGCGCATGGGCGGCCGCATCACGCTGACCAGCGCGCCGGGCAAGGGCTCGACCTTCGAGGTTGCAATAGCGCTCGCACCGGCCCAGGCCGATGCAAACGAGGCGGCGTTCGCCAGCCCCGACCTTGCCGGAAAGTCGATCCTCCTCATTGCCGACGGCATCGAGGCCTCGCTGATCGCCCGCCGGCTGGAGCGCTGGGGCGCGCAGACCTGCCTGGTCGCCGATGTCGAAGTCGCCGCGGCCTTGCTGCCGGAACGGTCATGGCATGCGGTGCTGATCGATCGCGCCCTCGGACCGGATCCGGCCGACCGTCTGGGCGAGGCCGCCCGCGCCCATGCAACGCAGCGCCTGGTGCTGCTGACGCCGAGCTCACGCCATGACGATCTCGCGCCGGCCTTCACCGGCTTTCTGGTCAAGCCGCTGCGCGCCGCCTCGCTCGCCGCGCGGCTGTCGCTGGCGCCGGAGATTGCCTCGCCCGACCTCGCGCCGGAGCCGCCGGCCGAAATCGTCGCCGCAGACCCTGTCGGCGGATTGTCGGTTCTCGTCGCCGAGGACAACGAGATCAACGCGCTTTTGATGCGTTCGCTGCTGACCAAGCTCGGCCACCGCGTCGTCATTGCCGTCCATGGCGAGGCCGCGCTGGAATCCTGGCTCGCCGCTTCGTCGGCGGGTACGCCTTACGATCTCGTGCTGATGGACATCCAGATGCCGCGCCTCGACGGCATCGAAGCCACCAAGCGCATCCGCGCCCACGAGGCCGCCACCGGCGGTCATCACACCCCGATCCTCGCCCTCACCGCCAACGCGCTGGTGGAGGATCGCTATGCCTGTTTCGAGGCGGGCATGAACGGGTTCCTGATCAAGCCGCTCGACCGCGAGAAGCTGGAGGAGGCGCTGGCGGGACTGGCCGCCGCGCGGCAGATCGCGGTGTAGACAAGTCTCTCCGCGTCATTGCCGGGAAGTCGCGCCCATGCGCGAATATCGTAGGGTGGGCAAAGCGTAGCGTGCCCACCATTCGCGTTTGACGATGAGGATAGATGGTGGGCACGGCGCGAAGTGCGCGCCTTTGCCGACCCTACGAGAGCGTTACAACCTTCGCAGCGCCACGCTTTCGACCGTATGGTCGGCGCCCTTCTTCAGGATCAGCGTGGCGCGGGGCCGCGTCGGCAGGATGTTGTCCTCGAGATTGGCGAGGTTGGTGCGCTCCCAGATCGCGATCGCGGTCGCGGTCGCCTCCTCGTCGGACAGCAGCGCATAACGGTTGAAGTAGGATTTCGGATCGACGAAGGCGGTGTCGCGCAGCGACAGGAAGCGCCTGATGTACCACTGCCGCAGCGCGGCCTCGTCGGCGTCGATATAGACCGAGAAGTCGAAGAAGTCGGAGACCACAGGCACCGCCTTGCCGTCGCGCGGCAGCTTGCCGGTCTGCAGCACGTTGACGCCTTCGACGATCAGGATGTCGGGCTGGTCGACCTCGGCCCATTTGTTCGGCACGATGTCGTAGGTCAGATGCGAATAGACCGGCGCGCGGACGTGGCGGCGGCCGGCCTTGATGTCGGAGAGGAAGCCGAGCAGCAGCGGCAGGTCGTAGCTTTCCGGAAAGCCCTTCTTCTGCATGATGCCCTGACGCTCGAGGACCGCGTTGGGATACAGGAATCCGTCGGTGGTGATCAGGTCGACCTTGGGACGCGGCGACCAGCGCGCCAGCAGCGCCTGCAGCACGCGAGCCGTGGTGGACTTGCCGACCGCGACCGAGCCGGCGACGCCGATGATGTAGGGCATCTTGCGGTCGCGGATGTTGAGGAACTGACGCTCCGCGTAATAGAGCCGCTGCATCGCATCGACATAGATCGACAACAGGCGCGACAGCGGCAGGTAGATGTCCTCGACCTCCTGCAGATCGAGGCGGTCATGCAGCGATCGCAGGCGATCGAACTCGCCCGGCTCCAGCGTCATGGGCGTGTCGTCGCGCAACCGTGCCCATTCTTCGCGCGTGTAGACGCGGTATGGATTGTACTGCTGCTCGGGTGCGCGGATGTCCATGACGCGACCTTTCCTCGGCTAGTTGCCGCCCTTGCGTGAGGCCTTCTCTTCCAGCCCCGACATCGAGGTCCGCTTGTCGAGCGCGGCCTCGACCTCGTCCAGCCTCACGCCGCGGGCCTTCAGCAGGACGAGGAAATGGTACAGCAGGTCGGCGCTCTCGGCGATCAGATGATCGCGATCGTTCTCGACGGCGGCGATCACGGTTTCGACGGCTTCCTCGCCGAACTTCTTGGCGCAATGCTCGGCGCCCTTGTCCAGCAGCTTGCGCGTATAGGACGCTTCGCCGCCGGCCGCCGCGCGGGCGTCGATGGTCTCGGCCAGATCATGGATCGTGAAGCGCGGCATTGGACATACTCGACAAACACGGCGGCCGATGGAGGCCATCCCGCCGGCCTCCTTAGCATTTTTACGAAGCGGAGTCGTCAGGCATCGAGGCGCATGGCCAGCCCGCGCCGGGCCATGTGCTCTTTGGCTTCACGAATGGTGAATTCCCCGAAATGGAAGATCGAGGCGGCCAGCACCGCCGTGGCGTGTCCCTCGCGGATACCGTCGACGAGATGGTCGAGATTGCCGACTCCGCCGGAGGCGATGACGGGAACGGGAATGCTGTCGGCGATCGCCCGGGTCAACGGGATGTCGAAGCCCTGCCTGGTGCCGTCGCGGTCCATCGAGGTCAGCAGGATTTCACCGGCGCCCAGCGAGACCACTTCCTGGGCATATTCGATGGCGTCGATGCCGGTCGAGTTGCGGCCGCCATGGGTGAAGATCTCCCAGCGGTCGCCGCCGGGGCGCTTGACCCTCTTGGCGTCGATCGCGACCACGACGCATTGCTCGCCGAACTTCTCGGCGGCTTCCTTGACGAATTCACGCCGCGACACTGCCGCGCTGTTGATCGAGACCTTGTCGGCGCCGGCGCGCAGCAGCGTCTTGATGTCGTCGACCGTCCGCACGCCGCCGCCGACCGTGACTGGCATGAAGCAGGCCTCGGCGGTGCGCCGGACCACGTCCAGCATGATGCCGCGATTCTCATGGGTCGCGGTGATGTCGAGGAAGGTGAGTTCGTCGGCGCCGGCGGCGTCATAGGCGATCGCGGCTTCCACGGGATCGCCGGCATCGCGCAGATCGACGAAGTTGACGCCCTTGACGACCCGTCCGTCCTTGACGTCGAGGCAGGGGATCACGCGCACCTTGAACATCGGTCGTTTCCTTAGGCGGCGTGGGCGGTGCGGATCAGCTTGAGGGCCGACGCGGGATCGAGCCGGCCGTCATACAGCGCGCGGCCCGCGATCGCGCCGGCGATCTTTTTCGCGCGCGGCGTCAGCATCGCTTTGACGTCCTCGATCGAGGCGAGGCCGCCCGAGGCGATCACCGGAATGGAGATGGCATCGGCCAGCGCGATGGTCGCATCCCAATTCAGGCCCTTGAGCAGGCCATCGCGCGCGATATCGGTGAAGATGATCGCGGCGACACCGGCATCCTCGAAGCGCTGCGCGATCTCCAGCGCGGTCACCTGCGAGGTCTCGGCCCAGCCTTCGACCGCCACCTTGCCGTCGCGCGCATCGAGCCCGACCGCGACGCGGCCGGGGAATGTCTTCGCCGCCGCCTTCACGAGGTCGGGGTCGCGCACCGCCGCCGTGCCGATGATGACGCGGGTGATGCCCTTGTTGAGCCAGGCCTCGACGGTCGCGAGATCGCGAATGCCGCCGCCGAGCTGCACCGGGATCTTGATCGTCTTCAGCATGCTCTCGACCGCCTGCGCATTGACAGGCTTGCCGGCAAAGGCGCCATCGAGATCGACGACATGGAGGTACTCGAAGCCCTGCTCGACGAAGCTCCGCGCCTGCGCGGCGGGATCAAGGTTGAACACGGTGGCGCGTGCCATGTCGCCCTGCTCGAGGCGTACGCACTGGCCGTTCTTGAGATCGATCGCGGGAAAGAGAATCATGTCGGACCTTCTGCCGTCCCGATCGCGGAAACGGGGCTATCAGTAATGGACGCCGTCATTGCTAGCGCAGCGAAGCAATCCAGACCGTCTCCGTGGAAAGACCCTGGATTGCTTCGCTGCGCTCGCAACGCCGAGGTGAAAGCCGTGCTCGCTGTCACGGCTTCCATCGCAAGAAGTTCGAGATCAGGGCCAGGCCGAAGCGCTGGCTCTTCTCGGGGTGGAACTGGGTGCCGATCGCGGTATCCCTGGCGACGATCGCCGTGACGGGCCCGCCATAATCGGCGCGTGCGAGCACATCCGCCTCGTCAGCCGGATTGAGGTGGTAGGAGTGCACGAAATAGGCATGCTGGCCCTTGGGACCGAGCGACAGCTTGTTCAGCACCGGATGTTCGCGCAGCACATCGAGCGTGTTCCATCCCATATGCGGGATCTTCAGGCTCTCGTCGCGCGGGGCGATCTTCTCGACGTCGCCGGCGATCCAGTTGAGTCCGTCGGTGGTGACGTGCTCCTTGCCGCGGCTCGCCATCAATTGCATGCCGACGCAGATGCCGAAGAACGGCCGCGCCTTGACGCGCACGGCCTCCGTGATCGCCTCGACCATGCCGTTGACCGCGTCGAGGCCGCGGCGGCAATCGGCAAAGGCCCCGACGCCGGGCAGCACGATGCGATCGGCGCCATAGGCCTGGTCGGGATCGCGGGTGACGAAGACCTTTTGCGGCGTTTCGAGGCTGCGCCCGGCGCGCTCGAAGGCCTTGGCGGCCGAATGCAGATTGCCGGACCCGTAATCGATGATGGCGACGCTCATCTTGACCCTCCCGGCTCCGGAAACAACCCGATGATGCCGCCCGACGGCAGCGGCGGCGGATTCGAAAACGGCTGGCCCGGCGTGTTGCGGGTCGGCGGCGGACCGCCGCGATCGACCGCCCATTGATCGTTGACGATGCCGCGCTGGGCCTTGCTCCAACGCTCGAAGAAGCGGTGCTCGGCCGTATCCGCGTCATCGGCGATGACCACGTCGAGCTGACGCCACTTGCCGCGCGACAGGGTCCAGCGGCGCAGGCTGGAGCCCTCGAACCCCATCAGCAGGGCGACGACGAGATCGGCGAGGAACATCGAGCCGCGTCCCAGTCCGAGGCTGGACAGCCCGATATTGAAGACGGCCGTGAAGATCAGCCAGCCGATCAGCGCCAGCCACAACCTGTTCCAGAGCAGCCAGAACGGGCCGAACACCATCGCCCAGAAATGGAATCCGTCGCGCACGAACACGAATTTGTCGGTCGCGCGCAGATCGGCTCCGCCAGGGGAGGGAGCATGGACTGTGTAGACAGGCATGGTGATGCCCCGTTCTTCGAATTCACCGATGACGCAAGCGGCAGGTGCCGCCGGCCCGAAAAATCAGCCGCCCAGCGAGCCCTTGGTCGAGGGGATCTCGCCCGCGGCCTTCGGATCGATCGCGACGGCGGCCCGCAGCGCCCGCGCCAGACCCTTGAAGCAGGACTCGGCGATATGGTGGCTGTTATCGCCATATAGGGTCTCGACGTGAAGAGTCACGCCGGCATTGATGGCAAAGGCCTGGAACCACTCGCGCACCAGCTCGGTGTCGAACTCGCCGATCTTGTCGCGGGGAAACTCGGCCTTGAACACCAGGAAGGGCCGGCCCGAAATGTCGATGACGACGCGCGTCAGGGTCTCGTCCATCGGCATGTGCACGCCGGCATAGCGGGTGATGCCCGCCATGGTTCCGAGTGCCTGCCGGACCGCCTGGCCGAGTGCGATGCCGGTGTCTTCGGTGGTGTGGTGATAGTCAATGTGCAGGTCGCCGACCGCCTTGACCGTGAGGTCGATGCGGGAATGGCGGGCGAGGAGATCGAGCATATGGTCGAAAAAGCCGATGCCGGTCGCGATATTGGCCACGCCGGTGCCATCGAGGTTCACGCTGACCTCGATGTCGGTTTCCTTGGTCTTGCGCTTGATCGTCGCGGTGCGCATTGAGGGCTTTCGCTCGGGGTTTGCTCGTAAAACGGCGGTCTTTTAACAGCCAAACGACGCCTTCGCTACTGCGGGAACGCCCCTGCAGGGCAGCACTTCCGCCTATGGTGAGCGAATTGGGCCCGAAGCGGCCGTTGTGCCCCCGCCCCTGACCGCCTAAATCAGCCCGGCAACGAGGGTCATTCATGCAGGATTCCCAGAACAGCTCGCCGGGCTGGCACGGCACCACGATCCTGACCGTCCGCAAGGGCGGCAAGGTGGTGGTCGGCGGTGACGGCCAGGTCTCGATCGGCCAGACCGTCATCAAGTCCAATGCCAAGAAAGTCCGCAAGCTCGGCAAGGGCGACGTCATCGGCGGCTTCGCCGGGGCCACGGCCGACGCCTTCACGCTGTTCGAGCGGCTGGAATCCAAGCTCGAGCAATATCCGGGGCAGCTGACCCGGGCCGCGGTCGAACTCGCCAAGGACTGGCGGACCGACCGCTATCTGCGGCGGCTGGAGGCCATGATGATCGTGGCCGACAAGGACGTCTCCCTGGTGCTGACCGGCACCGGCGACGTGCTGGAGCCCGAATCCGGGGTGATGGCGATCGGCTCCGGCGGCAATTACGCCCTGGCCGCCGCCCGCGCCTTGCTCGACACCGACAAGGACGCCGAGGCCATCGTCCGCCGCTCGCTCGACATCGCCGCGGACATCTGCGTCTACACCAATCGCAACCTCACGATCGAAGCGCTGGCGACCGGCTAGCGATGACCCTGGCCCGCAGCCCCGACCCGACCCGCGCGACGCCGACGCCAATCGTCTGGGTCGGCATCGCGCTGCTGCTGCTGGCGCTGCAGGCCTCGATCCTGCTGGCGATGGGGCGGGTGCCGATCTGCACCTGCGGCACCGTCAAGCTGTGGCACGGCGTGGTGAACTCATCGGAGAATTCCCAGCACATCGCCGACTGGTACAGCTTCTCCCACGTCCTGCATGGCTTCCTGTTCTACGGGCTCACCTGGCTCCTGTTGTCCCGCCGCCTGTCCTGGCCGGCGCGGCTCGTCGTCGCCATGCTGATCGAGGGCGCCTGGGAGATCGTCGAGAACTCGCCTTTCATCATCGAACGCTATCGCGCCGGCACGATCTCGCTGGATTACTACGGCGACAGCATCGTCAACTCGGTCTCGGACAATCTGTTCATGGTGCTGGGCTTCATCGCCGCGCGCCTGCTGCCGGTCCCGGCGACGGTGGCGCTCGGGATCGCCTTCGAGATCATGATGGCGCTGCATATTCGCGACAATCTGACGCTCAACGTGCTGATGCTGATCCATCCGGTCGAGGCCGTGAAGCAATGGCAGTCGGGCCCGCCGATCATCTGACGGCAACAAAATGCAGCTTGTCCTTGGCCATCTCCAGCCCTAGCTAGACAGACATGACAGACTTTTCTCCCCGCGAAATCGTTTCCGAACTCGACCGCTTCATCGTCGGCCAGGCCGATGCCAAGCGGGCCGTCTCGATCGCGCTGCGCAACCGCTGGCGGCGCCAGCAGCTCTCCGGCTCGCTGCGCGAGGAGGTGCTGCCGAAGAACATCCTGATGATCGGTCCGACCGGCGTCGGCAAGACCGAAATCGCGCGGCGTCTCGCCAGGCTCGCCAATGCGCCCTTCCTGAAGGTGGAGGCGACCAAGTTCACCGAGGTCGGCTATGTCGGCCGCGACGTCGAGCAGATCGTGCGCGATCTCGTCGAGGTCGCGATTTCCCAGGTGCGCGAACGCAAGCGCAAGGACGTACAGGCGCGCGCCCAGCTCGCCGCGGAGGAGCGCGT
Source organism: uncultured Bradyrhizobium sp. (assembly GCA_964423245.1). Lineage (GTDB taxonomy): Bacteria > Pseudomonadota > Alphaproteobacteria > Rhizobiales > Xanthobacteraceae > Bradyrhizobium. The sequence continues at coordinate 16,509 of CAYREH010000002.1, read as the reverse complement.
GCTCGACGCGCTGGTCGGCGCCAATGCGAGCGCTGCGACGCGCGAGAGCTTCCGCAAGAAGCTGCGCGCCGGCGAGCTCAACGACAAGGAAATCGAGATCGAGACGCAGTCCTCCGGCGGCGGCCTTCCGATGTTCGAGATCCCGGGCATGCCGGGCGCGCAGATGGGCGCGATCTCGATCGGCGACATCTTCGGCAAGCTCGGGGGACGCAGCAAGACGCGGCGGCTGACGGTGGAGAATTCGCACGAGATCCTCGTCAACGAGGAATCCGACAAGCTGCTCGATACCGACCAGCTGACCCAGGAGGCGATCGCCGCGGTCGAGAACAACGGCATCGTGTTCCTCGACGAGATCGACAAGATCTGCGCCCGCGACGGCCGCGTCGGCGGCGACGTCTCGCGCGAGGGCGTGCAACGCGATTTGCTGCCGCTGATCGAGGGCACCACCGTCTCGACCAAGCACGGCGCGGTCAAGACCGATCACATCCTGTTCATCGCCTCCGGCGCCTTCCATGTCGCCAAGCCCTCCGACCTGCTGCCGGAATTGCAGGGCCGCCTGCCGATCCGCGTCGAGCTCCAGGCCCTCACCCGCGACGACATGCGCCGCATCCTGACCGAGCCCGAGGCCTCGCTGATCAAGCAATATGTCGCCCTGATGCAGACCGAGGGCGTGACGCTCGACATCACCGACAGCGCCATCGACGCGCTGGCCGACGTCGCCGTCGCCGTCAATTCGACGGTCGAGAACATCGGCGCACGCCGGCTGCAGACCGTGATGGAGCGCGTGCTGGACGAGATCTCCTTCACCGCCCCCGACCGCAGCGGCGAGACCGTCCAGGTCGATGCGGAGTTCGTGCAGAAGCACGTCGGCGACCTCGCGAGGAACGCCGATCTGAGCCGGTTCATTTTGTAAATCGCTGGGCCCGCGCTATTCATTCCGGCGTCGTCCCGGGGAAAGCCGGGACCCATCATCACCGGCGGTCCTTGTTGGAAATGATAGCGGCCCCAGCGTCGGCTCAAGACAGACATTCGCGGTCATGGGTCCCGGCTTACGCCGGGACGACAGCGGAGTTTGACGCGCGTCGAGTGCTTCATGCCCGCTAGCCGCCTGCAAGACCCCTGGCGCCTCCTGCTCGCGATCAACGCCGCCGTGATCCTCGGCGTGTTCATCCACAAGATCCAGCTGCCGCCCTACGTCCCCTACATCCATCTGCTGGCCGACTACCATTTCGGCTTCGTCAAGCGCGCGCTGATCGGCGCGGTCGTCGCGCTGTTCACCGCCAAGGTGCCGGTCTGGCTGGTGTTCGCGCTCGGCGGCGCAACCTGGCTGCTCACGCTCGGGCTCTATGCGCGATTGTTTCAACGCACCTTCGGCTTCACCGCCGGGACGCTGCCGCTGTTCGTGTTCACCGCGGGCTCGCCGTTCTTCCTGAAGAACTTCATGCATACGCTCGGCCATTTCGACATCTATGGCTGCGCGCTGGCGATCGTCCTGCTGCTGATGCCGGCCGGCTCGCTGCTCTTCGTGGCAACAGCCGCATTGTTTGCGATCGGCCTGATCCTGATCCACCACATCCACCTCCTGATGTATGTGCCGACGATCGTCGCCATCGTCGTGATCAGGCACTATCTCGCGCACGGCGCCACCCGCACGAATGTCGCGCTCGGCCTGATGGCGCTATTGTGCGTCAGCGCGCTGTTCTTCGCGGCCCAGTTCCTGGGAACGATGCCGGTCTCCGAAGCGGATTTCGTTGCATATTTGAAGACCCGGATGGCCGATCCGTCGCGCACCGACCTGCTGCAATTCAGCTACATCTGGTACCAGCCGCTGGCAAAGGAACTGTCGGACACCTGGGCACGGCTGCCGCACAACAGCCTCGGCGTGCCCGTGTTCGCGCTGTTGATCTGGCTGCACCTGCCGTTGTGGCGCTATTTCGCCCACCTGATCGCGGCCCTTGCGAGCGACACGCACCGCCGTCTCGTGGTCGCGGCGCTGGCCGGCATCAGCCTCGCCTATCTCGTGATGTTCGCGATGGTGTTCGACTATTCGCGCTGGATCTCGAACTGGGCGGTCTGCATGGTCCTGGTCCTGCACGCGGTGAAGATGCTGCCGGCCACGCGGGAGACGCCGCTGATCCCAAGCGAGGATCGGACGACAAACATCTTCGGGCTGATCATCACCCTGATCCCGCGCGTCGGCATCGTGCGTCCGTTCTAATACCCCGCTTGAGCCGCATCGGCGGTGCGCTCCCTCGCCCGCAAGCGGGAGAGGTGCAACACAACTAATATCTCGCCCTGCGTATCCGCACATAGAGCGCGCCCTCGCCGCCATGGCCGATATGCGCCTCCTCGAACCCGACCACGAAGGCGCGGAATTCGGGCAGGCTCAGCCATTCCGGCACCTGGCGGCGCAGCACGCCGCTTTCGCCGCCGCTGCGGCCCTTGCCGGTGATGACGAGCACGAAGGTCAGTCCGTCCTGATGGGCGCGGTGGAGAAATCCGCTCAATGCGCGATGGGCGCGCGCCTGGGTCATGCCATGCAGGTCGAGCCGCGCCTCGATCTCGCTGCGGCCGCGCGAGAGTCTGGTGCGTTCGCGCTTGCCGAGCGGGGCGAGCGGCGGCAGCACCGGCTTGGCCGGGCGCGGCGGCTCCGGGGCTGTCATCGGGCGCGGCGCCGGCGTCGGCTTCGCGACAGGCGCGGCAGGCGCCGGCTCCACATGCATCGCGGCTTTCGGCTTCGCCGCGCGATGCTTCTTGAGCGGCTTGACGTGCCGCGCAATCGAATCCCACAGCTCTCGCTCCTCCGCGCTCAGCGCGCGACGACGCGGCGCGGGACGCGGCTCGAGCACGGGGGGACGGGACGATCGCTTCATTGCCGATGGGGACGGGGCTTCGCTTGGCGGCGCGGTTCGGGCGTGGGCTCGATCACGGGCCGCGGCACCGGTAGCGGAACCGGGCCGGCAATGGCAACTGCCTCGGGTTTGGCCGGCTCGGCCGCCTTGGCCGTTTCCGTCTGCGGAAACAGCCTGGCGATCTTCTCCGCCGGACGCGGATCGGGCACCGGCAGGCGCGCGGCCCGCGGCGCCGGATCGAGACTCTTCGGCACCAGCATCACGAAGCGCATTGGATGGCGCAGCCGTCCGGAGACGCGGCCGGCCTCCTGGCCGGCGCCGAAAAACAGGTCGGCGCGGGCCGGGCCGATGATCGCCGAGCCCGTATCCTGCGCGATCATCAGCCGGTGGAACGGCGTCTTCGCACGATCGGACTCGATCGGCAGTTCGCCCTCGATGAAGAAGGGCGTGCCGTAGACATGGAGCGATTTGTCGACCGCGATCGAGCGTCCCGCGGTCAGCGGAATGCCCTGCGCGCCGACCGCCTCGTCCTTGTCCGACAGGTTGACCTCGCGGAAGAACACATAGGCGCGGTTCTGGCGGCGCAGCTCCTTCGCACCGTCGGGGTTCTGGGCCATCCACTCCCGGATCTTCTGCATCGACATCTCTTCCCGCGGAATGATGCCGCGTTCGATCAGGATGCGGCCGACCGCCGTATAGGGATAACCGTTGTAGGAATCGTAGTTGAGACGGACCGAGCTGCCGTCGTCGAACTTGATCCGTGCCGAGCCCTGGATCTGGGCGAACAGCAGGTCGGTCGGATCCTTCAGCCAGGCGATCTCGAGCCCGCGGCCGGCGATCTTGCCGTCCTCGATCTCCCCGCGATCGTAATAGGGCACCAGCTTGCGCCGGCCGATCTTGCGATAGACCGGACCCTTGTTCGGCAAATTGAGCGAGGCCTGGCTGAAGCCGCGCACGAACAGGTTGGACGGGCGGCGATAGACCGGAACGTTGTAGGTGTCAGTCTGCGTGCGCGAGCCCTCGAGCACCGGCTCGTAATAGCCGGTGACGAAGCCGTCGGGTTCGCCGAGGCGCGAGATGCGCAGGGGAGCAAAATTCTCTTCGAAGAAGGCCTTGGCCTTGGCGTCGTCGGCAATGTCGAGCGATTTCGCGATCCGGCAGGGTTCGCCGAGCGAGCCCCCCAGCGCCTTATTTTCGGCCTTGGGTTCGACCTTGGATTCGGCTTTCGGGTCAGTCCCGGCCTGGGCATTGATCGGGCGGCAGCTCGCCCGGAAGGTCTTGTAGGCGGCGAGGTGATCGTCGTCGCTCCAGCCCTTCACGTCGGCCCAGGGCAGCGGAAGATATTGCGCTCCCGGTATCTCGAACGGCAGGGACAGCTGCGGATAGGGCAAGGCGCGCGGTGGCGGAGCGGGCACCTCGGCGACGTGATGATGGTGGTGATGTCCGCGGTGGTGACGACGCGCCGCTTCGGCGCCCAGCGAAAACGACGAGAGCGCGACGGCTCCTGCGCAGAGCGCCGCCGCGCAATTCTTCAGGACGACATTAATTCGCGGTTCCGGTGCCAACCAGCTTCCAGTTCGGATCGCGGGAGGTGATGTCGCGGGCGAAGGTCCAGACGTCGGTGATGTCGGCAACCGTGTCGGCGCTGCCGTCGACGATATTGCCCGCCTTGTCGCGGGTCGCGGAGATCATCTGCGAGACGAAGCGCACGGTCAGCTGCGCGGTGCGATCGCGCAGTTCCGCGCCGACCAGCTCGGCCTTGTCGATCGAGACGAAACGCGTCTCGGTCTTCTGCTCGTTCTTCTCGCGCTCCTTGATGACCGCGTCGAAACTCTCATAGACGTCCGACGAGAGCAGATCGCGCAGCGACCGGCGATCGCCATTGGCAAAGGCCAGCACGATCATCTCGTAGGCGCCGCGGGCGCCCGACAGGAAGTGGCGCGGGTCGAACGTGGAATCCTTCTCGACGATGGAATCGAGACCCTGGGCCAGCGCGGTGCCCGGCTCGGTCAGGCCCTTCCAGCGATCGGTGGGCGCGAGCGGCTCGGCGGTCGGCGCCAGCGGGGGCTGGTCGATGACCTTGCCCGGCAACGTCACGACGTTCTTGTCCTGGGCACCGCCCAGGGCGTTGCGGGCGGCGGTGCGATCGAACGGCGGCCGCTCATTGCCGGTACGCTGCCCCAGCACGCTGCGCAGCCGCAGAAAAATGAAGACCGCCAGCGCCAGGAAGATGATGGTGTAGATGTCCACGTCGTGTTCGCTTTCTGGTCTTCTCTGCACAAGGCTGCGTCGAGGCCGTCGCCGGGAAAATCGATCAGGCCAGTAGACCGTTCCACACGGGAACGGCAAGACTACGTCGCCAGATCAGGCCCGCATCTCGGGTCCCGGGCATGTAGGCACGAAATTGGGCCCGGCCAATGGCGCCTTTTGGCACAGCGCCGAGTGTAGCGCGTTTTATCCTTAAGGGGAAACCCGATCCTGCCCGGAAATCGCGCATCTTCAATCGTTTAACGGCCGGTTTCATTCAAGGGGCAAGGTCGACGTCTTTGGGATGGGTGCAAGTCCCGCAGCGCGGCCGGGGCCGTTCGTCCTTGTGGAACGAGGCAGCCCTATGTTAGCCAACCGCCGCGAAATTCAGCCCAAATCGGGTAAGGAGAACTCTTATGACGAACGGCAACGGCACCCCTCCCGAGGCGGCCCAGGCTCCCCAGCTCAACGTGCTGGCGCAGTACACCAAGGACCTCTCCTTCGAGAACCCGAATGCGCCGGCCTCGCTCCAGTCCCAGGGTCAGCCGCCCCAGATCAACATCCAGATCAATGTCAGCGCCAACAACCTGAGCGAACAGGAGTTCGAGGTGACGCTGTCGGTCGAGGGCAAGGCCGAGAGCGCGGGCAAGGTGATGTTCTCGTTCGAACTGGCCTATGCCGGCGTGTTCCGCATCGCGAACGTGCCGCAGGAGCAGTTGCATCCGGTGGTCATGATCGAGTGCCCGCGTCTGCTGTTCCCGTTCGCCCGCGAGATCATCGCCACGGCCGTGCGCGATGGCGGGTTCCCGCCCCTGATGCTCGATCCCGTCGATTTCGTCGGCCTCTACCGGCAGAACATGGAGCGGCAGATGGCCGCCCAGACCGCCGGTCAGGCCTGACCACCCGCCACTGCGGCAGCTGGAGCGGGGAGATACTCGTTCCAGATCGCCTTGTCGCCGAGCGTCGCGATGAAGGCCCGATGGGCCTCGCGCTCGGCGTCTGAAATCCGCGGCGCGAGCGGCATCGGCCGTTGCCGCCGCGGCGCATCCGCCGCCTGATTGGCGCGGCCGTCATCGGCTTCGGACGCCAGCAGCAGCTGCGACTGCCTTGCCCCGACCAGATCGACATACACTTCGGCAAGAAGTTCGGCGTCGAGCAGCGCGCCGTGCTTGGTGCGGCGTGAATTGTCGATCGCATAGCGCGAACAGAGATCGTCGAGCCGGTTCGACACGCCAGGATGCTTGCGCCTCGCCAGCAGCAGCGTATCGACCAGCCGTTCGCGCGGAATCGCCGCGCGCTTGATCCGGTCGAGTTCGGCATTGATGAAGCTGATGTCGAACGAGGCGTTGTGGATCACCAGCGGCGCATCGCCGATGAACTCGAGGAACTCGTCGACGATCTCGTGGAACAGCGGCTTGGTCGACAGGAATTCGGCCGACAATCCGTGCACCGCGAAGGCTTCCGCAGGCATGTCCCTTTCAGGATTGATGTAGCGGTGGAACGTCTGCCCGGTCGGCATGCGGTTGAGGATCTCGACGCAGCCGACTTCGACGAGGCGATCGCCGCGGAGCGGATCGAGGCCGGTGGTTTCGGTGTCGAGAACGATTTCGCGCATCAGAGAAGTGCCGTTGGAAGGAGCGAATCAGTTTCGCCGCTGCGGCATCTTAACGACCTCGGCCAGGATCTGCGCGATCCGCGCACGGACCGGCTCCAGTCCGTGCGACGTATCCACCACGAAATCCGCGCGCTTGCGCTTCTCGGCGTCGGGCATCTGCTTGGCGATGATGGCGTCCAGCTTGGCCTCGTCCATCGTGCCGCGGGCCAGCACGCGCTCGCGCTGCAGTTCCGGCGAGGTGGAGACCACCACGACGGCATCGACCCGCGTCTCGCCGCCGGTCTCGAACAGCAGCGGAATGTCGAGCACCACGACCGGCGCCTTCGCGGCTTCGGCGTCGGCAAAGAATTTCTGGCGGGAGGTTCCGAGCATCGGATGGACGATCTGCTCGAGCCGCTTGATCGCCGCGGGATCGTGCACCACCCGTGCCGACAATTTCGGCCGGTCGACCTTGCCGTTGGCGGTGGTGCCGGGGAAGGCGGCCTCGATCGCGGGGACGGCCTCGCCCTCATAGAGCTGATGGACGGCGGCATCGGCGTCGTAGACGGGCACGCCCGCCTCCGCGAACAGTTTCGCGGTGGTGGATTTGCCCATTCCGATCGAGCCGGTCAGTCCGAGAATCCGCATCACCACCCAGCCATGCCTGTCATCTTTCGTCAGACCGCCATTAGCTGACGGCTCCGCAGGAAGGCAAGCAGAGGCAGCAGCGGCAAACCGAGAATGGTGAAATGGTCGCCTTCGATCCGCTCGAACAGATGGATGCCCGGACCCTCGAGCTGATAGGCGCCGACGCTGGTCGTCACCGCATCGCCGGCGGCGTCGAGATAGGCGGAGAGCTGGGGCTCCGTCATCGCCCGCATGGTCAGGCGTGCCACCGAAACATCCTCGAAGACGACTTCGCCGTTTTGCGCCACCGCCAGGGCAGAATTCAGTTCGTGGCTCTGGCCGGCGAGATCGCGCAATTGCGCCATCGCCTGGTCCCGACCCGCGGGCTTGTTGAAAAGCCGACTGCCGAGCGCCAGCGTCTGGTCCGCACCGATCACCCAGGCGTCGGGATGCCCCGTGGAAACCGCCTTTGCCTTTTCGCGCGCCAGCAGCAGTCCGATCTCGCGCGGCGTAGAGAGTCCGGATGCGGTCTGAATGGCGCGTTCGTCGATATCGGCAGTTATGGCCTCGAATGCGAGGCCGGCATTCTTCAGCAGCGTTCTGCGGGCACCGCTCTGCGATGCCAGGATCAGCGGGGATTTTCCGCGCCACAGACTCATCGCCGTCCTACTGCGAAGGACGGTTGCGCTGGCGATCGCTGTACAGCTTCATGATCGCCGCGGCGGTTTCCTCGATCGAACGCCGCGTCACATCGAGCAGCGGCCAGTCGTGCTTGGCGCTGAGCTTGCGTGCGAACGCGACCTCCTCGGCGACCGATTGCTTGTCGGTATAGGTGTCGCTGCTGGAATCGGCGCCCATCGACAGCAGGCGATTCTGACGAACCTGGATCAGCCGCTCCGGTGTCGCGTGAAGGCTCACCACCAGCGGGCGGGTCAGTGTCTCCAGCTGCGGCGGAACCGGAATGCCGGGCACCAGCGGCACGTTGGCGGTCCGGATGCCGCGATTGGCGAGGTAGATTGATGTCGGGGTCTTCGACGTCCGGGAGACGCCGACCAGCACGACATCGGCATCATCGAGGCCTTCGACATGCTGCCCGTCGTCGTGGATCATCGTGTAGTTGAGGGCATCGATGCGCTTGAAATATTCCGCATTGAGCACGTGCTGGGCGCCGACGCGGCCCGTCGTCGCGGCGCCGAGATAGGCTTCGAACAGCTGCATCACCGGACCGATGATCGACAGGCTCGGCACATTGATCTGCTGGCACTTGTCCTCGAGCCGGGAGACCAGATCCTTCTCCAGCAGCGTGAACAGCACGATGCCCGGCGCCTCCTCGATCTCGTCGAGCACGCGGTCGAGCTGCTTCTGGCTACGGACCAGCGGATAGACATGCTCGACCGGCGTCACATTCGCATATTGCGCGGCGACCGCGCGCGCGACGGTGATCAGCGTCTCACCGGTGGAGTCCGAGACGAGGTGCAGATGGAAATAATTGGTCGAGGTCGGCACAAAAACCCTTTGTATGGGGGCGGTGTGGTGTGTGGATTTCTGTGGAGCTTAACCCCTCGGAAAGGGTTGCGCGACACCAGGGGCGGGACAAGTGCCAATTTTCTTCACACCACTGCCCCAAGGAACAAGTCGCGCCACAGGATCGGGGACAAGCGGGATTGTGCGGACAACCCGCTTGATAAGGTGTCGGCCGCGCAAGGCAAGCCCTTGAGTCCGGATGCTTTATCCGAACGGATCGCCTCTTGCCGGGATATGTTGACGGATGTGAACAAGCAGGCGTCAACCGGCGGACGGAATTGCGTGAGTCCTATTCACGGTCACTTAGACTCAAACCTTAAGAATCTAGAATCTTTTAGGTTTAGAAGAGCCCTGCGCATGGATATGTGTGCGCCCGCATCTATGAATGAATTCTTACCGAACTCGTTCCATCCACCGTTTGGTGAGCGAACGTGTTTTCCGGGCAGACTCGCCTGCCTTGAGAGGCAGCGTGGTTCTGCGCCGGGACAGGACAGAGGAGCCGGCCGGCATGTACGAGTGGATCAAGGCGCTGCATGTGATCGCCGTCATCGCCTGGATGGCGGGAATGCTCTATCTGCCGCGGCTGTTCGTCTACCATTGCGAGGCCGAAATCGGCTCGAAGCAGTCGGAGACGTTCAAGATCATGGAACGCCGGCTGTTCAAGGCCATCATCAATCCCGCCATGACCGTCACCTGGCTCGCCGGTCTCTACCTCATCTGGTCGGGCCATTGGTGGGTCGCGGGTTGGCTGCATGTGAAACTGGCACTGGTTCTGGCGATGTCCGCGGTCCACGGCTTTTTTTCCCGTTGGGTGAAGGATTTCGCCGCCGACAAGCGCCTCCGCAGTCAAAAATTCTATCGTATTATCAATGAGGTACCGACCGTCTTGATGATCCTGATCGTCATCATGGTGATCGTGAAGCCGTTCTAGGCAGTGTTTGCGAATGATCGCTCATCGCTTCGGCTTGCGGAGCAGGAAGCGATTTTCTATATTGGCGACATCCCACCCAACGCAGGCGGATGTGGTTGTGTCTGAGCTTTCCAGAGGCCGGACACCGCATCAGGTTTGAAGCCTTACCGGCGCTCACCTTGCCAGACCTGCGGACCTTACCTGCTCACGTCCGCATTTCAGAGCCTCCTCGCACCCCCTCCCAAGGTTACCCCACAGGACCACCCCAATGCGGGAAATCAAACTCCAGGACCTCAAGTCGAAAACCCCGGCCGAGCTGGTCTCGTTCGCGGAAGAGAACGGGGTCGAGAACGCCAGCACGATGCGCAAGCAGGAGCTCCTGTTCGCGATCCTCAAGCAGCTCGCACTTGCTGAAACCGATATCGTCGGCGAAGGCGTCGTCGAGGTGCTCTCGGACGGCTTCGGCTTCCTGCGCTCGCCCGATGCGAATTATCTGCCCGGCCCGGACGACATCTACGTTTCGCCCTCGCAGATCCGCCGTTTCGGCCTGCGCACCGGCGACACCATCGAAGGCCATATCCGCAGCCCGAAGGAGGGCGAGCGCTATTTCGCGCTGCTGAAGGTCAACACGCTCAATTTCGAGGACCCGGAAAAGGCCAAGCACAAGGTCAATTTCGACAACCTCACGCCGCTGTTTCCGAACCAGCGTTTCCGCATGGAAATCGACGACCCCACGCGAAAAGACTTGTCTGCAAGGGTGATCGACATCGTCGCGCCGATCGGCAAGGGCCAGCGCGCGCTGATCGTGGCGCCGCCGCGCACGGGTAAGACCGTGCTGATGCAGAACATCGCGCATTCGATCACGCACAACCATCCCGAATGCTATCTGATCGTGCTGCTGATCGACGAACGTCCGGAAGAAGTCACGGACATGCAGCGCTCGGTGAAGGGCGAGGTGGTGTCCTCGACCTTCGACGAGCCGGCGGTGCGTCACGTCCAGGTCGCCGAGATGGTGATCGAAAAAGCAAAACGTCTGGTCGAGCATGGCCGCGACGTCGTCATCCTGCTCGATTCGATCACCCGCCTTGGCCGCGCCTACAACACCGTGGTGCCGTCATCCGGCAAGGTGCTCACCGGCGGCGTCGACGCCAACGCGCTGCAGCGCCCCAAGCGCTTCTTCGGTGCCGCCCGCAACATCGAGGAGGGCGGCTCGCTGACCATCATCGCGACCGCGCTGGTCGATACCGGCAGCCGCATGGACGAAGTCATTTTCGAAGAGTTCAAGGGCACCGGCAACTCGGAGCTGATCCTGGACCGCAAGGTCTCGGACAAGCGCACCTTCCCGGCGATCGACATCTCGCGTTCCGGCACCCGCAAGGAAGAGCTCATCACCGACCCGCAGGTGCTCAAGAAGATGTACGTCCTGCGCCGCATCCTCAATCCGATGGGCACCATGGACGCGATCGACTTCCTGCTCGACAAGCTGCGCTCGACCAAGAGCAATTCGGAGTTCTTCGACTCCATGAACACCTGAGTCGGAGTGCATCAATTGCCAAAGGGCGCCTTCGGGCGCCCTTTCTGTTTTGCGGCGATGCTGCAGCAAACCTGCAGCATTTTTGGCGGGTGTTTACGCCTCATGCCGTGTAAGATCCTGAAAAAGCTATCAGTTCAATTTCGTCTCCGGTCGAGGCATCACCTGATGCCCCAAAGCACGACGCTGGTTTGTTGCACTGCAATATAAAATACGGGGCGGGTCAGAGGCGCGGGGCGGCAGGCGCCGATTTGCGTTTTCGTCCTCAGCCGGACAAATAGGCCATGCACCCGCGGGATCAGACTATTTTTGCGTTGTCGTCAGGTCGGCTGCCGAGCGCGATCGCGGTGGTTCGTGTCTCGGGTCCGCATGCCGGTCTGGTGCTGTCCACGCTTGCGGGGACGCTGCCACCGCCGCGGCACGCCAGCCGCCGGATGCTTCGCGCTGGCGAGGAGGCGATCGACGATGCCGTGGTTCTCTGGTTTCCCGGGCCCGGCAGCGCGACCGGCGAGGATGTGGCCGAGTTCCATGTCCATGGCGGCCGCTCGGTCCTGGCGGCCGTCGTTCGAGAAATTTCGTTAATTCCGAATACACGTGCGGCTGAACCGGGCGAGTTCACCCGGCGCGCTTTCGAGAACGGCAAGCTCGATCTGACCGAGGCCGAGGGTCTCGACGATCTCATCCATGCCGATACCGACCGTCAGCGCCGCCAGGCGCTGCGGCAATTGCAGGGGCTGCTCGGCCAGCGAGCCCGTGACTGGCGCGAGCGAATCATCGAGGCCTCGGCGCTGATCGAGGCGGGCATCGATTTCTCGGACGAGGGCGACGTGCCCGCCGAGCTGATGGCGCCGGCCGTCAGGGCGACCGCGGCGCTGCGCGATGAAATCGCGGAAGTGCTTGCGGCACAGGGACATTCAGAAAGGCTGCGCGACGGCCTGGTGGTCGCGATCGCCGGCGAGCCCAATGTCGGCAAGTCGACGCTGCTCAACCAGCTCGCCCGCCGCGACGTTGCGATCGTCTCGCCGCATGCCGGAACCACCCGTGATGTGATCGAGGTGCAGCTGGATCTCGAGGGATATCCGGTCACGGTGATCGACACGGCAGGCATCCGCGAGACCGATGATCCGGTCGAGCAGGAGGGTGTGCGCCGGGCGCGTGTGCGGGCCGGGGAGGCCGACCTCGTGCTCTGGCTGGTCGAGGGTCGCCAGACCGAGGACCCCCACGACCTTCGTGCGGTCTGGAAACCGGAAGGCTCGCGCGACCCCGCCTCCGGCGCGGTCTGGGTCGTGCGGAACAAGATCGATGCGGCTGGCGCTTCAGCCGAGCTGCGTTCCGGCGAGTTCGGGATTTCAGCCAGCCGGGGCGATGGCGTCGCGGAGCTGGTCGGTGCCTTGGTGCGGTTTGCGGCAGACTTCTTTGGCGCTAGCGAGGGTGCGGTCATTACGCGGGCACGACAGCGCGATTTGCTGACCAGCGCATTGGCGAGCCTGCAGCGGAGTCTGGAGCTGGTCGGCGAAGGCGAAGAGCTGGCTGCCGAAGAACTTCGCGCCGCGGCTCATGCCCTTGGTCGATTGCTGGGAAGGGTCGACGTCGAAGACGTCCTCGGGGCCATTTTTCAACGCTTCTGTATCGGCAAGTAAAACGGACCGACGGTACCGGTCCACGGCTTGTTTCACGTGAAACAATCCGGCGAGGGGTGGGCAACAACTCGGGAACCGATCCTACGATCGGCCCTCGGATTTGAGCCCACGACCTGTTTCACGTGAAACACGGACCCCACCTCATCCTACTTTGCATGGGGTTGTTTTTTGGCATCGCCGGCGGCGGCCGATTGGGGTGTGTTTCACGTGAAACAATGACCCGGTTAGTTTCTGCTTCCGGCTTCCCGGACCCTGGGTTAGAAGTCTCTCATGCATTCAGCGCGAGAGACTTTCGACGTCATCGTCATTGGCGGCGGCCATGCCGGCTGCGAGGCCGCGGCTGCCTCTGCCAGGATGGGTGCGGTGACGGCTTTGGTGACTCATCGTTTCAACACGGTCGGCGCCATGTCCTGCAATCCCGCCATCGGCGGATTGGGCAAGGGCCATCTGGTTCGCGAGGTCGATGCCCTGGACGGACTGATGGGCCGTGTCGGCGATGCTGGCGGCATCCAGTTCCGTGTTCTCAACCGTCGCAAGGGCCCGGCCGTTCGGGGTCCGCGCGCTCAGGCGGATCGCAAGCTCTATGCCGCAGCCATGCAAGCCGCGATCCGAGAGACCGCAGGTCTTTCGGTCGTGGAGGGTGAGGCGGACGAACTGATTGTCGTGGACGGCAGGGTGACCGGATTGCGCCTGGCCGACGGCCGCGAGCTGAGTGCTGCCGCCATCGTCGTCACCACCGGCACCTTTCTGCGAGGCCTGATCCATCTCGGGGAGAAGACCTGGCCGGCCGGACGGGTGGACGAGGCGCCTGCGATGGGCCTCTCGAAGTCTTTTGAGCGTGCTGGCTTCACGCTGGGGCGCCTGAAGACCGGGACTCCGCCGCGGCTCGACGGCACCACGATCGATTGGTCGGCCGTCGAGATGCAGCCTGGCGACGATCCGCCGGAGCCATTCTCGGTGATGACCGAGCGGATCACGACCCCGCAGATCCAGTGCGGCATCACCCGGACAACGCCCGCCACCCATGAGGTGATCCGGGCCAATGTCCACCGCTCGCCGATGTATTCCGGCCAGATCAAGAGCTCCGGGCCGCGCTATTGTCCCTCGATCGAGGACAAGATCGTTCGTTTCGGCGATCGGGATGGTCATCAGATCTTTCTGGAGCCCGAAGGCCTCGACGATCCGACCGTCTATCCCAACGGCATCTCGACCTCGCTCCCGGAAGAGGTTCAGCTGGCGATCCTCACCAGCATCCCCGGCCTCGAGCGCGTGAGGATGGTGCGGCCGGGCTATGCCATCGAATACGATCATATCGACCCGCGCGAATTGGATCCGACCCTCCAGACCAAGCGCGTGCGCGGACTTTTCCTGGCCGGCCAGATCAATGGCACCACCGGATATGAGGAAGCGGCCGGGCAGGGCATCGTAGCCGGGCTGAATGCCGCCCTGTCAGCCAGTGGCGCAGCCCTGACCGTGTTCGACCGGGCCGACGGCTATCTCGGTGTTATGATCGACGACCTCGTTACCCGCGGCATCACCGAGCCCTATCGCATGTTCACGTCGCGGGCCGAGTATCGGCTGACCTTGAGGGCCGACAACGCCGATCAGCGCCTGACGGAGAAGGGTATTGCGCTGGGATGCGTCGGCAGCGCTCGTATCAGGCATCATCGGAGCAAGATGGAGGCCCTGGATGCGGCCAGAGCGCTCGCGAAGTCGCTGACCATCACCCCGAATGAGGCGATCAGGCATGGGCTCTCCCTGAACCGGGACGGCCAGCGCCGGTCGGCATTCGAACTGATGGCCTATCCCGATATCGGCTGGAGCCAAGTGCGCGCGATCTGGCCGGAATTGTCGGCGATTGATCCCGTGATCGCGGCCCATCTGGAGATCGACGCCAAATACGACGTCTATCTCGAGCGCCAGAGCGCCGATGTCGCGGCATTCCGGCGTGACGAAGGGCTGGTGTTGGCCGATGTCGATTACCGAGAGGTCCCTGGCCTGTCCAACGAGGTCCGTGCCAAGCTGGAGAAGGCTCGTCCGTTCACGGTCGGCCAGGCCGGCCGGATCGACGGCATGACGCCGGCGGCGTTGGGCATCCTGGCGGCCTATCTGCGCCGTGAGGCCAGGAAGACCGCCTCAAAGGCGACGGGTTAGGCGTTTCACGTGAAACAGCGCAGGCCGTCCGGCCCATCGTCAGACCCAAGATCGCCCGGCCGTCCCGGCGATGCGCCTCAATCCAGTCGATCTCCAGCTCCGCCCAGAATCTCCAAAGCCCAGGCCAACGATCGGGCGCTCGACGAAATCATCGACGCCGACAAGACCGCCGCGCTCGAGCTCGCGCCCGTCTCGCCCGAGATCGAAGCGCGGCTCGACCGCTATATCGCCTTGCTGCGGGAGTGGCAGGCCAAGACCAATCTGGTTGCGCCATCGACACTGCCGCAGCTGTGGACACGGCACATCGCCGATTCGCTTCAGCTCATCGACCTCGCCCCCGGCGCGAAGCGCTGGGCTGATCTCGGCAGCGGCGGCGGGTTCCCGGGGGTCGTGCTGGCCTGTGCCGTGGCGGGCGTCCCCGGTGCCAGCGTTCATCTGGTCGAGCGTATCGCCAAGAAGGCCGCCTTCCTCCGCGAAGCGATTCGGGTGACGGGCTCTCCGGGAGTCGTACATCTCGCTGAGATCGGGGATAATGTGGATAGAATCAGTGGCCCAGTCGATTGCGTCACCGCGCGTGCGCTGGCTCCGCTACATCAACTCATCGGCTTTGCGGAGCCGCTGTTGCGCCAAGGTGCAAAGGCGTTGTTTCTCAAAGGTCAAGATGTAGAGGCCGAATTGACCGAGGCCACTAAATATTGGAATATTCAGCCTCGCCTCTACCAGAGCCGCACTGGGGACGGCTGGGTGGTGGAACTGACCGCCGCCGAGAGGCGTGGCTGAGGGTGAGTGGGGATTGGCAATGAGCGTGATTGACGAACCGCAGCAACAGCAGACCGCCGAGGTGCCTCACGGCCACCCGCGTATCCTTGCGCTCGCGAATCAGAAGGGCGGTGTGGGAAAAACAACCACCGCGATTAATTTGGGAACGGCGCTCGCCGCGATCGGCGAGCGGGTGCTGATTGTCGATCTCGATCCGCAGGGCAACGCCTCGACCGGTCTCGGCATCGACCGTCGCAACCGCTCCTGCTCGACCTATGACGTGCTGGTCGGCGAGGCGAATTTACGCGAAGCGGTGGTGTCGACTGCGGTGCCCCGGCTGCACATCGCGCCCTCGACCATGGACCTTTCCGGCCTCGAGCTTGAGCTCGGCACCACACCCGGCCGCGCATTCAAGCTGCGCGACGCCATCGGCGCGCTCAACAACAACGTTTCGCCGGACGCCGACTACACTTACGTGCTGATCGACTGCCCGCCTTCGCTCAACCTGCTCACGGTGAACGCGATGGCGGCCTCCGATGCGATCCTGGTGCCGCTGCAATGCGAGTTCTTCGCACTCGAAGGTCTGTCGCAATTGTTGCAGACAGTGGAGCAGGTCCGCTCGACGCTCAATCCGAACCTGTCGATCCACGGCATCGTGCTCACCATGTTCG
>CAYREH010000001.1:0-325499 GCA_964423245.1 uncultured Bradyrhizobium sp. | reverse complement strand
GTCCGGCCCGCGTTCGTGACGATCGCGATACGCCCCTCTTCCTTGGGCCGGAGTGGGACAACACATACGACAATTCCGAATTTCGGTAAAGTGGAATATTTTCGGCCGATCGCATTGACCGGCATGTTGGGTGTGTTGCCCGACGGGCAACGCAAGATGTCGTGGCCCCCGGTCAGCGCGTATCCGGTTTCCGCCTCAGCCGAGCCGGAGCACCTTGCCGGGGTTCATGATGTTGCCGGGATCGATCGTCCGCTTGATCGCGCGCATGATGTCGAGCTCGGTTTTCGAGCGGTAGCGCGGCAGTTCGTCGAGCTTGTCGATACCTATGCCGTGTTCCGCCGAGATCGAGCCGCTCATGGAGGTGATGAGGTCGTTGACCGCCCGCGTGATCGCCGCGGCGTACTGGCCGAGCGTGTCGCGATCCATGCCCTTCGGTCCCATGAAGGAGAAGTGCACATTGCCGTCGCCAATATGTCCGAGCGGATAGGGACGGATCGACGGCAGGATCTCCAGCACGGCCTCGAGCCCCCTGTCGATGAAGTCGGGTATCCTGGACACCGCAACCGACACGTCGTAGCTGAGGCCCGGCCCTTCGGCGCGCGAGGCCCCGGCCACGCTCTCGCGGATGCGCCACATGTTGCGCGACTGCGCCTGCGTCTGCGCGATCACCGCATCCAGCACCCGGCCCGCTTCGAGCTGGTCGGCGAGAAACTGTTCCATCTTCTCGGACAGGCCGGAACCATCGTCCTGGCGCGACCGGGCCGAGGACCATTCGAGCAGCAGATACCATTCGGTCTCCGCCTTGAGCGGATCCTGCGTGCCCGGCGTGTGTCGCAACACCATGTCGGTGCAGGCGCGGCTCATCAGCTCGCAGGAGCCGACATTGTCGTCGGAGGCCGCATGCGCCTCGGACAGGATCTCGATCGCCGCGCGAGGATCGCGGATCGCGAGCCAGGCGGTGCAGACATCCTTCGGCGCGGGCCAGAGCTTCAGCACCGCCTTGGTGATGATCCCGAGCGTGCCCTCGGCGCCCATGAAGAGATGCTTCAGATCATAGCCGCAATTGTCCTTCTTCAGCGCGCGCAAACCATCCCAGACATCGCCGTTGGGCAGCACCACCTCGAGACCCAGCACCAGATTGCGCGCATTGCCGTAACGCAGCACCTGAACGCCGCCGGCATTGGTCGACAGATTGCCGCCGATCATGCACGAGCCCTGGGCCCCCAGGCTGAGCGGAAAAAACCGGTCATGACGCGCGGCGGTCTCCTGCAGCGTCTGGAGGACACAGCCCGCCTCGACCGTCATGGCGTAGCCGACCGGATCGACATCGAGCACATGGTTCATGCGGCCGAGCGACAACACGATGCCCCGATGCGCGGGCCACGGCGTGGCACCGCCCATCAGGCCGGTGTTGCCGCCCTGCGGAACGATCGCAATGCCGTTGTCATGGCAGAGCTTCACCACGGCCGAAACCTCGGCGGTGGTCGCTGGCCGCACCACGGCCCCGGCATGACCTGCGAGCTCGCCGCGCCAATCCGTCACGAAGGGCTGCTTGTCGTGCTCCTCCAGCAACAGCCCCTTGTCGCCGACGATGGCGCGCAGGCGATCGACGATGTCTGCCGTGACAGGCACGGACGGAATCATGGGAGCGTTGGAATGAGCTGCACCCGGCATGGTTTCCTCTCTGCGGCGCTGCGGCGCACCACGGCACGCCGGCCCTCGTTCTTGTTTTCGGGTCTGGGGACGCACGCAGCGGCCCCGCCCGGGGGGATTGTGCCGGTCCGATGCAACGGGAGCAAGCGGGGCCGGGATCGTTTGAAGCCCGGACGCTGCGATCCCGCTGGCAAGGCCGCCCTGAATCGTGATCTAGTCCAGGCAAGATCAATGACGGCTCGCAGCGACGGGCCATGAGAGGCGCCCAAGGCTGGCGCGACAGCGTCAGGCGGGATGAACGAGTTCGCGCGATCCATCGGCGCAGCCCTTACACTGATCGGCGAGGCCGATGCCGAACTGCTCGGCATCGTGGCCCTGTCGCTGCGCGTCAGCCTGACCGCGAGCCTGATCGCGCTCGCGATCGGCGCACCGTTCGGGGCGTTTCTGGCGATCTCCAGCTTTCGCGGCCGGCAGATCGTCATCGTGCTGACCAATGCGCTGCTCGGCCTGCCGCCGGTCGTGGTCGGGCTCGCGCTCTATCTGATGCTGTCGCGCTCCGGTCCGTTCGGCGCCGCGGGCCTCCTGTTCACGCCGGGGGCGATGGTGATCGCGCAGACGCTGCTGGCGACGCCGATCGTGGTGGCGCTGGTGCACCGGCCGGCCAGCCTGCTCTGGGCGGAATACGGCGACCTGGCGCGGATCGACGGGCTGTCCATGCTTCGCAGCATCGCGCTGCTGTTCGCGCTGGGCCGGACCTCGCTGCTGACCGCCTTTCTCGCGGCGTTCGGCCGCGCGATCGCCGAGGTCGGCGCCATCATCGTCGTCGGCGGCAACATCCGCGGCTACACGCGGACGATGACCACCGCCATCGCGCTCGAGACCAGCAAGGGCGACCTGCCGCTCGCGCTCGGGCTCGGGCTGATCCTGCTCGCGCTCAGCGTCGTGGTGTCGACGCTGGCCTTCCTGCTAGTGGGACGCATTGGGGAAAAATAGCTGCTCCCCGCCGACCTTGTAGGCGGCGATCGCCTCCTGCCCGCGCGGCGAGATCAGCCAGTCGATGAAGGCCTGGCCGTCCTTCGCCTTCACGTTCGCATGATTGGCGGGGTTCACCAGCATGACGCCGTATTGGTTGAAGAGACGCTTGTCGCCTTCGGTCAGGATCGCGAGATCGCCGCGGTTCCTGAACGCAAGCCAGGTGCCGCGATCGGACAGGACATAGCCGTTCGCCGACGAGGCCATGTTGAGCGCCGGCCCCATGCCCTGGCCGATCTCGCGATACCAGCTCTCCGTGCCGACGCCGACATCGATCCCCGCCTCCTTCCACAGCCGCAGCTCGGCCGCGTGCGTGCCGGACTTGTCGCCGCGCGAGATGAAGGGCGCCTTCGCCGCCGCGATCCTGCGCAGGGCATCGGCGACGTCCTTGCCGCCCGCAATGCGCGCGGGGTCGCTCTTCGGCCCGACGATGACGAAGTCGTTGTACATGACGTCGAAGCGCTTCACGCCCTGCCCCTCGGACATGAACTTGTCTTCGGCGGCCCTGTCGTGAACGAACACCACGTCGGCATCGCCGCGACGGCCGATATCGAGCGCCTGGCCGGTGCCGACGGCGACGACTTTCACGTTGATGCCCTCGGCCTTGGTGAACAGCGGAAGCAGATGGCCGAACAGGCCGGATTGCTCGGTCGACGTGGTCGAGGCCACCGTGATGCTGCGGTCCTGCGCGGCGGCGAGGCCGGACCAGAGCAGAGCGGCGGCGATGGCGAACAGCTTCTTCATGGGACGACCCTTCTCACCGGAACGTTGGCGTTACCGCATCGCGAACGCCGAAGAAAGGGCTCACGCCGAGAGCGGGATCACCGGCCCGGACAATAGCGCATGACGCTGCGCACGCCCATGGGCTCGGGCTCTCGCATCCAGTCGGTCTTCCACGACAGAAAGAGCTTGTCGTCGTCGACCACATACGCAAAGGCCGTGGTGTCGAACCCGTTCGAGCGGCGAACCGTCACCTCACCGCAGACGATCTCGACCTTGCGGCCTTGCGGATCGGTGCGGGGATTGGTCCAGGAGACGTGAATCTCGGCGTTCGGCGGGATCAGATGCGCGGCGATCTTCGGCTCGACATCGCCTGCCGGCGCAGGCGTGCCGATACAGGCGATCAGGACCGCAGCCAGACATGTTGTCGATGTTCTGCAAATCATGTTGTCGCTCCTAGTGACGGGAAGCGTAGGCAAACAAGACCTGCCGGACTGTGGAAACCGTCACACCGCATGTGCGCCGGCGGGACCGATGTTCTGCAATTGGTCCCACCCAGATTGACATCGATGTGACGGACGGGGCAGTTTTTCGCATTGCTGGCGAATCAGCGATTGCCTCACGCCGAGTACCGCTTGGACAACTCCCTGTGCTGTCGAGACTGATATCGTTGTTGCGCCGCATTCCCGCGGTCGGATGGGCAATCAACCGGCTTCGGCCTGCGCATGATCTCGGCGAGATCGCCGTCGCGCCCGCCGCCGTCGATCAGGCGCACGGCCACGGCGTCGAAACCGTTTCCACGCCTCACATCGAGATCGCCAAGGGCCCGCTCCACGACGTGACGGTTCATGCGACGGCGTCTGCAGATGCGGTCGATGAGCCTGATACCACATCGCCCGTCGTCGCCGAACAATCGCCCGCCGCGACCGTCGAAATCGCCGCAGACGATGTCTGCGGTCCCGCGCTGGATGTCGAGGACGCGCCCGTTGCCCTCGCGCAGGCTTCGATCGCACCCGACGCGATCGAAAGCGTGTCGGCTGAAATGTCGCTCGGCAGCAGCCACGATCGACCGGTTGAGGTTGAGCAGGTCCTCGAAGAGCCCGCGCACCCCGTCGAGGCCAACCTTCCCCCGGTCCAGGTGGTCGCGACCGCGCCGGTCGAAGACTCCGCGCCGGGTCCCTGCGACGACGTGTCTGCTGTGTCGGCCGAATTCGCTCCCGCGCGCCGCGACGAGCCGGACCTCGCGATGGTTCTCCCGGAGGCCGTTGCGACAGAGCCTCACGAAAGCGGTATCGCCGCAGGCGACGTCTCAGTTCCCGCGCACGAAGTCGAAGTCGCGCCCGCCGCGCTCGCGCAGGCTTCGATTGCCTCCGATACGATCGAAAGCCTGCCGACGGACACATCGCTGATCGGCAGCGACGACCGATCGGTCGAGGTTGAGGAGATCCCCGAGGAGCTCGCGCAGCCCACCGAGGTCGCCGTTGCTCCAGTCGAGATTGTCGCGACCGCAGGGGTCGAGGACTCTGCGCCGGTTCCTGCCGACGACCGCGGCCCGGTATCCGCCGAGGTGGCCCTCGCGTGCCCCGATGAGCCAGCGCTTGCGATGGTCCAGCCGGAGGCTGTTGCGACCGCGGCCGAAGAAGAACTCCGTTCCGACGGTGAAGTGGATCATCAGATCGTGCGCGAGGTTGCGGCCGAGCCTGCTGCTGCAGCGCCCATGCCGGAAAGCCGGAGCCAGCGAACGCCGCGCAGGAAGACCGAACAGCCGGCCGACCGCACCGCCCTGATCCGGCAACGCTGGGCCGAAACCGGGGTCAGGATGTGGAACCCGCGCCTGCACGGCGCCGGCAACGCGACCCTCAACATTCAGGGCCGCATCGAATTGCTGCCGCCGGCCGACGGCGAGACCATGCCTCGCTACGACAAGCTCGAATTCAAGCTGCTGGGTGGCCAGATCGTCTGCGAGGGCGTCATCGTCGAGGCGCCTGCCCCGGCAAGCCACCGCAGCTTCAGCCAGCTCGCCGAACCGCGCCACGCGGAACGCGCGCGCGAGCCGGCACGTGCGCGCCAGGCCGCGCTCGCCTGATCAGGCCGCAATCCCGGCTTCCATTCCCGTCCGTTCACGAAAATATTCCGGCAGCAAGCGGTTGCCTCCGATGCGCGCAACGGGATGACCATGGACGTGCTGCTCGGCCCGCATCCGGAGGTCTATGGCATGCAGGCCAAGCGCGCGGCGATGAAGGACGGCGCACCCAACCCGTTCGTGAAGCCGGGCGAACTGGCAACCTATGCCGCGAGCCTGTCGGACGATTTCGACAGGCAGCTCGCCAAGCAGACGGCCGCGCTGGAGAAGAAATAGCCGGTCTGCTGCCGCCATCCGCGCTCCATCGCAGCCTCGTGGACCAAGGAGGCGCGGCAATCGGCAGCAGACGCACCCTCGCCGCGCGCATGGTTAGCAAGCTGTAGCCGGCGGAACATGCCGGCTTTTCCCCCCGTGAAGGGCCTTTCCGGAGGGCTCTATCGTTAACGCGACCTCACCGGCACACGTACAGCACGATGATGCGGCGAATTGCACCCGGTACAGAGCCGCTGGCGGAAACCGATCTAACGGCCCCTTTACCGGCACCGTGCAAGATGCCCGGGTATTTTAGGGTCGTTGGGGCGCGTATTGGAATGCCTTTCTTTCATTTGAGATATCACCTTGCCGGCCTGCCGCAATTGTTTCGCGTGCCCGCCGACAATCCCGATCTGATGCGCGCCCAGTTCGACGCGTTCTCGAAGCAGATGCCGTTGCTCTACTTCATCCTGATGAGCAACACGCTCTCGGTCGCCTACACCTACCTGCCGCTTGCGCCGTTCTGGCTGACGGTCGTCGTGCCCGGCATCCTGACGCTGCTCGCGGCGCTCAGGACCTTCTGGTGGCTGCGGCAGCGTCACGTCGTCCGCAGCGACGCCGACATCCTGCGCAATCTGCGCGGCACCAACTGGCTCACGCTGCCGATCGGAATCGGCTTCACCGCGTGGTCATTCGCGCTGTTTCCCTACGGCGATGCCTACGCACAGAGCCAGGTGGCGTTCTACATGGCCGTGACGGTGATCGGCTGCATCTTCTGCCTGATGCACGTACGGTCGGCCGCGCTGATCGTGACGCTCATCGTCGACGTGCCCTACGTGATCTTCTTCTTCGCGACCGGCGAGCCGACGCTGAAGGCGATCGCCGTCAACAATCTGCTCGTCTCCGGCGCGATGGTAACGGTTCTCTTCATCTATTATCGCGACTTCGCCGACCTCATCTCCAGCCGCAAATCGCTTCTCGCCCAGCAGGCCGCGACGCAGGCGCTGTCTGACGAGAACTTCCGCCTCGCCAATCTCGATTCTCTCACCGAGCTGCCGAACCGTCGACGCTTCTTCGCCGAACTGTCGAGCGCCTTTTCGGACGCCGAGCACAGGGGCGTTCGCATCGGCGTCGGCATCATCGACCTCGACGGTTTCAAGCCCATCAACGACAATTACGGCCATAGCGTCGGCGACCGCGTCCTGATCGAGGCGGGCCGCCGCATTCGCGACGTCTGCGAGGGCTTCGGCCCGCAGCGCGTGGAATTCGCCCGGCTCGGCGGCGACGAGTTCGGTCTCGTCGTCTGCGGCGACCCCGAGGATGCGGATCTGGCGCGGCTCGGCGAGCGCATCTGCGCCCAGGTCAAGCTGCCTTATGCGCTGGACACGGCGCATACCGCGCTGTCCTGCTCGATCGGTTTCGCGCTCTATCCGCAAGCCGCCACCACGGCGGAAGCGCTGTACGAATGCGCGGACTATTCGCTCTATCACGCCAAGCGCCATCTGCGCGGCCGCACCGTGATCTTCTCGAGCGCGCTCGAGGCCGAGATCCGCAGCCGCGGCGTGATCGAGAACATGCTGCGCACCGCCGACTTCGGCAGCGAGCTCAACCTCGTGTTCCAGCCGATCGTCGACGCCGTCAGCGAGCAGACCGTCGGCTTCGAGACGCTCGCCCGCTGGCACAATCCGAGGCTCGGCTGGGTCTCGCCCGCCGACTTCATTCCCGCGGCCGAACGCATCGGCCTGATCCGGCCGCTGACCCAGGCGCTCCTGATCCGCGCGCTGGCCACGGCGCGGACCTGGCCCGAGCATATCCGCCTGTCGTTCAACCTCTCGGCTCACGACGTCTGTTCCGCCGAGGGCATCCTGCCGCTGATCTCGATCATCGAGAAGAGCGGCCTTCCGCCCCAGCGGATCGACTTCGAGATCACCGAGACCGCCGTCACCTTCGATTTCGCGCGTGCGCAACAGTCGATCGCGGCGTTGAAGGCGATGGGATGCGGCATCTCGCTGGATGATTTCGGCACCGGCTATTCGTCGCTGAGCCACGTGCACAGGCTGCCGCTCGACAAGATCAAGGTCGATCGCAGCTTCGTCGCCGACATCAACGAAAACCCGGTCAGCCACAAGATCATCAAGTCGCTCGCCGGCCTGTGCGACGACATGGAGATCGCCTGCGTGGTCGAGGGCGTCGAGACACGGGCCCAGCTCGACACGCTGCGCCGGCTCGGATGCGAATTCATCCAGGGCTACTATTTCGCCAAGCCGATGCCGGCCGACGCGATCGGCGAGCATCTCGCCAAGGAACGGCAACGGCTCGACGGCCGCGGTCCGGCGGCCGAGGCGGTGGCCTGACGAGGTCGCAAGGCCGCCCCGGCTAGCGAAGAAGGCTCGGCAGGTCGAGGCCCTTGTCCCGCGCGCAGTCGATCGCGATGTCGTAGCCGGCATCCGCATGCCGCATGACGCCGCTGGCCGGATCGTTCCACAGCACGCGCTCGATCCGCTTCGCCGCCTCGGGCGTGCCGTCGGCGACGATCACCATGCCAGCATGCTGCGAATAGCCGATGCCGACGCCGCCGCCGTGATGCAACGACACCCAGGTCGCGCCGCTGGCGCAATTGAGCAGTGCATTGAGCAGCGGCCAGTCGGACACCGCGTCCGATCCGTCCTGCATCGCCTCGGTCTCGCGGTTGGGGCTCGCCACCGAACCAGAGTCGAGATGGTCGCGCCCGATCACGATCGGCGCCTTCAGTTCGCCGCGCGCCACCATCTCGTTGAAGGCAAGACCCAGGCGATGCCGGTCGCCGAGCCCGACCCAGCAGATCCGCGCCGGCAGGCCCTGGAACTTGATGCGCTGCCTGGCCATGTCTAGCCAGTTGTGGAGGTGCTTGTCGTCCGGCAGCAGCTCCTTGACCCTGGCATCGGTCTTGAAGATGTCTTCGGGGTCGCCCGAGAGCGCGGCCCAGCGGAACGGGCCGACGCCGCGGCAGAAAAGAGGACGGATATAGGCGGGCACGAAGCCGGGGAAATCGAAGGCGTTCTTCAGGCCCATGTCCTGCGCCATCTGGCGGATGTTGTTGCCATAGTCGAGCGTCGGGATCCCCTGTGCGTGGAAGTCCAGCATGGCCTGGACGTGCTCGACCATCGAGGTCTTCGAGGCACGCTCCACCGCCTTCGGATCGGCGGCGCGCTTCGTTTCCCATTCGCCGAGCGTCCAGCCCTTCGGCAGATACCCGTTGATCGGATCATGCGCGCTGGTCTGGTCGGTGACGATGTCGGGCCGCACGCCACGCCGCACCAGTTCGGGAAAGATCTCCGCGGCGTTGCCGAGCAGACCGACCGAGACGGCCTGCTTCGTCGTCGCAGATTCCGCCATGATCGCCAGCGCCTCGTCGAGCGTCGCCGCCTGGCGGTCGAGATAGCCGGTGCGCAGGCGCATCTCGATGCGGCTCGGCTGGCATTCGACCGCGAGCATCGAGGCCCCCGCCATGGTCGCGGCCAGCGGCTGCGCGCCGCCCATGCCGCCGAGGCCGGCGGTCAGAATCCATTTGCCGGCGAGGCTGCCGCCATAGTGCCGCCGCCCGACCTCGACGAAGGTCTCGTAGGTGCCCTGCACGATGCCCTGGCTGCCGATATAGATCCAGGAGCCGGCCGTCATCTGGCCGTACATCATCAGGCCCTTGCGATCGAGCTCGTTGAAATGATCGAGCGTCGCCCAATACGGCACGAGGTTGGAGTTCGCGATCAGGACGCGCGGCGCATCGGCATGGGTGCGGAACACGCCGACCGGCTTGCCGGACTGCACCAGCAGCGTCTGATCGCCCTCCAGCTTGCGCAGGGCGGCCACGATCCTGTCGAAACTGTCCCAGTCGCGCGCGGCGCGGCCGATGCCGCCATAGACGACGAGTTCGCTGGGGCGCTCGGCGACGTCAGGATCGAGATTGTTCATCAGCATGCGCAGCGGCGCTTCGGTCAGCCAGCTCCTGGCGCTGATCTCGCTGCCGTGCGGGGCGCGGATGATGCGGTCGTTGTCCAGTCGACGGTTCATGGGAACGCCTCTCAGCTCAGTCTCGGAAACGGATCGGATGACAGCGCGGCGATCGCCGCCGCAGGCAGCGCGTCGGCCTCGACGAGCGCGGACGCGCTGGCGAGATCGCCGGCCATGTAGCGGTCGGGGCCGAGCGCCGGCACCTCTTCGCGCAGTGCCGCGATGACCGCGACCAGCGGACGGCTCGTCGCGTGCGGCGCGCGCAAGCTGACGCCCTGCGCGGCGACCAGCAGCTCGATGCCGAGGATGGACGCGAGATTGTCGGCCATGTCGGACAGGCGCCGCGCGGCATGCGCGGCCATCGACACATGGTCTTCCTGATTGGCGCTGGTCGGCGTCGAATCGATCGAGCAGGCGGAGGCGCGCTGCTTGTTCTCGGCATAGAGCGCGGCGGCCGTCACCTCGGCGATCATGAAGCCGGAATTGAGCCCGGGGTCCGGCGTCAGGAACGGCGGCAGTCCGAAATTGAGCGCGGGATCGACCAGCGTCGCGATGCGCCGCTCGCTGATCGCGCCGATTTCCGACAGCGCCAGCGCGATCATGTCGGCGGCGAAGGCCACCGGCTCGGCATGGAAATTCCCGCCGGAGACGATCTCGCCCGTGTCGACCAGGACAAGCGGATTGTCGGTGACGGCGTTGGCCTCCGATGTCAGCGTGCGCGCCGCCTGCATGATCAGATCGAGCGCGGCACCGGCGACCTGAGGCTGGCAGCGCAGGCAATAGGGATCCTGCACGCGCTCGTCGCCTTCGAGATGCGACAGGCGGATGTCGCTGCCGTCGAGCAGCGCGGTCAGCGTCGCGGCCGCCGCGATCTGGCCGGCATGACCGCGCAGCGTCTGGATTTCCGGACGGAAGGGCGCGGTCGAGGCCATCGCGGCATCGACCGACAAGGCGCCCGTCACCAGCGCAGCTCGAAGCAGGCGGAAGGCACGCAGCACGCCGGAAATGGCATAGGCGGTCGAGAACTGCGTGCCATTGATCAGAGCCAGCCCTTCCTTGGGGCCGAGCGTGAGCGGCGCAAGGCCTGCAGCGGCGAGCGCCTCGCGGCCGGGCACGATCTTGCCCTCAACGATCGCCTGCCCCTCGCCGATCATCACGGCCGTCATGTGCGCAAGCGGCGCCAGGTCGCCGGAGGCGCCGACCGAGCCCTGCTGCGGCACCAGCGGATGGACGCGCCTCGCCAGCATCGCCTGCAACTGCTCGATCACCGCGCGGCGCACGCCGGAGGCGCCGCGCCCGAGCGAGATGATCTTCAGCGCCATCATCAGCCGGACGATCGGCTCCGGGGTCGCAGGTCCGACGCCGCAGCAATGCGACACGATCAGATTGTGCTGGAGCGCCGCGGTCTGATCCGGCGGAATGCGCTTCGAGGCGAGCTTGCCGAAGCCGGTGTTGATTCCATAGACGGGCGTATCGGCCCGCGCGGCCCTCGCGACGATCTCCGCCGCCGCCTCGACGCGCGGCCAGAATGCGGGATCGAGCACGACGGGCGCGCCCGCGAGCACCCGCCCGAGAACGTCGAGACCGACCGTTCCGGGACTGACGACGATTGCTGCGGCCTCGCCCATCACTGCCCCCTCCACACCCGGCGATGCAACGGATTGAATCCGATACGGTAGACCAGCTCCGCAGGACGTTCGACGTCCCAGATCGCGAGATCGCACCATTTGCCGGCCTCGAGCGTGCCGGTCTCGCCCAGCAGGCCGAGCGCCCGCGCGCCTTCGCGCGTCACGCCGGCAAGGCATTCGGCGACCGTCATCCGGAACAGCGTGGCTCCCATGTTCATCGTCAGCAGCAGCGAGGTCAGCGGCGAACTGCCGGGATTGCAGTCGGTGGCGAGCGCCATCGGCACGCCATGCCTGCGGAACGCCTCGACCGGCGGCTTCTGCGTTTCGCGAATGAAATAGAAGGCGCCGGGCAGCAACACCGCGACGGTGCCGGCCTTCGCCATCGCCGCGGCGCCGGCTTCGTCGGTGTGCTCGAGATGGTCTGCGGACAGCGCCGAGAATTGCGCGGCAAGCGCGGCGCCGCCGAGATTCGACAGCTGATCAGCATGGAGTTTCACCGGCAGTCCCCGCGCGCGCGCCGCGTCGAACACACGCGACGTCTGTTCGGCGGAGAACGCGATGCCTTCCATGAAGGCATCGACCGCGTCGGCAAGGCCTGCCCTGGCGATGGCGGGCAACATCTCGTTGCAGACGAGATCGATGTAGCGGTTCTTGTCGCCGTCGGCCTCGACCGGCAGCGCATGCGCGCCGAGAAAGGAGGTGCGGATCGCGACCGGGCGCTGGCGGCCGAGGCTGCGCGCCGCCGCGAGCTGCCGCATCTCGGTTCTAGTATCCAGGCCGTAGCCGGACTTGATTTCGACCGTCGTCGCGCCCTCTGCGATCAGCGCATCGAGCCGCGGCAGGGCGCCGGCGACGAGTTCGTCCTCGCTCGCCTTGCGCGTCGCAGCCACCGTCGAGACAATGCCGCCGCCGGCGCGCGCGATCTCCTCGTAGCTCGCCCCCTTCAGCCGCAGTTCGAATTCGTGCGCGCGATTGCCGCCATAGACCAGATGGGTGTGGCAATCGACGAGGCCGGGCGTGATCCAGCGTCCCTCGCAATCGGTCCGCTCAATGGCGTCGGCATCGGCCGGAAAATCCGCCGCCGCGCCGGCATGGACGATGCGGCCGCCGCGCGTCGCCACGACGCCATGCTCGATCTCGCCGAGATCCGGGCGGTCGGCCCGCATGGTGGCGAGCCGGGCGTTGTGCCAGATCCGGTCGAAGCGCTCTGCCATGAAGGTCTCCCTTCGCCGTGGGACTGCTTGACTTATATGTCTAGACATATAATCGTGGGGAGGTTCTGTCCAGCCGGCGTGTGTTCATGACCCGACTGCATTTCGCCTCCGCGCTCCTGCCTTCGGGCTGGGCCCATGACGTGCAGGTGGTGGTGACCGCCGGCGCGATCGAGGCGGTGACGGCGAATGTCGCGCCCGCCCCCGGCGACGAGCGCCATGCCCTGGCACTGCCGGGACTCGCAAGCCTGCACAGCCACGCATTCCAGCGCGGCATGGCCGGACTTGCCGAACGGCGCGGCGACAGCACCGACACGTTCTGGACCTGGCGCGAGACGATGTATCGCTTCGCGCTCGCGATGACGCCGGAAGATGTGGCCGCGGTCGCGACGCTGCTCTATGTCGAGATGCTCGAGCAGGGATTTACCCGCGTCGGCGAATTCCATTACCTGCACCACGATCGCGACGGCACGCCCTACACCGATCTGGCGGAAATGGCGTCCCGGATCGCCGCAGCCTCGCAAGCATCCGGCATCGGGCTGACGCTGTTGCCGAGCTTCTACGCTCATGGCGGATTCGGCGGAGCGGCCCCGCATGACGGGCAGCGGCGTTTCATCTGCTCCGTCGATCGCTTCGCGGCGCTGATGGAGGCTGCACGCGGCGTCATTGCCAACCTTCCCG
The DNA here is from genome assembly GCA_964423245.1 of uncultured Bradyrhizobium sp. Taxonomy (GTDB): domain Bacteria; phylum Pseudomonadota; class Alphaproteobacteria; order Rhizobiales; family Xanthobacteraceae; genus Bradyrhizobium. The sequence goes on along the minus strand of CAYREH010000001.1, from coordinate 312,252 downwards.
GCGCCAATCTCGGCATCGCGCCGCACAGTTTGCGCGCCGTGGCGCCGGACGAACTCGCCGCGATCCTGCCGCTGGCGAAGGATGGCCCGGTCCATATCCACGCCGCCGAGCAGGTCAGGGAAGTCGAGGATTGCCTGGCCTGGTCGGGGCAGCGCCCGGTGCAATGGCTTCTGGAGCACGCGCCGGTCGACCGGCGCTGGTGCCTCATCCACGCGACCCATATGACGGAGGCGGAGATTGCGGCGTTGGCCGGAAGCGGCGCCGTGGCCGGGCTCTGCCCCGTCACCGAAGCCAGCCTCGGTGACGGCATCTTTCCGGCGCGCGAATTCTGCGAGGCCGGCGGCGTCTTCGGCGTCGGCACCGATTCCAACGTGCTGGTCGGAATCGCCGACGAGCTGCGTCAGCTCGAATATGGCCAGCGCCTCAAGCATCGCCAGCGCAACGTCCTCTCCGCCGGCGCGGGCCGCTCGACCGGCCGCTCGCTGTTCGACAACGCGCTGGCGGGCGGCGCGCAGGCCCTGGCGCAGCCGACCGAAGGCCTCGTGCCGGGCGCACGCGCCGACATCGTCACGCTCGACATGGCACATCCGTCGCTGGCCGGGCGGTCGCGCGACGCCGTCATCGACGGCTGGATCTTCGCGGGCGGCAGCGGCGCGATCGACTGCGTCTTCGCCGGCGGCCGCAAGGTGGTGGAAGGCGGCCGTCACCGGCTGCGCGAGGCCGCGCGCGAGGATTTCAACGCCGCGATGCGGAGGCTCGTCGCATGAGCCTCGCCGCCGCCGACCAGCCGACGCTCTACAAGCGCATCCGCGCCGATATCGAGCAGCGTATCCTGACCGGCGAATGGCCGCCGGGACACCGCATTCCGTTCGAACACGAACTGGTCGCGCGCTATGGCTGCTCGCGCATGACCGTGAACAAGGCGCTGTCGGAGCTCGCGCAGGCCGACCTGATCGAACGGCGGCGGCGGGCGGGCTCGTTCGTGCGGCGGCCGCAGCACCAGTCGGCCGTGCTGAAGATCGCCGACATCCGGGCCGAGATCACCGCACTCGGCCGCAGCTATGGCTACGAGCTGATCCACCGCAAGCTGCGTACGGCGACCGCCGCGGACCGCGACCGCCTCGGCGTGAAGAAGGCGGGCAAGGTGCTTGCGATCGCGTGCCGGCACAGCGCCGACAACGTGCCGTTCGCGGTCGAGGACCGGCTGATCGACCTGTCGTCGGTGCCGGATGCGGCGACCGCGGATTTCTCGCGCGAGCCGCCGGGCACCTGGCTGCTTCATCATGTCCCATGGACAGAGGCCGAGCATACGATCAGCGCCATCGTCGCGGACGCGCGGACGGCCGCAGCGCTCGACATCGCCGTCGGCGCGCCCTGCCTCGTGATCGACCGCTATACCTGGCGCAGCGCGCGCACCATCACCGCGGTGCGGCTGCTCTATCCCGGTGACTCTCACCGCCTTGTCGCGCGATTCAAGGGAGGCTGAGAAGACGATGTCGGCACAAATCGTGCAACGCTGCAGGCAACGGCCCGCAAGGGCCTGATGTGATCAACAGGACGTCAATCCATCGATCGGCAAGAGGACGACAATCATGCGTAGTTCGACAATTTTCGCGACAATCATTGCCCTTGCGGCCGCCGCTCCGGCGCTCGCCGACGACGTCAAGGTGGGCGTCGGCATCTCCGGATGGACCGGCTTCGCGCCTCTGACGCTGGCGAAAGAGGCCGGCATTTTCAAGAAGAACGGGCTCGACGTCACCATCAAGAAGATCCCGCAGAAGGACCGCCACCTCGCCATCGCCTCCGGCGACATCCAGTGCGCGGCGACCACGGTGGAGACCTGGATCTCCTGGAACGCCAACGGCGTCGCCACCAAACAGATCTTCCAGCTCGACAAGAGCTACGGCGCCGACGGCATGGCCGTGCGCAACGACATCGCCGCGATCAAGGATCTCAAGGGCAAGACGGTCGCGGCCTCCGCGCCCGGCACCTCGCCCTATTTCGCGCTGGCCTGGATGCTCAAGAAGAACGGTCTCACCACCAAGGACGTGACCATCGTCAATCTCGAGCCGGCCGCCGCGGCGCAGGCCTTCGTCTCCGGGCAGAACGATGCCGCGATGACCTATGAGCCGTATCTGTCGACGGTGCGGGCCGCGCCCGACAAGGGCAAGATCATCGCCACCACGCTCGACTATCCGATCGTGATGGACACGTTCGGCTGCACGCCGAAGTTCCTCGCCGAGAACCCGAAGGCCGCGCAGGCGCTCGCGAACAGCTATTTCGAGGCGCTGGAGATGATCGGCAAGGACCAGGCCAAGGCCTATGAGATCATGGGCGCCGACGTGAAGCAGACCGGCGAACAGTTCGGCAATTCGGCGAAATACCTGCGCTGGCAGGACAAGGCGGCGAACCAGAAGTTCTTCGCCGGCGATTTCCTGACCTTCAACAAGGAAGCCGCGGAGCTGCTGCTCGAGATCGGCATCATCAAGTCCGCGCCGAAGGTCGAGGACCTCTACGATTCGAGCTTCATCAAGTAAGCCAGCACGCAATCGCCGGCCCCGGCATCGGGGCCGGCACATGTTTTCACTTCTCCGGATCAACCGTCGATGCGTCCCCTCGATCCCGTGACATCGAAGCAGCGCGTGGCCTACGGCCTCGCCTTCTTCGTGGTCTTCGTCGCCCTCTGGTCGTGGGCGACCTTCGGCGGCCATGTGTCGAAGACCTTTCTCGCCAACCCGCTGACCATGGTCCAGGAAGGCTACGACCTGCTGGCGAAGCAGGGCTTCCTGTTCGACATCGGCATGACCATCTGGCGCGTCGTCGGCGGCTTCGCGCTCGCGGCGCTGATCGCGGTGCCGCTCGGCGTGCTGATGGGCGCCTACAAACCGATCGAGGCGTTCCTGGAGCCGTTCGTCTCCTTCGCGCGCTATCTGCCCGCCTCCGCCTTCATCCCGCTGCTGATCCTGTGGGCCGGCATCGGCGAATTGCAGAAGCTGCTCGTCATCTTCATCGGCTCGGTGTTCCAGGTGATCCTGATGGTCGCCGTCACGGTCGGGTCGACGCGGCGCGATCTGGTCGAGGCCGCCTACACGCTCGGCGCCAGCGACCGCGGCGTCATCCGCCGCGTGCTGCTGCCCTCGGCAGCGCCAGAGATCGCGGAAATCCTGCGGCTGGTGCTGGGCTGGGCCTGGACCTACGTGATCGTCGCCGAACTGATCGGCTCGTCGTCCGGCATCGGCCACATGATCACCGACAGCCAGGCGCTGCTCAACACCGGGCAGATCATCTTCGGCATCATCGTGATCGGGCTGATCGGCCTGGTTTCGGACTTCCTGTTCAAGGCGTTCAACGCCTGGCTGTTTCCCTGGAAGCTGGCATGACCATCCTGAGGATCGAGCAGGTCTCGCGGACCTTCCCCGCCCGTCACGGCAATGCGCCGACCAGGGCGCTGGAGCCGACCGACCTGTCCATCGGCAACAACGACTTCGTCACCATTCTGGGCCCCTCCGGCTGCGGCAAGTCCACGCTGCTGCGCATCGTCGCCGGCCTCGACCGGCCGACCGGCGGCCGTGTCGTCCTCGATGGGCGCGAGGTGACGGGTCCGGGCGCCGATCGCGGCATGGTGTTCCAGTCCTACACGCTGTTTCCGTGGCTGACCGTGCGGGAGAACATCGCCTTCGGCCTGCGCGAGCGCGGCGTGTCCGAGACGGAGCGCAACAAGGTCGCCGACGCCTTCATCCGGCAGGTCGGCCTGTCCGGCTTCGAGAACCACTGGCCCAAGCAGCTCTCCGGCGGCATGCAGCAGCGCACCGCCATTGCACGCGCGCTCGCCAACGATCCGAAGATCCTGCTGCTCGACGAGCCGTTCGGTGCGCTCGACAACCAGACCCGCGCCCTGATGCAGGAGATGCTGCTCGGCATCTGGGAGCGCGACCAGAAGACGGTGCTGTTCGTCACCCACGACATCGAGGAAGCGATCTTCCTCGGCAGCCGCGTCATCGTCATGAGCGCCCGCCCCGGCCGCATCAAGGCCGAGATCAAGGTGGAACTGCCGCATCCGCGCTCCTACAAGATCAAGACCACGCCGGAATTCGTCCAGTTCAAGGAACGGCTGGTCGAGGAGATCCGGACCGAAGCGCTGAAGGTCGCCGAACATGCCTGACACCAATCCGCGCGCCGATGGAGCGCGCGTTCTCGCCGATCTCAACGCTTTGCGCGCCCTCGGCGCCTACAAGACCGGCGTGCACAAGCCGACCTTCTCCGAGCCGCACCGGCAGTCGCTGCACTGGCTGATGGCGAAACTCCCGGAGGCGGGCCTCTCGGGCACGATCGACGGCATCGGCAACGTCTTCGGCACCAGTACCAGGCCCGGGCGGAAGCTGCTGGCCGGCTCGCATCTGGAGAGCCAGAACTATGCGGGGTGGCTCGACGGGCCGCTGGGCGTCGTCTACGCGCTCGAGGCCGCCCGCGTGCTCAATGCCGATCCGGCTGTCGCGGGCGCGGTCGAGGTCGCCTCCTGGTGCGACGAGGAAGGTCATTTCGGCAGCTTTCTCGGCTCACGCTCCTTTGTCGGTCAGGTCACGGAGGCCGAGATCGACGCCGCGCGCGACAGGACCGATGGCCGCTCCATGCGTGACGCTCTCGCCGGGATGGGGCTCGCCGGCCGCCCGCGCCTCCGCGCCGAGCCCGGCCGGCACGTCGGCTATCTCGAAGCGCATATCGAGCAGGGCGATACGCTGGAAAGCGGCAAGCTTGCCATCGGCGTCGTGACCTCGATCGTCGGCATCTGGCAGTACCGCATCACTTTCAAGGGCGAGCAGAACCACGCCGGGACGACGCGCATGGCGGTCCGCAAGGACGCCGGCCTCGCGCTGGCGAAGTTCTGCGTCGCGATCGACGAGCGTTTTCCGGCCGCCTGCGGCCCCCGCACGGTCTGGACCACCGGCCGCATCACGCTCGATCCGGGCGCCCCCAGCATCATTCCCGGCGGCGCCGAGATGCTGTTCCAGATCCGCGACGACGATCCCTCGGTGATCGCGCGGCTGGAGGCGCTGCTGCGGACGATGGCGGACGAGGTGACCGCGAAGGGCCCCTGCAGCGTCGCCGTGGACAAGCTGCGCACCGGAGCGCCAGCCATGATGAGTGCCGGCTTCCAGGACGCGATCGAAGCCGCGAGCAGCAGCCTCGCCGGCGGCCGGTCGCTCCGGATGCCGAGCGGCGCCGGCCACGATGCGCAGATGCTGGCGACCATCATGCCCGCCGCCATGCTGTTCGTACCCTCGATCGGCGGCATCAGCCACCACTGGACCGAGAACACCGCCGATGCCGACATCGTCACCGGCGCAGAGGTGTTCGTCGACGCCTGCCGGCGGATTCTGACCGCCTAGGCCGGAGCAACTGCGCTGGCAAATCGCCATTGGATGGCACTGTCCGGCCCACCTGCGCCGGACAACTCCTGCGTTCGTCCCATCAACTGCCGGCGGCTACCGTCAGTTGAAGATGACCGGTGATGCCGACTTGGCCAATTTCGCGCCAAGATACATGTTGTTAATTTCATCAACTAGAGCAAGAATGGTTGTGATGTCTGGCGAACCCGACATCGCCTTTTGATCCGAATGCATTTTGCCAGCCTGTTGTCTCTCGTACGCACATTTTGGAGCGTCGATGACTCTCTTCGGATTCAAGCACGTCTTCCATGCCGAACTCGACGCGATCCGCAAGCGCCACAACGGTTACAGCAACTCGCCCATCGGCGACGACACCAGCCAGACGGACCCGAGCACGGCCCTCGAGCTGAGCGGCATCGCCTGCTCGGGCGGCGGCATACGGTCTGCATCATTCTGCCTCGGCGTCCTGCAGGGGCTTCAGTCCAAGGGCACACTGGACCGGATGGACTATGTCTCGACGGTTTCGGGCGGAGGCTACATCGGCACGACCATGACGATCGGAATGTCCTCACATGGCGACTTTCCGTTCGGGCGCCTGGATCAGGAGAACCGCGAAACACCTGAGGTCCGGCATCTGCGCGACAATTCACGCTATCTGATCCAGAATGGCCTGCCGAGCGTCGTCAGCGCCCTCGTGATCTACCTGCGCGGCATCATGATGAACGCGCTCACTGTTCTACCGCTTCTGCTGTGCGCCGCGGCATTCCTCCTGCTGGTAAAGCCGAGCAGCCAACATCTGGTCCAGAACTGGTTCCTGTTCATTGGCCCGATCGACAGGTTCGACGTGCCGGATGTCTCGCCCGTCGTCATTGTTTGCCTGTTCCTGATCATCTGCATCATCGGCTATGCGGTGGCGGTCTCCGTGCTTCCGATCAAGTCACTCGCTGTCCGACAGAAGGGTGCAAGACTGGCCGGCTGGATTTTTGCAATCGCCATCCTCGCGCTCGTTGTCGAACTGCACACCGTTCTGCTCCGGCTCGCCCTCGAAGCACGAGGCTACATTACCCCGACAAGCACAGCCACTCCGGAGAAAGAAACCTTCATCGACTTCATATTCAGCAATGCCAAGACATTCGTGCTCTATGTCAGTCCCTTCGTGCTGCCCATTCTTCCGTTCCTCAAGGGCCTCATCTCGAAGGCGACGACTGGCGAAAGCGCAAGCTGGAGCGGATATGCCGGGAAGCTGACAAGCCGCGCATTGCTGCTCTTCGCTGCCGCGATTGTCCCGATCCTGCTCTGGCTCGGCATGATGCAGTTCGCCTATTGGGGGACGGAGATTTCCGCTGCGGCCGCTCCAGGCGGGCACTGCACGCCCGATCACGCCGGATGCAGCCGGTGGCCGCAGGCACCCGCTTTCCTGCAAGGGTACTTCGCCGCGACCGCAAGCTTTCGCGGCGCCGTCTCGTCGCTCCTTTGCATTGCCGCCGTGCCGTTTCTGTTCTGGCCATTCCTGAGCGTCAACGCCAATTCGCTGCACCAGCTCTACCGCGACAGGCTCGGCCGGGCATTCCTGATCAAGCGAAAGGATGCGAGGACGCCTGAAAATACCGTCCGCGACGAGGTCGATCCGGCCGACGGCTTCCTGCTGTCCGAGATCGCTCCCGAGAAAGGCCCCTACCACCTCATCAATGCCGCGCTCAACGTACCGGGCTCACGCTTCGCCAACAGCCGCGGCCGCAATGCCGATTTTTTCCTGTTCAGCCAGCGCTATATCGGGAGTGAGGCGACCGGCTATGTCGACACCAAATCCGCAGAAGCCATCGTGGACGGGCTCAACATCGGAACCGCCATGGCGATCTCGGGCGCGGCGGCCGCCCCCAACATGGGCATGGCATCGATCCGCCCTCTCTCGGCGACGATCGCGCTGCTGAACATCCGCCTTGGCCGGTGGATTCGTCATCCCAGCGACATCCAGCACCGAAAGGCCGCTCTGGATAAGGTGAAGGCCAAGACGACGACGGGCAAGGGTGCGGCACCGGTCTCCGACCCGGTTGAGCCACACAGCGGTTACGGACCGGCCGAGCCAGAGGGAGAAAGAATGTTCTGGCGCATCCCGCGGCCGAAACATCTTCTGTATGAAGCATTCTCGAAAACCGGGCGGTCGGTGGCCCGACTGGACGACCACACGACCGGTGACGAACGCGGTTTCGTCTTCCTGACGGACGGCGGGCATATCGACAATCTCGGCATCTACGAACTGCTTCGGCGACGCTGCAAACTGATCATTGCGATCGATGGCGAAGCCGATTCCGCCTTCGATTCCGGATCGCTTGTCCAGGTCGAGCGCTTCGCCCGGATCGACCTGAATGTGCGGATACGACTGAACTGGGAACCCATCGGCATTCGCACGCGAGCCATTGCCAACGAGATCGAAAAGGGCGACGTGGTGTACGAGCAGGGCCCGCACGTGGCGCTCGGGTCCATCACCTATCCACCTACGCTTCCGGGCGGCAAGGCCGAGCTGGGCGTGCTCGTCTATATCAAGGCGTCGCTGAGCGGCGACGAAGCCGATTACGTGCTCTCGTACAAGAAGGCCAATCCGGACTTCCCCCACGAGACAACGATGGATCAGCTCTTCTCCGAGGAGCAATTCGAGGCCTACCGGGCTCTCGGCGAACACATCGCGCGCGGCTTCGTGGATGGCCGGGACGGTGTGGCGGCGTATCCGAATGAAAAAGCTGCACTCCTGCAGATGGTGACCGCGATGCTTCCGAACGCCTCACCAAGATAGCATCAGGGGGACCGGGACGATGTCAATGGATGCAGACACGACGGCCGAAAAGGCTGGGTGTGCAGTCGTCATCACCGTCCACGGCACCTTCGCTGGAAAGCCCGGCGAACAAGTGGCGCGCTGGTGGCAGAACGAGGCGGCCCTTGCGACGCGTCTCACGACGAGCATCGGCGCCAGGGTGGAAGCGTTCAAATGGCAGGACAAGGACGGCCCGGGACCGAATCGGGAAAGTGAACGCCGGATCGCAGGGCAGCAGCTGCTGGCGAGGCTTTCGACACTGGAAGCCGAACAGGCGGACTATCATCTGGTCGGTCACAGCCACGGCGGCTCTGTCATCTGGCATGCGCTGAAGCTCTCCGCCCGCGCGAATACGCGCCTGAAGGGCTTGCGAAGCTGGACCACCGTTGGAACCCCCTTCATCGAATTCGGCTCTGACGGCTCATGGCTCCGTCATCTCCTGGGAGCGCTGGCGGCCCTCGCGGCGCTCTACGTCATGGGTTTCTGGCAGCTTGTCGTCGAACTGGCGATCCTCGCGCGTCAGGGCAACTGGCCGCTCATGATCGAAAGACTTCCTCTGAGACATGAATTGACCGACTTGCACTCGGCGCTCGGCGACTGGATCTATTACGGCCTGATGGCGGGCGCAGCCGCTCTGGTGCTGTTCTTCGCGATCGTCGTCCTGCTGCCGGTCAAGGATCTGCTTCATTTCCTCGTCGCGGCTCACCGCGAGCAGCGCGTCCGGCGTCTGGCTGCGGACTGGTACGAGCCGTCATGGCTCGGCCTGCTTCATCCCTCCGACGAAGCCATGGCCGGGCTGAAGGCGACCCTGATCAAGGCTCCCGATCTGGTGTTGCGCCGTCGACGCGGCCTGCTCGGTCTCATGCTCGCGCCGATCAAGCCCGCCGTTCGTCCCGTGGACGAATTCGCGTGGTCGACCCTGATGAAGAATGCGCAGGGCGACGATATCGTCGGCCAGATCGTGCGCCGCGTGGCGAATGCACCCGAGCCGTTCACCCGGGCGCCGGCCCCGCTCCCCGCGGCGGTCGTCGCAAACATCATCGCGCGCGCCGATGACGCCAGCGCCAGGGTGCTGACGCGACTGCGCGAACGAATCGCGGCGCTATCGGATCAGGCCGACGTCGCCGCCCTGATTCAGGTCATGTCCGGCACCTACGATGGCGGCAGCCTGATTCACACCTCGATGTTCGACGAGCCGCAGATCTGCGACATGGTCGCCGCTCACATCGAAGGCGCAGCGAACAGCGTGGAGCAAGCGGGCTCGCTGTCGTTCCGCTCGGCGTCAGCTCCGGTCGCGTTGAGTATTGCCAAGGCGGCGGCTGCGGCGGGCCTCGTCGTGCTTGTCACGCTGCTCGCCGTCGCGACTTATCGCATCCTGATCTATCCGGAAACCAACATCGCCGCGGCCGAGGCCATTCTTGCACGATTTGACGATCCGGCATACAGAAGCATCGCCAACGACGACATGCCCGGCAAGGCGCTCGTTCGCGCGCGTCGCCTTGGCATTTCGTTCGATCGCGCCATGGCGGCCGCCGGAAACCTCGAAGAGGCACAGAGCAAGTCCAACGCCTATCAACTCCTGATGCGAGAGCTCGTGGCGACCGGACGAACGAGCGAGCTGTTGAGCCTGGTGACGTCGGCACCGACGAAGACTGTTCCGCAATATCTCTTCGTGGACCATCTCGGAGCGGCCCTGGTTTCGGCCCTGGAGGCGGTCGACTTGTCGTCCCGAGCTGCCTCGCCCGAAGAGCGCCAGTTGCTGCAAATCGCCGCTCAGCAGATTACTGTTGGGCTCAAGGGCGATCCCGCACAAACTCTACTGGGACGTCTCGTTCCGGTCGGGGTCGTCTTCAATCATCCGGACGTTCTCGGATGGATGGCGCGCGTGCGCGAGGGCGACCCAGACTGCAAGAACTGGGATACGATCATTAAGGATACGGCATCGGTCATCACGACATCGCAGCAGGCAGGAACGCTCGAAGCCATCATCCGCGCCTGCAATCCGAAAACCGGCGCTGAAGACAGACAGCGGATGCTGCGCAGGATCGCGGTCGGCGCGCTTCGGACTTGCGACCTTGCTGTGGACCTGCTGAAGCAGGCCTCATTCAACCGGACCGGCAGGGACGCTCCCGTTCCGCCGCACTTCATCGAATGTCTTGCCAAGAGCCGCAAGAGCGACGCCGCGGCACTGGTCAGGGAGGAACGAAGCCTGCGTCAGAAGACGTCGAAGACCGAAGATATCCTCGCGGTCTGGCAGATGAGCATGGCCTTGAAGGCGAGCGGATTGACCGAAGAGGCCGCGCAGTGGACCGAATATGCCATCAATTTCGCCACCGAGCCCGACAAGCAGGAGGACAAGGAGCGCGATACGCTCCAGCAATTCGCCAACGATGCACTGAAGCTCGAGATTCTGGCCGCGACCGATTCCGCGCGCCACGACGCATTTCTCGCTCAACTGAGCAAGAGCGCGGAGGCTTTCAAGGGGTCACGTGACTTCCCCTCCGCCTGGGCCGCCTTGCGCTTCATTCATGCCACATACGCGGAACGCAGACCGGGGCGTGAATGCATCATCCGGGAAGCCGATCTCAGGATCGTCCACACCATCATCGGCATATCGGCAACCTATTCCACGAAGAACCCCTCGGCCGTCGCCACGGCCATTCTGTCGCTGGCCGATCGTTGCCAGATCGAAATGTACGACGCCCTGCTCGCGGAGACGATCCGAATCGTGTCGGGAAACAACGTGTCTGCTGACCGCGCCCACTATATCGCCATGACAGCCCCGTTCCAAAGCAATCTACGCAAGGCCATGGCGACCGCGGAGTCGGCGGCGCTCCCGCCCGAAATCCTTCGTGGCTACGTCGCTGCGGTCGATCGTCATCGACCATCCAAGCTCCCATCCTTGGCTTACAAGCCCGTCGCGTACAAAGCCATGAACTCATCGACAAGCAGTGTCCCCCGATAGGCTCACGCCCGGGCTAGAACGACGTGCCGCCGCCGAACCTGAATTCCTGGACGATGTCGTATTTGCCCTTGGTGATCGGCACCGCGTAGTCGAAGCGCAGCGGTCCGAACGGCGAGGCCCAGATCAGGCCGACGCCGACCGAGGAGCGCACGACATTGCCGTCGTCATATTGCAGCCCGCAGGTCGGGCAGGCCTTGGTATTGACCTCGCCGGTGGCCGACCACGACGTCGGCCCCTGGTAGCCCCAGAGCGAGCCGGCGTCGGCATAGACCGCACCCTTCAGGCCGACCTCCTTGGGCAGGAACCAGAACGGCATCTGCAGCTCCATCGAGGCTCCCCAGTATTTGGTGCCTCCGAGCGCATCGCCGTTGGAGCCGTAATTGTAATAGGTGATGTCGCGCGGGCCGATGCCGTTGGAGGCGAAGCCGCGCACCAGGTTCGGCCCCATCTGGAAATGGTCCAGCATGCGCAGATCCTTGTCGCCGAGCTTGCTGAGCAGGCCGCCCTGGAGGTGGATGACGCTGACGATCTCCGACACCAGCGGCGTGTAATACTTGGTGTCGAACGCCGTCTTCAGATAGGTCACGTCGCCGCCGACACCCGCGAAATCCTGCTTGAAGTCGACCAGCAGGCCACCGGTCGGGTTCTTGGTGTTGTCGAGCGTGTTGTAGCTCAGCGTGTAGCCCAGCGCCGACGTCCAGGTCGCGCCGTTCGCCAGCTCCTTGCGCACCGGCAGGCTGGATTCGCCGTCGCCATAGCAGCCATAGCCGTAGACGCCCGAACTGGTTGAATTGGTCGGATCGACGCCGCCCAGCACGTTCTTGATATAGGCCGGCGTCGGATTGTACGAGCTGCTGGTCGGATCGTTGTTGCAATTGTTGTAGGCGCTCGCGAGCGAGATGCTCTGCTGGTACAGCGAATAGCGCAGCTGCAGCGAGAGGTCCTCGCGCAAGGCGAGGCCGATACGCGGCGAGAAGCCCAGCGTGGTCACGCCATAGCTGGTATAGCTGTTCGACTTCTGCTCGCGCCAATAGGCATCGAGGCCCAGCGCCATCCGGTAGTCGAGCAGATAGGGCTCGACGAAGGACAAGGAGACGCCGCGCGAATACTGGCCGTAGGTAACGGACGCCTTGGCATACAGCCCCCTGCCGAGCAGGTTGCGCTCGGAGATCGAGACCTCTGCCAGCGCGCCGTCGGTGGTGGAATAGCCGCCGGAGATCGAGAAGTCACCGGTGGATTTCTCCTCGACGTCGACGACCAGGATGACGCGGTCGCTCGACGAGCCCGGCTCGGTGGTGATCTTCACGCTCTTGAAGTAGTCGAGATTCTTCAGCCGCCGCTCGGCGCGGTCGACCAGGGCGCGATTGTAGGCGTCGCCCTCCGCCAGGTCGAACTCGCGCCGGATCACGTAGTCGCGCGTCCGCGTGTTGCCGCGCAGATTGATGCGCTCGATATAGGTGCGCGGTCCTTCGTCGACATTGAACACCACCGAGACGGTATGCGCCTCGAAATTGCGGTCGCCCGCCGGGCGGACCAGGGCGAAGGCATAGCCGCGGCGCGAGGCCTCGATCTGCATGTCCTCGGTCGACTTCTCGACCGATTCCACGTTGTAGAGCGAGCCGACACTGACGCGGGACAGCGCGCGCAGGGACGTCGCGTCGAAATTGGCGATCGAGGACCGGAAGTCGACCGAGCCGACGCGGTACTGCTGCCCCTCCTCGATCTTGAAGGTGACGAGGAAGCCCTTCTTGTCCGGATCGTATTCGGTCAGCGCCGCCACCACCTGCACGTCGGCGAAGCCGTTCTTGAGATAGAAGCGGCGGATCAGGTCGCGATCGGCCTCGACCCGGTCGGGATCGTAGATGTCGTTGTTGCCGAGAAAGCTGAGCAAATTCGATTCGTGGGTCTTGATGATGTCGCGCAGGCGCGAGGCCGAGAACGCGCTGTTGCCGATGAACTCGACCGACTTGACGCCGGTCTTGACGCCTTCGACCACCGTGAAGATCAGATCGACGCGGTTGTTGGGCTGCTCGATGATCTCGGGCGTGACGCGCACGTCGTACCGGCCGGAGCGGCGGTAGATCTCGGCGATGCGCAGCGTATCGGACTGCACCATCGGCCGCGACAAGGTTCCGCGCGGCTTGGACTGGATCTCGGCGGAGAGCTGCTCGTCCTTGATCTTCTTGTTGCCCTCGAAGGCGACGCGGCCGATGACGGGATTCTCGACCACCGAGACCGTCAGGCGGCCGCCAGTCCGGCTGATCTTGACGTCCTGGAACAGCCCGGTCGCGATCAGCGCCTTGAGCCCCTCGTCGATGGTGCCCTGGTCGAGCCGGCCACCAGCGCCGTGGGTGAAATAGGAGCGCACCGTCTCGGCCTCGACGCGGCGGTTGCCTTCGACGACGATGGTCTCGACGGCCTGCGCCGCCGCCGGCCTGGGCGCCACGGTCATCGAGCCCAGGATCGCTCCCCCCATCATCGTCACGACCACCAGACACGCCCGCAAAATCGACATTCCACACCTCAAGAGCACCGTGCCTGCTCTGAGACGAAACAGCTGTGGCCGAGGTGTGGCTTTGTGGTTTCTGCATTGTTTCCGCGCGTTGAATTTGATGGTGGCTCAAGACCACGTCGCGCGGTCGAACAAGCGGGATGGCGCAGCACGCCCGCATGGTCAGCAACACCCTGCAAAACAAGGCGTGTTTACACACCGCGGGGGCGGTGCGAGAGGCGGTCGCAGATGCCCCGGACAGGAGTCCATTCGATGTATCCGACCGTCCCGACCAGACTGGTGCTGATGGCCCTGATCGCATCGACGATCGCCTGCCACGCCGAGACCCGCGAGGTCCGTCGCACGACGCGCGAGAGCGTCTATGAGTACGGTCCTTACGGCCCCAACCGGTCGTACCGGTCCGGCACGAGCCGGCTCTATGTCAGCAAGCGCTCCTGGCTGGATGGCGGCACCGAGGTTCTGCCGGGCGACCGCAAGTTCAGCGACTACGCCTTTCCGCCGAGCGTCTCGTTTGCCAGCCAGAACAACAGCCGGCCGCTCGATCGCCAGCCCTTGAGCCCGGCCTCGGACCTCGGCGGATTTGCCCAGCGGATTCCCCTGCCCTGGTGAGCGGCTTGCAGCGCTCCGGATCGGAGCGTGGCGCGCAGGCCGCGCCGATCATGACGGAGCGCGCGAGGCCGGTGGCGCGTTTCTGCCGAGCTTGGCTTCATCGCTCGCCGGCTTGAATCAAGGGGCGCAGCGCAAGACATTGACGGTGTTTTGCCGGATGGTCCGGGCCGCCGGCACGGCGTTGGCCCCAGCACAATTGTAAATTGCCGTCACATGCGATAACAATCGAGGCGCCGGGTGTCGGCCTGACCGCAAACGCGCGGAGACAGATCAGGCGGCAGATTGAATTCATCTGCACGATCGGAGCTACGATGGCGACACCAGATCCGACTCCCAGCGGGCCATCCCTCGCCTTCTACGAACTTCCCGCATGGCTCGTTGAGCCCGCCGTGCGATCGTGCCGGCTGGTCAACACCGCGCTCGATTTCGTGTTCTACGACGTCCCGAAACTGCGCGCCGAATTGGCCGGGAAGGACGCGCAGATGCTGGCGCGGGGCGAAAAGGCGCCCTCGCGGATCATGGATTTCGATGCGCTCAGCGATCCGGAAGGATCGATGCTGCTCATCGACGCCACGACTCCGCCCTATGTCCACAAATACCGGAGCGTGGAGACCTTCCTCACATCCGGATATCAGGAGACGCGCGACGTCGACATCGTCACGATCACCGGTGTCGGCAGCTCCGCGCTGGGCAGCGCAGCCCTGGCCTGGGATGTTTCAGTGGCATTGCAGAAGCCCGTCCTGGCGATCGTACCGGGCTATGGTGTCGCCGACGTCGTTCTCCAGTCGCTGGGCGGCTGGTTTGCCTTCGGACTGCACGATTACTTCGGCAGCAAATCCATGATCCAGACGGGTCTCGCGACGGCCGCGCCACAGGTTGCGCGGGTTGGACGCGAACTGGCGGCATCGGCGCCGCACGAGCCGACCGTGAGAGGAGCCCCGGTGTTCAGAACCGGCTCCGGCTCGTCCGACGTGCTGCACGCGCTGCTGATCGGGCGCGAGCAGCCGTTTCGCCTCCTCGTCGGGCACAGCAAGGGCGCCCTTCAAATCAACAATGCGATCCGATCGGTCCCGGCGGATCGGCTGAACGGCATCCGGGTGGTGACGCTGGGATGCCCGATCGGCGAGGACATTGGCGGCGTCGACTACCACCAATATCTCGGCCTGTTCGACGCACTCGGGCAGCTCAATGCCTGGGGACACTGGCCCGAGCACTGGCCGCCGACCTGGCACAGCACGAATCCAATCTTGCCGCCGGCGATGGCGGCTGGACGTTTCGCGTCGGACTCCATCAGCCGCACGCGCAAGACCATCGCACGTGACGGCGGTGACCCGGCGGTCAATCCCTCTCCGCGTCCGGCTTTGGCGGACCCGCAGCATGACGACCAGGTCGGCGATCCACAGCCGCCTGGATTTTCCCCCTAGCCCGGATCGAACGCGCGGATCGGCGGCAGATTTCCGGTGAATTTCTCCACCTCCACCGTGGTCAACTGCCCCGTGCAGCCCTGCGCGAAGGAGGAGGTGCCGACGTCGCGGGTCAGCACGTTGGGATTGCCGTGGACGCAGAGCGGCATGTCGTCCATCGGATCTTCCGGATCGTACCAGGCACCGGTCGGCAACTGCACGACGCCGGGCGCGATGGCGTCGGTGACGCGGACGGCGGCAAGACAGGCACCGCGCGCGTTGAAGAGGCGGATGATGTCGCCATCCCGGATGCCGCGCGGCTCCGCATCGCGCGGATTCATCTGCGCGACCTCGCGGCCGCGGTGCTTGGCGGCGAGCGAATGTCCGCCGAAATCGAGCTGGCTGTGCAGGCGTGTCACCGGCTGATTGGCGACGAGAAAGCACGGCGCGCCGGGCTTCGGCATGTCGCTCTTCTCCAGCCAGACGGGATGCCCGGGACAATCGGCATCGCCATGCGCGGCGATCTTGGCCGAGTAGATCTCGATTCGACCGCTCGGCGTCGGCAAGGGATTGGCGAGCGGGTCCTGGCGGAAGCGGCGCAGGCGGCCGCCGTCGTCGGGGCGCTGCGGCACGACGAGGCTGCCGCGCTGCCAGAACGTCTCGAAGGACGGCGCCTCGAAACCCCTGGCTTCGAGCGAGGCCCGGGTCGGCGCGTAGAGATGTTCCAGCCATTGCCGCGCGGTGCGGCCCTCGGTGAAGGGCTCGCGCGCGCCGAGACGGTCGGCGAGATCGGCGAAGATCTCGTAATCGTCGCGGGCGAGGCCGAACGGTTCGGCGACCCGGTGCATGGCGACCATCAGCGGATCGTTGCTGGAATAGCCGATGTCCTCACGCTCCAGCGTCATGGTCGAGGGCAGCACGATGTCGGCGTGGCGGGCGGTCGCGGTCCAGGCGAGTTCGTGCACCACCAGCGTATCGACCTTGGCGAAGGCCTTGCGCAGACGATTGATGTCCTGGTGATGGTGGAAGGGATTGCCGCCGGCCCAGTAGACCAGGCGGATGTCCGGATAGGTTCGCGTCTCGCCATTGTAGCGATAGGTGCTGCCGGGATCGAGCAGCATGTCGGCGATGCGCGCCACCGGAATGAAATCGCGCACGCCGTTGCGCCCCTGCGGAAGCGTCGGTCCCGGCACGTCGTTGACGCGGCGGCCGTAATAGCCGATGGCGCCGAGCGAATAGCCGTAGCCGCCGCCGGGAAGGCCGATCTGGCCGAGCACCGCCGCCAGCACCATGCCCGCCCATACCGGCTGCTCGCCATGTTCGGCCCGCTGCAACGAATGCGAGAGGGTGACGAGCGCGCGCTTGCCGGCGAGACGCCGTGCCAGGGCACGGATCGTCTCCGCCGCGACGCCCGAGATTGCCGACGCCCATTCCGCGCTCTTGGCCGCTCCGTCGCTCTCGCCGGTGAGATAGCGCAGGAACACCGGCCAGCCCTCGGTGTAGCGATCGAGGAATGCCTGATCGTGCAGGCCTTCGCTGACCAGCGTATGGATGAGGCCGAGCATCAGGGCGGTGTCGGTGCCGGGCACGCAGGTCATCCATTCGGCGCCGGCCTCGACGGGCAGATCGTCCCGCAGCGGGCTGACGAGAACGAATTCGCAGCCGCGCCGGCGTGCCGCGGACATGGCGCCGCGCTCGACATGCTTGCTGATCGAGCCGCCGGCGACCATGGAATTCTTCAGCGCCATGCCGCCGAACGACAGCACGATCTCGCTGTCGGTCGCGATCTGCTCCCAGGTGACGTTGTGCTTGGTGATCTCCTCATAGCCGGCGAGAATCTGTGGCAGCAGCACCGAGGAGGCGCCCGACGAATAGGAGTTCACCGAACGCACATAGCCGCCCATGGCGATGTTGAGGAAGCGGTGGACCTGGCTCTGGGCGTGGTGGAAGCGACCTGCGCTCGACCAGCCATAGGAGCCGCCGAAGACCGCGGACGGGCCGCGCGTATCGCGGATGCGGCCCAGCTCGTCGCCGAGCAGATCGAGCGCCTTCTCCCAGCTGACCGAAACGAACTCGTCGCGGCCGCGCCGATCATCGGGCCCGGGGCCACGCTCCAGCCAGCCGCGCCGGATCGCCGGCTGCGCAACGCGCGCCTGATGGCGCAGCGCGCCCGGAAAATTATCGATGATGCCGTTCGGATCGGGATCGCCGGCATAGGCCCTGACCTCCAGCCCGGCCTTGCCCTGGCGCGCCGAGAATACGCCCCAATGCGAGGTGTGCGGCTTGAAGCCCTCCGACAGGTCGAGGCCGGGATCCGGCAGGCCAATCGTATCGTCCATCACATCATTCCTATTCCGATCCGCGTCTTTCCCGACGCGATTGCGGCGGCAGTATACCCATCCCCTCCCCGATGTCGCCCGGCAAGGGCTGCCACATCACCGGCCGGCCATGCGGGAGGAGCATGCTTTCCTGATCCGCAAGGCCAAGAACGGGCGTCATCCTTCCGGACGATGCTGTCGAACGGGATCGCGCGGAGCCGCCGGTTGCTAGCTCTCACGGACACGGCGCAGCGCTGCGATCAGCGAGGCCCTCTGCTTCGCCCATCGATCGTCCTCCGCCTGTGCCCGCGCCACGAGCGCAGCGCGCTCCGCCGCGATCGCGGCGGCCCTGGCCTCATGCTGCTGCTGCGCGGCTTCGAGCGCGGCCTGCGCTTTCGCGATCGCCTTGTCCTGCCGCGCGCGGACCCGGGCACGGGCGGCATCTGTCCGCCGGCGCTCTGCCTCGCGCCGCGCCTGGAGCTTCCCGTCGTCAGCGGCGGCTTTCCGCCCGACCTTGTCGGCGGGTCCAGGCGATGGCCGCTTTGCCTGTGGCATCGACCTGGTCTGGCGATGTTTCGGCGCTCCCTTGGGCTTGCGCCCGGCATTGTCCGCAGCCGATTGCGATGGCAGCTCCGCATGTTCGGAGAAACGCCCGGACGATCCTGCCGGCCGTTTGAGGACCACGCCAGGCCTTGCCAGCGTCGCCTTGACCACCTCGGGGTCACCGGTTTCCTTTGCGATTCCCTGGTGAAACAGATTGCTGCCCGCGCCCCACGCCTCCAGCGCAGCCTTCATCGACGGCGCGGCGACGGCCAGGTCGAAGAAGCCGAGCGAAGTCTGAAAGGTCCTGAGCTTTCGTGCCATCCGTTCTCGATACCGATTCCGGACAATCTTGGCCATCCCTGCCGGGATCAACGCGCAGCACGAACCTCGTTCAATGTTTAGCAATTGATCGAGCCCGCCGCTGGGACACGGAGCAACGCGCCAACCGCTTATGAGCTTGTTAATTCTCCTTGGCTAAAGGCGAAATGCAGGTGACCCCATGCCGCAGTCAAAAGACGAGCACTCGGTGACGTTCGAACGTCCGCTCCCGGCCCAGATGATGGCCATCGACGGCACGTGGCGGCGTCCCTGTACGGTCAAGACGGTTTCGGAAACCGGCGCGACGCTCTGGCTGGAAATCTCGATCGAAGGCCTGTCGCTGACGGAATTCTTTCTCGTATTGTCGTCGACGGGGCTCGCCTATCGCCGCTGCGAACTGGAGAGCGTCAACGGCTCCGAGATCAACGTCAAGTTCCTGCACACCAGGAACAAGCGAAAGCCGCGGCCCGGGAGCCGGGACGCAGCCGCCTGAGCGCAGCCGGGGAAGACGTCCTCCGCTGCTACTGTCCGGGAACCAGTTGCAGCTCCATCAGTGCGATCCGCTGCAGGACGGCACGGTCGCGCTCGCCGGCGCTGGCCGTCCGCAAGATGGACTCTGCGAGCAGGTTGACATGATGGGCATGAACCGGCTCGGGCAGCGTGGCAATGGATGATTTCAGCGCCGTCGTCATGATCTCGATGACGTCGGGCGCAAACTGGGCGTGCGCAAAGTCCTTCATCGTGTCACCGATCCATGCCGCAAGGCTGTGGTTCGCATGGGATCATGCCGGATCGATCAGCCGCGGCTTTCCAGCAATTCAACGTCCATGATCCCTGGACGTTCCCCGGACAGGATGGTCAGAGGCAAGTTCCGAGGCTTGGCGATCGCCTGCCTCGCGATCACCATCGGCTTTGCCGTCTTCGTCATCACGTTTCAGGGCCGACAGCGCGGAACGCTCCGACCCTCTCGCAGATGTCGGTCAACCCGGCCTCGCCGGGTGGAGCGTCCGCGGATGCTTCTGGTGCAGCAGCCGGGCGAACTCCTCCCGCTCCAAGCTGCGTCCCTTCATGGCCGTTTCGAACAGCGCTTCCTGGATGTCGCGGGGCATGTCGCCCCACACGTCCATCGCGGCCTGGCCGAGCAAATTCACAAGACGGTCGGTTCCGGCACTCATGGCTTTCTCCTTGGCAGCTTTAGCGGCGATACAGAAGCTGCGACGTCGCAATGATGCAGCTTCTTCGGCATCTCAGGCCTGTGCCCTGAGGCGAACGATGATGTCGTTCGGCCGCAGCGTCGGACCGCCGGATGCATGCATCGGCCACAGGGTCTCGCCCTCCATCAGGTCGGGCATCGGAAGATCAATGTCGGCGAAGCTCGCGATGATCTGCAGGCTCGCGCCGGCTGCCGTGCGCCAGCGGATATCGATGCCGCCCTGGCGCACATCGGCGCCCAGCAGATGTCGCTCGGCGGAGACGAAGCCGGTCTTGATCAAAGGGACCACCTTGTCGTGCCTGATCGTCAGCAGCGTCTGCGTCAAGGCGCGGAATTCGGCGCAGTCGGGCGAGGCTTCGATCGCGCCCCAGTCGAGCTTCGAGGCCAGGAAGGTCCTCTCATCACAGGGATCGGGAATCCGGGCGCGCATCTCTGGCGTCGAGAATGACTGGAAGTGGGCGAACTCCCGCCGCCGCCCCTCGCGCGTCATGTCCGCCGCGTCGCCCTCCCAATCGGCGAAGAACAGGAACGGTGTCTCGACCGCGGCTTCCTCGCCCATGAACAGCATCGGGATGTGCGGATTGAGCAGCACCAGCACCATGGCCTGGACCAGTTTCTTGCGATCGACCAGCTGCGACAGCCGCTCGCCGAGCGCGCGATTGCCGATCTGGTCGTGGTTCTGCGCGAAGAAGATGGTGGCCTCGGGCGGCAGATGGGCGCTGGACTCGCCGCGCGGCGCCTCATGAAGCGGAAAGATCTCGCCCTGATAGGCAAAGCCCTCCGTCAGCGACCGCGCGAGGTGCTCGAGCGGCTTGTCGGCGAAAGCGCGGTAATAGCCTTCGTCCTCGCCGGTGAGGAGAACGTGGAGCGCGTTGTGGAAATCATCGCCCCATTGCGCATCGTAATGCACGGCGCCGCCGTCCGACCGCGCGAGTAGATGCGCCTGGTTGGCCTCGTTCTCGAGCATCAGATGGACGCGGCGGCCGGGCAATTGATGGCGGATCGTTTCGGCAAGCTCCAGCAGGAAGTGCCGTTCGGAATCGTCCTTGAGGGCATGCACCGCATCGAAGCGCAGCCCGTCGAAGCCGTAATCGCGCAGCCACATCAGCGCATTCTCGATCAGGAAATTGCGAACGAATCCGCCGTCGCGACCTTCGAGATTCACCGCAGGTCCCCAGCCGGTGCTGTGCCGGGTCGTGAAGAAGTTCTCCGCATAGCTGTGCAGATAGTTCAGCTGCGGCCCGAAATGATTATGCACGACATCGAGATAGACCATGATGTCAAGGCTGTGCGCGGTCCGCAGCAGCCGCTTGAGATCCTGCGGACGGCCATAGCGCGCATTCGGCGCGTTCAGCAGGACGCCGTCGTAACCCCAATTGTAGCGGCCCGGGACGTCGTTGATCGGCATCAGCTCGATCGCGGTGATGCCGAGATCGCGCAGATAGGGGAGCTTCTTCTCCACGCCGGCATAGGTTCCCTCCGCACTGAAGGCGCCGACATGCAATTCGTAGATCACGGCCTCGGCGAAGGGTCGGCCGGGATAGATCACGGAGTCGCGCAACGCCGCGGTATCCACCACCTGGCTGGGAGCGCCGACATCGTCCGGCTGAAAGAACGAGGCCGGATCGGGGACGACGAGATCCCCGTTGATCCGGAAATGGTAGCGCGTGCCGGCATGAGCGGTCGGGCTCAGCAACTGGTACCAGCCGTCATCGTCGCGCGTCATCCGCTGCGGCGGCCGGTCGGCCTCCAGCAGTTCGACCGAACCCGCGGTGGGCGCCCAGAGATTGAAGACCACGCCATGGTCGACGATGCGAGGACCGTGGCGACGGGCGTGTCCGGCTATTCCCAGTCTGTCAGTCAACCTACCCGCCTTTCACACGCGACGGCTCGAACTCGCGCCTGCGTCCGGCGAGCCGAACACCTGCTTCATCATTGCCTCAGCATCCGTCAGGACCAGAAAGCTGGGGTGCGAGCATTGGTTCCTCACGGGAAGGATTCGTCGCTCAAGTGTTCACTTTTGGACCGTTGAAAAAAAGCGTCAAAGATGCGGCAGGAGTTAGGAACCTTTGTTGCGATGCGGAATTCTCCGATAGCGCTCCACTGGGGGAGCGCAACGGAATGCAAAGATGGTTGGTGAAAACCACAAGGTTGCCTCGTGCCGGCGGGCCGAGCGATGAGGATCCTTTTCGCGACGCCCGAGGTCTCGGACTTCATTCAAGTTGGCGGCCTTGCCGCCGTCTCCGCCGCTCTTCCCCGCGCCTTGCGCGATTTTGCCGACGTCCGCGTCATCATCCCCGGTTATCCGGCCGTCCTGAACGGGCTCCCCGACCTCCAGCATGTCGGCCGATGCCCACCTTTCGCAAGCCTGCCGGCCTTCGATATCGAGACCGGTCACACCGTCGACGGACTGACCTATTACGTCGTGCGCTGTCCGGAGCTCTATCAGCGTGAAGGCACGCCCTATGGCGACGGGCGCGGTGCCGACTGGGGCGACAACAATGTGAGGTTCGCCACCTTTTCCTATGCCGCCGCACAACTCGCGCGCGGGCTGGTCGACAAGGACTGGAGCGCCGACCTGGTCCATGCCAATGACTGGCAGTGCGCGCTGATCCCGGGCTATCTGGAATGGCACTATGCGCACATTCCGACCGTCTTCACGATCCATAACCTGGCCTATCAGGGCGTGTTCGATCGAAGTTCGCTGGCGCCGCTCGGCATTCCCGAGGCCAGCTTCAATATCGACGGCGTCGAATTCTACAACCGCCTGTCCTTCATCAAGGCCGGGCTGGTCTACGCCTCGCATCTGACCACCGTCAGCCAGACCTATGCCCGCGAGATCACCACCTCCGAGTTCGGCTGCGGCCTCGAAGGATTGCTGAAGGCACGCGCCGACCGCAACCAGCTGTCGGGCATCCTCAACGGCATCGACGAAAGCTGGGATCCGCGGACCTGCTCGTCGCTGCTGCAGCCGTTCGGCGCCGGCGACTGGGACGAACGATCGCTGAATGCCGACGACGTCCGGGATCAGTTTGGCCTCGCGGTCTCGCGCGGTCCATTGTTCGCGCTGGTCGCCCGCCTCGTCCATCAGAAGGGCGTCGACCTCGTCATCGACAGCGCGCAGGCCATCGTCGATGCCGGCGGACAGATCGTCGTAACGGGCAAGGGCGAGCCCCAATTCGAGCAGGCCCTGCTGCAGGCGCAGGCCCGCGCCCCGCGCTCGATCGCCGTCAAGATCGGCTTCGACGATGCCGAGGCCAGGAAGATCTTCGCCGGCAGCGACTTCACGCTGATGCCCTCGCGCTTCGAACCCTGCGGGCTGAGCCAGATGTATGCCCAGCGGTTCGGCTCGCTGCCGATCGGCCACCGTACCGGCGGCCTCGCCGAGACCATCGTCGACGGCGAGACCGGCTTCCTGTTCGACCGCGCCTCGGCGCCCGGCTTCCTCGGCGGATTGTGCCGGGCGTTCTCCACATTCGGGATGAAGGACCGCCTCGACCAGATGCGCCGGGCCGCGATGGCTCAGGCCTTCAGCTGGACGCAATCGGCGAAGTCCTACGCGACCCTCTATCGATCTTCGATCTAAGCGCGTGGCGCATGTGAATCAGGACTAAGGACGGGAACTTTATCGGCGGGCGCCGGGTTACGAACCGCAGCCAGGAGATGTCGCCATGCGCCGCGCGAGGCCGCAGCCGATCCGCAACAAGCTCGATCTCACCGATCGCACGCAAGTGCGCCTCGTGAAGAAGCGCCTGAAGCTGAGCGCCTCGGAGTTGACCGCGATCGTGGACCGGATCGGCAATTCCCTGTCCGCGATCAGCAAGGAGGCGACGCAGCAGCATGCGTCCACGGTGCCGCCACCGACCGAACTGCCTGCGCCTGCGGTGATCGCCGCGACCGCTGCGACCGAGCCGACGACAGCCGAAGCGGCGCCGCCCGCGCCGGCGACCTGACGATTTTCACCTGGGGGACACATGAACAGATCCGTACATCCCGACGACGCCCTGACCCGGGCGGCCTCGAGCCTGCGCCGCTCGCGCATCACCGAGGGCAGGCCGTTTCCGCTCGGCGCGACCTGGGACGGGCTCGGCGTCAATTTCGCCCTGTTCTCGGCGCACGCCACCAAGGTCGAGCTGTGCCTGTTCGACGACAGCGGCGAAAACGAGATCGAACGGATCGAACTGCCGGAATACACCGACGAGGTCTGGCACGGCTATCTGCCGTCGGCCCGGCCAGGGACCGTCTACGGCTATCGCGTGCACGGTCCGTACGAGCCCGATGCGGGCCACCGCTTCAACCCCAACAAGCTCGTGCTCGATCCCTATGCCAAGCAATTGGTCGGCGAGTTGCGCTGGGGACCGGAGCTGTTCGGCTATCAGCTCGATCACGCCGACAAGGATATGTCCTACGACGACCGCGACAGCGCGCCCCTGATGCAGAAATGCCGGGTGATCGATCCGGCGTTCACCTGGGGACCGTCGCGCAAGCCCGAAGTGCCGTGGGAACGCACGATCGTCTACGAGATGCACGTCAAGGGCTTCACCCAGATGCATCCGCTGGTGCCCGAGGCCGATCGCGGCACGTTCTCCGGCCTCGCCTGTGCCGAGGTGCCGGCCTACTTGCGCTCGCTCGGCATCACCAGTGCGGAGCTGCTGCCGATCCACGCCTTCGTCGACGACAGCTACCTGGTCGACAAGGGGCTGCGCAATTACTGGGGCTACAATTCCATCGCCTTCTTCGCGCCGGAAGCGCGCTACCTCAAGACCTCGCTGGCCAGCGAATTCAAGACGATGGTCAACCAGTTCCACGCCCACGGCATCGAGGTGATCCTCGACGTCGTCTACAACCACACCGCCGAAGGCAACGAGCTCGGCCCGACCCTGTCGTTCAAGGGCATCGACAACGCCAGCTATTATCGGCTGCTGCCCGACCAGAAGCGCTACTACATCAACGACACCGGCACCGGCAACACGGTGAACCTGTCGCACCAGCGCGTGCTGCAGCTGGTTGCCGATTCCCTGCGCTATTGGGCGACCGACATGCGCGTCGACGGCTTCCGCTTCGACCTCGCGACGATCCTGGCGCGCGAGCCCTACGGCTTCGACGAGGGCGGCGGCTTCCTCGACACCTGCCGCCAGGATCCCGTGCTCTCCACCGTGAAGCTGATCGCCGAGCCCTGGGACATCGGTCCCGGCGGTTACCAGGTCGGGCAGTTTCCGCCCGGCTGGGCGGAGTGGAACGACAAGTTCCGGGACACCGTGCGCGCCTTCTGGAAGGGGGATGGCGGCACCATCGCCGACTTCGCCAAGCGCGTCTCGGGATCGGGGGACCTCTTCAACAAGCGCGGCCGGCGCCCCTGGGCCAGCGTCAATTTCGTCACGGCGCATGACGGCTTCAACCTCAACGATCTCGTCTCCTACAACGACAAGCACAACGAGGCGAACGGCGAGGACAACCGCGACGGGCACAGCAACAACCACTCCTGGAACTGCGGCGCCGAAGGCCCGACCGACGATCCCGAGATCATCGCGCTGCGCGAGCGTCAGAAGCGCAATCTGCTGGCGACCATGCTGCTCTCGCACGGCACGCCGATGCTGCTGGCCGGCGACGAGTTCGGCCACACCCAGAACGGCACCAACAACGCCTATGCCCAGGACAACGAGACCACATGGCTCGACTGGATGCGGATCACGGCGGATGGCCGCAATTTGCGCGAATTCACCCGCAAGCTGATCGCCACGCGCAAGGCGTTTCCGATCCTCTACCGCAGCCGCTTCCTGGTCGGCTCCCACAACGAGGAGCTCGACGTCAAGGACGTGACGTGGCTGTCACCGTCGGGCGAAGAGATGACGACCGAGCAATGGCAGGACGGCAACGCCAAATGCTTCGGCCTGCTGCTCGACGGCCGCGCCCAGGAGACCGGGATCAAGCGTCGCGGCTCGGACGCGACCATGCTGCTGGTCTACAATGCCCACTACGATGTGGTGAACTTCACCCTGCCCGCCGTGCCAGACGGCCGCTCCTGGCTCGGCCTGATCGACACCAACCAGCCCGACGCACAGATGCCGGCGTTCGATTTCGGTCATGCCTACGCGGTGACGGGACGTTCGCTGCTGGTGTTCGGTCTGGCGACCGAGAACATCGCGACGCGCCGCCTGCGGCAGGGCGTCGGCGCGTTGCTCGATGTCGCCGAGGCGCCGTTGCCCTGAGCGGAGTTCACCGGAGCTTCAGGATGCCTGGGCGCGCGCGCGTTTGCGCGCAGCCAGCCGGCGGCGGCGTCCGCCCCGCTGGCGCGCGATCTGTTCCGGCGAAAAATGGCGCTCGGCCGCCACGGCATCATCGGGCATCGGAAGTGCTCCGTGGTCCGATGGTGGTGCGGACTGCCGTCCTTCCATGAGATCGAGTGCGGCGCGCCCCTTGTCCGTAATGCGCCACCCGCCATCGAGACGCTCGATCATTCCTTGCGAGAAGATGTCGAGGCCGGGGATCCGCGCGCCAAGCCGCCGGGTACGCTCGCTCCAGTCGCGCCCGCTGGTGGCCAGGATCGCCATGTCGCGCTTGATATCCTCCATTGCGGCGAAGCCATCGGGATAGCTCACGAGGATCTTGAGAACGGTAACTTGGAAGTTCACCCCGGTGTTCTCGCGACTAGCGCCGCTCGCCTGCCGCAATCGATACAGCGCCGGAACCCGCGCCGTCGCGGACGTCGCCTGAACAGCGACGCAAGGGCGCCATCGCGCCTGTACCGAACATGAGCGAGCCTCCAGCGAGCGTCTGACGATAGGACAGGCGGGAGGATCCGCGATCTGGCATTGCAAGTGTCGACGTTTCTTCTTGAACCGGGTTTTGGAGCACGACGTCGTAATTTCGCGAGACGCGATAATCTCGACTCAGGTCGGCCCGAGAGAGCCTGCTCGCTATCGCGATCCGCCGACTTTCGCAATGCCTGCTGGGCAGGTGACAGCCATACCGCCACACCGGCAACAGCCTGCGCCGATCGCCTGCGACAGATCCGGCTGAAGCTGCGGCCGCTAGCCGCCGGCATGAACCCTGACGGGAATGGATTTGGCCGCGGGCGTCTTGGCTTTCTCTTCATGATGCCAGAGCGGGATCAGCGGATTGCATTCGGGATAGTAGCCGCCGATGCAGCCCTCGGGGATGTCGTAGACCACGACGCGAAGACCTCCGACGCGGCGATCGACGCCGTCATCCACAGCCGTCGCCAGCGTCACCAGCATGCCCTCGCGCAGGCCCAGACGGTCGATGTCGTTCCGGTGCATCAGGACCACCTCGCGGGAACCATAGATGCCGCGGAACCGGTCGTCGTAATTGTAGATCGTGGTGTTGAACTGGCCATTGCTGCGCAGCGTGATGAGCTGGACGACGTCGCGCGCCTCAGGCGGCGTGTCGATGTCCTCGGTCAGGGCCTTGGGCGTGATGAAATTGGCCTTGCCCGACCTGGTCTTCCAGATGCGCTTGCGGGCGCTGATCGGACGATGGAAGCCGCCGGGCTGCCACATCCGCGCATTGAAGTCGTGGAAGATCTCCGGATAGGTTTCAGCGATCGCATCGCGGACCTTGCCGTAATCGGCGACCCATTCGTCCCATGGAATCGTGCCACGACCGGGAACCGTCGCCTTGGCGATTTCGGCGACGATTTTCGGCTCCGACAACAGATGCGGGCTCGCCGGCCTGACCTGGCCCTTCGAGCCATGCATGCAGCCGGTGGAATCCTCCATGGACACGGCCTGGGGCCCGCTGGCCTGATGGTCGATCTCGGTGCGTCCGAGGCACGGCAGGATGAAAGAGACCTCGCCATGTTCGAGGGCGCTGCGGTTGAGCTTGGTCAGGATCTGCACCGTCAGACGCAGCTTGCGCCAGGCCGGAACCACGAGGCGATGCTCGGGCACGGCGCGCACCAGATTGCCGCCGAGCATGATCATCGCGCGGACCGAGCCGTCGATGATCTTTTCGCAGGCCTCGACGGTGTTCACCCCCTTCTTCGCGGGGACGTCGATATCGAACAATTGCTTGATCTTGTCGGCGGGGACCATCTCCGGCTTCTCGGTGATGCCGACGGTGCGCTGGCCCTGCACGTTGGAATGGCCGCGAACCGGACAGATGCCGGCGCCGGGGCGGCCGATGCTGCCGCGCATCAGGGCCAGATTGACCAGCGCCTGAACCGTCTGCACGCCCTTGACGTGCTGGGTCAGCCCCATGCCGTAGATGAACATGGTCGCTTTGGCATGCGCGTAGACATAGGCGGCGGCCTCGAGCGCGCCACGGCTCAGGCCGGAGCGTTGCTCGATGTCGGACCATTTGCACGCCTTGACCGCCTCGGCCCATGGCTCCCAGCCAGCGCAATGCTCGCGGATGAAGGCATGGTCGATCGCGGGCGCGCCTGAGGCGGAACGCGCGTCGAGCGCGAACAGCGCCTTGGCGATCCCCATGATCGCCGCCAGATCTCCGCCGGCCCGAACCTGGTGATATTGCGAACTGATCGGCGTGGGCGGGCTCACCAGCATTTCGCCCGGTGACTGGGGATTGGTGAATTCCACGAGCCCGCGTTCGCGCAGCGGATTGAAGGTGACGATCGGGACGCCCCGCTTCACCGCCTCCTGAAGCTCGTGCAACATGCGCGGGCTGGATGTTCCGACGTTCTGGCCGAAGAACAGGATGCAATCGGTCGTGGTAAAATCCTCCAGCGTGCAGGTGCCGACCGGCACGCCGATGCTCTCGGGCAGCGCGACCGAGGTCGTCTCGTGGCACATGTTGGAACTGTCGGGCAAATTGTTGGTGCCGTAGGCCCGCGCCAGCAGCCCATACATGAAGGCGGTTTCGAGCGAGGCACGGCCCGAGGCGTAGAAGACTGCGCTGTCCGGCTCCAGCGCCTGCAGCTCGCGGCCGATCTCCGCGAAGGCCTCGTCCCAACTCACGGGCACATATTTGTCGCTCGCGGCGTCGAAGCGCATCGGATGTGTCAGCCGGCCGGCGTCCTCCAACTGAAAATCGTCCCAGCCATTGAGCTCCGCCACCGTGTGCCGGGCAAAGAAGTCGGGCGTGACGCGCTTCTGCGTGATCTCCCAGGTCGTCGCCTTGGCACCGTTCTCGCAGAATTCGAACACGCGCGGATCGGCCGGCTTGGCCCAGGCGCAACTGGCGCACATGAATCCGTCCGTCTTGTTCTGCTTCAAGAGCACGCGCGGGCCGCTGAATGGCACGCGCGACTGGACGAGGCTCTTGGCGACAGACCTGACCGAGCCCCAGCCGCCGGCCGCCGCATCGAACGGCGCGACCGTCAGATCGGGGCCCAGTTTCCGCGATGTCGACATGATGTGTTCCGAAATGCCCCGCTCCGCAGCAACAAGACCCGCTGCGACATTTCGTTCCTCATTCAAGCCCTGGCGACAAACGCGGCGAGCTTCGGCATCAGCTGGAACCTTTGCGCGGCCGGCGCGTCTCCACCGCTGCACAGGAGACGGCGTTGGACGGTTTTGATCTCTCACGAGCGCCGGAGCTTCCGCATCCCGCGTTCGGCTTCGACTGCCTCGACCGGGAGCAAAGGCCGGTGCGTCGCACGCTGGCCGAGGAGAGTCCGGTCGCCCTGGTCTATAACGGCGCCACCATGGCCGTGCTCATGGCCACGCCCGCGGACCTGCCCGACCTCGCCATCGGCTTCAGCCTGACCGAAGGCATCGTCCGCGACGCCGGCGAGATCGAGCATGTCGAGATCGTTCCGCACGATGCAGGCATCGAGCTGAGGATGTGGCTGTCAAAGGACCGGAATGACCGGCTGACGGCACGCCGGCGGCGGCTGGTCGGCCCGACCGGCTGTGGCCTGTGCGGCATCGAAAGCCTTGCCGATGCAAGCCCGCGGATTCCTTCGGTCACGCATGCCCTGTCGCTCACACCCCTGCAGATCTCGGCGGCCGTCCAACAGCTGTCGGATGCGCAGGACCTCAATCATGCGACGCGCGCGACCCATGCGGCCGGCTTCTATTCGCCGGCGGACGGCCTGGTGCTGTTGCGCGAGGATGTCGGTCGCCACAATGCGCTCGACAAGCTCGCCGGCGCACTCGCAGCCAAGGGGATCAAGGGCAGCGCGGGCGCTGTCGTCATGACGAGCCGCATATCCATCGAGCTCGTCCAAAAGACTGCCGCCATCGACGCCGGATGGCTCATTGCCGTCTCGGCACCGACGGCCCTCGCCGTCCGGACGGCAACAGCCTGCGGCATTACCCTCGTCGGCGTCGCACGCGGAACGGACTATCAGATCTTCAGCCATCCCGAAACTGTCGGCCTGCCCTGAAGGCGATTGCAGCCGAAGGGGGAGCCCTCGCTACTGCAGGACCTTCGGCAGCACCACGACGACATCGATGTTCTGACCGATGATGATCGAGGCGATCAGCGCCAGATCATGCGAGAAATCGTCCTCGATTTCGGCGGCCACGTCCTCGTCCCGTGCGAATGCGAACAGCAGATTCCCGCCGATCTCGTCGAAGCGGATGCCCGAAAACAGCCGATCGAACGTCTCCGCGCCCACGACCTGCGCGATGCGGGCCTGGATGGCCTGATCCTCGACGAGAGACAATTTCATCATCATGCCGGGTCAGATATGGATGCCACTTCCGAATGCAAGTGCGCAGGGCGTGCTGGCACCGTGCGCGGATCGACCTATATCGATGAGGTCCCTCCCGCGCACCATCCGCTCCGTCTCTTGAGGAAATTTGTGACCCTCTTCCTGCTGTTGATCTTCCTGCCGATCGGCGTGTCGGCGGGCCGCTACTTTCTGCGCGGAGACGGCCGCGGCAACTGGCAGACGGCGGACCGCTCCAGCGCCGGCCTGCTGCCGCATCCCTCAGCCAATCCCGAGGCGGTGATCCGCGTCTTTGCGGCGCGCACGGTGCGCTGGCGCAGCATCTTCGCCGTGCACAGCTGGATCGTGGTCAAGGACAAGGGCGCCAGCAGCTACAGCCGCTACGACTACACGGCCTGGGGCGATCCCATCCGCAGCAACGGATTTGCGCCCGACGGACGCTGGTTCGGCGCGATTCCGACGACGGTGGTCGCGGTGGACGGTCCGCGCGCCGAAGCGCTGATCCCCAAGATCCGCAATGTGATCGAGACCTACCGGTTTCGCGCCTATGGCGATTACAGCGCCTGGCCCGGACCGAACTCCAACACCTTCGTGCAGGCGGCGCTCGACGCCGTCCCCGAGCTCGGCGCCGTGTTGCCGCCGACCGCGATCGGCAAGGACTATCCCTATCACGACCGGTGGATCGGCCTGACGCCTTCGGGGACCGGCTTCCACGCCTCGCTCGCCGGCTATCTCGGATTGAAACTGGGCTGGGTCGAGGGGTTCGAGATCAATTTCTTCGGCGCGGTCCTCGGCTTCGACATCCGGCGCCCCGCCATCAAGCTTCCGGGCCTCGGCCGGCTCGGCGTCGCAGCCGGGCTATAGAGCGGCTCAATCGTGGACGTCGGAGTCCTTGTTCCTGAGGTGGCGCCGGCGGATGTTGCGGGTGACGATCCAGATCAGCGCCACCGCCACCGGCACGAACATCGCGGTCGCCAGTGACGGGTCGACATGCAGCCCGGCCTCATGCGCGCCCTTGGCGACGTAGCCGAACAGGCTGACGACGTAATAGCCGATCGCGGCCACCGACAGGCCCTCGACGGTGCTCTGCAGGCGCAATTGCAGGCGGGTGCGATCGTTCATCGAGCGCAGCAGATCGCGGTTCTGCTCCTCGAGTTCGACATCCACGCGGGTCCGCAGCAGGTCGGCGGCGCGGGCGAGCTTGATCGACAGATTGGCCTGCCGCTCCTCCACCGAGATGCAGGTGCGCATCGCCGGCGCCATCCGGCGGGCGAGGAAGGAGGACCAGGTCGGATAGCCCGCGATCTCGCCGCCCTCGATCACCGAGAGCCGGGCCTGCACGAGCTCGTTATAGGCCTTGCTGGCGCCGAAGCGGAACAGGCTGGCGGCGGCGCCGCGTTCCAGCGAGGCGGCCAGCGCCGTCAGTTCCTCCAGCAGGTGATTGTTGAGCTTGAGGTCCTGGGCACCCTGCATTTCCTCGAGCACCTCGACCAGACGGCGGCCGATCCGGTCCACCGTGGGCGCCAGCGCGAGCGCGGCCGGCAGACCAAGCAGCGCCAGCGTGCGATAGGTCTCGATCTCCAGCACGCGCTGCACGAGCGCACCGAGCCGGCCCGGCGTCAGGCCGTCATTGCAGACCAGGATGCGGGTGAAGCCCTGGTCGTCCGCGCGGAAATCGGATGCGACGACCGCCGGGCCGCGGCGGACCGACGCCATGGCGAGACTGCTGCGCTCGAACAGCTGCTGCGCGCGCGCCAGTGCATCGGCCCGTTGCTCGACCTCGAGCTTGACCGCAACCAGCAACTGTCCAGATTGCGGCAGCGACCGGACCAGCGTGGCGAGGTTCGGTTCGATCTCGCCGAACCGGTGCGCGGACTGGTCCGCGTGGGGGAGGATCCAGGTGAAGGTCGTGAATTCGGAATGCTGCTCCCAGCGCAGTTGAACCTCGCCGAGCATGACCTGATGATGCTTGGCGCCCTCATCCGGCGGCGCTTGCCCCTGCGCGGCGCAGAACGCCACGAACCGGGCGCGGTCGGCGGCGGCAGCCTCGCCCTGGGCGAGAAACGCGAAGCGCAGCACGGTGAGCGGGGCCGTCAGGCGGGTGAACGGGCGCGCATGCACCTCGCCCAGCACTGCCCCGCGCTGCGGATGCAGCGCAAAGCCGGTGAGATCGAGATCTCCTCCCATCCACGTCCCCCTCGCACTTCGGGCCGCGTCATCGCGCCGCCCGTTGGAGACAGTATTGCAACACCACCGGGGTCTTGCAATCGCCCTGCGCGCGGCGGGCCGCGCTCGAATGTCCCGGCGAGCGTCGGCGGCTCGACGGGGTGCAGCACCAGATTCATCACGCCGTTCCGGCACACTGCCGCCGGCACGGCGCCGGAGATCAGGAGATTGTACAGCGTGTCGGTCTTGAGCAGCGAGCCATGGGCGTCGGCGATCTGGTTCGCCTTCGCGCGGTCTCAGGCCGCCTCGCTGGCATCGGCACAGTCCAGCGCCTGCGAGACGACGCGACGCTCGCCCGCCATCACGTGGCGATAGAGCACGACCGAGACGAGCCAAGCCACCGCGAACAGCGCGATCACGGCGAAGCCGACATTGGCGAGCGAGTCGTTGAGGTTCTCGACCAGCGCCCAGACGCCGCCGGTGAGGCCGAAGCGGTCGGCGATCAGGCCGAGCGCCTCGATGCCGCCGATCAGCAGCGCCACGGCAATGGACGCCGCGGTGATGGTCAGGTTGTACCAGAGCTTGCGCAGAGGATCGACGAAGGCCCAGCGATAGGCGCTGACCATCAGCGCGGAATCGAGCGTATCGACCAGCGCCATGCCGGCGGCGAACAGCGCGGGAAACACCAAGAGATGCGCAAGCGACACGCCGCGCGCCGCTTCCGTGGCGGAAATGCCGAGCAGACCGATCTCGGTGGCAGTATCGAAGCCGAGCCCGAACAACAGGCCGAGCAGATACATGTGCCAGGGCTTCGTCACCAGGCGGAACATCGGTCCGAGCAGCCGCGCCAGAACTCCGCGCCGTTCGAGCAGCGCTTCCAGGCCGGCGGCATCATGCACGCCCCGCTCGCGCGCCGCCCGAAACGTCCGCCACAGGCCGATGAAGATGACGAGATTGATCGCCGCGATCGTCAGCAGGAACAGCGCCGACACCGAGGTGCCGATCAGGCTGCCGATCTGCTTCAGCACGCTGTCGCCGCCGAAACTGATCACGCCGACCGCGAGCAGCGTGGCGGCGACCACGACGACCGTGGAGTGGCCGAGCGCGAAATACAGACCCACGCTGCGCGGTGTCCCGCCCGCCTGCATCAGCTTGCGCACGACATTGTCGATCGCCGCAATGTGGTCGGCATCGACGGCGTGGCGCAGCCCGAACACCCAGGCGAGCAAGGCGGTCGCCATCACCGCCGGCCGGTCGGCGAACACCGCGAAGGCCCACACCCAGGCCGCGACATTGGCGGCGAGAAGCCCGCCAAACAGCAGCGCAATGCCGGGCGCGACCGCAGGCCAAGACATTGTCCGCGAAGAGATTCTCGTCACTTGCTCATTCCAGCCACCCCGATCAGTATGATGTTTATCAAAGACCGTCATACTGGGGAAGAGCAGTCCGAGGTTCGTCAACGGCGATGCCATCGGGCCGCCCTGGCACCAGATGCCGGGACGCTTGCGTCGCGCCGGGATGATTTCCGCCTGGTTTTGATGGATGCGAAGGTTGGCCGGACGCCCGCCGGGCGTCATGGATGTTTTTTCTCTCGATCGCGCATCCGGCAGAGGCAATCACCCAGCGACAGAGGCGCATTTGCAACGCGGTTCCATTGCCGCGAGTGCGGCCAGAGAGCATTTATCGAGGGTCTCCGTGGCGAGTGTCTGCCAGCGAACGTTCCGGTGAAAAGGGACGCGCCGCCGACTTGCCGAACATCACTGAGGATTCCCGCCGTGCGCTTCGTTCGATCTCTTCGCTTCTTCGCCGCGTCCTTTGTCGCCGCCTCCGTGCTGATGAGCGCGAGCGGCGCAAGTGCGAGCGCCTGGCCGAGCCGGACGATCAAGCTGATCGTGCCGTTTCCTCCGGGCGGCGCGGCGGACACCGTCGCCCGCGTCTACGCGGACAAGCTGAGCGAAGCACTCAAGCAGCCCGTCGTGATCGAGAACAAGGCCGGCGCAGGCACCGCGATTGCCGCCGAAGCCGTCGCCGGCGCGGACCCCGATGGCTATACCCTGTCCCTGGCTCCCGCCGGACAGCTCACCATCCTGCCGCACATCAACAAGGAGATCAGGTACGATCCCTTCAAGAGCTTCACGCCGATCTCGAATCTGGCAACTGTCCCCTATGTGCTGGCGGCCAGCCCGAACACGCCAGTGTCGACCGCAAGGGAGCTCGTCGCCGCGGCGAACAAGGATCCCGGCAAGCTGACCTATTCGTCCTGCGGTCCCGGAACGCTCTGCCATCTGAGCGGCGAGCTCTTCCAGAGCCAGACCGGAACGAAGCTGTTGCACGTGCCGTTCAAGGGCAGCGCTCCGGCGGTGAGCGCCCTGTTGGGTAACGTCGTCAACCTGTCGTTCGACACGCTCACCGTGCTTGCGCCGCAGATCCGCGACGGCAAGGTGAAGGGCCTCCTCGTCACCAGCCGAGAGCGGTCGCCGCAGCTTCCCGACGTCCCGACCGCGGCCGAAGCCGGCGTGTCGGACTTCGTGGTCGATTCCTGGTTCGGCCTGGTCGCGCCCGCAGGCACTCCGGCTGACATCATCCAGCGCCTGAATGCAGAGATCATCCGCATCGGAGCCCAGCCCGATGTTCAAGCTCGCCTGGAAGCTCAGGGATTGCGCGTCACCACGTCGACGCCCGAGGGCTTCGCGACCACCATCAAGGCCGACTACGGCCGCTGGGGCAAGGTCATCAAGGATTCGGGCGTCGAGGTGTTTTGAGGGGCTGAGTGGCGCCGTTGCTCGTGATCAGCGAGAGACGCGAGCATCGGTGCCACGAAACCCAGACCGCCGTCGATGATGATGCGAGCGCCATGGCCGGCGCCGCCAGATGAACAGCCTTGATCGTTGACCCGTCGGGCGTCGCTGAATCCGTTCACGACGCAGCTCATCCCGGTCGTCACATCCATCCCCCTGCGCGACTGTGCTCGAGCTCGACGCGCGGACAGTACCCTGAACGGGGCTGGTCTATCGCTCGATGGACCCGTGGATTGTTTGACCTTGAATGGTGGGCGCACCAGGGCTCGAACCTGGGACCCGCTGA
The DNA here is from genome assembly GCA_964423245.1 of uncultured Bradyrhizobium sp. Taxonomy (GTDB): domain Bacteria; phylum Pseudomonadota; class Alphaproteobacteria; order Rhizobiales; family Xanthobacteraceae; genus Bradyrhizobium. The sequence goes on along the minus strand of CAYREH010000001.1, from coordinate 276,328 downwards.
TTAAGAGTCAGCTGCTCTACCAACTGAGCTATGCGCCCGAAAGGCGGTCAATGCCTTGCGAGGCCGGTCGTTTAGCAAAGCGATCCGGGTCTGGCAAGCGATGCGGCGAAGGTTTTCCAGAAGGTTTGCCAAGTCTTTGCCATGCGCTCCGCGAAGCCCCCGAAAAAGCGAAAAGCCGCTGGATTCCAGCGGCTTCGCCAGGGTTAATTCCGCAGATCGGGAGCCGACTCAGAGCCGGCCCTCGCGGTCCCGGTCCGGCCCGCCGTCGCGGTCGAAACGGTCGCCGTGGAAATGGTCCATGCCACGTTCCATCATGCGCTCCATGAAGTGGCGGGGCGGGCCGTCCTCGCCACCTCCGAACGGACCGCGGTGGCGGGTCAGCGCGGCGAGCCGGCGCTTCTGGCCATCGTCCAGGGTCTTGTAGAGCGGATCGGCGGCATCGGCGATCTTCTTCAGGGCCGCGGAGGACGCGCCCATGTCCTCGGCGCGCTGGCGCAGGCGGGCGACCGGATCCTCAGACCTGTCGCCGGGGCCGGCATTCATCCGCGCATTGGCGCGGTCGATGCGCAGCTTGGCGAACTCGCGCACGGCGCTCTCGACCGGCGGCCACAGCTTCTCCTGATCGGCAGTGAGCTTCAGCCCGGCATGCACGGCGGCGATGCGCGCATCGACGAACGCGGCGCGATCCTCGGGGCTCACGCGGGCGTGGTGGAAGTGCTCCATCCACGGACGATGGTACTGCGCATAGACCGCGCCCGAGCCGGCGATGCTGAGCACGGCGATGGCGGCGATGGTGAACTTCCTCATGCAAACCTCCTGTGGAAGGGCTGCGACGAAGATGGGCTGCGTGCAGACCACGCGCAACTTACAAGTTGGACAGAGAGCGCGACCTTACCGAGATGTAATGGCCGCTTTTACCGTTGGTCGCATCCGGACACCGTCCGCAACGAAAAAGGCTTCCGCATGTCGGTGCGGAAGCCTTTTGTGTCTCGCGAGACAAGGACGCGACCGAGGTCAGTTCGTCGTGCTCTTCGCTTCCTTGAGGAATTCGTCGATCAAGGGCTGGCCGATGCGGCTTGCCGCATCCTTGTAGACCGGCTCCATCGCCTTGCGCATCGCCTCGTTCTGCGCCGCCGTGAGCTTGATGATCTCGCTCTTGCCGCTCTTCCTGATCTCGGCGAGCGCGTCGTCGTTCTCCTTCTGCGACTGCGCGTTGCCGAAGTCGGTCGCTTCCTTCATCGCCTTGGTGAGTTGCTCGCGGATGTCGGCCGGCAGATCGTCCCAGAACTTCTTGTTCACGATGACGACGTAGCCGATATAGCCGTGATTGGTCTCGGTGATGTACTTCTGCACCTCGTGCATCTTCTGCGTATAGATGTTCGACCAGGTGTTCTCCTGGCCGTCGACGACGCCGGTCTGCAAGGCCTGGTAGACCTCCGAGAAGGCCATCACCTGCGGCAGCGAGCTCAGCGCCTTGAACTGGGCCTGCAGCACGCGCGAAGACTGGATCCGGAACTTGACGCCCTGGTAATCGGCGGGATCGACCAGCTTCTTGTTGGCGCTCATCTGCTTGAAGCCGTTGTCCCAATAGGCGAGGCCGGTGATCCCCTTGGAGTCCAGCAGCTTGAGCAGCCGCGCGCCGAGCGGGCCTTCCGTCACCTTGCGCAGCGTCTTCAGGTCGGGAAGGATGTAGGGCAGATCGAACACCTCGAACTCACGGATGCCGAGCGGCCCGAACTTGGAGTTGGACGGCGCCAGCATCTGCACGCTGCCGAGCTGCAACGCCTCGAGCTCTTCCTTGTCCTTGTAGAGCGTCGAGTTCGGATAGACCTCGACCTTCACCTTGCCGCCGGTGTACTTCTCGGCGAGCTCCTTGAACTTCTCCGACGCCTTGCCCTTCGGCGTGTCGGTGGCGACGACGTGGCTGAACTTGATGATGATGGGCGACTGGGCCGATGCCGGTCCGGCCAATCCGAGGGCCAATGCCGCGATGGACGCGGCGATCGCGAAGCTGCGCATAGTCTCTCCCTGTTGTTTATTTGGGCCGTCCGGCGCGCGGACGGCCGATGCTTATGCCGGTTGCATCCATAGCCGCTGGCGGCCGCAGCCGCTATTGGCCGTTAGCAGGGCAGCCATTCCCGGTGAATGCCACATATGCCGCTGCGCCCCCTCTCCCGCTCGCGGGAAAGGGCTGGAGAGAGTGTCTCTCAGCAGCGAAAGGCCTTCCGTTGCGAGCCCCTCACCCGCCTCGCGCGGGACGATGCTTCGCATCGCCCGGAGCGTGACGGCCTCTCCCGCACGCGGGAGAGGCGAAGCAAGCCGTATCAGCTCGCCGCAGCGGCCGATACCTGATCGCGCTGGCGCTTCATGACGATCTTGTTGAGCGCGCCGAGATAGGCCTTGGCGGAGGCCACCAGCGTATCCGGATCGGCCGCGCGGGCGGTCATCGACCGGCCGTCATGCGACAGCCGTACCGACACTTCCGCCTGCGCGTCGGTGCCCTCGGTCACGGCATGGACCTGGTACAGTTCGAGCTTGGCCTCGTGCGGCACCAGGCGCTTGATGCAGTTGAACACCGCATCGACCGGACCGTTGCCCTCGGCTTCCTCGATCTTGATCTGACCGTCGACGTCGAGCTTCATGGTCGCGCGCTGCGGGCCATGGGTGCCGGCGATCACGGTCAGCGAGGCCAGCTTGATGCGATCGTGCGAAGCCGCCATCTCGGCATCGACCAGCGCCTCGATGTCCTCGTCGTAGATGTCCTTCTTGCGGTCGGCGAGCGCCTTCATCCGCGCGAACGCATCCTCCAGCTGGTTCGGACCGAGCTTGTAGCCCATCTCCTCCAGCTTGTGCACGAAGGCGTGGCGCCCGGAATGCTTGCCGAGCACCAGCGAGGACTGCTTCAGGCCGACCATCTCGGGCCGCATGATCTCGTAAGTCGAGGCGTCCTTCAGCACGCCGTCCTGGTGGATGCCGCTCTCATGCGCGAACGCGTTCCGGCCGACGATCGCCTTGTTGTACTGGACCGGGAACGAGGTCGCCGCCGATACCACCTTGGAGGCACGCGTGAGCTGCGTGGTGTCGATCTTGTTCCAGTACGGGAATTTGTCGTTACGGACGTTGATCGCCATCACGATCTCTTCCAGCGCGGCATTGCCGGCGCGCTCGCCGATGCCGTTGACCGTGCACTCGACCTGGCGCGCGCCGCCGACGATGCCGGCCAGCGAATTCGCCACCGCCATGCCGAGGTCGTTGTGGCAGTGCACCGAGAACACCGCCTTGTCGGAGTTCGGCACGCGCTCGATCAGCGTCCTCATGAAGTGGGTGTACTCCTCCGGCACCGTATAGCCGACGGTGTCGGGGATGTTCACCGTGGTGGCGCCGGCCTTGATGACGGCTTCCACGATGCGGCACAGATACTCCATCTCGCTGCGGGTGCCGTCCTCGGCCGACCATTCGACGTCGTCGATCTGGTTGCGGGCGCGCGCGACCATGGCGACCGAGGTCTCGATCACCTGCTCCGGCGTCTTGTTCAGCTTGACGCGCATGTGCAGCGGCGAGGTCGCGATCACGGTGTGAACGCGGCCGCGCTTGGCGAACTTCACCGCTTCCGCGCAGCGGTCGATGTCGGCGGGATGGGCGCGCGACAGGCCGGCGATCACGGCGTTCTTGGAGCGGCGGGCGATCTCGCTGACCGCCTGGAAGTCGCCTTCCGAGGTGATCGGGAAGCCGGCCTCGATGACGTCGACGCCCATATCGTCCAGCAGCTCGGCGACCTCGAGCTTCTCCTCGAACGTCATGGTGGCGCCGGGGCACTGCTCGCCGTCGCGCAGCGTGGTGTCGAAAATGATGACGCGGTCCTTGTCGGACTTGTTCACGGGGGCCATTTCGAAAATTCCTTTGAGCTGATGCGCCCTTCAACTGCCTGAGCGCCTGAGGTGTCCGGTGATCTCGACCAACCCCTGAGTGCCCAGGCGCATGGCGCCCAGCCGGCCCTCAGGGGCAGGTAAGAAGAAGGCCGCCAAGAAGGAGGGTGGGCAGCAGCGCGGCCGGGATCGTGGCGGCGGCCAGAGCCACCTCCCCCGAAATCCCCTCGATTTGGCCGCGAATCAGCATTGCCAGACCCTTTTGAGCCCTGAAATTCTCGGCCAAAACCGTTGACGGTTGGTTGCCGTGGGGCTCGATGCGCCTGTTTCTAGACGAGAAATGGCCGCAACTGCAACGCCAAAAGATGGTCAGGATGGGTGACCTGGTTGTGTCGTCAGCCCCAGCGGCGACGGCGCAGCCATCCCAACAGGGCCAACATATCTGCCCGGGTTCGCCACGATCCCATGCCAGCCTGCGGTGCGATAGCGCAAGGATCGTGCAAGGATCGCGCAAGGGGTGTGATCGCTGCGCTCGCAACCTGACGCCGTTGAGACTAGCTTGACCTGGGCTTGGCCGGATCAACCGGCCAGCCGAACGAGACCGGGAGGACGCGATGACACGCCAACAGCTGCGTGAACAGGACACTGCGCTTTCACGACGAACATTGGTGCGGGGGCTCGCGCTCGGCGCCGCCGCCACGATGGCCGGCCCTGCGCTGGCCCAGACCGGGCCGGCCGCGCCGCCGACCACGATCACGACGCCGCCGCGCGACTTTGGACCCAATGGTGCGCCGACCACCTATTTCTGGGACCCCGACATCGTCGCGGTCGATCCGTCGTTCAACGATCTGGCCCAGCCCAATACCGCGATCAAGCGGCTCTACACCGGCCTGCTATGGGCGGAAGGTCCGGCCTGGAGCGCGCAGGGCCGCTATCTGCTGTGGAGCGACATTCCCAACAACCGGCAGATGCGCTGGAGCGAGGACGACGGCCGCGTCAGCGTGTTCCGCTCGCCCTCCAACAACTCCAACGGCAACTCGTTCGACTTCCAGGGTCGCCAGCTCTCCTGCGAGCATCTGACCCGGCGCGTGACGCGCTACGAGCACGACGGCACCGCCACCGTGCTCGCCGATTCCTATCAGGGCAAGCGCCTGAATTCGCCGAACGACGTCGTCGCGCATCCAGACGGGAGCTACTGGTTCACCGATCCGCCCTATGGCGGGCAGCTCTATGAGGGCGAGCCCGACATTGCAGGCGGCCCGAGCAACGCGGCCGGCAAGCTCAATCCGCGGATCGGACAGCCGGCGGGGTTCGTGCCGGGCAAGCGCGAGCTGCCGACCAATTGCTATCGCATCGATCCCAGCGGGCGCATCGATCTCGTCGTCACAGAAGAGCAGGTGCCGGATCCGAACGGCCTGTGCTTCTCGCCCGACTTCAAGAAGCTCTACATCGCCTCGACCGGCAAGGGACCGGGCGATACCGGCCCCGGCGGCAAGGGCGAGATCTTCGTGTTTGACGTCGGCGCCGACAACAAGCTCTCCAATTTGAAGCGCTTCAGCGATTGCGTGATCGACGGCGTGAAGTGCGGACCGGATGGCCTGCGCTGCGACGTCAACGGCAATGTCTGGGCCTCCAGCAATGCCGGACGCGCGGTCGGCTATAGCGGCGTGACGGTGTGGTCGCCGGAGGGCAAGCTGCTCGGGCGGATCCGCCTGCCGGAGGTCTGCGGCAATGTCTGCTTCGGCGGCCCCAAGCGCAACCGCCTGTTCATGGCCGCGAGCCAGTCGCTCTACGCGGTCTACACGGCGACGCAGGGCGCAGGGCCGGGCTGAGACCGGGAGTTCCCCACGCGCGACGAGGTGCCGGCATCCCTTGCCGGCACCGCCCCATCCTACTCCACCGAGACCTGCACCACGCCCGCACTCATCATGCCGAGCGCGCGGGCGGCCGGCACGGAGAGATCGACGATGCGCCCGCGGATGAAGGGGCCGCGATCATTGACGCGGCACTGGATGGTGCGGCCGCCATAGGACACTTTCAGCACGCTGCCGAACGGGCGCGTGCGGTGCGCGCAGGTGAGTTCGGCGCCCTTTCCGGATTTGCCGTAGCTGTAATAGGAGGCCAGTCCGCTCTCCGCGGAGGCCCCGGATGTCAACGAGATCAGTGAAGCCGTCATCGAAGCCAGCAAGGTCGTCTGCGCGCGCAAGGCACCACTCCGGTTGCCCTGCCCCCTTCGCAAACGTCGGGGGACCGAAGCGGTTCCCCGGAACGAAACGGCCGGCGCGGCGGCCGGCCATCACGGATTGTCAGTGCTTGTGGAACACGAGGGTCCGCACCTCGATGCTCTCGCGCGGCGGCGCATCGGGCGGCGTCGAGGGATCGACGAACGCCGTGTGCGGCCCGAAACGGGTCCGGCCGTCGGTCGCGGAATCATAGCATTTGAGCAGCAGCGCCTCGTCCGGCGTCATCTCCGGGAAATAGAACCAGCGATGGGCCGGGTTGTATCTCACCGAATAGGTCTCGCCGCGGCGGTTGGGATAGATCAGGTCGGAGGCCACGAGATCCTCCGGCGCGACCGTGGTGCCGTCGGCCATGGCGAGCGGCGTGTCGCGCAAGGGGCCGCGGATCGGCCGCCACAGATTGATCACCTGCACACGCCCCTTCAACAGCTCCTCGGCCTCGTCGGGCAGATGCTCGCGCACGCGGTTGGCGCCGGAGACCGCGGTCTGGTCGACATGCACGCGCGTCGCGGGCTGGCGCGGACCGCCATCGCGAATGTCGGCGGCACCCTCGACGCGCCTCCTCACGGTGTGGTCGAAGATGAAGACGCGGTCGGCCTTCAGCGTCGCCCGCAGAAACGCCTCGACCGCGGGATAGTAGACCGCCCTCACCTCTTCGTCGTTGTAATAGTCCTTCACGCGGGTCGGATGCCGTACCAGCGCGAAGCCTTCGCGATCGAGCGAGAAGCTCTGCGCGATCAGGCGGCCATCGAACACCGGAACCTGGTGCGCCTCCGGCAGCGCGGTGCTCTTGGGCTCGCCCGGCGGCGGATCGAAGGCATAGGTGCGCGGCTTGCCGGCGGTCGGCGCGAGATAGTTGAGTTCGGCGGTGACGAAGGGAAGCGATTCGATTCTTGTTTCTTGCAGGCCCATGGCCGGTCTCCCGATGTGGTCGTCGGATTGATCTTTGCCGGGATGCCGCGCGATGCAAGGGAGGCGATGCAAATAGCAACGGGAGTGCCGTGGGCGGAAGACATGCAGACGGAACGTTTCAACGATTGCTCCGCGCACGCTGCTTCCCTTCTCCCCTTGTGGGAGAAGGTGGCGCGAAGCGCCGGATGAGGGGTTGCCTCCGCGAATTCAGTTTTGGAAATGCGTTGCGGAGAGAACCCCTCACCCGTCTCGCGGCATTCGCCGCGAGCCACCCTCTCCCACAAGGGGAGAGGGAAGCGCGGCGTCCGGGACACGCGAGCGTTCCTGTCCTACAGCCCCGTCTTCGCGATCGCGTCCGCGAAGGAGCGATCGACGATCTCGGCGGCGTCGAGCTTCTGCTTGATCAGGCCCCAGCGGAAGTAGAGGTCGATGGTGCTCTGCTCGTCGGCGATCACGCTCTCGTCGATCGGCGCGATGCGGATCTTCGCGCGCGACAGCCAGTTCTGCGGCACCGCGGTGGGGATGTTCATCAGCCTGCCCCAGGTCGCGGCATAGCTCTCGACATTGTTCAGCGACCACGCCCGCGCCGCGGTCAGGCGGCGGATGAAATCGGTCAGTTCCGCGCGCTTGTCGCGGATCGCGTCGGGCCGCGCCACCTGGAAACTGAGGCCCGGCGTCAGGCCTTCCGAGGTGATGATGCGGCGCGACCTGAACAGCACCTCTTCCCGGCTGACATAGGGCTCCCAGGTCGACCAGGCATCGACCGAGCCCTGCGTATAGGCGATCTTGGCATCGGACGGCGCCAGGAACGCGATCTGCACGTCGGACGCAGCCCAGCCGTTCTTCTCCAGCGCCGCGAGGATCAGCTGATGGCCGATCGAGCCGCGACCGGTCGCGATCTTCTTGCCGCGCAGATCGGCAAACGTCTTGATCGGCGAATTCTCCGGCACGAGGATGGCGAGCCCCTCGCGGGTCTGGCGGATCGCGGCGATCGCCTTCACCGGCGCGCCCGACGCGGCGGCGAAGGTGAACGGCGCATCGCCGACCAGCCCGGTCTCGATCGCGCCGGCACTGAGCGCCTCAAGCAGCGGAGCTGCCGCCGGAAACTCCTTCCACTCGATCCTGTAGGGCACGTCCTTGAGCACGCCGGCCGCTTCCATCACGGCCTGGGCGTTGCCCTTCTGGTCCCCGACCCGCAGGGTGGTCTGCGCCGCCGCCGGGGTCAGCGACCCGAACAGCAGCGCGCCGGCCAGCATCAGACGGATCATTCCGCGGCCTCGCCGCGAACACCCTGGCGTTCGGCGATCAGCTTGCGCGTCAGCGGGATCAGCTCTCGGCCATAGTCGATCGCGTCGGGAAGCGGATCGAAGCCGCGGATCAGGAAGTGGCTGACGCCGAGGTCATAATAGTCTGCGAACACCTCCGCGACCTGCGCGGGCGTGCCGACCAGCGCGGTGGTGTTGCTGTTCGCACCGGTGAGTTTTGCGATCTCGGTCCACAGCCGCTTGTCGATGCGAGCGCCCTGGTCGGCCGCCGCCAGCAGCCGCTTGGCGCCCTCGGTCGCGTGATTTGGCCGGCGATAGCCGGTCTGGTCCTGCAGCGCGGTGGCGCGTTCGAGGATGCCTTCGGCCTTCTTCCAGGCCTGCTCCTCCGTATCGGCGAGGATCGGCCGCACCGACAGGCTGAAGCGCGGGCTCGGCCGACCGTGGCGCGCGGCCGCCGCGCGCACGCGTCCGGTGACGTCGCGCACCTGCGCATAGGATTCACCCCACAGCGCAAAGGTGTCGGCATGCTTGCCCGAGACCTCGATCGCGGCGTCCGAGCCGCCACCGACGAACGTGTAGATGCCGCCCTTCTGCAGCGGCTTCACCTGCGAAAAACCGTTCTCGACGGTGTAGTATTTGCCGCTGTAGTTGAACGGCTTCTCGCTGGTCCATTCCAGCCTTACGATGTCCAGGAACTCGCTGGTGCGGGCGTAGCGCTCGTCCTTGTCGTCAACCGTGTTGCCGTCCTGCCTGAGCTCGATCGCGTTGCCGCCGGTGATGACATGCAGCGAGACGCGTCCGTTATAGAGCTGATCGAGCGTCGCGAGCTGGCGCGCCAGGACCGTCGGCGCCGTGAAGCCCGGCCGCTGCGCGATCATCACCTTGAGTTTCCTGGTAATGGCCAGCACGTGCTGGGCGACCTGGAGCGAATCCGGCGTGGTCGAATGGAACGCCAGCAGCGCGCGGTCGAAGCCGGCAAGCTCATGCGCCTTGGCGACCGTCTCGATATAATCGGGATCGAGCACCGGCCCCTGCCGCACGATGGTCTCGGACGCATTGCTGTTCGCGATAAAGCCGATGAACTCGACCGACATGATCGTCTCCCTGATTGTTTACGAGAAGCTACAGCCCCAATGCGGCGCGGCCGAGGCCGATGCGCGTGGCATCGTCCTGCGGGGTGTGCACGCGGCCGCACAGCACGTCGCGATAGTGCCGCTCCAGCGGATTGGTGCGGGACAGGCCGTGATTGCCGGACAGCGACAGCGCATCCTCGACCACCGCGACGGCGTTGTTGGTCACGGTCAGCTTGACGGCATTGGATTCGCCCGTGGAGAGCTCGATTCCGTCGTCGAAATCGCGCGCGAAGGTGTCGATCAGACGCGCATTGACGGCCAGCCGGGCCTCGATGGCGCCGAGGATCTCCTGCGCCCGCGGCAGGGTCGCGAGCGGCGCGCCGAGGCTGGCGGGAACGCGCTGCTTGAGGAACGTCACCAGCCAGTCGCGCGCGGCGCGGGCGATGCCGTCATAGATCGCCGCGACGAACACCGTGTGGACCGTCGCCTGGGCGATATCGGGGGCGCGCCATTCCGACGGCTTGCGGACGTCGATCTCGGCATCGAGCGGGATCACCACGTCCTCGAAGATGACGTCGTGACTGCCGCTGGCGCGCAGGCCGTGATGGTCCCAGGTCTCGACGATGCGCGTGCCCGGCAGGCCGGCCGGCACCAGAAACTGCCCGACGCGCGGCTCGGCTTCATCCGTCCGGGCCCAGACCAGATACCATTTCAGGATCGGCGATCCCGTCGAATAGATCTTGTGACCGGACAGGCGCCAGCCAGTCTCGGTGCGCCGCGCGATCGTCGCCGGCAGGCCGCCGCGCGAGGGCGAGCCGAGTTCGGGCTCGACGCGCAGCGCATTGACCAGCGCAATGCCCTCGACCGTCTCGCGCGCGAGCTTGCGCGACAGCCGCGCCGGCCAGGTCGGGCTGCGCGCCATCACGAGGTGGTTGATATAGTGCATCGCCAGCACCAGCGCGGTGGACGGGTCGGCCTTGCCGACGATGCCGATCACCCGCGCCGTATAGCGCGCGCCGGCGCCGGCACCACCGTGAACGGCCGGCACCGTCAGCGACAGCAGCCCCGCCTCGGACAATTCGCGGAAATTCTCGAAGGGAAAGCTGGCGGTGCGGTCATGCTCGGTCGCGCGCGCGGCGAAGTCTTTTGCGAGCGTTTCGGCGCGGGCGATGTAGTCGGGTTCGCCCTGGGACAATCGACCTTGCGCCAGTGTCTTCACCATGTTGCCTCCAGTCCGAGAAGGCCGAGAATCTGGCGGCGCAGATCGGCCAGATAGGGATCGCCGCGATGGCGCGGATAGGGCCGATCGACCCTGATGTCGGCCTTGACCCGCGCCGGGCGCTCGCTGAACACGATGACGCGGTTGGCCAGCACCAGCGCCTCCTCGGCATCATGGGTCACGAGCAACGTCGTGAAGCCCTTGCGCTGCCATAGCGAGACAATCTCGGCCTGCATGGTGATGCGGGTCAGCGAGTCCAGCTTGCCGAGCGGCTCGTCGAGGATGAGGATCCGGGGATCATTGACCAGCGCGCGGGCGAGCGCGACGCGCTGCGCCATGCCGCCGGAGAGCTGGTGCGGATAGGCGTTGCGGAACGAGGACAGCCCGACCAGGTCGAGCGCGTCGTCGACGCGCCGCCGCTGGGTCTTCAGGATGCCCTGCGCCTCCAGCCCCAGCGCGACGTTGTCCCAGACCGTGCGCCAGGGAAACAAGGTCGGATCCTGGAACACGACGACGCGGGAGGGATGCGGCCGCGTGATGCGCGCCTCGTCCTCGCGCAGGATCCCGGCCTTGGGCCTGTCCAGCCCGGCGACGAGCCGGAGCAGGGTCGACTTGCCGCAGCCGGATGGCCCGAGCAGCGCGACGAATTCGCCCGGCTCGACCGCGATGCTGACGTCACTGAGCACGGGCAGTTCGGCGCCGTCGATGTCGAAGGCGTGGCTGACATTCGCGATGTCGAGCGCGGCGCCGGCGGAGGGTTGAAGCGCAACCGCTTCTGCGAGCGCGGCCTCTACCATTTCACGGTCCCCTTCTGCCAGACCAGCAGCCGGTCGCGGATCGAAAACAGCAGCGTGATCGCGCCGGAGCAGAGCAGCGACATCACGATCAGCGCGGCATACATGTTGGCATAGGCCGCCCAGCCCTGCGCCCATTGCAGGTACCAGCCGAGCCCGGCCTTGACGCCGATCATCTCGGCCACGACCAGCACGGCGAAGGACGAACCAAGGCCCATGAACAGGCCGACGAAGACGTGCGGCAGCGCCGCCGGGATCGCCACCTTCAGCACCAGGAACGAGGGCTTGGCACCGAGCGTGCGCGCGACGTCGTAATAGGCGTTGCTGACGCTCGCGACTCCCGACCAGGTCAGCACGGTGACGGGAAAGCCGGTCGCCAGCGCGATCAGGAAGGTCGAGGCGCTCCAGCTCGAGGGAAAGGTGAAGAAGGCGATCGGCAGCCAGGCCGTCGCCGGCAGCGGCCCGATGAAGCGCAGCACGGGATGTACCCAGTAGCCGACGGCGCGCGACCAGCCGATCGAGACGCCGGTGAGGAAACCGACGGTCGCGCCGATCAGGTAGCCGCCGAGTTGCAGCTTCACCGAGGCGAAGACGCTGTCGAGCAGCTTGGGGAAGTCGTCGGTATAGACCTCGATGATCGATTGCGGCGGCGGGAAGAACGGCAGCGGCAGCCAGGCGAATTTCGCGGTGGCGACCTCCCACAGCGTCAGGAACGCGCCGAGCGCCACCAGCCACGGCGCGCGCTGGCGCACCGCCCGGCCCGCCGAGCCGAGATAGTCGGCGCCGAGCGTTCCGAACAGCGCGATGGCTGCGATGATGAAGGCGACGATGCCGAGCGAATGCGTGCGCGACCAGTCGCCGACATCCTCCCACCACAGGCAGGACAGGCCGAAGGCGATCCAGGCGACGCTGGCGAGCACGCCGGCGCCGGATTCGCGGAGCCAGTGCGTCAGCAGCGGCGCGCGCGAGAGCGGCGCGCCGGAGGCAAGGCCGTCAGACAGCGAATACGTCGACATAGATGCGCTCCGCGAATTTGGCGGTGTCGGTGCTCTGCTTGAAGACCTGGACGCTCTTGAGGTCGTCGGCATAGGCCTTCAGCTCGCGCTTCAGGATATCGCCGACGGGATGATGATGATGGGTATGGTAGCGCACCATGCCCTCGATGTCGGCGGCGCTCGCCGTCTTGGGCGCGTAGGGCTGGAACGATTTCGCCGCCACCGCGGCGTTCTGCGAGGTGAACATCGCGGCATCCAGCAGGGCTTGGGTCAGGGCGCGGGCAACCTGCGGCTCCTCCCGGATCAGACTGCCGCGCAGCCCGAGGATGCAGCAGCTCTTCTCGCGATATTCGCCGTCGAGATTGGAGGCCACCTCCTTGTACTGGGTGTCCTTGAGCCAGAGATAGGCCAACGGATCGGACGACAGGAAGGCCTGCACCTCCCCCTTCTCGACCGCGACGTTGAGCAAATTGCCGGGATAGACGCGCCAGTCGACGTCCTTGACCGGATCGATGCCGAGCTTGGCGAGCTGAATCGAGAAGAAGTTCTTGTCGGGACCGCCGAGATCGCCGACCGCGACGATCTTGCCCTTGAGATCGGCGAGCTTGTTGACGCCGGAATCGGTGCGCGAGAGCACGCGCATGCAGCCGCCATGGGTGCCGGCCGCGATCTTGACGTCGAAACCCTGCTCCAGCGGCTTCAGCCAGCGCAGCGCCATGCCGAGACCGGCATCGCTCTTGCCCGTCGCGATCGCCTCGAGCAGCTGGTCGGTCGAGCCGGAATAGTTGATCAGTTCGACGTCGAGATTGTGCTTCTGGAAGAAGCCGTGCTCGATCGCGACCGGCACCGGCGCGAGACAGACCGCGCCGGCATTCCAGGACAGTTTCAGCTTGCGCGGTGCCCCGGTCAGCGCCGGCCCTCCCGCGGCCGTGCGGCACAGCGGAAACTCCGAGAAGTCGACGCCGGATGCGATCCCGCCCGGCACGAAAGCCTGTGCACCGAGCGCGCCGAGCGGCGCCGCGAAGGCGGCAGCCAGGCCCGCCTGCAGCATATGGCGGCGGTTGAGGCCGGAGTCGCGCTTGTCGGTCTTCATCGGTCCATTGCTCCTGCGCTGACGCGACTCCATTCGCCGCGCAACGATCGACGTTGCACACGTTCCAAATGGAGTCGCGTTTATAGAAATTCTTTCCACCGGCGCCCGGCGCGGTGTTGATGCGATGCGCAAATCATGCGGCGCGATTGTCGCACCGTCAATGAAATGGAATTTCGAATGTGATGCCGCAGGAAGTCATTCTCTCCATCGGCGCGCACGATCGCGACGAAAGGATTTTGCAGATGCAACCGGATCGATCGACGCTCCGGGCTCTGCAACGATCTCGTCTCGCCGCCAGACTTCCGGCCATTGCGTTGCGCGTTCTCGCGTGCGGCCGTCCGATGAAACGTCCTTGCCTCAACCGCGCGCAATACGGACGGCCATTTCATTGACTGCGCCTCGCCCGGCCATAGACTCGCGCGTCCCGCTTGGATCTCTCATGCGTCGCGAGCCAAGGCGACATGACGGATCGAACAAGAATCAAACACGACAGGCCCCATGAGCAACAACTCCCACGACCATCCCATCACCCGCCGCCTCGCGGCCTCGCTGCTTGCCGCGGCCATCACGCTGTCGACCGCGGCAGCATCCTTCGCCGCCGACCAGGTCGTGCTGCGCGTCGGCGATCAGAAGGGCGGCAACCGGTCGCTGCTCGAGATCTCCGGCTTTGCCAAGGACCTGCCCTACAAGATCGAATGGTCGGAATTCCCGGCTGCGGCGCCGATCCTGGAGGCGCTCAATGCCGGCGCGCTCGACGTCGGCTATACCGGCGATCTCTCCTTCCTGTCGGTGTATGCCGCGGGCGCGCCGATCAAGGCGATCGGCGGCACCAAGTCGGATCCGAAGACGCAGGCGATCCTGGTGCGTCAGGACTCGCCGATCAAATCCGCCGCCGACCTCAAGGGCAAGCGCCTCGCCGGCACGCGCGGCGGCTGGGGCCAGTTCCTGATCGATGCGACTCTCGAGAAGTCTGGGATCAAGCTGGAGGATGCGACCTTCGCGCCGCTCGGCCCCGTCGATGCCAAGATCGCGCTGCTCGCGGGATCGGTCGACGCCTGGGCGGTGTGGGAGCCCTACATCTCCTTCGCGACGCTGAAGGACAACGCGCGCGTCGTCGCCACCGGCGAAGGCCTGACGCCGACCATCACCTTCATCGTCGCCTCCGACAACGCCATCGCCACCAAGCGCGCGGCGGTGCAGGATCTGGTGCAGCGGCTGAACAAGGCACGGCTGTGGTCGCTCGATCATCTCGGCGAATATGCGAAGAGCACCGCCGAACTGACCAAGCTGCCGGAGGACGTGCTGGTGTCGGCCTATTCCGCCCAGCGCACCAGCCCGATCGTGATCGACGAGACGATCATCAAGGAGGTGCAGGAAGCTTCCGACCGCTCCACCCGCTACGGCATCCTGCCGAAGACGCTGGACGTGAGCAAGGCGGTCGACCGCAGCTTCACCGCCGCCGCCGCGGGCTCGAACTAGGCGAAGGCGGCGAGATGCGCGGGCTTCGTTTCAGGAACGGCCCGCTGCATCTCGCCGCGATCGTGCTCATGCATCTCGCCTGCATGAGCCTGCTGGTGTGGTTTTCGCTGTAGCAAAGGCGATCGCGCCGGTGCGTCCCTCGACCCTGCAGCCTCGTCCTCCGCACTCATCCTGATCGCCCGCCAATGGCGGGCGTCTCCGACGATGTGCCGCAGGAAAGCTCTCGCTGCAGAGCCGGCCACTCACCAATAGGCCCGGTGATAATAGTGGCGGTGATAGACCCGATGTGGCCGGTAATAGCCATAGCGGGGGCCGTAATACGGGCGATAGACCCGATAGCCGTAGTACCGGGGCGGCGGCGCATAATAAGGACCATAGCCGTAGCCATAATAGGCGGGCGCATAGCCATAGGCCGGTCCCGGATAGCCGTAGCCGCCATAATACGGACCGCCGTAATAGCCGTAAGGCGCACCGGCGATCGCGCTGCCGATGATGGCGCCGGCCGCGAAGCCGCCGAGGCCCCATCCCACGCCACCGCCGCGCCAGTGCACCGGGGTGACATCGCTGGCGACAGCGGCTTTCATGGTTGCCAGATTGGTCGGCAGAGGGGCGGCGACGGCCTGTTCGACCGGCCCGGCCAAGACCGCGCCCGCCAGCGAGCAGGCCATCGCGAATTTCCAGATCGTCATCGTCTTACTCCCTGTCTGTTTCAAGCACCAAGGATCGCAGCGCCATGGTCGGGCATCTTTGCGCCAGGTCAATGTCTCGACTTTCGTGCGCCGCACACGCCCTGCTTCCGTCCATTGTACCGGTTCCCCGCGGCGCGCGTCATGCGACCGGACCGGCAAGACGGCGCCCGCGGCCCCGAACCTCGGAAAAGCATTAAGCTTTCCGCGCATTCGCAACCAACAAGCGCCTTCCCGATTTACTATTCATACCGTTACTATCGGTTCCAACAACGCGCCCAACGGCCGCTGCCAGGGCCGGCCTGCGCCAGAGGCGAGTGGAGGAAGACATGAGTGCTGCCGGCAATGAACCGCTCGCCCGCCAGGCGCTGGCCTTTGTCCTCGCCGGCGGACGCGGCAGCCGCCTCATGGAACTGACCGACCGGAGGGCCAAGCCGGCCGTCTATTTCGGCGGCAAATCCCGCATCATCGATTTCGCGCTGTCGAACGCGGTGAACTCCGGCATCCGCCGCATCGCCGTCGCCACCCAGTACAAGGCCCACAGCCTGATCCGGCATCTGCAGATGGGCTGGAACTTCTTCCGCCCGGAGCGGAACGAGAGTTTCGACATCCTCCCCGCCAGCCAGCGCGTGTCGGAGAACATGTGGTATGTCGGCACGGCCGATGCCGTCTACCAGAACATCGACATTGTTGAAGCGCATGCCTGCCGCTTCATCGTCGTGCTGGCCGGCGACCACATCTACAAGATGGACTACGAGTTGATGCTGCGTCAGCACGTCGAGAGCGGCGCCGACGTCACCGTCGGCTGCCTCGAAATGCCGCGCGCGGAATCCTCCGGCTTCGGCATCATGCACATCGACGAAAACGGCTGGATCAAGTCGTTCCTGGAAAAGCCCGCCGATCCGCCGCCGATGCCGGGCAAGCCGGACGTGTCGCTCGCCAGCATGGGCATCTACGTGTTCAACGCCAAGCTGCTGTTCGACGAACTCCGGCGCGACGCCGAGGATCCGCACTCCAACCATGATTTCGGCAAGGACATCATTCCCTACCTGGTCAAGAACGGACGCGCGATCGCGCATCAGTTCTCGAGTTCCTGCGTGCGGACCGGCAGCGATCCCCGCTCGTACTGGCGCGACGTCGGCACGGTCGACGCCTATTGGGCGGCCAACATCGATCTCACCGACGTGGTGCCCGAGCTCGATCTGTTCGACCGCGCCTGGCCGATCTGGACCTATGCTGAAATCACCCCGCCGGCCAAATTCGTCCATGACGAGGAGAACCGGCGCGGCCAGGCCGTCAGTTCGCTGGTCTCCGGCGGCTGCATCATCTCGGGCGCCTCGCTGCGCCGTTCGCTGCTGTTCACCGGCGTGCGCATCAACTCCTACGCCAATGTCGAGAACGCCGTGATCATGCCCTATGTCAATGTCGGGCGCGGCGCGCGGCTGACGAACGTCGTGATCGATCGCGGCGTCGAAATCCCGGAAGGCCTCGTCGTCGGCGAGGATCCCGAGTTCGACGCCAAGCGATTCCGCACCACCGAGCAGGGGATCTCCCTCATTACCCAGCCGATGATCGACAGGCTCAATACATGACGCCTGTTCGCGTCCTCGCGGTCGCTTCCGAAGTCTATCCCATCGTCAAGACCGGCGGGCTTGCCGACGTCGCCGGTGCACTGCCGGCGGCGCTGAAGGCGCACGGCGTCGAGATGCGTACCTTGATGCCGGGCTATCCCGACGTGATGCGGAGGCTCACGGGCGCCACCGAGCTCCGGCGCTGGCCGGATTATTTCGGTGGTCCCGGCCGCCTGCTGGCCGCGACGCATGACGGCCTCGAACTGTTCGTGCTCGACGTGCCACATCTCTACGCGCGACCCGGCAATCCCTATGTCACCCCCGAGGGTGTGGACTGGGCCGACAATGGCCTGCGCTTCGCCGCGCTGTCGCGCCTTGCCGCCGATATCGGCCATGGGCTCGTGCCGGCCTTCGTGCCGGACGTCGTCCATTGCCATGACTGGCAGGCGGGCCTCGCGCCGGCCTATCTGCATTATGACGGCCGCCCGCGGCCCGGCACCGTGATGACCATCCACAACATGGCCTATCAGGGCAAGTTCGCGCGCGAGCTGATCGGCAGCATCGGCCTGCCCTGGCGTTCGTTCGACGTGGCCGGCCTCGAATATTTCGGCGGCATCAGTTTCCTCAAGGCCGGGCTGCAATTCGCCGATCGCATCACGACGGTCTCGCCGACCTATGCGCGCGAGATCCAGAGCGACGAGGGCGGCATGGGGCTCGGCGGTTTGCTGCGCCAGCGCGCCGGCGTGCTGAGCGGCATCCTCAACGGCATCGACGTCGAGGTCTGGAATCCGCAGACCGATCCGCACATCGCCTATCGCTTCGGCGTAGGGGATTTGTCGTTCCGCGCCGCCAACAAGGCCGTGCTGCAGCAGCAGTTCAATCTCGATTCCTCGGACGAGGCGCCGTTGCTCGGCGTGATCAGCCGGCTGTCGTGGCAGAAGGGGCTCGATCTCCTGCTGCAGGCGATCCCGACTCTGCTCGGCCAGGGCATGCAGCTCGCGCTGCTCGGCAGCGGCGACCGCGATCTCCAGGACGCCTATCAGGCCGCGGCGCGCGCCCATCCCGGACGCATCGGCGTCGTGATCGGCTATGACGAGATTCTCGCGCATCTGATCCAGGCCGGCGCGGACGCGCTGATCGTGCCGTCGCGGTTCGAGCCGTGCGGCCTGACCCAGCTCTGCGCGCTGCGCTATGGCGCCGTGCCGATCGTCTCGCGCGTCGGCGGGCTGGAAGACACCATCGTCGATGTCGACGAAGCGGGCGCGTCCGGCCGCGACGCCACCGGATTCAAGTTCGCGCCGGTGACCACGGAGGCGCTGGTCGGCAGCCTGCGCAAGGCCAATGAGACCTTCCGCGACAAGGCGTCCTGGCGCCGGCTGCAGCTGAGCGGGCTTGCAACCGACGTGTCGTGGCGCCACCGCGCCGGCGACTATGCCGCGCTCTATCGCGATCTTGTCGGCGCCCGCCGGCCGGCTTAAACCCGGTCGAATCCATGCTATAGAGCCGGCATGGACCCCTTCGCGATCAAGCTGATCGGCTTTGCTGCCGCCACCTGCACCACCGTGGCCTACGCCCCGCAATTCATCAAGGTGTGGCGCAGCCGCTCGGCGCGCGACATCTCGCTCGTCATGTTCCTCGTCATGGTGCTGGGGATCGCCTTGTGGCTCACTTACGGCCTGCTCAGCGGCGACGCCCCGCTGGTCGTCGCCAACGCGATCACGATGCTGCTCGCCGGCGGCATCCTGTTCATGAAGCTGAAATACGGCTAGGCTTGGCGTCGCGTAGCGCGCATGACGCTGAAGCTTTCGGGCAACGCGCCGTCATGCTCGCGCTCGAACCGGGGCGCGCATTGATGCGCCCTCTCCCCTTGTGGGAGAGGGCAGCGACGCTGGGAGACGCACGCTCGCTTGGGTGAGAGGTCTGTCTCCGCGGGTTCTATTTGCGAATTGAGCTTGCCGACAAATACCCCTCATCCGGCGCTTCGCGCCACCTTCTCCCACAGGGGGAGAAGGAAAAAGTCAGCCGCCGAACACGTAGGAGGCCATCGCGACGTTCGCGACCTCGTCGACGAAGACGCGCTTGCCGACGTCGCGGCCGGCCGCGCCGGCGGCCACCATCAGCGGTAGCAGATGGTCCTCACGTGGGTGGGCGAGCCGGGCGCTCGGCGCGCGCTCCCAGTCGACCAGCATGGCGTTGCGGCGGTCCGCATCCGGATGGCTGATCGCCTCGTTCAGATAGGCCTCGAAATCATACGACACGGGCCTCGACTCCGCGCGGCCGAAGCCGCGCATGTTGTGATAGGTGAGCCCGCTGCCGACGATGAGAATGCCCTCGTCGCGCAGCGCGGCGATCGCCTGCCCGACCCTGACATGCTCGGCCGCATCATAGCTCGCTTTCAGCGACAGCAGCACGATCGGCATGTCCGCATGCGGATACATCAGGCCGAGCGGCACGAAGGTGCCGTGATCGAACCCCTGGTTCGGATCCTCGCGGCAGGACAGGCCGGCCTTTGCCAGCAGCGCCTTCACCTCGGCGGCGAGCTCGGGCTTGCCCGGCGCCGGATATTTCAGGTGATAGGTGTGCTCGGGGAAGCCGTAATAGTCGTACACCATCGGCGGATGCGCCGAGGTCGAGACGGTGAAATCCTCCGCTTCCCAGTGCCCGGTGATGACGAGCACGGCCCGGGGCTTTTCCGGAAGCAGTTGCGGCAGCCGCGCGAACGCATCGGCGGTCTTCGCATATTGCACCCTTCGGTCTTCCATGAACGGCCAGGGACCGCCGCCATGCGACAGGAAGAGCGTGGGAAATCGCGTCATGGGTGAAGGCCCGTCTCGTCAGCAACATGCGCGTGCAGGACGCGCGCAAATCGCCGCGAGCATAGGGAAACCCGCATGGTTAGCAAGTCGTTAACGATTGCCGCCCAGAATCGGCGCGTGGCCGAAGCAGTCGGCCAGAAGACGAGGACGGAAGAATGAGGAAGTTCGCGTTGGGGGACGTCGTCAACAGTGACAAGGGCCGCCGCGGCGTCGTCCGCGCCGCCTTCCGGTCGAAGGACGGCCAGCAGTTCTACGCCGTGGAGAAGGACGGCGCCGTCGATTACCTCGAAGAGGACCGGCTGAGCCTCGCCCCGCGCGTCGAACTCGCCGCCTGATTTTCACCTCTCTCATCCGACCTATGGCGCCATCCGGTCGAGACAGGCCGGACAGGGATCGTTGCCGCTCGCGATCCGCTCGGTCGTGATCAGCAGCAGGCGATCGCCATCCGCGGCCGGGTCCCAGCGCGGCAGGTCCGGACCGTTGGGATCGCCGCCTCGCGCAAAATTGATCCAGTAGCTTCGTAGTCGGTTCGCGACCTCGCGATCGTCCCGTGAGAGCAGCCCCGCGCCCGGCACGCCCTCGACGCCGAAGATGAATTGCAGATCGCGGCCGTGACCGCCTGCGCCCGCGACTGTCCTGCCTGCAAGGCGATAGCGAAAGACCGGTGCGCCCGCGGCGGCGTGAAGTCGGGCCAGCAGCCGTGCCGGTTCGGCGAACACCTTGTCGGTGTAGATGCGCGCGGCGCGTTCGCCGGGGCCGGCGACATCAGGATACAGTCTGCGTTGCTCGTCGGCGGCGAGGCCGGCTGACAGCATCGCGTCGCGGATGTCACGCTCACCGTCCGGGCGGGTCTCGTCATCGTTGGCGCCGATCAGCAGTGGAATGCGGGCTTGATGGGCCGTCGCGAAGCCGGCCGCGATATCCTCCGTGATCCAGCGACCATCCAGCGCCGGCATGAAGGCGGATGGATCCTGTGCCAGCAGGCGCAGTTCGGCCGCCATCAGGCGCGATGGCGTGGCGTCGCGCAGATCGGGGTCCGTCCCGAGTGCGGCGAGGAATTGAACGCCGACGTCCCCGGCCTGCTGCGCCGGGCGCAGGCGCATCCGTGCCGGAACGGATTGCAGGATGGCCTTCTGGAACAGGCCGCGCGCCGGCGCGCTCAGCATCAGCAGCGCAACCGCAGTCGCGCCGGCGCCGCTGCCGAACAGCGTGACGTTGCCCGCATCGCCGCCGAAAGCGGCGATGTTGTCGCGGACCCATTGCAGCGCCGCGATCTGGTCCATCAGTCCGAAATTGCCGGAGCCGGCGTCCGACACGCCGGGCACCGCAAGCCAGCCGAGCGCGCCCAGCCGGTAGTTCACAGTCACCACGATGACGCCGCCCTGCGCCAGCCTCGCGCCGTCGAACAGCGCATCGTTCGCGGTGCCCGCGACGAAGCCGCCGCCATGGATGAACACCATCACCGGCAGCGGACCATCCACACCGAACGGGCGATAGACGTTGAGCGTGAGGCAGTCCTCGCGCGCGCTCCTGAGCTGCGGCTGCAGACACGCCGCGCCAAAATCATAGGCCGTGCGCATCTCCGAACTCTCGGGCGGCGGCTGCGGCGGACGCCAGCGCAGCGGCCCGACCGGCGGCGCCGCGTAAGCCAGCCCCTTGAAGGAGGCCACCTCGCCCGCGACGGCGCCGAGCATCTGCCCCTCGCGCGTCAGCGCAAAGGGAAACTGACCGACCGGCTGGCCGGCGGCCGCGCCGGCGCAGACGAGGCCGGCCGCCGCAACAAGCGCAGACAGCATGCGCATTCCGGGACACTCGATGGACTGTTGACCGGCAGGTTACGTCGTCCGCGCGACAACACAAGCGGAGCTAGAGCGTTTTCGAGCGAAGTGGATACCGGTTCGCGTAAAGAAAACGCGTAAGAACAAGAGTCTAGAGCTTCGGTTCTGATTCCATCAGAACCGAAAAGGCTCTAGCCACCCCGGCCGACGACATCGGCCAGCGCGCGGCGCGCGACGATGCCGAGTTCGCCGAGCGTGGAGTGCCCCTCTCGCGCGGCCGCGATCAGGCGCTCCGCGATGAACTTGCGGCTGTCGTGATCGCCGCCATGCGGCAGCTGCCGGCACGTCTCTTCAAGGACGACGTCCATATTGGCGCGGGTTCGCTCACTCAACTCTGTCATGACACCAGCGAGATACGTGACACGCCGCCGATCCTACACCGGCGGAAGGCGCCTGATGAGCCCGGGCGATCACGGCCCATTGTGCGCCGCAAGGCCATGCGCGGCAGTCTGACCGTGTCACGATGACGCCGCAAATTGCATCCGAAGATTGCACGCGATCTGATGACAAGCCGGAGGCGTGGCGTTAGCCTCACCGGCAAAACAAACACAGGGAGGAATGCCATGCCTGAGGCGATGGTTGCGACACGTGACGCGAAGCCGGCGGATGCCACGGCCCAACAGGTCGATGTCGCCGTGGTCGGCGCCGGTTTTGCCGGCCTCTATCTCCTGCATCGGCTGCGCAAGGCCGGTTTCTCGGCAGTGGCGCTGGACGAGGCCGGCGATGTCGGCGGCACCTGGTACTGGAACCGCTACCCCGGCGCGCGCTGCGACATCCTGACCGTCGACTACAGCTACACCTTCGATCCGGAACTCGAGACCGCCTGGACCTGGTCGGAGAAATACGCGACCCAGCCGGAGATCCTGCGCTATCTCGGCTTCGTCGCCGACCGCTACGATCTGCGCCGCGACATCCGCTTCCACACCCGGGTGAAGGAAGCCCGATGGGACGAGGCGAGCGAACGCTGGCTGCTCACCACCGACAACGGCGCACCGGTCTCCTGCCGCCACTACATCATGGCGACCGGCTGCCTCTCGACGCCGAAGCCGCCGGAGATCGACGGCGTGAAGGACTTCAAGGGCGAGGTCTATTTCACCGGGCGCTGGCCGCATGACGGCGTCGACCTCAAAGGCAAGCGCGTCGCGGTGATCGGCACGGGCTCCTCGGCGATCCAGTCGATCCCGCTGATCGCCGAACAGGCCGCCCATCTGACCGTGTTCCAGCGTACGCCGAACTTCGCGCTGCCGGCGCATAACGGCCCGGTGCCGGCGGAGCGCGCGAGCCTGCTGCAGGCCGACCGCGCCGCCTATCGCGAGCAGGCACGCTGGTCGCTCGCCGGCGTGCCCCTGCCGCAGCAGACCGTGGTGAGCTGGCAGCTCAGCGAGGCCGAGCGGCGCGCGCGCTTCGAGGACGCCTGGAGCAAGGGCGACCTCGTCCACATGCTGACGCAGCTCTGGGCCGACCAGGGCGTCGATGT
The DNA here is from genome assembly GCA_964423245.1 of uncultured Bradyrhizobium sp. Lineage (GTDB taxonomy): Bacteria > Pseudomonadota > Alphaproteobacteria > Rhizobiales > Xanthobacteraceae > Bradyrhizobium. Next base: position 253,004 of record CAYREH010000001.1, on the reverse strand, counting down.
CGACGGCAACAGGCTGGTCTGCGATCTCTTCCGCGAGAAGATCGCGGCGACCGTGAAGGATCCTGACATTGCCGCGGCGCTGATGCCGGACGACCATCCGTTCGGCGCCAAGCGCCCGTGCCTCGATACGAACTACTACGCCACCTACAACCGTCCCAACGTCACGCTGGTCAATCTGCGGCAGGAGCCGATCAAGGCGATCACATCGGGCGGCATCACCACGGCGAAGCGCAGCGTCGACCTCGACGTCATCGTGTTCGCCACCGGCTTCGACGCGATGACCGGCGCGATCCGCGCCATCCATCCGATCACCGGGCGCGGCGGCAGGTCGCTGTCCGATGTCTGGGCGCAGGGACCGCAGAGCTATCTCGGCCTCACCGTCGAGGGCTTTCCGAACCTGTTCATGATCACCGGACCCGGCAGCCCCTCGGTGCTGTCCAACATGGCGGTCTCCATCGAGCAGCATGTCGACTGGGTGGTCGACCGGCTCGCGGGCCTGCGCGAGGCCGGCTTCACCACGATGGAGCCGACCGAAACGGCGCAGGCCGGCTGGGGCCGGCACATGGCCGATTGCGCCGGGCTGACGCTGCACCGGCTCGCCAACACCTGGTACACGGGCGCCAACGTGCCCGGCAAGGCCCAGGGCGTGATGCCCTATACCGGCGGCGTCGGTCCCTATCGCAGCATCTGCGATGAGGTCGTCACGCGCGGCCTGCTCGGCTTCCGCCTCAAGGGGCCGAACGGCGCGGAGCAATGCAACGACGGCGAGGTGGTGCGGCTGCAGCCCGACGTGCGGCTGGTGCTGAACCTGCTCGCCTCGCTCAATCTGCCGCCGATCGAGTCGATGGGCGCGGCGGGCGCACGCGCCTTCGTCGGCGAGTTCAACAAGGGCCGGCCGGCGGGGCGGCCGATCGGCGAGATCGTCGACGGCACCCTGCCCGGTGCCGACGGACCGCTGTCCTATCGCCTGTACAGGCCGGCGACGCCCGGACCGCATCCCATCGTGGTCTATTTCCATGGCGGCGGCTGGGTGCTCGGCGACGAACAGTCGGACGAGCCGTTCTGCCGCGACATGGTCCGCCGCACCGGCATGATCTTCGTCAGCGTCAATTATCGCCACGCGCCGGAGCATCGCTTCCCGGCCGCGGCCGAGGACGGCCATGCGGCCACGCGCTGGATCGCCGACCACGCTGCCGAGCTCGGCGGCACGCCGGGTCCGGTGCTGGTGGCGGGCTGGAGCGCCGGCGGCAACATCGCCGCGGTCACCTGCCAGCTCGCGCGCGACCGCGGTGGCCCGGCGATCGCCGGCCAGCTTCTGGTCTGCCCGGTCACCGACTGCAATTTCGACCGCCCGTCCTACACCGAGAATGCGACCGGATACTTCCTGACGCGCTCGCTGATGGACTGGTTCTGGGACCTCTATTGCTCGCCGGCCGACCGCACCGATCCGCGCGTCTCGCCGCTGCGCGGCAAGGTCTCGGGGTTGCCGCCGGCCTTCATCGTCACCTGCGAGTTCGATCCGCTGCGCGACGAGGGCATCGCCTATGCCGAGGCGCTGGCCGCCGCCGGCGTGCCGGTCGAGCAGCTCAAGGCCCGCGGCCAGTTCCACTCGTCCTACACGATGGTCGACGTCGTGATCACTGGCGTGCCCGGCCGGGTGCAGATGGCGCAGGCCTTGCGGCGCTTCGCCGGACTTCCCCCGGACATCGCTCGCAGTGACGAACGTGGCCAGGTTCAGGCCAATCCCGGTCACAGGATCGAGGCGGCGGCGAGCTGAATCACGCGGACCGCCGGAACCTTTTCGCAGGTCCGGCGTTGGTCACCTTGGAATCGAGGCGTAACCCGGCACGGTCCAACGTGCCGGGCTTTTTTTGCGTGAGGCGAGACTGATGGAAGATGCGACAGGCCCGGCGTCGAAGGTGGATTTCAGCGCGCCCGCGGTGCTGCACAAATGGCCGTCCCTCGCCAATGAGCGGCGCCCCGACCGCGAGCCCTACCAGATCGGCGAAGGTACCCTCGACGACTGCATCTCGGCCTTCATGGAGAAGCCGGCCTCGACACGGCATCTCTACGAGATCCGCACCGCGCCGCAGCCGCCGCTGGTGACCGAGGTGCTGTCGCCGGAGCACGTCGTCGAACTGGCGCGACTGCGGGAGTTTCTCTGACGTCCTGGAACCTTGTTCCGACTTTTCCCGTTAACGGGGATCGGAAGCCAAGGCGAAGAGACGCAGCGATGCCTCATGCAGTGCCTGCCCCGACCGTCCCTTACGGCGCCGACCAGACGCTGTTCGTTGTAATCGACCGCCGCGACAAGGCGACCGAAATCCGTGTCGAGCGCAGCGACCTCGAGGCCACGATCAGCGATCTCGTCGCCGGCTGCTTCAATGACCCGATCAGGGTGATCTCGTTCAATACGCTCGAGCACTGGATGAAGGACATCTCGCGCGATGTCGCCAGCGAGATCCGGGCGCGCTGCGATATCGACGGCATCCCGCTTCCGGATTATCTCGGCGACTTCGTCGACAAGAACCGCTGAGCCCGCCCACAGGAGCGCAGCCGGGACCGACCTCGCACGCAGCCTGGTTCAGGCGGATTGGGTGCGCCGATAGCGGGCGGCGATGAGGTCGATCTCGCGGCGGCGTTCGTCCGCAAAGGTCAGCAGCTTCTCGATCGTCAGCGTATCCGTGATCCGTTTGGCGAGCCGCTCGGCGCGCGCGGCCTGATCTTCGAGATACTGGATCGTGTTCAAGCTGCCCCTCCCCCAAAGGCTCGCGCGGGAGCCTCGCTTCATCCGGGCAGCCATGGTGGATCAGGACGACTAACAGCCGGTTAAGCGCAGCAGCGGCACCAAAACGAGTCTAGCGCACGACATCGAGCCTGACATTGGTGACACCCTTGTCGACCATGCCGAGCGCTTCGGCGGCCGAGGGCGAGATGTCGACGACGCGTCCGGGCACGAAGGGTCCGCGATCATTGACGCGCACGGTGACGAAGCGTCCCGACGACACGTCGGTGACGCGCAGCCTGGTGCCGAAGGGCAGAGACGGATGCGCCGCGGTCAGCTCGTTGCGATCGAACTTCTCGCCGCTCGCCGTCCGGGTGTCGGAATAGAAGCTGGCGAGCCCATGCGCCGCCGCGGGCTTCTCGCTGGTCGTCTCCGCGGGCACACGCACGCGGCTGACCGGCTGCAGCGAAGCCAGGTGAACCTTGTGCGGACGCTCGCTCGCCGCCTGCCGGCTGGTCCCGGCGAGATCGGCTTTCTGGCGGGCGACAGGCGACTGCGCACACGCCGCCAGCAATGCGGCGGCGACGATCGCGATCAGCACGCGCCCGGCGGTTGCCGGTGACATGCGGGTCGTTTCGGCATTTCGACAGCGAGACATGAGGCGCCCCTTTCGAACCGGACCAACTTCGGTCGGCAATCGGGGCAGAACCTTGGCTGAACCAAAGCAGGCTCAGGGCTGGCTTGGTTCGGAAAATGGCTGTGACGTTTCGATCACACCGTCTGTCCTGAAACGGGACAGATCCGCCGCCGGGGCAGCTGCGCCGGAGCTTCGGCGCAGCGCCACGCGGCGTCCGTTCTAATATTGCGGCTCGTACATCTGCGACTTCACCAGCGCGCTGACGTCGTTCGGCGCCGGTCCTTCCGCCAGCCCGCGCTGATAGGCGACGTCGGCGACGGCGGCGGCGATGCGGGCCGAGACTTCGCGGATGCGGGGCAGCGCCGGATAGAGACTGCCCTGCGCGAGATCGTCGGCGCCGACGCAGTCGGCGAGCGTGTGCGCGGCGGCCATGAACATCTCGTCCGTCACCAGCCGGGAGCGGCTGGCGATGACGCCGAGGCCGACGCCGGGGAAGATGTAGGAGTTGTTGCCCTGCCGCGGCACATAGGTCCGGCCGTTGAGCTTGACCGGATCGTAGGGACTGCCGCAGGCGAACAGCGCGCGGCCCTCGGTGTAGCGATAGGCATCCTCCGCCGAACATTCGGCCTTGGAGGTCGGGTTGGAGAGCGCGAACACGATCGGCTGCGTGTTGAGCTCGGCCATGGTCTTGAGCACCTCGGGCGTGAAGGCGCCGCCGACCGCGGCGACGCCGATGATCGCCGTCGGCTTCAGCGTCTTGATCGCGGTGAGGAAATCGGCGATCGGCGCCTGGTCCTTGTGGGCATAGCGCAGCTTGTGGCCGGACAGGCCGTCGCGGCCGGCGACGACGAGACCGCGCGAATCCACCAGCCAGTTGCGCCGGAGCGCCTCCGCCTCGGAGACGCCCTCCGCCATCATCGCGGAGACGACGAGATCGGCGATGCCGGTCGCCGCCTCGCCCGCGCCGAGGAACAGGATGCGCTGATCCCTGAGCTTGCCGCCGGAAATACGCAGCGCCGAGAACAGGCCCGCGAGCGCCACCGCCGCCGTGCCCTGGATGTCGTCGTTGAAGACGCAGGACTCGTCGCGATATTTGTGCAGCAGCTTGAACGCCGAATGATTGGCGAAGTCCTCGAACTGGATCAGCACGTCGGGGAAGGTCTTGCGCGCCGCGACCATGAACTCGTCGACGAACTCGTCATAGGCCGCGCCGGTCAGGCGCGGCTGGCGCAGCCCGAGATAATAGGGATCGTTGAGCAGTTCCTGGTTGTTGGTGCCGACATCGAGCACGATGGGCAGGCAGTGCTCGGGATGCACGCCGGCGCAGGCGGAATAGAGCGAGAGCTTGCCGACCGGAATCCCCATGCCGTTGGCACCGAGGTCGCCGAGGCCGAGGATACGCTCGCCGTCGGTGACGACGATCAGCTTGGCCGGGTACGGCCAGTTCTTCAGGATCTCCGCGATCTGGCCGCGGTCCCGCGAGGAGATGAACATGCCGCGCGGCCGCTGGAAGATCAGCCCGAATTTCTGGCAGGCCAAGCCCACGGTCGGCGTGTAGATCAGCGGCTGGATCTCGTCGATATTGTCGACGACGACGCGAAAGAACAGCGCCTCGTTGCGGTCGTGCAGCGCGTTCAGCGCGACGTATTTCTCGAGATCGGTCGGCAGCGTGCGCAGATTCGTCAGCACCCGCTCCACCTGGGTCTCCATCGTCAGCACGCAGGGCGGCAGCAGGCCGCGCAGGCCGAGCGCCTCGCGTTCGGCTTCGGTGAAGGCGGTGCCCTTGTTCAGCAAGGGATCGCGCAGCAGCGTCATGCCTTGAACGGTGGCGGATGGTGTCGATTGGGCGTTGACCCGAGCAGGTCTATTCACGAATTCCCCCAGGGAGTTTCTTGGCGAAAGACGACCATTGTCGGCCAGCGCTTCGGCGAGATCAAGGACGTTGCCTGGGCATCGATCCCGCACCGCAGCGAGGCCATGTGCGGCGTGGGCGCAAAGGTTAACGGCGCAGGCTATTCCGGCCTGATGTCCGCCGCCTTCACGATCGGCCACCATTTCTCGGTCTCCGCCTTCTGGAAGGCCGCGAGCGCGGCCGGCGTCTGCTGATCGGCGGGCGGAATCTCCTGGCTCAGCTCGGCGAAGCGCTGCTTCAGCGCGGGATCGGCGAGCGCCGCGACGATCGCCGCGTTGAGTCGGGTGACGATGTCCTTCGGCGTGTTCTTCGGTGCCCAGATGCCGTGCCAGTAGGAGATGTAGAGACCGGGAAGGCCCGCCTCGTCCACGGTCGGAATGTCGGGCGCGGAGGCAAGCCGTGTCGGCGCGGTCACCGCGAAGGCCTTTATCGCACCGCTCTTGTAGTGCGGCAGCGCATTCGCGGCCTGGTCGAACATGATGTCGATCTGCCCTGCGACGAGATCGATCATGGCAGGTCCGGCGCCGCGATAAGGCACGAACTGGAAGTCGGTCCCGGTCCTCTCCTTGAAGAAGACGCCGGCGACATGGGCGCCCGAGCCGGCGCCGGCCGTCCCCGCGGCCGCCTTGCCGGGATTGGCCTTCAACCAGGCGATCATGTCCTTCAGACTGCCCGCGTCGAGCGACTTGCGGCCGACGATAAGCTGCGTGCCGATCGCGATGGTCGCCACCGGCTCGAAATCGGCGATCACGTCATAGGGCAGCTTGAAGATCGCGCCGTTCAGCACGTGCGTGCCCCAATGGCCGATCGTGATCGTGGTGCCATCCGGCGCCGCGCGCGCGACCCGGGCGCCGGCAATGCTGCCGGACGCGCCGGCGACGTTCTCGACCACAACCGTCGCATGCAGTTCGGCCGCGATCCGCTCCGACAGGAGTCGCGCCAGCGTGTCGGTCGGGCCGCCCGCGGCAAACGGCACCACGAGGGTGATCGGGCGCGAGGGAAACGGCTGCGCATGGCCCGGCGCGGTCGAGGCCGCAAACCCCGTCAGCACGCCGGCAACGATCATCAAGCCGCGCAGTGCGGCCCCCAGCCCTCGCATCGATCGCTCCCACCTTTTCTTTGACCCCGCACATTGTGAACGGGCTGGGCGGAGTGAACGCTGGCGGGCGTGCGGAGGCAAGCCTGAACTTTGTGGCGGCGCCCCTATGCGGTGGCCCGCCGCGGCGCCAGGTGCACCGAGCTCTCGGCCGGCGCGGCGACCTGCATCAGGATGGTCTGCACCGGCGAGGCGACCTCGATGCCGGCCTGCTGGAATCGCAATTTCATGCGGCGGTTGAACTCGCGCTGCACCGGCCAGCGGCCGGCCTCGGTGCAGCGGATCTGGCCGACGATGGAGACCATCGCGCCATCGACCTTGTCGACGCCCCAGAGGTCGAGGTCGCCGCGGATCAGGCCGCGAAACTCCGCTTCACGCCGCATCTCCTCGACGATCTCCTTGAGGATCTGGCCGGCGCGGTCGGTGTCTTCCTTGTAGGCGACGTTGACGCTGACCGAGGCATTGCCGGCGCCCCGGCTGGCATTGGTGATGGTGGTGACCGCACTGAACGGCACGATGTGCACGGCCCCGTCGCCGGCACGAAGCCGGATGGTGCGGATCGAGACGTTCTCGACCACGCCCGAGAGACCGGAGACGCTGACGCTGTCGCCGACCTGGACCGTGTTCTCCAGCAGCAGGAACAGGCCGGTGATGAGATCCTGCACCAGCTTCTGCGAACCGAAGCCGATGGCGATGCCGACGATTCCGGCGCCCGCCAGCAGCGGCGCGACGTTGACGCCGATCTCGCTCAGGGCGGTGAGGCCGACGACGGTGGCGATCAGGCAGAGCAGTGCCGTCCGCAACATCGGCTGGAAGGTGCGCAGGCGGGCGGCGCGGGCGTAATGTCCGTCGCGCGACAGCGTATTGATCTGCCGGTCCATCAGCGCGTTACTGACCTCCCAGGTGACGGCGGCGACCAGCACCGCGATGCCGATGGTCGCGAGGGCGGAAATCAGCCGGCTGCCGATCTGTCCGCCATAGAACCAGACGATGGCATCGACGCCCCAGACTTCGAGCACCGCGACGAAGCCGATCGCGGCGAGAGCTCCCGCGACGATCCTGCGCAACAACGGAAGATAGCGGTTGGCACGCACTTCGAGACCCGGGAAGCGCTGCAATATCTCCGGCTTGATGCGGAAGCCGCGGTCGATCAGGCCCAGCGTCACCATGATCGCGATCCGCGTGATCAGCGCAATCGCGATCGTTCCGACGAAATATTGCAGCAGCAGCGAATAGCCGTTGCGGATGTTGAGCGCCCAGACCGCCCACAGCGCAAGATCGAGGGCAATGGCGAGGAAGTGCCAGCCGGCAGCGATGCGGTTGCGCAAGGCGGCCGCGATTCCCTCCCGTCCGGCCGGCGCGCGGATCGCGTCCGCGACATGACGGCGGCATTGCAGGATGAGGACGACGATGAGGAGATGCACGATCAGCATCACCATGCGCAGCAACGCGGCGTAGCCGGCATAATGCAGGCCGAGCAGCAAGGCGACATTGGCGAGCGCGATGCCGGAGACGGTGACGCCGACGATGCGGCGCGCCCAGATCTCGACATAGGCCGCGGTCTCGGCCCGGACCGCAAACAGGCCGAAGGGGCTCGCCAGCGCGCGGACGAGGCAGATGATCCCGCGCGAAATGGCATAGGCGTTGACGATGGCGAGGATGACGAGGCGGGCGGTGTAGGGATCGCCCATCTCGGTTCCCAGCAACGCGGTCGCCGTACCCAGGAAGACGAACACCGGCAGGAGTTCGAACAGAAGGCGCCCGAGCACGAAAGGCAGCCGCAGCAGCGCCTGCCACGCCTTGACCAGACTGTGCCGACGCTGGCGCAGATCGGCCGCCGGCGTGACATCCGCGACCGACGACGGCGGGTCGGCGATCGGCAGCACGTCCGTCGACAGACGCGCGGCTTGCGGCATCCGTCTTTCCAGGAAGGCGATCGGACGCCGTACGATGCGGACGGCCACCCATTCGGCAGCAAGCGCACAGCCCACCACCAGCGCCAGCTTCCAGGCGATCTCGATCAGGAGATGATAGGCGGCCGGATCGTTCGCGGTGCGTACGATCCAGTAATAGAAGGCCGGAAAGTGCGTCAGCGTGCGGGCGACGCTGGCGACCTCGCGCGAGATATCGCCGATCTGTTCCGACACCGTGACGAGAAGCTGTGCGCCGAGGCTGTCGGCCGACAGCGGGATCGGCGATGTCGGCTCGGCTGCCGGCGCCTCCGGTGCTTGCTGGCCGGTCACCTTGGCGATAGCGCGCAGGGTGTCGATCATCTGTGCTCGCTTGGCATCGTCCTGCAGCGTGTCGAGCGCACGCTTCGCTTCGTCGGGAGACAGCGTCGCAGCTGGCTTCGTCGCGGCCGGCTTCGCCGCGGACGAGGACGTCTCGGCGCGAGTGCCGGAGAGAGACGAGACAATGATGAGGATTGCGGCCAGCAGGGCCGGAACGAATTTTTGCGACAAGCAGATACCTTCGAAATGCAGCCGGGCGGCGGCGCTGCGATCACCACCGCCGAAGCACTGCGTCATGCCGGGTTGACGCTATTCGCCCCGCCGCTGTGTCGGAAATGGGCCAGTCGGACGACATTCTCTTGGCATTTGCCGCATTGTGGGAACCCAGCTGTCGCGCGGTTCCCGAGGATGGTCATGGGATCACCACGCAAGGCGTCCGCGCGGACGACGGACGACGGACGACGGACGACGGAGCAACCGGTCTCGTAGGGTGGGCAAAGGCGCAAAGCGCCGTGCCCACGCGACTGCTCGGCTCGGCTCGAATGATCGCGCCCAAGATAGTCCCGCGAGATCATCAAGGGTGGGCACGCTTCGCCCACCCGACGCAACCACGCCGGAGGCGCCAACTCGCCATCATGAGATGATAGCACTGTTTTGCCCGACGCGCCAGCATTATTTTTGAAAATCCGAACAGTCTGCGCGAGCCTCGCTCAACGCCTTGATTTCGTTGCGCCGGTTACTTTGCATGGGGTTGTTTTCGCGGATCTCGTTTCCGATCGCCGCCCCGGATCGAACGCCCGTCAGCGCTTCGCCCGCTTGCCGTCCTGCTGCTCTTCCTTTTCGAGCGCCTTGCGAACCTGCTCGAACTCGACCAGCGAGGCCTTGTCGGCGCGGGGAAAGCGCAGATCGAGTTTCTCGAGCGCGGCATTGATCACCGAACCGATCACCACCCGCGCGAACCATTTGTGGTCGGCCGGCACAACATACCAGGGCGCATGCACCGTCGCGGTATGCCGCACGATATCCTGATAGACCGCCTGGTAGCGCGGCCACAGCGCGCGTTCCCTGATGTCGTCCATCGAGAACTTCCACTGCTTGGCGGGCTCCTGCAGCCGGTCGAGAAACCGCTTGCGCTGCTCCTCGCTGGAGACGTTGAGGAAGAACTTCAGGACCACGGTGCCGTTGCGCGAGAGATAGCGCTCGAAGGCGGTGATGTCCTCGAACCGCTCCTTCCAGATGTTCTTGGTGACGAGACGCGCCGGCAGCTTCTCCTTGGCGAGGATCTCCGGGTGCACCCGCGTCACCAGGCATTCCTCGTAATGCGAGCGGTTGAAGATGCCGATGCGGCCGCGCTCGGGCAGCGCGATCATGTGGCGCCACAGGAAATCATGGTCGAGCTCCTTGCTGCTCGGCGCCTTGAAGGCGTGGACGTCGCAGCCTTGCGGATTGATGCCCTCGAAGATCGCCTTGATGGCGGAATCCTTGCCCGCCGCGTCCATCGCCTGGAACACGATCAGCACCGACCAGCGGTCCTGGGCGTAGAGCTTTTCCTGGAAATCGTTGAGCCGCGCCTTGTTGGCCTCGAGGATTGCCTGCGCCTTCTCCTTGTCGAGGCCGCCCTTCTCGTTGGTCTTGTGCGCCTTGAGGTGGAACCTGCCGGAGCCGTCATAACGGAACGGCGTGATGTAGCGATCGAGTTCCTGGGCGAGCGACTTGGACGGCTTCTTGCTCATGGGAGAGGGACACCCTGCGTTGCGGCGACGGATGCGCAGGCTAGCAAGGATCGCCGCTACTGGGAACAAGATGAAAGCCGCGCGTCAACGCGCCGCGAATTGCTGCTCGATGAAGGCCGTGACAAATCGCGGCATCGCGGGCGTGAGATCGGCAATCCCGCGGACCAGATGAATGGCTGACAGTTCGGGCTCCGCCTCGCGGGAAAGATTGGCTTCGATCCGGGCGCGGGCCACGTCAGCGGTCATGTCGAGATCGAGGATCTGCACCATGGCGATCGACGGCCCGGACACGACGCAATGCCAATCGGGCCCTGTCGTGAATTCCGCGGTGGTGAGCCCCGTCTCCTCACCGGTCTCCCTGATGACGCTGCCGGGGATATCGAGCATGCCGTTCCTGACGTCGTCGAGGTCAGGCGTGCCGGACGGAAAATAGATCCGCCCGCCATTGGCGGTGTGCTGCCCCATCTCGCCCATGACGAAGGCGCCGTCGGAGGTGCGCAGCGCGCCCATGCCGAAGCCGTTGAACACCGTCTTGTCGGGAAAGCCCCAGTCGCGCCAGGCGAGGAAGCTGGCGAAGTCGGTCTCGAAATAGGTCGCCGCAAGACGGCCGTCGGTGAACGCCGCGTCGCGTCCGAGCAGGACGCGGCCATTCCAGAGCTTCGGCCGCTCGCGCTGCTTCTCGGCGAAATGCGCGGCGATCTCGTCACGCCGCTCCTCGGCGAACGGCCAGACGATCGGCCGCACGGCAAGATCGAGCGTCGTGACGCGATGGATGACCGGTGACGTCATGACGCCCGATGACCGCTGCTGTCGCTACTTCACGCTCCCCGTGGTCTTGCGCGCCTGCTCGACATATTTGTTGGTGAACGTCTTGCTGACGTCGATCTTGGCGTTCGCCACCTCGGGCGAGCCGACGCTGAACACCGCGAGCACCGCGTCCGCGCCTTTCGGGTCCATCTTGCCGGTCTCGGAGAACATCGGGATCGTGTTCTTCAGCGCCGCGAGATAGAGCTCCTTGTTCTTGCCGACCGTCTCCTCCGGCATCTTCGCCATGATCTCCTCAGGGCTGTGCGAATGGATCCAGGCGAGCGTGGCCAGGATCGCATTGGTCAGCGCCTGGGTCTCCTTCTCGTGGCCGTTCACCCAGGCCGCCGTCGAATAGAGCGCGCCGCCCGGATACTCCCCGCCGAAGGTCTCGAGCGTGTCCTTCTGGGTGCGGGTGTCGCTGAGGATCCGCAGATCCTTGCGGCTGCCCTGCAGCACGGTGACGGAGGGATCGAGCATGACCGCCGCGTCGATCTGGCCCTGCTCCATCGCGGCGACCGCGGTGGCACCGAGCCCGACGCCGATCACGGCAGTGCTCGAGGGATCCACGCCGTTCTTCTTGAGCATGTATTTCAGAAAGAAGTCGGTGGAGGAGCCCGGCGCGCTGACGCCGACCTTCTTACCGGCGAGGTCCTTCACCGACTTGATGTCGTTGGTGCGCGACGGCGCGACCACCAGCACGAGGCCGGGATAGCGGTCGTAGACCACGAACGCCTGAAGCTCCTGCTTCTTGGCGGCGAGATTGACGCAATGGTCGAAATAACCGGAGACCACGTCGGCGCTGCCGCCCAGCACGGCCTTCAGCGCATCCGAACCGCCCTTGAGGTCCACGAGCTCGACGTTCAGGCCCGCCTTCTCGTACTCGCCGAGCTGCTTGGCCAGCACCGTCGGCAGGTAGCACAGGCAGGCGCCGCCACCGACCGCGATGGTGACCTTGCTCTGCGCCGCTGCAAGCGAGGTGGTGAGCGTCAGCGCGAGGACTGCGCCGAAGACCCTGGCAATCGCGTTCTTCATTGGTTTCCTCCGTTGGGTGGCGGCACCATAGAGCAGCCGCACAAGCTTGAGAAGCGCACGCCGGGAACCGGCGGCAGAGTGCTAGCCCCGTCCGTCCGACGCGGCCGGGCGCCAGACCAGCAGCCGGCGCTCCACCAGGGTGACGCCGAAATCGATCAGGATGACGAAGGCCGACAAGACGAACATGCCGGCGAAGACGCCGGCGACGTCGAAGATGCCTTCCGCCTGCTGGATCAGATAGCCGAGGCCGGCAGCCGACCCCAGATATTCGCCGACCACGGCGCCCACCACGGCGAAGCCGACCGAGGTGTGCAGCGACGAGAACATCCAGGACAGCGCCGAGGGCCAGTAGACGTGGCGCATCAACTGCCGCTCGCTCATGCCGAGCATGCGGCCATTGTCGAGCACGGTGCGGCTGACCTCCTTGACGCCCTGATAGACGTTGAAGAACACGATGAAGAACACGAGCGTGACGCCGAGCGCGACCTTCGACCAGATGCCGAGACCGAGCCAGAGCGCGAAGATCGGCGCCAGCACCACGCGCGGCAGCGCATTGACCATCTTGACGTAGGGATCGAACACCGCGGCGACCCGCGGCTGGCGCGCGAACCAGAAGCCGACCAGCACGCCGCCGGCCGATCCGATCACGAAGGCCAGGATCGATTCCGTCAGCGTGATGCCGAGATGCTTCCAGATCACGCCGGAGGAGAACCACTTCACGATCTGGCTGAAGACGTCGACGGGATTGGAGAAGAAGAAGGGCGGCAGCAGGATCTTTCCGAACACCGGCACGGTCGCGAGCAATTGCCAGAGCGCGAGGCAGACGACCGCGACCATGACCTGGAGGGCGAGCAGCGTGAGGCGCGACATCAGACCGCCTCCGCCGCGCGGCTCGCTTGCGCGTAGCCCTTCATCACCTCGTCCTTGAGCACGGTCCAGATCTCGCGATGAAGCGCATGGAAGGCCTTGTCCAGCCGCACCTCGAAGATGTCGCGCGGGCGCGGCAGGTCCACGCGCCAGTCGCCGATGATGCGCGAGGACGGTCCGGCCGACATGATGACGACGCGATCGGCGAGCGCGATCGCCTCTTCCAGATCATGGGTGACGAACAGCACGGCCTTGCGGTCGGCGTTCCAGAGGTCGAGCAGCAGATTGCCCATCACCTGGCGGGTCTGCGCATCGAGCGGACCGAACGGCTCGTCCATCAGGAGAATCCTGGGATCGCGGATCAGGACCTGCGCCAGCGCGACGCGCTTGCGCTGGCCGCCCGAGAGCATGTGCGGATAGCGGCCCGCGAAGGCGCCGAGCCCCACCGAATTCAGCCAGGTCTGCGCCCGCGACAGCGCTTCGGCGCGCGGCGTGCCCTTGACCTCGAGGCCGATCGCGACGTTGTCGAGCGCGGTCTTCCACGGGAACAGCGCGTCGGCCTGGAACAGGTAGCCGGCCTCGCGGTTCAGTCCCGTCAGCGGCCGGTCGAAAATCCTGACGCTGCCGGCCGCCGGCGTCAGCAGCCCCGCGGCGATGTTGAGCAAGGTGGACTTCCCGCAGCCGGTCGGTCCGACGATGGCGACGAACTCGCCCTGGGCGACCGCAAGATGCGCCTTCTCGACCGCCGTATAGACCCGCCCGTCCCCGAGTTGGAACGCTACCTTGGCATCTTCCAGCGCCACTGCCGTTGGCGTCGACATCAGTTCCCTCCGCATTGGGACCGATGCCTTAGCCGCTCGCGCGGCCAAGTTCAATCAAGCCGGCAGGCATGGTACGCATGAGGCGGCCCTCCGCCGGAGGGATGACCATGAGCCACGATTGATGCCTGCAAGGCCCGCGATCAGCTACCGACATGCCGGCAAGAATTTCGGCCGCCTCAAGGCCGTCGACGACGTCTCGCTGGACGTCGCCGAGGGGGAGTTTCTGGCCGTCGTCGGCGGCTCCGGGTCGGGCAAGACGACGCTGCTGCGGCTCGCCAACCGGCTGATCGAGGCCGATGGCGGCAGCATCAGCGTCGCGGGCGAGGACGTCCGCAGCGTCGATCCGGTCGCGCTGCGGCGCCGGATCGGCTACGTGTTCCAGAGCGGCGGGCTGTTTCCGCATCTGAGCGTCGCCGACAATATCGGGATCACGCCGAAGCTGCTGGGCACACCGCAACAGGAGATCGCCGCGCGCGTCGATGAGCTGCTCGAGCTGGTGCAGCTCGACCGCGCCGCGCATCGCGACCGCCTGCCCGAGGCATTGTCCGGCGGCCAGCGCCAGCGCGTCGGCGTCGCGCGGGCGCTCGCGGCGCGGCCCCGGATCGTCCTGATGGACGAGCCGTTCGGCGCGCTCGATCCCCTCACCCGCGATGCGCTCGGCGACGACTATCGCGCGCTGCATCGCAAGCTCGGCCTGACCACGGTCATGATCACGCATGACATGACGGAGGCGATCCTGCTCGCCGACCGCATCGCGGTGATGCGCAGCGGCAAGCTGCTGGCGCAAGGCACGCCCGCGGAGCTGGCGACCAGCGGCGAGGCCTATGTGCTCGAATTGCTGCGGACGCCGCGGCGCCAGGCCGAGCGGCTGGGCGCACTGCTGCCACGAAATGGTGCGGCATGAATGTCTTCGCCGATCCGCGCTGGAGCGAGGCGCTGTCGCATCTGCCCGACTATCTCGGCAACCACGTCCGGGTCAGTCTCGCCGCGCTCGCACTCGGGCTGATCGTCAGCCTGCCGCTGGCGATCCTGACGCGCAACCGCCCGGCGCCGCTCAGCATCCTGCTCGCCTTCGCGAGTATCGTGCAGACCGTTCCGGGACTGGCGCTGCTGGCATTGTTCTATCCGCTGCTCCTGGCCGCGGCCTCGGTCACGCTGGCCTGGTTCGGCGTCACCTTCTCGGCCTTCGGCTTCCTGCCCGCGGTGCTCGCGCTCGCGCTCTATTCCATGCTGCCGGTGCTGCGCAACGGCATCACCGGTCTCGACGGCATCGATCCGGCCCTGATCGAGGCCGCCAAGGGCGTCGGCATGACCGAGCGCCAGTCGCTCGTCATGGTCGAGCTGCCGCTGGCGCTGCCGGTGATGATGGCCGGCATCCGCACCGCGGCCGTGTGGGTGATCGGCACCGCGACACTGTCGACGCCGATCGGACAGACCAGCCTCGGCAATTACATCTTTGCCGGCCTGCAAACCCAGAACTGGGTGTTCGTGCTGTTCGGATGCGCTGCGTCGGCCCTGCTGGCGCTGGCCGTCGATCAATTGCTCGGCCTGATCGAGCGCGGCCTGCGCCGGCGCAGCCGCCTGCAAACGATGTTCGGTGCCGCCGGCATCGCCGCGCTGGTCGCCGCCACGCTGGTGCCGACGATGGGCCGCTCATCGCAGGGCTATGTCGTCGGCGCCAAGACCTTCACCGAGCAATATGTGCTGTCGGCCCTGCTCAGGGATCGCCTGAAGGCCGCCGATCTGCCTGCCACCGCCCGCTCGGGCCTCGGCTCCAGCGTGATCTTCGAGGCGCTGAAGGCCGGCGACATCGATCTCTATGTCGACTATTCCGGCACGCTGTGGGCCAACCAGTTGCACCGCACCGACATCAAGCCGCGCAAGGAGCTGCTGGCAGACCTCAAGTCGGCGCTCGCCCGCGACAACATCACACTGCTCGGCGAACTCGGCTTCGAGAATGCCTATACGCTGGTGATGCCGCGCCGGCGGGCCGAGGCGCTTTCCATCCGCACCGTCGCCGATCTCGCCGCGCACGCGCCGACCCTGTCGATCGCCGGCGACTACGAATTCTTCTCGCGCCCGGAATGGGCGGCGCTGCAGAAGGCCTATGGCCTCACCTTTCGCGCCCAGCGCACGATGCAGCCGGATTTCATGTATGCGGCGGTGGCCAGCGGCGAGGTCGACGTCATCGCCGGCTACACCAGCGACGGCCTGATCGCGAAATACGATCTCGTGGCGCTCGATGACATCAGGCACGCGATCCCGCCCTATGACGCGATCCTGCTGCTGGCGCCGAAGCGGGCCGGTGACCAGCGCCTGCAGGCCGCGCTCGCGCCCCTGCTCGGCCGGATCGACATCGCCACGATGCGCGAGGCAAACCTGCGCGCCAGCGGCAACGATGCGAATTCGTCACCGGATGCGGTGGCGAAGTGGCTGTGGGCGAAAGTCGGCAAGCCGTGAGCTACAGCCCGCGGATGATCCCCGCATCGATCAGCAACCGGTTGAAGCGGCGGGCCTCGGCGCCATCCTTGCATCCGTAGAATAGGCCCTTGCAGCGGAGCATGATCTCCTTCTGCTCCGCAAAGGAGGGATCGAGCGGGATGCCCGCCGCCTCCTGGATCACCAGCGGCAGATAGGGGCCGTCGACCCTGTCCATCACGGCCTCGCTCTTCACGGGCTCGAAGTTGACGGCGTCGATGGCGTAATAGGTGGCGTAGAGACGCGGATCGTAGGCATCGAGCTTCTTGCCGAGCGCCCCTTCGTCGAGCCCGGGCTCGAGAATGCCCGGTGCGAACTCCGGCTGATGGTCGCCATAGCGCACGATCAGGAACGGCTCGCCCGGGAAATTCTTCTTCAGGCCCGCCACGAACGTCTTGTACTGCTCGGCGCTCATGGCCTGCCGGCGCAGATATTCGTCGATCGACGCCACATTGCCCGGCGCGCGCCAGCCCGGCGTCAGATCCGGCCGGAAGCGCGTCTCCCACGGGAAATGATTGGCACCGAGATAGATGAAGGTGAACAGCGGCTTGTTCGGCGGCTGTTGACCCATCAAGCGCAGCGCCTTGTCGTAGAAGAAAGAGTCCGGCTCGACATCCTTGGCGCCGAGATCCTTCGAGTCGAGGAAGCGCTCGATCCCGGTCGTCATCTGGAAGCTGCGTGCGGCCATGAAGCCGCCATGGGCGGGATAGAGCGAGAGCGTATCGTAGCCGCAGCGGCGCAGCGCCAGCGGCAGACCGCGCTCGACGCGGCTGGACGCGATGCGGGTCACGAAATAGGCGAAGCGTCCGAACGAGCGCGAGGACAGACCGGCGAGCACATTGTATTCGGTGAACCAGCTCGGCCCGCCATTGCTTTCGGCGAGGAACACGCGCTGCTTGCCGTCCCAGGACTTGAAATGGTTGCCATAGCCGGGCGGCACCTTGATGCCCTGCGCGGCGCGGATGTCGAAGCTCGACTCATCATGGATCATGATGATGTGCGGCCGCCGGCCTGCGGGATGGCAGGCATCGACCAGAGGAAGGTTGAGCCGGTCGGTGCTGGCGGCGGCCGACTCCATGAAGCCGTATTGCAGGAAGTCCGAGACGGAGCTGACGCCGGAACGGAAGAACTTCGAGAGATAGCCGTCGTCGTAATAGCCGCGCCAGGCTTCGTCCGGGTGATAGAACGAGTAGCCGACCAGCGCGGCGAGGCAGGCGAGCTTGCAGGCAAGCGCCGGCAGGCGGCGAATCCGGAACGGATCGAGCCACCACAGCGCGTACATCAGAGGCAGCGTGACGAGGCCGGCCAGGATCACCGACCAGCGCAAGTTCGGAAAGATCGTGAACAGGAATGCGACGGTGTCGCGATCGATCATCATCAGGTCGATGAAGTTGACCGTCATCTGCACGACGTCGTGCTTGAGCCGCGACAGCAGCACCAGCACCACGACCATGGTCAGCGACAGCGCGCCGGACAGCGCCGGCCGCCGCAGCAGCGTGATCCAGAAGAAATTGAGGATGCCCCAGGCCAGCACGAAGGAGAGCCGCGAGCCGAAATCCGTCTCGGTCTCGTACATCAGCGCGAGCGCCGCCAGATGCGGCGTCGCAACCGCGAGCACACGCCAGAGGCCGAGCGCGGCAACGCTCGCCAGGGCGGCGGTGGTGAGGGAAGGACCTGAATTGGGCGCGGGCGCCATCGACGACACGCAACTTGAGGTCCGGCCGGTGATCCCTCGCCGTCCGGCCGGTCAGGGACGGCAAAGGTGTCCGGCGCAGCCGGAAGCCTGCACCGTGTCATAAAACTGTAACGGAAGGGTCAAGGCGAGGCAACGCAATGGTCGGTGCGACATCGCCTCATATCGCGCCGCACCCGGTTCGCACCGCGGACGGAACGCGAATTAACGCCTAGTCCAGACCCTCGACGCCGACCAGGCGGGCCGAGCTGCAGGCATCCCGGATGGATTTCAGTCCCTGGTACGTCGCACCATTGTAGAAGGCCTCCCAGGCCGCGACCGAGGGAAATTCCAGCAGGACGATCCTGCGAGGCTCCCAATCCCCTTCGTAGACCTTGTGGGCGCCTCCGCGCGCCAGATACCGTGCCCCGGCGGCTTCCAGGGCCGGCTTCACGCCCGCCATGAAGCTTTGGTACTGTTGCAGATCCCTGATCTCGACGTCGAAAATCACATAAGCCGGCATCGCGACCTCCCAGCCCCGGAAAACTACGTGCTGATCCCGGACGATACCATCTATTCGATGACCTCGTCGGCCCGGGCGAGGACGCTCGCCGGGATCGTCAGGCCCAGTGACCTTGCAGTCCTGAGATTGACCACCGTCTCGATCCTGGTCGACCGCTGGATCGGAAGATCGGCGGGCTTCGCCCCCTTCAGGACGCGCGCCGCATAGCCGCCGACCAGACGCGAGGCATCATGCGCGCTCGCCCCGTAGCTCACCAGACCGCCCAGGTCGACGAATTCGCGCTGGAAATAGAGCGTCGCCACCCGCTGCTTCGCCGCCGCCTCGATGATCTGGACGCGATTGACGATGAACACGGCGTCCACGGTCACGAACAGGGCTTCGATACGCGCCTGCGCGATCTCGGCAAAGGCCTGGTCGATGTCGCCCTTCTGACTCGCCTTGAGCACGAGTAGCGTTTTTGCGATGGCCTTGGCGGCCGCCCTGGCGTTTTCGAGCTGAGCCTCGACGGTCGGCCGCTTTGGATTGACGAGGACACCAATCGTCGTGGCCGTCGGCACCAACTCGCTCATCAGTTCCAGATTCTTGGCGCCGAGTTCGCCCGCAAGCCACGTGACGCCGGTGACATTGCCGCCGGGGCGGTTGAGGCTCTCCACCAATCCCGTCGCGACCGGATCATCGCCGGTCAGAAACACGATCGGAACGGCGGACGTCGCTTGCTTCGCCGCGAGCGCCGCGACATTGCCGCCCATCGTGACGATGAGGGCAACCTGCTTCTGGGCCAGCTCAGCCGCCAGTTCGGGCAGCCGGTTGAACTGCCCCTGGGCCCAGCGATAGGCGATCTCGACATTGCCGCCCTCGACGAAGCCGGCCGCCTTGAGACCGTCGACGAAGCCCGTCACGACGGTGACGAACGTGTCCGGCGAACCGCTGGCCAGGAAGCCGATGGTCGGTCGCGCGCCTTGGGCGCGAACCTGAGACATCGACATCGCGAACGCACCGGCGGCGTGGATAAATCTGCGTCGATCCATCGTCTTCGTCTTGCAAAAAATCGAAATTCAATATCCGACGATCTTAGGCCGATCGGCATCGGCCGCAACGCAATTCGGCGGCCCCGGCAAGCGCCGGCCGGTGCCGCATCTAGCGTTTCGCGATGGCGCCGATGAAGAAGTCGACCAGGCTCTCGGCCATGCGCTCGATGTCGTCCGACCCCACGCCCCAGCGGGGCAGATGGCCGTCGAGGTTCATCCGCGCAAATCCGTACACCAGCGCCCTGCCCGCGATCTGCATCTGCTTGAGGTCAGAGCTGCGCAGCAGCCCCTGCTGCGCCGCCTCGGCGAGCATCTGCTCGGTCAGGGCAATGAGTTCGGCATTGTCGCTCGTCAGCGTCGCGGAGGCGTTGTGGGCGAAGTAGCGGCCGGTCGAGATGATCTCGAAATGTGCGGGATTGCGCATCGCCCAGCGCAGATAGGCGAGGCCAAAGGCGCGCAGGCGCGCCAGCGGGTCGGCGGGCGCCCGGCTGAGCGCATCCTCGACGTCCTGCCGAAACCGCCGCTGCGCCTCTGCAGCCACGGCGCCCATCAGCGCATCTCGGCTGGGGAAGTGACGAAACGGTGCCCCGGGGGAGACGGCCGCACGCCGGGCCGCCTCACGGACGGAGATCTCCGCTCCCTCCGCCGCCAATTGCAGCGCAGCATCGATCAGCACGCGGCGCAGGTCACCGTGATGGTAGGCCCGGGATGAGGCGGTATCGCGGGCTGGACGGGATTGGGACGGTCGCCTCGACGAAGGCTTGGACGAGGATTTCGACCTGGACGGCGGACGGCTGGCCATGCCCCATGCCTAGCATCACCCGAACGTGAATGTAAGCGCTGATTACACCAATTGACGACGACGCCTCCGAAATGTAATCGACGATTACATTAGCTCGGGAGGAGGTATCCTGTGTCGGAACGCAAGGGATGGTTCGAAGGCTGGCGGCTGCTGGCGGTCCTCACCCTGAGCCTGGTCGCACTCAGCGCATGGATCGGCGCGATGCGGCAGTTCGACGTCGAAGGCGTGCGCATGGTGATCCGCTTCACCGCGCGCAGCTCGCTTCTCCTGTTCTGCCTCGCGTTCAGCGCAGCAGCGCTGGCGAAGCTCTGGCCGAATGCCTGGACGCGATGGCAGCGGCGCAACCGCCGTTATCTCGGCCTTGGCTTTGCCGCGTCCCACGCGATCCATGGAGCGGCGATCGTCGCCTTCGCCAGGATGGATCCGGCCGGCTTTGCCGAGGCGACCTCGACAGCCTCCTATGTCTTCGGCGGCCTCGGCTACGCATTCATCATCGCCCTCAGTGCGACGTCGTTCGACCGGACAGCAGCCCTGCTCGGCCCCCGCGCCTGGCGCGCGTTGCACCTCGCCGGCGGTTATTACCTCTGGTTCCAGTTCATGGTGTCGTTCGGCAAGCGGGTGCCTTCCATGCCGCTCTATGGCGCCTTCCTCGTGCCGCTCCTCATCGTGCTCGCGCTGAGGCTTGTTGCGATGGCCGCTCATCCGGGCCGGCAGTCCGTCGTGGTGCGCTGATCGTGCGTCAGCCCTGCGGCAGCAAGCCAAGCCGTTTTGCGATGATCCGATCGAGCGTTCGCTTCGGCAGCAGGGCTCCAATGAGATGGCGGAGCGGATCCGGGGTGATCTGGTAACGCACCCTCGGGCTCGCCGCGGTCAAAGCCTCGAACACGGTTGCGGCAATCTGCTCGGCCGGCAGGCCCTTGGCACCGAGATCCATCATGAAGGCCATGACCTTGTTCAGCGCCGGCAGATAAGGCGAAGTCCTGTACACGGAGAGGTCGACCTGCTCGGCCTTGCTCCAGATCGGCGTCTTCACCGCACCGGGGGCGACAATGATGACGTCGATCCCGAACAGCATGAGTTCGCGCCGCAAGCTCTCGGACAGGCCCTCGACGGCATGTTTGGACGTGCAATAGGGCGCCGCCAGCGGATTGCCGTTCTTGCCGGCCACGGAGCTGATCATGACGATCCGGCCCTTCGGCCCCGTCCGCGACGGGTCCGCCCCGAGCAGTGGCCCGAAGGCCTGCGTTGCGATGACCGGCCCCATCACGTTGATCTCCATCTGCCGACGGAAATCGGCAACCGGCAACTCCAGCACGGGACCTGCAACGGCGATGCCGGCATTGTTGACGAGTCCAGCCAGCGTTTCGACACCCAGTGCGGCGCCCACCACATCCGCGGCCGCTTTGACCGCTGCCTCGTCCGTGACGTCGAACAGCAATGGCGAGACGTTTGGACCGAGCTCCGCAATCAACCGGTCGGCATCGGCCTGTTTTCGGACGCTGCCGAAGACGCGGTAGCCGCGCCCGATCAGGTCCTTCGCAATGGCCCAGCCGATGCCGGTGGATGCCCCGGTGACGACGACGGATCGCATGTCATTCCCCCCAAGAAAGTCGGGGTATCATGCAGGAGAACGATACGGCGGTGCAATGCCACCCGCGCTCCGACCATCGGACAATGGCCGATTGTTCGCCCGTCACATGCTCCCAAGAAGAAGCTGCGCATGACCGTTCTTAGGATGAAGCGGTGCGCGAACTCTGCCTCATGCGATTGCCGCCGCCATGAGAGAGCGGATGAAGAGCCGATTCCTTGACTCTGAAGACGTTGATGTTTTGGGAGCAGAGGCGCGCGAAAAGAGTTCAGATCCGAGGCGAAGACCAAGAATGTGGTTTAAGCGTCAGTTCTTGGTGCTCAGGCGGCACATCATCTGGCGAAGAATTTGAATGAAGCAGCAAAGCTTCGCGCGAGATGGAAAGAGCGAGACCGCCGTCCTGCGATCTCGCTCCAATATAGTCGCGAAGGCTTAAGAATTGGTTTGGTTGGCGAAGCTTGTGCTTTTGCTTCCAGGCCCCCGGCATGCGCAACGCGCACACTGGTCCACGGGCGGCTCCAGCCAACGCTGCCCGGCCCGGCAGCGCAACGCTCACGCGCTACGCTGCGGCCGGGTTGGCAGACCTCAGTTCTTGCTCTTGTCGACCAGCGCGCCCTTCTTGATCCAGGGCATCATGTCGCGAAGTTTCGCGCCGACTTCCTCGATCGGGTGCGCGGCCAGCTTGGCGCGCGTCGCCTTGAACGAGGTCTGGTTGACCTTGTTCTCGAGCATCCAGTCGCGGGCGAACTTGCCGCCCTGGATGTCGGCGAGAACCTTGCGCATCTCCTTCTTGGTCTCGTCGGTGATGATGCGCGGGCCGGTGACGTATTCGCCGTACTCGGCGGTGTTGGAGATCGAGTAGTTCATGTTGGCGATGCCGCCTTCATAGATCAGGTCGACGATCAGCTTCACCTCGTGGAGGCACTCGAAATACGCCATCTCCGGAGCGTAGCCGGCTTCGACCAGGGTCTCGTAGCCGCCCTTGATCAGCTCGACCAGGCCGCCGCAGAGCACCACCTGCTCGCCGAACAGGTCGGTCTCGCACTCTTCCTTGAAGGTGGTCTCGATGATGCCGGCGCGGCCGCCGCCAACCGCCGATGCGTAGGACAGGCCGAGGTCATGGGCATTGCCCGAGACGTCCTTGGCGATCGCGATCAGGCAGGGCACGCCGCCGCCGCGCTGATATTCGGAGCGGACGGTGTGGCCCGGGCCCTTCGGGGCGATCATCAGCACGTCGAGGTCGGGACGCGGGTCGAGCAGGTTGAAATGGACGTTGAGACCGTGCGCGAACACGAGGGCTGCGCCCTTCTTCATGTTGTCGTGCAGGTGCTCGCGATAGATGTCGCCCTGCAGCTCGTCCGGGGTCAGCATCATGACGAGGTCGGCCCATTTGGCGGCCTCGGCGACTTCCATCACCTTGAAGCCGGCGGCTTCCGCCTTCTTGACCGAGCCCGAATCCTTTCGCAGCGCAATCGCCACGTCCTTGACGCCGGAATCCTTCAGGTTGAGCGCATGGGCGTGGCCCTGGCTGCCATAGCCGACGATGGCGACCTTCTTGCCCTTGATCAGGTTCAGGTCGGCGTCGCGATCGTAATAAACACGCATAGTCGTTTCCTCGGGGTAAGGGGCCAGAATCGGCCGTTGGTCAGGTCTCGGATCGTGAAAATTGCGGATTTCCGGGGCTGTCTAGAGCATTTCGTCGCCTGAAGGAAACCCGATTCTGCATGGACATGTGCGGCATCATGCGTCTCACGCCACCTTGGGCTGCGCCTGAGGGCGCCGCGCCAGCACCATCACCGCGATGCCGCCGATGACCGTGATCATGCCCGCGAGCCGCAGCGCGCCGAACCGCTCGCCGAACACGATGCTGGACGCCGCCGAGCCGACGAAGGGGACCAGCAGCGCGAACGGCACCACTTGGGCCGCGGGATAATCGCGCAGCAGACGGCCCCACAGCCAGTAGGCGATGCTGGTGGAGATGGCGCCGATCACCAGCAGGCAGATCGCGCTGGCCAGCGACATGTGAAACAGCGCATGCCAGGTCGGCGCCGGGCCATCCACAACGAGGGCGAGCGCGAACAGCGGCACGGCGGCGGTGAGGCACAGCCAGGCGAACAGGTCGAACATGGGGACACCGCGGGCCTGGCGCAGCAGGAGATTGCCGATGGCGAAGCTGATCGGCGCGATCATCAGCACCGCGAAGGCCCCGACGCTGAAATCATACCCGACGGTACCGCAGATCATCAGCAGTCCGGCGGCCGCGATGCCGATGCCCAAGGTCTGCACCGGGGTCGGCCGCTCGCCGAACGCGAGCGCGGCGAGGCCGATCGTGAACAGCGCCTGGCTCTGCACCACGACGGAGGTCAGCCCGACCGGCACGCCGTTCGCGATCCCGTAGGCCTGCGACAGGAACTGGCCGAGGAACAGGGTCAGGCTGATCGCAATCAGAACCGGCCACGAGACTTCGGGCTTGCGAATGAACAGGCACGGCAGCGCGGCGATGGCAAAGCGCATCGCCGTCATCAGTTCCGGCGACAATTCGTCGAGCGCGATCCGGCTCGCCACGAAGGCAAGCCCCCAGATGACCGCCACCAGGACGGCGATGAAGATGTCGCCAGGCTTCATTCTAGCCTTGTTCGCCGGGCTTCGGCTTGCGCAGGAGATAGGTGCCGTGCATCGGCGCATGATAATCGACCGAGACCAGCGTGAAGCCGACATCGGTCAGCATCCGCTCCATCACCCAGCCGAAGGTGGAATATTCGTCGCGCATGTGTGCGACCACGCTTTCGCGCGGGACGTCGTGGTTCGTGATCTCGAAATCGGCCCATTGCTCGACGTCGCGCTCGACCGCATCGGGCATCGCGACATAGACGATGTCGCGCAGATAGAAGTTCGCGCCGGGCTTGAGCGCGCGATAGATGCGCGACATCGCCACCGCCTTCCAGAAATCCGGCAGGTGATGCAGCGTGAACTCGCTGACGATCAGATCATAGGAGGCCGGCTGATAGGCGAAACTGAGCAGGCCCGCCGATTGGGTCACGACCTTCGCCTTGCGGTCGCGCGCGTAGATCTCGGCAAGGGCCAGCATCGCCGGCGAAATGTCGATGGCGTCGACCTCCGCGCCCATCAGGGCCGCTTCCGTCGCCAGCACGCCGTTGCCGCAGCCGATATCGGCGATGCGCCAGCCGCGCTGGACGCCGAGCATTTTCAGGGCGGCGCGCGCCCGCAAATCGGCATCGTCGTGGCTGTCGTAGAGCGACGCCACCGCGGGCCCGATGCCGATCCGGTTCCGTTCGTTGTAATACCAGTCGCGCGCCAGCATCGTCCTACATCCCTTCGGGCCCGCGACCGATCGCGGCCACCCCCGTGCGCGACACCTCGACGAGGCCGAGCGGGCGCATCAGATCGATAAACTGGTTGATCTTGTCGGTATTGCCTGTGATCTCGAACACAAAGCTCTCGGTGGTGGCATCGATCACGCGGGCGCGGAACGCATCCGCCAGCCGCAGCGCCTCGACGCGATGGTCGCCCTGCCCGCGCACCTTCACCATGGCGAGTTCACGCTCGATCGAGCGCTTGGTCAGGGTCATGTCGACGACGCGGTAGACCGGGATCATGCGGTCGAGCTGATGCTTGATCTGCTGGATCACCATCGGCGTTCCCGTGGTCACGATGGTGATCCGCGACAGGTGCTTCTGCGCCTCGGTCTCGGACACCGTGAGGCTCTCGATGTTGTAGCCGCGGCCCGAGAACAGGCCGATGACGCGGGCGAGCACGCCGGGCTCGTTCTGCACGAGCACCGAGAGAGTATGCGTCTCGTTGGGATCGTGACGCTCCTCGATGAAGTAGGCGGATGCGGGCTGTTCCATGGTCGTCCCCTTTGTCCTGATCACGCCAGCGCCGGCGTGCCCGTCCCGACCCAACGGCGGAACAGATCGAAATCGATGTTGCCGCCGGACAGCACGAGGCCGACACGCCTGCCGGACAGTCTGCGCCTGTCCTGAAGCGCCGCGGCGAGCGCGGCGGCGCCGGCGCCTTCGGCCAGATTGTGGGTGTCGGTCCAGTAGGCGCGGATCGCGGCGGCGATCTCCGCGTCGGTCACCTCGACGATGCGGGATGCACCCTTGCGGATCAGCGCGAAGGCGTCCGGATCCGGGATACGCGTCGCCATGCCGTCGGCGAGCGTGTTGCTAGTCTCTGTCGTCACGATGCTGCCGGCCGCGAAAGACAGCGCATAGGACGGCGCTTCCGTCGACTGCACGCCGACGATCTCCGTCTTCAATCCGAGCAGGTCGCGCGCCATGATGCAGCCGCAGATCCCGGAGCCCTGGCCGATCGGCACATAGAGAAGGTCGAGATCGGGCGCGGCCCTGAACAATTCCAGCGCATAGGTCGCGACGCCCATCACGAGATCCGGATGGAACGAGGGCACCATGTGAAGGCCGGCGAACTGCGCGCGGCGCTCGGCCTCTTCGCGTGCGGCCTGGAAATCCTCGCCATGCTCGACGAGCTGGGCGCCAAACGCCTTCATCGCGCGATTCTTCTCGACCGAGTTGCCCTGCGGCACGTAGATCACCGCAGGCACGCCGTGCCGGCTCGCCGCAAAGGCAAGGCTCTGGCCGTGATTGCCGCGGGTCGCCGAGATGATGCCGGGAACATCGGGCCGTTCCCGCTTGAGCCGGTCGAGATAGACCAGCCCGCCGCGCACCTTGAAAGCGCCGATCGGCGTATGGTTCTCGTGCTTGACCAAGACCTCGGTGCCGAGGCGCTCGGCGAGCAGGGGCCAGGCGCGCGCCGGCGTTGCCGGCATCGCCTGCCCCACGATCGCGTGTGCGCGCTCGAGTTCGCCGAGGTCGAACATCAGGTCACACCAGCGCCTTGCCGCCGGCGAACGCCTTGGCCGTGGCCTCGTCATTCGCCTGCTCGGGCAGCAGCATCTCGTTATGCGCCTTGCCCGACGGGATCATCGGGAAGCAGTTCTCGAGAGTCGCGACACGACAATCGAAGATCACCGGACGCTTGATCGAGATCATCTCCTGGATCGCGCCGTCGAGATCGGCAGGCTTGTGCACGTGCAGGCCGACCGCGCCATAGGCTTCCGCCAGCTTGACGAAATCGGGCAACGCCTCCGAGTAGGAGTGCGACAGGCGGTTGCCGTGCAGCAGCTGCTGCCACTGCCGCACCATGCCCATGTACTGGTTGTTCAGGATGAAGATCTTGATCGGCAGTTCGTACTGCACGGCCGTCGACATCTCCTGGACCGTCATCTGCACCGAGGCATCGCCCGCGATGTCGATGACGAGGCTGTCGGGATGGGCCACCTGGACGCCGACCGCGGCCGGCAGGCCGTAGCCCATGGTGCCGAGACCGCCTGACGTCATCCAGCGGTGCGGCTCCTCGAAGCCATAGAACTGCGCCGCCCACATCTGGTGCTGGCCGACCTCGGTCGTGATGTAGGTGTCCCTGCCGCGCGTCGCCTCGAACAGGCTCTGGATCGCATGCTGAGGCATGATGACCTCGCTGCTCTTCCTGAAATACAGCGAATTGCGCGCGCGCCATTGCGCGATCTGCTGCCACCACGCCTTGATGTCGGGCTTCTTCGCCTCGGCCTTGAACACCTGGAGGATGTCACCCAGGATGTTGCCGCAATCGCCGATGATGGGCACGTCGACCCGGATGTTCTTGTTGATCGAGGACGGATCGATGTCGATGTGGATCTTCTTCGAGCCCGGCGAGAACGCATCGACGCGCCCGGTGATGCGGTCGTCGAAGCGCGCGCCGACGCACAGCATGACGTCGCAATCATGCATCGCCATGTTGGCCTCATAGGTGCCGTGCATGCCCAGCATGCCGAGCCAGTTGGCGCCCGAGGCGGGATAGGCGCCGAGGCCCATCAGCGTCGAGGTGATCGGAAAACCGGTGACCTCGACCAGTTCGCGCAGCAGCTTGGTGGCTTCGGGACCCGAATTGATGACGCCGCCGCCGCTGTAGATCACGGGACGCTTGGCGCCTGCCAGCAACGCCACCGCCTTGCGGATCTGCGTCGCATCACCCTTCAGGCGCGGCGCGTAGGACCGGTGCACGTCGGACTTGCGCGGCGGATGATAGGTGCCGGTGGCGAACTGGACATCCTTCGGCACGTCGACCAGCACCGGGCCCGGACGGCCCGAGGTCGCGACGTAGAACGCCTCGTGCAGCACCTTGGCGAGATCGTTGACGTCGCGCACCAGCCAGTTGTGCTTGGTGCAGGGGCGCGTGATGCCGACCGTGTCGCATTCCTGGAATGCGTCGTTGCCGATCAGGTGCGTCGGCACCTGGCCGGAGATGCAGACCAGCGGGATCGAATCCATCAGCGCGTCGGCGAGCGGCGTCACCATGTTGGTGGCGCCGGGGCCCGAGGTCACGAGCGCGACGCCGGGCTTGCCGGTCGAGCGCGCATAGCCTTCGGCGGCATGGCCCGCGCCCTGCTCGTGCCGGACGAGGATGTGGCGGACCTCGCTCTGCTGGAAGATCTCGTCATAGATCGGGAGCACGGCGCCGCCGGGATAGCCGAAAATGTCGGTCACGCCGTGATCGATGAGCGCCCGCACCACCATCGCGGCGCCGGTCATCTGGTTCGGATCGTGGCTCTTGTCGGTCATTTTCTTGCTCCGGATGCGTAGGGTCAGCGGCTTTTTTCGGGTTCGGCTCGGACAATAAAAAAGGCCCCGAACAGGGCCCATGCACACCGCCTGTCATGTGGATGGCAGCTAGCCACCCCCGGCGGTGTGCCTGGGTACGACGGCGATAAGGAGTTTCGCAATAATGTTACGCATTTCTGCCGCTCGGCTTCCCAAAGGTTGCGCGAAACATAGCGGCCAAAGCCCGGATGTCAAGGCGATGCGGCCGTTTCGACGTGATTTTGCCAGTCTAGCGAGGTCCGTCGGCTTCGGCGAGAGGTAAATTGGGGAACTCAGGCGCAAAGCCAGCTCAAACGGGGTCCTGTGCCGCACTGACAATGGCGGCCAGCCATCCCCTCGCCTCCTCCAGCCTGACCCATTCGAAGGCAGGCAGCTGGTGCCGGAACCAGGTGAACTGGCGCTTGGCGTAGTGACGGGTATCGGCACGGCCGATGCGCGCGGCCTCATCCAGGCTCAGTTCTCCGCGCAGGTGTCGGATCAGGGCGGGCACGCCATGGGCCTTCATCGCCGGCAATAGCGGATCGAGCTGTCGGGCAGCCAGCCTCTCCACTTCCTTCAGCGCGCCGGCTCCCAACATGGCATCGAAGCGGGCGTCGATCCGGGCATAGAGGTCGTCACGCTCCGGCGCGAGAAATATGGCGCGAAAGCGGTCCCGAGGCAGCAACGGCGGCTGGCCCTCCTCGTGCCACTCCAGCAGCGACCGGCCGGTCGCCTCGACCACTTCGAGCGCGCGCGCAATTCGAGTTCGGTCGCGCAGGTTCAGGCGCCCGGCCGCGCTGGGATCGCGGGCTGCGAGTTCGGCGTGCAACGCCTCGACACCATGCTTGTCCAGCCGGGCCCGCACGCTCTCGCGCACCTCGACCGGGATCGGAGGCACCGCGGAGAGGCCCGTGGTCAAAGCCCTGAAATAAAGGCCGGTGCCGCCGACGAAGATCGGCAGCCGACCCATCGCCTGGGCCGCCTCGATCGCCCGCGCTGCATCCGTGACCCAGGCGCCCACGGAAAAATTCACGGCGGCATCGACATGGCCGTAGAGACGATGCGGAACACGCGCCTCGTCGGCATGGGTGGGACGCGCCGTGATGATGCGCAGGTCGCGATAGACCTGCATGGAATCGGCATTGATCACGACGCCGCCAGTGGCGAGCGCGAGTTCGAGCGCCAGCGCCGACTTGCCGCTGGCGGTCGGGCCTGCGATAAGCACGGCCTTGGTGGAATGCCCCTCGCTCACGAAAACCTCAGATGTCTCTCGTCGCCACGCTGATCTGCAATCCCGACAATCCCGCGCTCGATTCCACGCTGGTCGACGGCGCGCGCGCCGTGCTGCCCCAGGCGGCCCCGGCGCACTGGCTGTTCGACGGGGTCGCGGTCGACATTCCCTTCGGCGCCGACAGCAACCTCGGCAGCGACCGTCACGCCATCGAGCAGCGGTTGCGTGAGCTGCGCGGCGACCTTCCGATCGATATCGTCGTGCAGCCGGCCGGCTTCCGGCGCAAGAGGCTTTTTCTCGCTGACATGGATTCCACCATGATCGGCCAGGAATGCATCGACGAACTGGCAGATTTCGCCGGGCTGAAGGCCCATGTCGCTGCCATCACCGAGCGGGCGATGCGGGGCGAGATCGAGTTCGAACCGGCGCTGCGCGAACGCGTCGCGCTGCTGAAGGACCTTCCGGTCAGTGTCGTGGACGAGGTGCTGGCCAAACGCATCACGCTGACGCCGGGCGGCCGCGAACTGGTTGCCACCATGCGCAAGCACGGCGCCTACACCTGCCTCGTGTCGGGCGGCTTCACGCTGTTCACCAGCGCCATTGCGGCGAAGATCGGCTTCCAGGAGAACCGCGCCAACGAACTCGTCGTGCGCGACGGCAGGTTCACCGGCGAGGTGAAAGAGCCGATCCTGGGGCGCGCCGCCAAGCTCGCGACGCTGGTCGACCTGATGGAATCGTTCGATCTCGACGACATCGACTCTGTCGTGGTCGGCGACGGCGCCAACGACCTCGCGATGATCCAGGCCGCGGGGCTGGGCGTGGCGTATCACGCGAAGCCGGCGGTGGCCGCGGCTGCGGCAGCGCGGATCGATCACGGCGATCTGACCGCACTGCTCTATGCGCAGGGATATCGGCGCGACGAGTTCGTGGAGGCCTGACGCCTTCTCCGCTGTCTTGCCCAGGCTCGGCCCGGGCATCCACGTTACGGTCCATCCGCGTTGCAATGAGTGGATGGCCGGGTCAAGCCCGGCCATGACGAGAGGTGAGAGCGAGAGTCCCTACTGTACGCTAAGCGCGACAAACCTCAGTTCGCCGTCGCCATTCGACACCAGCAACAGCACGGACTTCTTGCCGTCCTTCTTGAGCTGGTCGACCCGCTTCTGGATGTCGGCGCCGCTCGACACCGATTCCTGCGCGACCTCGACGATGACGTCGCCGGCGGAGAGCCGCTTCTCGGCGGCATCCGAATTGGTATCGACACCAGTGACGACCACGCCCTTGACACTGTCCTTGATCTTGTAGCGCGTGCGCAGGTCCTTGCTCAGCGCGGCCAGATCGAGGCCGAGGGCCTTCTGCGTCACCGGCTTGTCCGGTGCGGGCTCGTCGGTCTTCACGGCGGCCTGGACCTTTTCGGGATCCTGGAGCCGGCCGAGGGTGACCTTCTTCACCTGCTCCGCGCCCTTGCGGATGACGACGACGTCGACTTCCTTGCCAACCGCGGTATCGGCGACAACGCGGGAGAGGTCCTTCGGATCCTTGACGTCCTTGCCGTCGAACTTGACCACGACGTCGCCGGGCTCGATCCCGGCAGGCTTGGCGGGGCCCTTGTCGTCGACGCCGGCCACCAGCGCACCACGCGCCGGCTTGATGTTGAGGCTCTCGGCGATCTCGTCGGTGACGCTCTGGATGCGCACCCCGAGCCAGCCGCGGCGCAGTTCGCCGAACTGGCGGAGCTGGTCGACGACGCCCGCAACCGTCTTCGACGGCACGGCAAAGCCGATGCCGATCGAGCCGCCGGACGGCGAGATGATCAGCGTGTTCACTCCGATCACGTCGCCTTCCAAGTTGAACAGCGGACCTCCGGAATTGCCGCGATTGATGGCGGCGTCGGTCTGGATGTAGCTGTCATAGGGTCCCGAGGAGATGTCACGGTTCTTCGCGGACACGATGCCCGCGGTGACGGTGCCACCGAGGCTGAACGGGTTGCCGATCGCGACGACCCAGTCGCCGAGGCGCAGCTTGTCGGAGTCGCCGAACTTCACCGCAATCAACGGCTTGGTCGGCTTGAACTTCAGCACGGCGAGATCGGTCTTCTTGTCGACGCCGACCAGCTCGGCCTTGATCTTGGTGCCGTCGTTGAGAATGACGTTGATCTCGTCGGCATCCGCGATGACGTGATTATTGGTGACGACCACGCCCGACGTATCGATGATGAAGCCGGAGCCGAGCGAATTGGTCTTGCGCGGCGGACCATTCTCCCAGCCCTTGCCGCCCCCCGGGCTCCGCCTGTTCTTGAAGAAATCGTCAAAGAACTCCTCGAAGGGCGAGCCGGGCTGCAGCTGCGGCATGGTGTTTCCACCGCCGCCCTTGGCCTCGACATTCTGCGAGGTCGAAATGTTGACAACCGCGTCGATCACCTTCTCGGCGACGTCAGCGATGCCTTCGGGGCCCCGCGCCTGGGCCGGTGCGCCGAACGCAGCGAATACACCGAGGGCGAGCGCGGCCAGCCCGTATCGCACCCGGCGGCGCGGGCGGGACGGAGAATTGGTGGCAGGGAGCATTGGGATCTCCAGAAAGGGATTCGGCGGCCAGACTGCGCTCGAACGGGGGGACGGCGCAAGCGCGGGAAACCAACAGGGTTCAGAACGCCGATAATACGGCGAAAAGCCGGTCTTCCGCCTTCACTTTGACGTTGCCGCTGGGGTCAGATCGGGCGCCGTATCACCCAGATCAGGATCAGGCCGAGCACAGCCGAGCCGATCCCCACCGCCCGAAGGATATGATCCGGTGTCGCCATAGCGCTTTTCATGGCCTTGCGCATCCAGGCGGGACTGGCCGCGAACATCAGGCCTTCGAGCACGAACAGGATGCCTAGGCCGATGAGGAAGTCGGCGAACGCAATGGACCTCATCGGATGGGAACCTCCCGTTGTCATATTATTGACCGGCCGGAAGGCGGCAGATACCGCACTCCGGCCGGCTCAAGGCTGTCCGGCTCGACGCTATATCTAGCCTAAGGCTTCGCCGGCGTCTCGGTCGCCATCTTGCCCGATGGGTTACTGAAGTACCGGAAGAAATCCGAGTCGGGCCGCAGCAGGAAACGGGTGTCGTTGGCACGAAGCCCGTTCTCATAGGCGGTCATCGAGCGGTAGAAGGCGAAGAAGTCGGCGTCCTTGCTGTAGGCCTCCGCGAACAGACGGTTGCGCTCGGCGTCGCCCGCACCGCGGGTCTGCTCGGCCTGCGAGTTCGCCTCCGCGATGATCACGGTCGCCTCGCGGTCCGCCTTGGAGCGGATCTCCTGGGCCTTCTGGCCACCCTGCGCGCGGAACTCAGCCGCCTCGCGGTCGCGCTCCGTCTTCATGCGCTGATAGACCGCCTGGCTGTTCTGCTCCGGCAGGTCGGCGCGCCGGATCCGGACGTCAACGACCTGGATGCCGTAGCCGTCGGCCTCGCGGTCGAGCTGCTCGCGGATGCGCTGCATCAACTTCTCGCGGTCGTCGCGCACCACGTTGATGAAGGTGACCTCACCCAGCACACGCCGCAGCGCCGCGTTCAGCAGCGTGGTGAGCTGGATGTTGGCAGCCTGGATCGAACCGACGCTCTGGTAGAAGCGCAGCGCGTCCTTGATCCGATAACGCGCGAAGGCGTCGACCACGAGACGCTTCTGATCGGACGCGATCGCTTCCTGCGACGGGTTCTCCAGATCGAGAATCCGCTTGTCGACATTGATCACCGAATTCCACGGCGCCTTGAAGTGCAGTCCGGGATCGGTGACGACCTCGACGGGTCGGCCGAACTGCAGCACAATGGTCTGTTCGGTCTGCTGCACCGTGAACAGCGACATGTAGCCGACGATGACGACGAGCAGAAGCCCGAGCAGCGCGGCGATACCTGTGACGGGGGACCTCATCGGCTGCCTCCGCTCGGCTGCTGGCCCGGGGCGGGCGGCCGCTTGGCCGTAAGTTCGCCCAGCGGCAGATAGGGCACCACGCCCTGGCCCGACGGACCGCCGTCATAGACGAGCTTGTCCGCACCACCGAGCACGCGCTCCATAGTTTCCAGATAGATCCGTTCACGCGTCACTTCGGGCGCCTTCTTGTATTCCTCGTAGACCTTCAGGAAGCGGGCGCTCTGGCCCTTGGCCTCGGCAACCGCCTGCTCCTTGTAGCCTTCGGCGGCCTGCAGGATCTGCGCTGCGCGGCCACGGGCCTGGGGCACGACCTGGTTGGCATAGGTCTGTGCTTCGTTCTGCAATTGCTCGAGGTTCGCGCGCGCCGCCTGGACGTCGCGGAATGCGTCGATCACCTGCGCCGGCGGATCGACCTTCTGCATCTGCACCTGCGTGATCTGAATGCCGGCACCATAGCTGTCCAGCGTCTTCTGGATCAGTTCCTGCACGTTCTGCTCGGTCACGTTGCGGGCGCCGGTGAGGATCGGCTGGATCTGCGAGCGTCCGATCACCTCGCGCATGGCGCTCTCGGACACCGCCTTCACAGTGCCTTCCGGGTTCTGAATGTTGAACAGGAAGTTGCCGACGCCGTTGGGCTTGATACGCCACAGCACGGTGAAGTCGACATCGACGATGTTCTCGTCGCCGGTCAGCATGAGGCTCTCTTCCGGCACGTCGCGGATGGAACGACCCCGCCGGCCCGGATCCTCGATCAGCGTCATGCCGATGGACGTGGTGTTGACGCGCAGCGCCTTGGGCAGAAGCACCGTCTCGATCGGATAAGGCAGGTGATAGTTCAGGCCGGGATCAACGGTGCGTACGTGCTTGCCGAAGCGCAGCACGACACCCTGCTCCTCCGATTGCACCCGGAAGAAGCCCGACAACAGCCAGACCGCGACGATGATCAGAATGATCAGCGTGATGCCGATCCCGGAGAAATAGCCGCCCGGCATCATCTGCTGGAGGCGATCCTGGCCGCGCCGCAAAAGGTCTTCCAGATCCGGCGGCCTTGGCCCGACCGGTTGCGGGCCTTGGCCCCATGGTCCTTTCGGACCCGAGCCCCACGGGCCACCGCCCTGATTCTTCCACGGCATTCGACGCTCTCCTCGGCAGGGTGGAAAGCCCCCGCCCGCTTCATCCGGTCCGGCTTTATAGGGGACAGGCAAGTCCCTTACAACGCAGCGGCGACCGTCCTTCGAGCTATGCTCGGGCGAGAAAAAGTCAATGTAAACATTGGAGAAAGCGGTTAATGGTCGCTGCGCCGACGATATGTCACATAGGAGAAATCGGCGCTGTCGTCCGGGCCTGCCGTATGACGGCTCCGCGCAACCTCCTCCCATTTCGTCCCGTCGACCTCGAAAAACGTGTCGCCTTCGGGACGCGCGTGAACCTCGGTGATTTCCAGCCGATCGGCGCGACCGAGCCATTGCCGATAGATCTCGGCACCTCCGATCACCGCGATCTCGGCGACTGAACGCCGCAGGGCATCGCCGCGGGCAACGTCCTCCGCAGCCGCGGCCGAATGGGTGACGACGGCGCCGGCGGCGCGATAGGCCACATCGCGCGTGACGACGATGTTGGTGCGATTGGGAAGCGGCCGGGGCAGCGTCTCGAAAGTCTTGCGGCCCATGATCACGGGCTTGCCGATCGTGAGCGCCTTGAACCGCTTCATGTCCGACTTCATGCGCCACGGCATGCCGTTGCCGTCGCCGATGACGCCGTTCTCAGCGATCGCGACGACGAAGACGATCTCCATCAGGAGGAGCTCCCGGCCAGACGGGACAGCGCGGGGCCGGTGACGCGGCAGAGCGTCCAGTCGTCCATCATATCCGCCCCGAGCGATTTGTAGAAGGCAATCGACGGCGCATTCCAGTCGAGCACCGCCCATTGCAGACGCGACCAGCCGTTGTCGACGCATTCCTTCGCGAGATGCACCAGCAGCGCTTTGCCGAGGCCCCTGCCCCGGTGCGAGGGCCGCACGTAGAGATCCTCGAGATAGATGCCGTGGCGGCCGCTGAAGGTGGAGAAATTGACGAACCAGACGGCAAAGCCGGCCGGCTGGCCGTTCCACTCTGCGATCGCGCAATGCAGCTGCGGGTGGTCGCCGAACAGCGCCTTCGCGATCATCTCCTCGGTCGCCTCCACTTCGTGCGACAGCTTCTCGTATTCGGCGAGTTCGCGGATGAAGGCGAGAACGAGGCCGGCCTCGTCTGGCCGCGCACGGCGGATGCTGAGCGACATCGGCTAGACCGCGACGTCCGCCTTGATGTGCGGATGCGGATCGTAACCGACCAGTTCGAAATCCTCATAGCGGAAGGCGAAGATGTCCTTCACATCGGGATTGATCCGCATCGCCGGCAACGGGCGCGGCGCGCGGGTCAGTTGAAGGCGGGCCTGCTCCAGATGGTTCGAATAGAGATGGGCATCGCCGAAGGAATGCACGAAATCGCCGGGCCGCAGGCCCGTCACCTGCGCCACCATCATGGTCAAGAGCGCATAGGAGGCGATGTTGAAGGGCACGCCGAGGAACACGTCGGCCGAGCGCTGATAGAGCTGGCACGACAGCTTGCCATTGGCGACATAGAACTGAAACAGGCAGTGACACGGCGGCAGCGCCATCTTGTCGACTTCGGCCGGGTTCCACGCCGAAACGATCAGGCGGCGCGAATCCGGATTGCGCTTGATCATGTCGACCACGTTGCTGATCTGGTCGATGCTGCGACCGTCAGGCGCCGGCCATGAACGCCATTGGTGCCCATAGACCGGACCGAGATCGCCATTGGCATCGGCCCACTCGTCCCAGATGGTAACGCCGTTGTCGCGCAGATATTTGATGTTGGTGTCGCCCTTCAGGAACCACAGCAGCTCGTGCACGATCGCCTTCAGCGGCAACCGCTTGGTGGTCAGCATCGGGAAGCCTGCGGACAGGTTGAATCGCATCTGATGGCCGAACACCGACAGCGTGCCGGTCCCGGTCCTGTCGGTCTTGGCGACGCCGTCTGAAAGAATCCGCTCGAGCAGGTCCTGGTATTGGTGCATGTGCGATTGAGCCTATGGGGAGGCGCCGAACTTAGCGGCACCCTCCGCGCTGCGACAGCGGCGATTCGCTGTCGGCCGCGATTATACAACGGAAAGTGACGGCGCCCGGCGCAAACGACAAGGGGCGGGACCTCGCGGCCCCACCCCTTGATATCAGCTTGATCCTGCTGATTAACTGGCCGGCTTGAGAACCGGCGTCCACTTCGCGATCTCGCTTTTCACGAGGGCGGCGAGCGCCTCCGGCGTCCGGTCCTTCGGCGCCGGAATGACGCTGCCGAGTTCGAGCAGGCGCTTCTTCACGGTCTCGTCGTCGAGCGCCTTGACGGCCGCGGCGTTCAGGCTGGCCACGATCGCGGGCGACGTTCCCTTGGGCGCGAACATCGCGTTCCAGGCCTGGGCCTGGAAAGTGGGCAGGCCCGCTTCCGCCGTGGTCGGCACGTTTGGCAGCGACGGGTTACGTTCGGGCGTTGCGATGGCGTAGGACTTGATGGTGCCGGCATTGATCTGCGGCACGGCGTTGACGATCTGGTCGCACATGTAGTCGACCTGCCCGGCCACCAGCGCGTTCATCGCCGGGCCGGTGCCGTTGAAGGGCACGCCGACCGGCTTGACGTCGAGGATGGAGTGCAGGAGTTCGCAGGAGACATGCGAGACCGAGCCGACCCCGGCATGGGCGGCGTTCACCTTGTCGGCGTTCGCCTTGACGTAGGCGACGAACTCCTTGAGGTCCTTCGGCGGGAAATCCTTGCGCGCCAGGATCAGGATCGGCGTGCCCGCGAGCAGGGCGATCGGCTCGAAGTCCTTCTCGGGATGATAGGCGAGCTTGGGATACAGCGGCACGGACGCGGCATGGGTGCCCATGTGCCCGGTGATCAGCGTGTAACCGTCATTGGCCGCACGAGCGGCCCGCGCGGTCGCCGTGGTGCCGCCTGCGCCGACCACGTTCTCGATGACGATGCTCTGGCCCAGCGTCTGAGCCATGTGGGACGTGACGATGCGCGAAATCACGTCGGTCGGACCGCCCGCGGCGAACGGGACGATCATGGTGATGCCGCGCGTCGGATAGGTCTGCGCCGTGGCCGGTCCGACAAACCCGCACAGCGAGGCAATTGCCGCGGCGCAAGCGCCCGCGAGCACGCGAATGGATGTCATTTCGATTCCTCACCAAACAGAAATGCCGGCCAAGACGGCCGGCATTTCCATGTCACGAAGAGGTCACACAAGTCGATTCGACTTCCGAATGCGGCGTGCGGCCGCAGCCCCCTCGACGTCTAGTTTTCGGACTCGGTGAACACCTCGTCGCGCTTGGCCCGCAGGGCGGGCAGCACGGTCAGGATCAAGAGGCCCGCCGCAACCGCAAGCAGCACCGCCGACAGCGGCCGGGTCAGGAAGACGCTCCAGTCGCCGCGCGAGATCAGCAGGGCGCGGCGCAGGTTCTCCTCCATCAGCGGCCCTAGCACCATGCCGAGCAGCAGCGGCGCCGGCTCGAAATCGTGCTTGATCAGCCAGTAGCCGACTAGGCCGAACACACCGGCGAGGATGACGTCGACCGGTGCGTTGTTCACCGAGTAGATGCCGATCGCGCAGAAGATGACGATGGAGGGGAACATCAACCTGTAGGGGACGCGCAGCAGGCGCACCCAGATGCCGACGAGCGGCAGGTTGATGATGATCAGCATCAGATTGCCGATCCACATCGAAGCGATCATGCCCCAGACCAGATCCGGCTGCTTCTGCATCACCTGCGGGCCAGGCACGATGCCGTGGATGGTCATCGCGCCCACCATCAGCGCCATCACCGCGTTCGGCGGAATGCCGAGCGTCAGGAGCGGAATGAAGGAGGTCTGCGCCGCGGCGTTGTTGGCGCTCTCGGGCGCCGCAACGCCCTCGATCGCACCGCGGCCGAACCGCGACGGGTTCTTGGAGATCTTCTTCTCGAGCGTGTAGGCGGCGAACGAGGCGATGACGGCGCCGCCGCCGGGCAGGATGCCCAGGATCGAGCCGAGCACGGTGCCGCGCAGGATCGCGGGCGTCGAGTCGACCAGGTCCTTGCGGGTCGGCATCAGGCCGGTGATCTTCTGCTGCACCAGGTCGCGGTTCATCTCGGCGCCCGCGTCGAGATTGCGGATGATCTCGGCGAAGCCGAACACGCCCATCGCCACCGTCGCAAAGCCGAGACCGTCGGCAAGCTCCGGGATGTTGAAGGCCATGCGCGAGGCACCGGTCTCGATGTCCGAGCCGACCATCGAGAGCAACAGACCGAACACGATCATCGCGATCGCCTTCAGCACCGAGCCCTTGGCCAGGACGACCGCGAAGATCAGGCCGAGCACCATCAGCGAGAAATATTCGGCCGGACCGAACGCCAGCGCAAGCTTGGTCAGCGGCGCGCCGAGCACCGCGATCAGCACCGTGGCGACGCAGCCGGCGAAGAAGGAGCCGATCGCCGCGATCGCCAGTGCCGGGCCGGCACGGCCCTGCTTGGCCATCTGGTGGCCATCGATGGCCGTGACAACCGACGTCGCTTCTCCTGGAATATTGACCAGGATCGACGTGGTCGAGCCGCCATATTGCGCGCCGTAATAGATGCCGGCGAGCATGATCAGCGCACCGACCGGCGGCAACCCGAAAGTAATCGGAAGCAGCATCGCCACCGTGGCGATGGTGCCGATGCCCGGAAGCACGCCGACCAGCGTGCCGACGAGGGCGCCGATCAGGCACATCAGGAGATTGATCGGGGAGAACGCGACGGCAAAACCGTGAGCGAGGTTGGCAAACAGCTCCATCACACCCTCACTGGATCAGGAAACGCGGGAACATCGGCATGGGCAGGCCGAGTACATAGGGAAACAGGATCGCGCAACCGATCGTCAGGCAGCCGCCGACGATGGCGGCCTCCGTCCAGCGCGTCTCGTGCGATCCGGCGGCTGCGATCATGAAGCTCACGAAGGCCGAGACCACGACGCCGAGCGGCCGGATCGCCAGCGCGAAAAACAGGATGGCAGCCATCACGAACAGGGGTCCGCGCCATGAGTAATGGGCCATCGCCGGCCCATCGGTCAGGAGACCGGTCAAGGCGATGGCGGCCGAGAGGGCCACGAGAAGTCCGCCGAACATGCGCGGTGCCGTACCGGCCCCGAAGGAGAAGCCGCGCATGCCCTGCAGATCGCTCGAGGCCCAGAGCGCGAACAGCGCCAACGCCATCAGGATGACACCGCCGACATAATCCTGCGCCGAACGAATGGTCATGAACAGCGTCACGATCGCGACCGCGAACAGCGGGTAGGAATAGATCAGCGCAAGCAAGACGTCGGACGAGATCTTCTTGGTGTCACCGCTTGCGGCCCCGAGCAATGCGCCCGGCGCGCCGGCCACCAGCGCCGTCGCATGGTTAATGAGAACCGTGGCCGGGCCCCGTCCGGCGCCCCAGCCGAACAGCGTTCCTATCGACCAAATGAACTCGAAAATCTGCGGCGCCACCGCCAGCAGACAGAATCCGATCGCCACCGATGTATTTCGTGTGGCTGTCGCTGAGTGGCCCATCGTATCGGCCATGCTTGTCTCCTCCGCGACCCGTAAAGTCACGAGCACTGTTGTTCTAACCGGCTGGAAATCGATCCCCCGCCGGCTCACTGCCTAGCGATTTTCATCACACAATGCCAGCAAAACCCAACAGGCCTCCGGCGAGCAGAAGCCAGAGCGGATTGATCCGCGAGACGGATGCGATCAGTGCGACCGCGACCGTGAGGAGCAGTGCAGCAAGGGTACGGTCGGTCGACTGTGCCAGGATCAGGGCACTCGCTGCCATCAACCCTATCGAGAGCGGAACCAGTGCAGCCTGGATCATGGCCGGCCAGCGCGACTGACCGGGCCGGTTGAGCAGACGGCTGACAAAATAGGCAAGCAAGGCTGTCGGCAGGCACATCGCCAATGTTGCGGCCAGCGCACCGGGAATTCCGGCAACGGCATAGCCGATCAGGGTCACGATGAGCACGTTGGGCCCTGGCGAGAGCTGCGCGATCGCATAGGCGTCCGCAAACTGCTTCTCGCTCATCCAGTGATGCACTTCGACCGCGATGCGGTGCATCTCGGGCACGGCGGCCGCAGCGCCCCCGACCGCGAACAAGGACATCAGACCAAAGGTGGAGATCAGCGTCCCGATCGGGCTGTTGCCGCTCATGCTGCTACCTTCCGCCGCAGGAGGAAGGTGAGGCCGATGCTGAGCGGGATGGCAACGATCAGCACCGCCTGCAACGGCAGGCGGACCACGCCGATCGCGGCAAAGACCGCCAGCATCAGGATCAGCGCGACGGCATCCATCCGCTTCAGCAGCGGCATCATCATGCGGAAGACCACCGCGATCAGCAGCCCGACCGCCGCGCAGGAAATGCCGGCCAGGATCCGGCGCAGCACGTCCACATCGCCGAACCGGGCATAGATGATCGCGAGCACGGTCATGATCAGCGTCGGCGGCAGCAGCAGCCCGGCAAAGGCGGCGACGCCACCGGCGATGCCGCGCAGGCGCGAGCCGAATACCATCGACAGATTGACGATGTTGGGCCCGGGCAGGAAGTGGCAGAGCGCGAAGGTCTCGTTGAACTCGTCCGCGGTCATCCAGCGATGCTGCTCGACGATAGCGCGCCGGGCGAACACCAGAACCCCGCCGAAGCCGGCCAGCGACATCCGGGCAAAGGCCAGGAACAGGGCGGCAAGGCCGGGCGGGGCGGCAGAGAGTTCCGGCTGCTGCGGGGGCGATGCGGAATCCGGGGACATGTCAGGAGCTTAGAACGGGGGTGGCGGGGCGGCCAAGATCGGACCGGGGGGCTGGCCGGTCCCTATCCCAAGGGAACCGCGACCTGTCGACGCCAAACCCCTGTCTTTCGAAACCTTTGCCCCCTATATTGGGAATGCCGGTTCGCCGGCTATGGAAATAAACGGTCGTCGTAATAAACCATTCGGACCCGGGGGCGGTACCCGGCGCCTCCACCAAAGCCCATCGTTCTGCGGGCTGCTGGCCTGCCGCAAGGCGGGCTTTGGCGGGGGCGAAATAGGATCGACGAGGGCGTAAAGGGCGTGCTTTTTCCCGGTATTGTTCCGCCGTTATCGGGCTACTGCAATAGTTGCCAACGACAACTTTGCTCCGGTTGCTCAGGCTGCGTAACGCAGTTTGAAAGACCAACTTAAAGTCCTAACGGGTTAAGCTCCGTTAGGCGGGGTTCGGAGGCACCTGGCAACAGAAGCCTCCACTCATTTCTTATTTCCCCGGCAGGGACTCCTGCTCACCGGTCAGGCGCGATACTATCGCTCTCTGGCGAGTCGGGCCGGCCGGGCCCGCTGCCGACATTGCAACAGGACGACCATGGCGACCGATCATATCCGATACGATGTGCTGGCCCGCGACGCGCTGCGCGGCGTGCTGCGCAAGGTGCTGACCGACGCCGCCGCCCATGGACTGCCCGGCGAGCATCATTTCTTCATCACCTTCGTCTCGAAGGCCGAGGGTGTGAAGCTCTCGCCCCGCCTGCTCGCGCAATATCCGGAAGAGATGACGATCATTCTCCAGCACCAGTTCTGGGATCTGATCGTGCTCGAGGACCGCTTCGAGGTCGGCCTGTCCTTCGGCGGCATCCCGGAGCGACTGGTGGTGCCGTTCAGCGCCATCAAGAGCTTCCTCGATCCGTCCGTGAAATTCGGCCTGCAGTTCGACACATCGGACGTCGCGGAGGTTGGCGGCGAAAAGCTGCCGGCCGCTCCCGCACCGTCGGCCCTCGCCGTGCCGGCGCCTGAAGCGACCGAACCGACAGAGGAACCACCGCCCTCGAACCAGGGCGGCGCCGAGGTTGTGCGGCTGGATCGTTTCCGCAAGAAATGATCTAGGTTTGAGGTCCTGCCCTCACCTTCGGCCCAACTGCCTGTATAGATGAGCCCATCAAGAGGCCGTGCGGCGTTTCGCGCGGCAGAATGGATATGCTCATGGCCAAGACGCTTCGGACGAACACCGTCCGCGCCAAACCTTCCCGCGCAAAGCCCACCCGCACCGAGACCGACAGTTTCGGGCCGATCGAGGTTGCCGCCGACCGCTATTGGGGCGCTCAGACCGAACGCTCGCGGCAGAACTTCCGCATCGGCCAGGACCGCATGCCGATCGCGCTGGTGCATGCGCTCGGCATCGTCAAACTCGCCGCGGCCGAGTCGAACCGCGAACTGGGACTGCTCGACAAGCGGCGCGCGGATGCCATCATCCGCGCCGCGCGCGAGGTGATCGAGGGCAGCCTCGACGACCATTTCCCGCTGGTGGTATGGCAGACGGGCTCCGGCACGCAAACCAACATGAACCTGAACGAGGTGATCGCCAACCGTGCCAACGAACTGCTCGGCGGCGCGCTCGGGGCGAAGTCGCCGGTGCATCCCAACGACCACGTCAATATGAGCCAGTCGTCGAACGATTCGTTTCCGACGGCCATGCACATCGCCGCGGCGAGCCAGATCAATGCCGATCTGATCCCGGCGCTCGGCGAGCTGTTGCGCGCCTTGCGCCAGAAGGAGAAGGCATTCGCCAAGATCGTCAAGATCGGCCGTACTCACACCCAGGATGCGACGCCGCTGACGCTCGGCCAGGAGTTTTCGGGCTACGCCGCCCAGGTCGAGAGCGGGATCGCCCGGCTCAAGGTCGCGGTGAAGGAGCTCTATCCGCTGGCGCAGGGGGGTACGGCCGTCGGCACCGGCCTCAACGCGAAGCCGCGCTTTGCCAAACTGTTCGCCAAGCACGTCTCATCCATCACAAGGCTGCCCTTCACCAGCGCCGCGAACAAGTTCGAGGCGCTGGCCTCCAACGACGCCTATGTGCTGGCGCATGGCGCGATTAATTCGGTCGCGACGGGCCTGTTCAAGATCGCCAACGACATCCGCCTGCTGGGATCGGGCCCGCGCTCGGGCCTCGGCGAGCTGATCCTGCCCGAGAACGAGCCCGGCTCCTCGATCATGCCGGGGAAGGTCAATCCGACCCAGTGCGAGGCCATGACCATGGTGTGCTGTCAGGTGTTCGGCAATCACACCGCCATCACGGTGGCCGGCAGCCAGGGCCATTTCGAGCTCAACGTCTACAAGCCCGTGCTGGCCTACAACATGCTGCACTCGATCCGCCTGATGGCCGACGCCGCACGCTCCTTCACCGAACATTGCGTCAGCGGCATCCGGGCCGACGAGAAGCGCATCGGCGAGCTGATGCAGCGCTCCCTGATGCTCGTGACCGCCCTCGCCCCGAAAATCGGCTACGACAACGCGGCCAAGGTGGCCAAGACCGCGCATGCCAA
The DNA here is from genome assembly GCA_964423245.1 of uncultured Bradyrhizobium sp. GTDB lineage: Bacteria > Pseudomonadota > Alphaproteobacteria > Rhizobiales > Xanthobacteraceae > Bradyrhizobium. The sequence goes on along the minus strand of CAYREH010000001.1, from coordinate 208,862 downwards.
CGGCACGACGCTGAAGGAGGAGGCGCTCCGCCTCGGCTTGGTCTCCGCGGACGAATTCGACCGCCTGGTGCAGCCGGAGAAGATGACGCGGCCCGGATGAATTCCGGATTCCGACAGCCATCCGTATTGATACGGAGCTTGGCAGGCTCACAAAATTGGGGCCGAAGGGTCGGGATTTGATTACCGTCAATGTCGCAACAGGGAGCCGTGTTACGCACGTCTCACTGCCCTGGCGGGCAAATTCATCGTTTGATGGTCCGAGCGGCCGATTGACGAGGACGAGCGAATGGCGATCAATTCTCTTGGGGTGCAGTGCGGCATCCTGTTTCTTGATGTTTCATCCCGTCTGAAGAGGATCGGATGATGGAGACGCGGCATGGGGAACGTCATCAACCTGAATCGTTTCAGGAAGCGCGCCGAACGGGAAGCCTCGGCGAAGCAGGCGGACGCCAACCGGGCGAAGTTCGGCCGCACGAAGGCCGAGCGATCGGCGGAGGAAATCCGGGCGGACCGGGCCAGGGAGCAGTTGGAGCAGCATCGGATCGATCGCGAGGAGCAGCCATGAAATCGCCCGTCGTGAAACGATCGATCGTGGTCGCCGGCCACAAGACCAGCGTCAGCCTGGAAGAGGCGTTCTGGAACGGGATGAAGGAGATCTCGGGCCTGCGTAACATGACCCTCTCGGAGCTGGTCGGCGAAATCGACAGCAACCGCCAGCAGGGCAACCTCTCCTCGGCGATCCGCCTGTTCGTGCTCGACTACTTCAAGAGCCGGGCCATGGCCAACCAGCCGGACAAGGTCCCGGCCCAATAGGGCGCCGGGCCGTCTTCACGGCCTACCCATCCGCTGCACTTTATAATCCCTCTAAGGTGTGGCTTCGTCAGAGCGGCCGCGCTTGACCTCGATGCCCTGCGTTGAAAATACAGGGCATGACCGACACCAATGACATCCGCGCACACATGCCGCTGGGTCTGGCCCAACGCGGCTATACCGGCGTCATTCAGCACCTCTCCGCAAAGGACGCGGGCTCGGCGCTGTCCGACGTCGAACTCGAGAGCCGGCTGATCGAGCTCGGTTTCGTCGAGGGGGCGCGGGTCGAGGTCCTGCATGAGGGGTTGGTCGGGCGCGATCCGATCGCCGTTCGGGTCGACAGCATCACGATCGCCGTCCGCCGCCGCGAGGCCATGGCCATCATCGTCGCCTAGACAGCGACCGGACGTCCATCCCAGGCTCCTGATCACATGGAATTACCCCTGCTGCATCTCGCCCTGGTGGGCACGCCAAACAGCGGCAAGACCTCGCTGTTCAACGCGCTGACCGGCAGCCGGCAGAAGGTGGCCAACTATCCCGGGGTCACCGTCGAGCGCAAGGAAGGCTTCTTCGTCACGCCGCAGGGGCGTCAGGTCTCGGTGGTCGACCTGCCCGGCACCTATTCGCTGCGCGGCCGCAGCCCCGACGAGGAGATCACCCGCGACTTCGTACTCGGCAAGGCCACCGGCGAAACCGTGCCCGACCTCGTGCTGTGCGTGGCCGACGCCACCAATCTGCGCCTGACCATCCGCCTGCTGCTCGAGCTCAAGCGCACCGGCCGGCCGATGATCCTGGTGCTCAACATGTTCGACATCGCCACCCGTCGCGGCATCAATGTCGACGTCGCGCGGCTCGCAGGCGAGCTCGGCGTTCCCGTGGTCACCTCGATCGCGGTGCGCAAGGGCGGCACGGCCGATCTGTTGAAACTGACCGATGAGATTTCCGCCAAGCTCGCCGCGGAGCCGCCGGCAAACGGCTGGCGCGCGCTCAGCGTGCCCGAGCTGCGCGCCACCCAGCGCGAGGCCGACCGCATCATCGCCGATTGCGTCAGCCTGCCCGCCAGGCCCGACACGCTCACCGCGCGGATCGACGCGGTCGTCCTGCATCCCGTCGGCGGCCTGGTCGTGCTGGCGCTGATCCTGTTCGTGATGTTCCAGGCGGTGTTCGCCTGGGCGCAGCCGCTCATGGAGCTGCTCAATTCCGGCTTCGACTCGCTCGGCGAACTGGTCCACAGCACCCTGCCCGCCGGCCTCCTGCAGAGCTTCCTCCAGAACGGCGTGATCTCCGGCGTCGGCAGCGTCATCGTGTTCCTGCCGCAGATCATCATCATCTTCCTGTTCATCCTGCTGCTGGAAGATTTCGGCTACATGGCACGGGCCGCGTTCCTGATGGACCGCATCATGGGCGGCGCTGGCCTGCACGGCCGCGCCTTCATTCCGCTGCTGTCGAGCTTCGCCTGTGCCATTCCCGGCATCATGGCGACGCGCGTCATCGACAACAGGCGCGACCGGCTCACCACGATCCTGATCGCGCCGCTGATGACCTGCTCGGCGCGCATCCCGGTCTACACGCTGATCATCTCCGCCTTCATTCCGGCGCGCGAAGTCTGGGGCTTCATCAATCTCCAGGGGCTCGTGATGTTCGGCCTCTATGCCACCGGCATCGCCAGCGCGCTCGTCGTGTCCTTCCTGATCAAGTTCTTCATGCTGCGTGACTTCGCGCCGGCGCCGTTCATGCTCGAACTGCCGGACTACAAGGTGCCGCGGCTGAAATCGATCGCGATCGGCGTCTACACCCGCGCCAAGATGTTCCTGTACCGCGCCGGCACCACGATCTTCTCGATGATGGTGCTGATCTGGTTCCTCGCCTCGTTCCCGCAGCCGCCGGCAGGCAGCACCGAGCCCGCGATCGATTTCAGTCTCGCGGCCATCATCGGCAAGGCGATCGAGCCCCTGCTCGCGCCGGTCGGCTTCAACTGGCAGATCGCGGTGGCGCTGATCCCGGGCATGGCGGCCCGCGAGGTCGCGGTCGCCGCGCTCGGCACCGTCTATGCGATCGAGGGCGGCAAGGAAGCCGCCGAGCAGATCGGCCAGGTGCTGGCGACGAAATGGTCGCTGGCGACCGCGCTGTCGATGCTGGCCTGGTACATCTTCGCCCCGCAATGCGCCTCGACGCTGGCCGTGATCCGGCGCGAGACCGGAAGCTGGACCTGGATGGCGGTGACCTTCACCTACATGCTGGTGCTGGCCTATGCCGCGAGCTTCCTGACCTACAATGTCGCGGTGGCCCTGGGCGCCGGATAACGCAGGTCCGGAACGGAGTTACAAAAACAACCCCATGCAAAGTAAATCGGGGTTGCCGGCCTCGCAGCCGCGAATCCGGACGATCCCACTGACCCGTCAGCAGATTCCGGCATGGCCCGCGTCGCGTATGCGATCTCCGATGGCGCGTCACGCGATCGGCTGACGAAACAATGGCCACATTGACCCGTCGGGCAAAACAGGAGCATGATGGCATGATCGGCGCCAACGTCATCGCAAGCGCGATCGCCCTCTGCGCCCCCCGTCCATCGATCCATTCAATCCTGCAAGGCCCGTCGCCGAAAGGCAGAAGCAGAGCCAGGACACGCACAGGCCGGGCTGTCGCGATCGACCGCATTCGCCGCTGATCTGCGTGAATTGAGCTGTCGCGCACATGGTGCCGCGGCCCTGGCGTCATGGCGGACTCCGCAGCGGCCCGGGCTGCAGCCCGATCGGCGCTCCTACGTGTGGAACCCGGGATCGGTCGGGGCGTTCCTCCCTTTCCATTCCAATCTCGCGCGATGGCTTGCTGGAGCATCGCCTGGGAACTCCCCCGGGGTCCATCAATGACAGAGACGTCCACACCGAGAAACAGTGAGCCCGCACAGCTGCCTCGCGTCTCGACGGGCAGCGAGGGGCTGGACGATATTTTGGGGGGCGGCTTCGATGCCAACAGGATGTACCTGTACGAAGGCAGGCCCGGCACCGGCAAGACCACCATCGCGCTGCAGTTCCTGCTCGAGGGCGTGCGCGGCGACGAGCGCGTGCTCTATATTTCGCTGTCCGAGACCAAGCGCGAGCTCGAACTGGTTTCGCAGCGCCATGGCTGGTCGCTCGACGGCGTCGACATCTTCGAGCTGGTTCCGGCGGAGACGACCCTCGATCCCGAGCGCGAGCTGACGGTCTTCCAGCCGGCCGAAATGGAGCTGGGCGAGACGACCGGCCTCATCTTCAGGGAGGTGGAGCGCATCAATCCGACCCGCGTGGTGCTCGACAGCCTGTCCGAATTGCGGCTGCTCGCTCAGAATCCTCTTCGCTACCGCCGTCAGGTTCTCGCACTCAAGCACTTCTTCACCACACGCAACTGTACCGTCGTTCTGCTCGACGACCTCTCCTCCTCGCAGGACGATCTACAGCTTCATTCGATTGCCCATGGCGTCGTGATGCTGGAGCAGCTCGCGATCGAATACGGCGCCGAGCGCCGCAGGCTGCGCGTCATCAAGATGCGCGGCATCAGGTATCGTGGCGGCTTCCACGATTTCACCATCCAGAAGGGCGGTCTCAACATCTTCCCCCGCCTCGTCGCGGCGGAGCATCACACGCCGTTCGCCGGCGAGGTCGCCTCCAGCGGCAACGCGGAGCTCGACAAGCTCGTGGGCGGCGGTCTCGAACGCGGGACCAACGCCCTTCTCATCGGCGCAGCCGGCGTCGGCAAGTCGACCGTCGCGCTCGCCTATGCGATCGCCGCCGCCGAGCGGGGCGAGCATGCGGTGTTCTTCTCCTTCGACGAGGGGCGCGGCACGTTCGAAACGCGCGCCCGCACGCTCGGCTTCCCGCTCGACAGGCATGTGAGCACCGGGGCGCTCCGGTTTCAGCAGGTCGATCCAGCCGAACTGTCGCCGGGCGAATTCGCCGCCAATGTCAGGCACAGCGTCGAGGTCGACCATGCCCGCCTCGTCATCATCGACAGCCTCAACGGCTATCTCAACGCGATGCCGGACGAGCGATTTCTCATCCTGCAGATGCACGAATTGCTGAGCTATCTGGCGCAGCAGGGTGTCCTGACCATCCTTGTTCTGGCCCAGCACGGCATGGTCGGCCCGATGGATACGCCGCTCGACATCAGCTATCTCAGCGATGCGGTGCTGATGCTGCGCTATTTCGAACTCAACGGGTCGGTCCGGCGGGCCATGTCCGTCATCAAGAAACGAAGTGGCCGCCACGAGCACTCCATTCGCGAATTCCGCCTCGGACGCGAGGGCATCACCGTCGGGCCGCCGCTGCAGGACTTCAGCGGCATCTTCTCGGGCATTCCGCGATATACGGGTGCGAACGCGCCGGAGGATACGGCCGGATGAGAACTGACCGTGACCAGCAGGTTCTCGTCTTCGCCCCGATCGGCCGCGACGGCGCGGCCTCGACCGAACTGCTCGTCAGCGCCGGTCTGGACGCCACCAACTGCCGCAGCCTGGCTCAACTCGTCCACGAGATGGCTGAAGGGGTGGGTGTCGTCTTCATCGCCGAGGAGGGTCTCGTCGGCCAGGACACGGCGGCACTGGCCCGATGGATCGGCAGCCAGCCGCCATGGTCCGACCTTCCCTTCGTGCTGCTGACCAGCCATCGCGAACAGCCGGCCGTCGTCGCCTGGCGCAGGAACGTCATCGAGATGCTGAGGAACGTCTCGCTGCTCGAACGCCCGGTCCAGCCCATCACGCTGACGAGCACGATCCAGTCGGCGATGCGTGCCCGGCGGCGGCAGTATGAAATCCGGGCGCTGCTCGCGGCCCGCGAAGAAACCGCCCAGCAGCTCGAACAGCTCGTGATCGAGCGGACGCAGGAACTCGCGCAGGCCAACGAACAATTGCGCGTCGAGATGGACGAGCGGATTCGGGTCGAGGAGACGCTCCGCCAGACCCAGAAGATCGAGGCCATCGGACAGCTCACCGGCGGCGTCGCCCACGACTTCAACAATCTCCTGATGGTCATCTCGGGCGGGCTCGACATGCTCGACCGCCAGACCGATCCGGCCCGCCGGCGGCGCCTGATGGACGGCATGGTGCAGGCCGCACAGCGCGGCGCCAGCCTGACCCGGCAATTGCTCGCCTTCTCGCGCCGGCAGAAACTGCGCCCCGAGACGGTGGACGTCGCGCAGCAGATCGGCGGCATGCGCGAACTGCTCGACCGCAGCCTGCGGGGCGATGTCCACGTCGCGTTCGATTTTCCGGAGACCTTGTGGCCGGTCGAAGTCGATCCGGGCGAACTCGAACTCGTCATCCTCAATCTCGCGGTCAACGCGCGCGATGCCATGCCCAATGGAGGCACCATCCTCGTGCGCGGCGAGAACCTGGCGGACGTGAACGACGGGCAGGTCAGCGGCGACTATGTCCGCCTGTCCGTCATCGATACCGGCACCGGCATGAGCCAGGAGGTCCTGTCGCGCGTGTTCGAGCCGTTCTTCACGACCAAGGACATCGGCAAGGGGTCGGGCCTCGGCCTCGCCCAGGTCCACGGTTTCGCGACGCAGTCGCGCGGCACGGTCCGGATCATATCCGAACTCGAACGCGGCACCAGCATCGAACTCTATCTGCCGCGCTCCTGGCAGTCGCCTTCGAAAGCGCCTCCCCTGATCGAGTTCAACGGCGGCCGACCGCGCAAGAGCGAGCATGGCCAGATCCTGCTGGTCGAGGACGACGACGAGGTCGCCGCGCTGGTCGGAGAGATGCTCGCGCAGCTCGGCTACGACGTCACGCGGGCCGCCAGTGCGGCCGCCGCGCTCGGGGCGCTGGCGGACGGGCGCCCGATCGATCTCATCTTCTCCGACATCATGATGCCCGGCGGCATGAACGGGGTCGAGCTCGCCCGGGAGGTCCAGCGGCGCCGGAGCGACGTCCCGGTTCTGTTGACCAGCGGCTACTCGGAAGCCGCGGCGGAAGACGCAGCCAAAGCCGGCGTGCAGATCCTGGCAAAACCCTACCAGATCGACGAGCTCGCCACGGCGCTCACCGCGGCCAGATCGGCGTTCCGGACCGAAATCCCCAAACGCCAGTCGAGTTGAAGCCCCCCCCGAATTTCAGGCGGACCAAAATTTCAGTCGGACCGCGGAACCAAATCGGCCGTTCCTGGTTGGCACGGTCGCGCCCAGGTTCCCGCACATGCATCGCGACGGCAGCGCACATCGGCGTCGATGCGGCAGGTCAACCATGCGCGTTTCTTCAGGGGGCGGGGATCGCGGGCTGCGATCCTCTTTTGGGGCAAAGTATGGTCAGTCATGAGTTCTCGGAAATTTTCTGGCGTAGCCGGACATCGGTCGATGTCGAACTGCCGGAGCTGACGACAGCAGCGCTCGACGACCAGACGTTCCGGCTCCTGGCGGACAGCATTCCGACCCTGTGCTGGATCGCTAACGGTGACGGCTACATCGTCTGGTACAACCGGCGCTGGCATGCCTATTGCGGCAGCACGCCCGAGCAGATGGAAGGCTGGGGCTGGCAGTCGGTGCACGATCCCGGGCAACTGCCCTCGGTGATGGAGCGCTGGCAGCAATCGATTATCACAGGCGAACCGTTCGAGATGACTTTTCCGCTGCGCGGCGCGGACGGGATCTTTCGCCCCTTCCTGACGCGGATCCAGCCGGTTCGCGACCGCTCCGGCCGCGTGGCCCGATGGTTCGGCGTCAATACCGAGGTCTCCGCGCAAATTGCCGCCGAAGAGGCCTTGCGCCGGAGCGAAATGGAGACGCGCGCGGAAGCTGAACGCGTCCAGCTGGCGCTCGCCACCGGCGCGATCAAGGGCACCTGGGTCTGGGACGTTCTCAACGACCGCTTCACCGTCGACGAGAACTTCGCCTTCAATTTCGGACTCGACCCGACGCTCGGCCGTGACGGGCTTGCCCTCGCGCAGATCGTCGACACGGTGCATCCGGACGATCGGCCGGCGCTTGCCGCGGCGATCGAGGAAGCGCTCGCACGCGGCGGTGCCTATGCGCACCAGTACCGGGTTCGCCGCCACGACGGAAGATATTACTGGGTCGAGGCCAACGGAAAGGTCGAACATGTAGGCGGCAGGGCGGTGCGCTTTCCGGGCGTGCTGCTCGACATCGAAGAGCGCCGCGCCGCCGAGACGGCATTGCGCGAGACCGAAGAGCGCCTGCGCCTGGCCACGCAGGTCGCCGAAGTGGGCTTCTGGGACTACGACACGATCAGCGACACGCTGATCTGGCCGCCGCTGGTCAGGGCCATGTTCGGCGTCGGCGACGACGTCCCCGTTTCGATCACCGATTTCTACGAAGGCCTGCATCCCGAGGACCGGGAGGCGACCACCGCAGCCTTCGCCGCCGCGGCCGATCCGGCGCAGCGCGCGCTCTACGACGTGGAATACCGCACCATCGGCAAGCAGGACGGCGTGATCCGCTGGGTCGCGGCCAAGGGCCGAGGCCTGTTCGACGCCTCGGGCCGATGCATCCGCCTGATCGGAACGGCGATCGACATCACCGCGCGGAAGACAGCCGAGTCAAGGCTCCGCGATCTCAACGATCGTCTCGAGGCCGCCAATGAGGAGATCAAGCGCTACGCCCATGTGGTCAGCCACGATCTGCGGGCGCCTCTCGTCAACATCATGGGGTTTGCCCATGAACTCGAGAGCCTGCGGGGAGAACTGATCGAAGCCGCGGCGCTGCCCCCGACCGACCCCAGGCGGCGCATGGTCGAGAAGGATTTCGACGACTCGCTCGGCTTCATCCGGGCGGCCACCCAGAAGATGGACGGCCTGATCGGCGGCATCCTGAAGGTCTCGCGCTTCGGGCAACAGCCGCTGCATCCGAAGCCGCTCGACATGAACGTGGTGGTCAGGAAGCTGGCCGACGCCATCCGCCATCAGACCGAAACGGCCGGTTGCGTCGTCAGGATCGAGAGCCTGCCGAGCGTCGTCTCCGACGAGGTGGCGATCGGCCAGGTGTTCGGCAATCTGCTCGACAATGCGGTGAAATATCTCGATCCCGATCGACCCGGCACCGTCACGGTCACCGGCGAGGAGCAGGGCGAGGAGGTCGCCTTCCACGTGTCCGACAATGGCCGCGGCATCAGCGCCGCGGACCAGGCCAGGGTGTTTCAGCTGTTTCAGCGTGTCGGGCGGCAGGACCGGCCGGGCGACGGCATCGGCCTCGCGCACGTCAAGGCCTTGCTCGCACGTCTCGGAGGCAGCATCAGCCTCTCGTCGGAGGCCGGTGTCGGGACCAGCTTCACCGTCGTCCTGCCGAAACGGCCGAAGACAATCGGCTGATCGAGCCCGCGGATACGACTCAATCGCCGGTGAGGACGTCCAGGATCATGATCGATGCGTCGGGTTTTCGTGAGCCCGGCCCCGGCCTCGCGGCCGGCCTGCCCGAGGCCGCTCCGGCACGCCTGAATTCAATCGCCTGCCAGCTGTGCCATTGTGCAAGCAGATGGCCACAGCCGCATTGAAATGCCCCGGCCGTGCAGGCATCGGTCACACGCACCGTACGTTCATAGACGGCATTGCAAGAGGGACATTCAACCAGCGGCATGCCAACAGGCTAACCGCGATTCGTCGGCGATCGGAAGCAGCAAGATACCAGCGATCGGGAAAAAGTGGCAAATCGATCATCGCTGCGCGTCGGCGCTGCGTCGATCGCCGGTCAGCGAAAATAGCCCAGCACCAGATCGATGTCCGGACCGGCCGCGACCGTACCATTCAGCTCGGCATCGATGACGCGGCGGCAGGCTTCGATGGCGGCATGGTCGCCGAGATCGTTGGCGGCTTCCAGCACCAGCCAGGCGACATCGACCGAGGCCTTTTCCGGAGCAGAGCCGCCGGCATCGAGCTGGAGGCCCTTGTTGAGGTTCTTGCGAACCGCAGTGCCGAATTGAGGCAACATTGCAAATACTCCCCTTCGAAGTCCGGGATGAGATGTCGTGCGTCCGCTCAGTGCACCTGGAGTTCGAGCTGACGGCCCGCGGCGGAATCGGTGCCGGTCTTGCGCGACTGGTAGAACTTCAGGATGCTGCGCGATGTCTCGATCTTGAGCCTGCTGAATTCGCGTTCGTTGTCGTGCAGCTCGCGCGCCGTGATCAGATGATCCTTGGCGCCGAGGAACAGCAGCGACATCGTCGTGTCCCACGAGAAGTCGAGCGCCTTGCACAGCACGAGGATCATTTCACGGTTGCGATCCATCACGGCGCGTTCGATCACGTCGACCGGGAGCGACGACAGCAGCGACAAACCGATCTGCACCTCGTCGAAGCGGTGCTGGCGGGCGTAGTTCGCGATCGAGTCCTGGTTGAGGTTTCCCTGCCGGTACTGCGTGGTGACCAGGCGCTTGGCGACGAAATAGCTGCGCGAGGACGGGCCGAACTTCGACTGGAGATCGCCGGTAACCTCGGTCACCGAGCTGTGGATCTGCGCCATCATCTCGGGCCGCTCGCTCTCGAGCCGGCGGCGGACGTCTTCGGAGGCCTTCGCGATCAGCTGCTGGAAGATGTGGCGCGGCACGTCCTTGCGCAGGCCGAGCTGCTCGGCGAGGATCGAATCGCCCTCGGCGCGGCGCACCATGTGGAGCAGGCCCGAGCCGGAGAAGCGCGCGCCTTCGTTCTTCGCCACGGAGGTCACGACCTCCTGGTTGCCGCGCTTGACGAGGACATCGGTGACGGCCTCTCCGATCGACTTGCGCTGTGAGATCGCGAGCAGATGCGACTGCCCCTTGGTCATGGCGCTCTCGACCAGTACCTTCTCGTCGATGCGGCTCGACTCGCGCAGCACGGGGCCTGCGACCGCGATCTCGTCGTCGAAGGCGAGCTTCTCGAGCACGTTGAGCGGCGCCTGATCGCAGCCGGCCATCAGTTCGGACAGCTGCGCGCGCGCGGCGACCTCGATCTCGTCGGCAAGTCGCCCGATGACCTCGCCGAACATGCTGATCTCGTCGTCGACGTAGCGGCCGGTGATCAGGAGATCGGTGGCGTGCCACAAGGCGCGCGCCCGGCTCTCGTCGCTGCCGCGCGCGATCGCGTCGTCCAGATCCTGCAGAAGCGATTTCGCCCCGTTCATCTCGATCACCCAGTTCTTGGCGCGTCATCCCGCCTTTTGGCAGGGACGCCGAATTCTCTGGAAATCGAGGCTACGGATGAAACGCGAGAATCCGGTAAAACCGGCAGATCAGTTTTGCCGACCAAATATCGTTCAAATGCGAGCGAATGGGTTCGTCACTGCGTAACGGGGAAGAATGCGCTCCCTCTCCCGCTTGCGAGTGAGTTGGGGAGAGGCTGCCTCAACAGAGGGATCCACCAGAGGAGGGAACCCTCACCCGCGCCTGCGGCGTGACCTCTCCCGCAAGCGGGAGAGGTCAGAGGATCGCGGCCCAATCGCCCAGCCCTCGCCCCTAGAGCATTTTCGGCTCTGATTGAATCAGAACCGAAGCTCTAGATTCTTGTTTTGACGCGTTTTCTTTACGCGAACCGGTGTCCACTTCGCTCGAAAACGCTCTAAGGGTTCGACGGCGTCAGCACCAGCGGCGGCTTCGGCTTCGGCCTGGCGGGGGGCGGCCCCGGGGCCGGCCTCACTTCGATCGCCGGGGGCAGCGGCGCGACCTGCTGGTTTGCCAGTGGCGGACTTGTAAGTGGCGGGCTTGTAAGTGGCGGGCTTGGCGCAGCAGGCGCGGCCTGCGGGGCTTTCGGCGTCGGTGCGGCCTTTGGTTCGGCCTTTGGTTCAGCCTTGGACCTGGCCGGCGGGGCGCGGCGCGGATCGCGGCCGGGGAGCGGCACGTCGGTCAGGGACGGCGCCGGTTCGGGTTCGGGCGAGACCAGGGTCGGCAGCGCAGCGGTCGCCGGCGGCGGTTCGCCGCGCTCGATCGCATCCAGCCGCCGCGTCTCGCGGTCGATCGTGCGGACCGCAAGCCAGGACGACAGCGGCGCGAGGTCGAGACTCCGGCTCATCTTGTCCGGCGGGCCGGCCGCGAACAGCTGGATCTCCGGCGGCGCGCCGGACAGCCCCGTCATGACCGGCGTCAGGCTGGCGCGGATGTCGGCCTGGTCGGCGGGAATGTCGTAGCCGCCCGAGACGATGGCGCGTGCGTTCTTCGCCTCCAGCGGGGTTGCGCTGACGCGCAGCCGTCCGTCGCGCACCGTGAACGGAATCTGCGCCGAGGCGATCGTGATCGGCGGGGCCAAGGCCGGCTCGACCAGCTGGCGCAGCTTGTTGTCGTCGCCGACCTGGCCCGCATCGCTGGCGCGGATCGCGATCTCGAAGGCGCGTGGATTGAGGCCCGAAACCTCGGCGGTCTCGAGCGTCACGGTGCCGTTGCCGGCGAGCGCGCCGGTCAGCGCGGCGACGCTGCGGCCCTGGCTGCTCAGCGCCATCTGCAGCGAGGCACGCCCCTTGGGCAGCGCGAGGTCGCGATAGCGCAGGCTCGCGGCATCGACATGGCCGAGTTCGATGCGCGCGTTCAGGGCAAGACCGCCGGCATTGTTGCGCGCATCGACGCTGGCCGACATCTCGCCGCCGCCGAGGCCGCCCTTCAGGCCGTCGAGCGCGAGCACCTGGCCGTCGCTACGCAGGGTGCCGCCGACGGGACGAAGCTCGATGCCGCCGGGCAAGCTGCCGTGCAGCGACTGGAAGGCGATGCGGCCGCGCCAGCCGCTGACGAGCCCGGTGCCGAGCGGCTCGCTCGCATCGTGACCGGCGGCGCCGAGGGCCAGCGCCAGCGCCGCTCCGAGATCGACCGTATCGAGGCCGACCTCGCCCTCGACGGTCCTGTCCGCATCGAGCGTGACGGCAAGACGGCCGCGCAGATGCGATCCGGCGGCGCTGCCGTCGAGATCGTCGAAGGTGAGCCGCGGGCCTGCAAGCCCGACGCGGGCGGACAGGCTGACACCCGGAATGGATTTGTCGGTCGGCGCGGTGCCGAGCAGCGGCGCGAGATTGACATTGCGCAGGCGCAGGTTTGCGGACGCCTTCGGCTGCGCGCCGGACAGATCGACGCTGCCCTGCGCGTCGGCGTCGAGCGCGCCGCTGAGCGTCGCGTTGAGTTGCAGCGGCCGGCGCCAGGACCCGTTCAGCCTGCCCTCGAACCGCGCGGCGCCCTCGCCTGCCGCAACCACGCGATCGAGCCCGAGCAGCGCGACCAGGGCGGACGCCTGCGGCGACGAGACCTTGCCATCGAGCGTGAACTCGCTGTCGCGCAGGCGCTCGATGTCGATGCCGTTGACGGCGGCGATCTGGGCCTGCGCAGTGAGCGATGCGGTGGCCTTGAGCTGCGGCGCATCGAGGTCGAAGGCGATGCGGGCGTCGCTGCGTTCGGCCTGACCGGCGTTCCTGTCGAGGCTGACATCGAGCGTCAGGCGCGTTGCGCCCGGCTGTGGCGCTGCGGCATCGAGCCGCGCGCGCAAGGCGGGCGCGACCGGCTCGATCAGCGCGGTCAGCTCGCGCAGCGAATTGGCGGCGGATTTCAGCGCGAGCCTGCCGGTGGCCCTTGCGCGATCGAAGCTGCCGCTCGCCTCCGTGGTCACGCCGCCGGCCTGGCCGAAGCGCAGCTGCTCCAGCGTCAACGCCGACGAATTGTAGCCGAGCCTGGCGGCGAACGGCTTCAGCTCCTGCCCAGCCGAGATCGCGCGGCCGGTCTCCAGCGAGAGTTTTGCCTCTTCCGGCCATTCGCCTTCCGGTCCGGCGAGCGCGCGCACGAAGCTGGCGGCCGCATCGAGGTCGAGGCGGTCGGCCTTGAGCTCGGCATCGATGCGCGATCCCTTGCTCGCGCCGGTCTGCACGAAGGCGACGCGACCCTCGACCGCGCCGCCGTCGATGTCGGCCTTGAGACGATCGATGGCGAGATGGTTGGCGGCGATGGTGACGTCGCCGGCGAGCCGCAGCGGCTTCGTGCTGCGGCGATTGACGTCGCTGCGGCCCTGCAGCCAGGCCGCCAGCGCATCGGGATCGGAGGATTCGACCGAGAGCCGGCCGCTGAAACTGTCGGCGCCGGGCGCCGAGCCGTTGAGCGAGACCTGCGTCATGCCCGGCGCACGCAGTTCGAGCCGCTGGAAGGTCCAGGAGCGTCCGTCGGTCTGCAGCTCGGCCGCGATGTTCTGCAACGGCCTTCCGCCCAGCATGATCTGGTCGGTGTTGAACTCGATCTGCGCGGGAATCGGCGCCTGCGGGATCGCCGCGAGCCCGGCGCGCAGCGCCGGCAGGATGCGCAGGGGTTCGGCCGCGTCCCTGGCCGTCAGCCGGTCGGCATCGACCTGGCGGGCCGAGAGCACCGCGCGCAGCAGCGGCGAGGCGCCGAACCTGAGGTCGCCGACGCCGCCGATCTTGAGCGGCGCGTCCTCGCCGCCGAAGCTCGCATCGACCTGTTCGAATTTCGCGCCGGCCGGATCGGCCTTCAGCCTGGCCGAGACCTTCCATGGCGTCGGCGCGTCCGCCTTCTTGGCAGCGGGCACGGCGAGCGTCAGCGCGCCCTCGAATTTCGGCTGGCGGTTGTCGAAAGCGAGCACGCCGTCGAGATCGGCGAGAAAGGCGCGCTCGCCGGGATCGATGTTGAGATGCAGGCGCGTCGCGCTGCCGTCGGCGCTGGGACCCGAGGAGATCCGGAACGGATAGCGCGTGCCTGCGGTGGTGAAATTGCCGTCGCCCCGCACCGCGCCGGCGAGCGAGCGGACATCGCCGGAGAAGGCGATGTCGGTGAGTTCCAGCGTCGAGCGGCTGGCGGCGTCATGCAGCGCGATGCGGCCGGTGAGGTTCAAATGGTCGATCGCCAGCGAGGCCAGATTGAAAGTGCCGCTCGCAGTGGACGGCAGATCGACCCGCCCTCGCGCATCCAGACCGAGATCCACCGCCATGCCGCCGACCGAGAGCTCGGTGGCCCGCCATTCGCCGCGCATCAGCGAGCCCAGGCTGAACTCGACGTCGAGCTTGTCGGCGCGCAGGCGGCCGAGATCGTTGTTGCCGCCGAAGGTCACCTGGCGCAGCCGCAGGGTCGGCGCCGGCAGCAGCCGCGCGTCGAGCTCGCCCGCCACCCGCACCGGCACGCCGATGATGCGACCCGCCTCCGCCTCGAACTGGGGCCTGAACTGGTTCCAGTCGACGTAGTAGGGCCCGATCAGCGCCGCCAGAAGCGCAATGATGAAGGCAATCGCCAATCCGAGCAGCGTGGTCTGCACGGGTCTCCCCTCGGCCAAACCGGCACCCGGGGTCGGACCCTGGTCTTGCAAACCCTGCCCTTGGAAGGCCTCAGGCGCGCCGGAACAGCCCCTTATATAGAGGGAAGTGTGGCGAAGTCACAGCGACTGTTGCGCGCGGAGGTTAACGCCGGCGGCCTCACCAGCTGGCCGGCAGCCGCTTCAGGCCGCGCAGCACGAAGGTGGGCCGCCAGTCCGGGTTTTCGACGTCGTCGATGCGCAGATCCGGCAGCCGGCGCAGCAAGGTGGCGATGGCGATCTCGGCCTCGATGCGCGCCAGCTGGGCACCGAGACAGAAATGGATGCCGCCGCCGAACGACAGCGGCTTGACGTTCGGCCGCGTGATGTCGAGCCGGTCGGGATTGTCGGGATAGACCGCGGGGTCGTGGTTGGCCGAGCCGAGCAGGCAGAGCACGCTCTCGCCCTTCGGGATCGTCCTGCCGCCGAGGTCCTCGATCTCCTCCAGCGCGACGCGGCCCGTCATCTGCACCGAGGAATCGTAGCGCAGGAACTCCTCGATCGCATTGACGGTGAGGTCCGGCCGCGCCTTGAGCAGCGCGAGCTGGTCGGGATTGCGGTGGAGCGCCAGCAGGCCGTTGCCGATCAGGTTCACCGTGGTCTCGTGGCCGGCGCCGAACAGGAGGATGATATTGGCGGTCAGTTCCTCGTTGCTGAGCTTGCTGCCGTCCTCCTCGGCCTGCACCAGCTGCGTGGTGAGGTCGTCGCCCGGATTGCGGCGGCGCAGCTCGAACAGCTGGTGGAAATACATCTGCGCCATCGCGTTGGCGGCGTTGCCTTTGGCGATCTCCTCCTGGCTCAGCGGCACCGGATCGAGCAGCCGGCCGCCGTCGCGCGAGCTGTTGTAGAACACCTCGCGGTGCTCCTCGGGGATGCCGAGCATGTCGCAGATGATGGTGATCGGCAGGCGGAAGGCGAAATCCTCGATCAGGTCCATGCGGCCGCGATCGATCACCGCATCGATCGCCCGGTCGACCACCTCCTGGATGCGCGGGCGCATGTCCTCGACGCGGCGCGCGGTGAAGGCCTTCACCACGAGGCCGCGCAGCCTGGTGTGATCGGGCGGATCGGCCTGCAGCATCCAGTGGCCCATGCTGCGGAAGATCGGCTCGTTCATGATCTCCGGGCCGTAGCGCCGCTTCGAGCGTTCGGCGAAGTCCTTCCCGAACCGCTTGTCGCGCATCACGAGACTGACATCGGCGTGGCGGCTGGCCACGAACTGACCGAAGGACGTGACGTGGATTGGATCGAGCCTGCGCAGGCGATCGTAATGCGGATAGGGATCGCGGATGAAGTCCGGCGAGAGCGGGTTGAACAACGGCGTGCCCGCCGGCTGCACTTGCTCGTTCATGGTGACCTCGTCGGTTGCCGCATGACACGAATGCGCAAGGCTGGCCCTCATGCCCGGCGCAACGTTCCCCCTGGAATTATCAACTCGATACATTGTTGTATCGAGTTGCATTCTGCCCTAAACAGGGACGATGTCAAGGGTGAGAACCAGGCCGACGCGGGACGACACGCGCGACAAATTGTTCGAGGCCGCCGCGCGCGTGTTCGAACAGGACGGCATCGGCGGGGCCAGCATCGAGGCGATCGCGGCGGCGGCGGGCTTCACCCGCGGCGCGTTCTATTCCAACTTCAAGAGCAAGGACGAACTGATCATCGCCATGCTCGAGGACCACGTCGCACAGTCGATCCGCCGCAACATGGACATCCTCGCCCGGCACGACAATCTCGACGATTTCATCGCGGCTCTGAAGGCGATGGACCGCAGCCGGCAGGACCCGCTCGGCCGCTCTCCGCTGCTTCACATGGAGATGATCCTCTACGTCGCGCGTGCCGAAAAGCGCCGCCCCGAACTCGCCAAGCGCCTGCGCGCCCGGCGCAAGCTGGTCGCCGACATCGTCGAGACCACGCTGCAGGGCAAGGGCCGCAACGGGCCGCTCGACGCAGCCTGGATGGCATCTGTCGTGCTGGCGCTGGAAGACGGCTTCCGCCTGCACCGGCTGATCGACCCCGAGACCACGCCGGCCGACAGTTTCCTGCGCGCGATCACGGATCTCAGGCGCAGGACGGGGCTGGCAGGGGACTAGCAACGCAGTCTCGTCGCATCGTCGGATCCCGCCTCATCCGCCGCAGCCGAACGTCTTTAGACTGCACCGGTATTGGCCTTTCGCGGCCTCTAGGCAATATACTGACATCGCACCAAGCAGGAGACCCAACGCGTGTCGGCGCGCCTGAACTTTCGTCAGATCGAGGCCTTTCGGGCCGTCATGCTCACCGGCACGACCATCGCGGCCGCCAACATGCTCAACACCACTCAGCCCTCGATCAGCCGTTCGCTAGGGCAGCTCCAGGCGGCGGCAAAACTCAGATTGTTCGAGCTCGATCGTGGCCGACTTCGTCCGACACCGGAAGCGGTGATGCTGTTCGAGGCGGTACAGCGCAACTTCCTCGGACTGGAGACGATCGATGAGACGGTCGCCCTGCTCCGGCGCTCCGGTGTCGGCAGGCTGCGGGTCGCCTGTACGCCTGCGCTGGGGATGAGCGTGATGCCAGCCATCATCGCCGGGTTCAAACAGCGCTACGCCGATGTACACATCATCATGCGGACCATCAGCTCGTACGACGTTCGCGAAGGGCTGTTGAACGGGCTCTACGACCTCGGCGTGACCACCAATTCGCTCCATCTCGAAGGCGAGCAGCTGCAGACCAGGGTGGTCGATCAGGTCGCCGCGGTTTGCGTGATGAGCCGATCGCATCCCCTGGCGGACAACGCCCATGTCGCCCCGCGCCATTTCCAGGCCGAGACGTTGCTGACGCTGGATCGCCAGGATGACTTGAGCGACGCATGGCGGCGGGCGCTTGCCCAGGCGAAGGTGACGCCGAGCTCCGTCATCGAGACGACCTACTCGGCCACCATCTGCCGGCTCGCCGAGGCAGGTGCCGGAATTGGCGTGGTGAATCCCTATGTGGCGTCGGTGTTCTCTGCGGGGCTGCAGTTGGTCCCCTTGAAGCCCACGATCGGGGTCAAGGTTTTCGTCGCCTATTCCCGCCATGTCCCGTTGTCTGCCCTCGCCTCCGCGCTCGCGACGGAGATAGGTGAGCACTTCAAGCGCAACAAGGTGTCGCCGAGAACCGGGAAGCGATGAACGGTCCGCATCACGCACCGCCCGCCGACTCGGCCCTATAACAATCCCGCATAGCACGGCCTCGTAAATCGATTGGTCGTCATAGCGATCCTCTGCCTACTATCCGTCATTGAGCCCGCAACCAAGCGCGGGCTTTGCCGGGATAGATGTCACTCGTTCAAGAGGAGCCTCAGCGATGAGGTTGATCGCGCTCATTCTATCCTTCTCCATCATGACTCTCTTCGCTCCCTCCTGGGCGCATGCCAATCAGATGCGGATGATCGTTCCGTTCGCGGCGGGCGGGACCGCCGACGTGCTCGGACGCATCGTCGCACAGCAACTCGCGACGCTGACCGGCAAGCCGGTCGTCGTCGAAAACCGCCCGGGCAGCGGCGGCAACATCGGCGCCGATGCGGTCGCGCACGGCCCCGGCGATGGCTCGGTCCTGCTGCTCGGCACGATCGGAATTCACGCCGCCAGCAAGATCTATCAGCGCTTGCCCTACGATCCGGCCAAGGACCTCCAGCCCGTCACCATCCTGGCGGAGGTGCCGAACGTGCTGATCGTGCATCCCTCGGTGACGGCCAGCGACGTCAAGGAGTTCCTCGCCCTGGCGAAGCAGAAGCCCGGAGCCCTCAATTTCGGATCCGCCGGCAACGGCTCGTCGACCCACATGATCGCCGAACTGTTCAAGCTGAAGGCCAACGTCGACCTGACGCATGTTCCGTACCGGGGCAGCGCGCCGGCCCTGAACGACCTCGTCGCCGGCCAGATCCAGATCATGTTCGAGAACCTGCCGACGGCACTCCCGTTCATCCAGAGCGGCACCGTTCGGGCGCTCGGCGTGACCAGCGCGACGAGGTCTCCAAGCCTGCCGTCGCTGCCCACCATCGCCGAAGCCGGCGTGCCCGGATACGAGGGCACCGCGTGGTTCACCATCGCCGTGGCCGGCACGGTTCCGCCCGCAACCGTCGAGAAGCTCAACGCCGACATCAGGAAGGTTCTCGCCGAGCCTGACGTGGTCGAGCGCTTCAAGGCGCTGGGCGCGGTCATCGTCGGCAACAGCGCGACCGATGCCAAGGCCTACATCGGCAGCGAGACGGCGAAGTGGAACAACGTCATCGACACTGCCCAGATCAAGATCGATTGATCGCGCGGCCCGCTCACTGGAAGGAATACGTCGTGTCTCTGCCCCTGTCGCGCCTGACTGTCCTGGATCTCACGCGGGTCCGATCCGGCCCGCTTGCGGTTCGCCAGCTGGCCGACTGGGGCGCCAACGTCATCAAGATCGAGGCGCCAGAGGCCGTCGACGGCTCAAAGGGCATGGGTGGGGACCGCGACGGTTCCGACTTCCAGAATACGCACCGGAACAAGCGCAGCATGACGCTCAACCTGAAGCGACCGGAGGGCCGAGAGCTGCTCTACGCGATGGTCGCAAAGGCGGACGTGGTCGTCGAGAACTACCGGCCCGACGTGAAGACGCGTCTCGGCATCGACTACGACAGCCTGCGCGCCGTCAACAGGCGCATCGTGCTCGCCAGCATTTCTGGCTTCGGCCAGTCCGGCCCCTATGCGCATCGCCCCGGCTTCGATCAGATCGCGCAAGGCATGGGCGGGCTGATGTCGGTGACGGGGCTGCCCGGCCAGGGGCCGGTGCGCGCAGGCATTCCGATCGCGGACCTGTCGACCGGACTCTACGCCGCGATCGGCATCCTGATCGCGCTTCTGGAGCGCGAGGGCTCCGGCGAAGGTCAATGGGTTCACACCTCGCTGCTGGAGGCGCAGATCGCCATGATGGACTTCCAGGCCACGCGCTGGCTGATCGACGGCGAACGCCCCGGACAGGCCGGCAACAACCATCCGACCAGCATTCCGACCGGGCTGTTCCGCGCCAGCGACGGGCTGCTCAATCTGGCCGGCGGCGGCGAGACCATGTGGCGCCGGATCTGCTCCGCGCTGGAGCTCGGCGACGTCGTCAGCCGCGCGGAATTCTCCTCGGAAGATTTGCGCTCGAAGAACCGCGAGGCGTTGAACGCCATCCTGCAGAAGCGCTTCATCGACAATACGGTCGCCCACTGGGTCTGCTTGCTCAACGAGGCCGGCGTGCCATGCGGCCCCGTCTACGGCGTAGACGAGATGTTCGCCGACCCGCATGTCGAGTCGCTCGGGATGCGCCTGCCGGTCCGGCACAAGCGGCTTGGCGAGCTCGACCTGCTGCGCAGCCCCGTCTCCCTCAGCCGCGCCGCCCGGCGCGCTGAGCCCACGCCCGAACGCGGCGAGCATACCGACGAGGTGTTGCAGGAATTTGGCGTGACGGCGGAGGCGATCGCCTCCCTGCGCGATCAGAACGTCATCTAGGACGGATCGAAGCGATGACCACCCAATTCCTTCAGATCGAAACCCGAGACGGCGTTTCGACGCTGACCCTGAACAACCCGGCCAGGCACAATGCAATGAATTTTGCGATGTGGCAGGCGCTCCCGGACCTGCTGCAGGCGTTCGCGGAGGATCGCGACGCGCGCGTGCTGGTTCTCGCCGGGGCCGGCACGCGGGCCTTCTGCTCCGGCAACGACGTCTCCGAGTTCGACCGGGTGCGCAGCACGCCGGCGCAGATCGCGCACTACAACGAATTGCAGCGCACGGTCTGCACGCGGCTCGCAAGCCTGGCGAAGCCGACTATCGCCATGATCGACGGCTATTGTCTAGGCGCCGGGCTCGAGTTCGCGCTGCTGTGCGATTTTCGCTATTGCACACCGGCGTCGCGGTTCGCTGTGCCGGCGGTCAAGCTCGGACTGCCCTATCGCTACGAGGACATCGTCAAGCTGCTCGACGTGATCGGGCCCGCGCACACCAGGGAGATGGTGCTCGGCGGACGTCAGGTCGACGGCGAAAGCGCGAGACGGATCGGCCTGGCGCACCGGCTCGCCACCTCGCGCGAAGCGCTCGAAAAGGACGTGGCCGAGCTCGCGTCCGAACTCGCGGCGGCAGCCCCGCTGAGCCTTGCTGCGGCAAAGCTCACCATCAACGAGGCCATGCGGCGCGACGCGGATCCCGACCTTGCGCTCTGCCAGAGGCTGGCCGACGAGGTCTATGCCAGCAAGGATTACGTGGAAGGCCGGGCTGCTTACGCGGCCAAGCGCAAGCCGGCATTCGAGGGACGCTAGAAGGAATACGGACGAAATTCATGACCTACCGGATTGCGATCGACATCGGCGGCACGTTCACCGACGGCGTGATTGAAAACGCCGCCACGGGCGAAGTGCGGCTGGCGAAGCGCCTGACTACACAGAACGATCCCGGCGAGGCGCTCGCCGATGTCGTCGACGATCTGCTTGCGGCCGTCCGCCCGCTCGACGGAAGCGGCAACCTCGCGCACGCCATATCTGAGGTCGTTCACGGCAGCACTCTGGTGACCAACGCGCTGATCGAGCGCAAGGGCGCCAGAACCGCACTGATCGCAACCGAAGGTACCGCCGACGTCATCGATATCGCCCGAGAGGTGCGGTACGATCTCTATGACCTGGACATCCAGATGCCGAAGCCGCTGGTTGATCGCGAGCACCGCTTCGAGCTTCGCGAGCGTGTCGCGGCCGATGGCGTCGTGCTGACGGTGCCCGAGCAGGCCGAAATCGACTCGGTGATCGCGAAACTCAAGGACTCAGGCGCACAATCCGTCGCGGTCGCGTTCCTGCATGCCTGCGTCAATCCCGAGAACGAGATCCTGGTGGGTGAGGCCATCAAGGACGCCCTGCCCGACATGGCAATCTCGCTATCGTCGCGCGTCGCCCGCGAGATTCGCGAATACGAGCGAACCACGACGGCAACCGCCAATGCCTTCGTCCAGCCGATCGTTGCGAAGTATCTGAATGAGCTATCGGCCCGCTTGCGCCAGGCCGGGATCGAAGCACCGCTCCGCATCATGGTATCGAGCGGCGGCTCGACCTCCGCCGGCATCGCCGCCGAAGTCCCGATCACGACACTGGAGTCCGGACCGGCCGGCGGCGTGTTGAGCGCCGCCAATGCCGGCCGCGCGGCGGGATACGACGACGTTCTCGCCTTCGACATGGGCGGTACGACCGCAAAGATCTGCACGGTCGTCGCCGGCGCCCCTTCGGTCGTGCACGCCTTCGAGGCGGCGCGGGTCCGCCGCTTCAAGAAGGGCAGCGGCCTGCCGCTGCTCGTTGCCAGCATCGACCTCATCGAAATCGGCGCGGGCGGGGGCAGTATCGCACGCATCAGCGATCTCGGCCTGCTCACGGTCGGGCCCGACAGCGCGGCGGCCGATCCGGGTCCCGCCTGCTACGGTCGCGGCGGCAGCAGCGCAACAGTGACCGACGCCGATCTCGCGCTCGGCTACCTCAATCCCGGTTTCTTCCTCGGCGGGCGGATGGCGCTCGACCTTCCGGCCGCGCAAGCCGCGCTGCAACGCCTTGGCGATCGGCTGTCGCTGACATCGCTGGACGTCGCCAAGGGAATCTTCAACGTCGTCAACGAGGCTATGGCCGCCGCCGCGCGCGTCCATATCGCGGAGAAGGCGCAGGACCCGCGGCGCTTCACCATGGTTGCGACCGGTGGGGCCGGCCCCGTTCACGCGGTGGAGATCGCACGCAAGCTGCGCGTGCCGCGCGTGCTGTTTCCCATTGCAGCCGGAACAGGCTCCTGTCTCGGCTTTCTCGCCGCCCCGCTCCGGGTTGATCGCTCCTGGTCCAAGCCGCAGGGGCTCGATACGGTCAACTGGCACGAGATCGGATCGAGCCTTGCGGACCTGAAGCGTGAAGCCGAGAAGGAACTCGCTTCGGCGCTGACGCAGCCGGCTGAAGTCACCTGGCAGATCTCCGTCGAGATGCGATATGTCGGACAGGGCGCGAATCTCACCGTGTCCTTTCCCTGGCGGAACATCGGCCCGGACTTCGCGGCCGAGCTCGATGCGGCCTTCCGCAAGGCCTATGAGATAAACTATGGCGGCGTGCTGCCGGCCGGCTCTCTGGAGGTCGTGACCTGGCGTATCGTCGGGGCGACGGAGCAGGACATCAAGCGCTTCGTCTGGCCCACGGCCGGAAAACCGTCCAAAGCCGATCCGAAGGCCCGTCGTGCCATCTTCTGCACGCAGGCCGACCAAATGACGGAGGTGGCGGTCTACGACCGCTATGCGCTGGGCCGCGGGACCCGGTTGCGCGGTCCCCTGATCCTCGAAGAATCGGAATCGACCATCGTAGTGCCGGTCGCAGCCGACGTCGACGTGCTGGATGACCTGAGCATCCTGATCCATCTGGGAGCCGAATGATGATTGATCCCATTTCGCTCGAGATCCTCTGGACCAGGCTGGTCAGTCTCGTCGACGAGGCTGCTGCAACCCTGGTACGCACGTCGTTCTCGACCATCGTGCGCGAGTCGAACGACTACGCCGTGGTCCTGCTCGATCGCGACGCTAGGCTTCTGGCGCAATCGAGCCAGAGCATTCCCTCGTTCATATGCACGCTGCCGGAAACGGTGCGGCATCTCCTCAAGGTGTTCCCGCGCGAGACCCTGAAGCCCGGGGACATCTTGATCACGAACGATCCATGGCTCGGCACCGGCCATCTGCCCGACATCAATATCGCGATGCCGGTGTTCCGCGACGGAATCCTCGTGGGCTTCGCCGGCAGCGTCGCGCATTCTCCCGACATCGGCGGCCGGCTGCGCTCGCCAGGCAATCGCGACCTCTACGAAGAGGGCCTGCGCATCCCTCCGATGAAACTGATCGCGGCCGGTACGATCAACGAAACGCTGGTCGACATGATCCGGAACAACGTGCGCATTCCCGATCAGGTGCTGGGAGATTTGTGGGCGCAGGTATCGGCCAATCGCATGCTGTCGCAGCGGCTGATCGAGATGCTCGACGAGACCGAATGCGATCTGGTCGAGGTCGGCAAGGAAATGCATGCGCGCTCCGAGGCCGCGATGCGCAGCGCGATCCAGGCCTTGCCGGACGGCGACTACGGCTACGAGGCACGGGTCGACGGCTTCATCGAGCCGGTCACGATCCGGTGCCGGATCCTGGTCAAGGACGACGCCCTGATCGTCGACTACGCGGGCTCGTCGCCCCAGTTGCCGCGCGCGATCAACGTCGTCCCGATCTATACGTTCGCCTATACCGCCTATGCGCTCAAATGCGTGCTGGCGCCGACCGTCCCCAACAATGACGGCTCGTTCCGTCCCATCACCACGACGGCGCCGCTGGGATCAATTCTCAATCCGAAATTCCCCGCGGCGGTCAGCGCACGGGCCATGACCGGCCACCTGCTGCCGACGGCGGTGATGGGTGCGCTCGCCCATGTGGTTCCCGACCGCGTGCGTGCCGCGGCGGGATCGCCATTATGGTGCGTGCAATTGGCCGGCGCGCATCAGGGGCAGCGCTTCGCATCGACGCTGTTCCTGAACGGCGGTCAGGGCGCAGGCGCCAGAAGCGATGGGCTGCCGGCGCTCAGCTTCCCCAGCAATCTCGCCAATACGCCGATCGAGGTGATCGAATCCCAGGCGCCGCTCCGCGTCGTAAGACGGTCGCTGCGACGTGGCACTGGCGGCAAAGGGCGGAGGACCGGCGGCGACGGACAGGTGTTCGAGCTGGAACTCCTGGCCGACGAGCCGGTGACGATGACATTCATGGCCGATCGCCTGCGCACCGCAGCACCGGGCATGCATGGGGGCGAAGCTGGCGCCACCGGTCAAGTGCTGCTTGACGGAGCTCCGATCGATCCGCGCGAAACAGTGGTCGCGATGCCGGGATCGCGGCTCACATTGCGAACGCCGGGCGGCGGCGGATTCGGCTCGGCCGGTTAGCGCCTCACGCCGGACGCTCCTCTACTCTTCCAGCGCCAGCAGCACCTCGTTGCGGCGCAGGATCGGCAGCGTCCAGGGCGGATTGTAGAAGGCGAGCATCGGCTCTCCGGTGACCTTGAGCCCCTTGGCCGCAGCGTAGTCGCGCAGTTCGCGGGTCTTGGCGTCCAGCAATTCGGTCGTGGCCGTTCCCGAGAAGGTGATGGCGATCATCCGGCGGGCCGGAATGGGCACCAGCCTGACGCGAGAATCGCCGGGCTTCGGCAACGCGTCGAGCGACCATTGGGACGGCATGATGAAGCCAACGGTCCACTCCCCGCTCCCGCTGCTCTGCTGCACGACCGGCGCGGTCATGGCGATCTTGGACTTCTCCGTGTTGCCTCCGAAGATGTAGCCGGCGACGCGCCGGAACCCCTCCTCGATCGCCGGCCTGCGCTCGCCGCTTGCAGGGGTTTCGGCCGCGATCATCGGACCATAGCGGCGCAGTTCGATGGCCCCGGAGGTTTCGACGACGTCGTATTTCGGCTGTTCGACACGGCTCATGATCGGACCTGCGGCAATGGCGGCGGCGGCCGCCAGCACGATAATCGCGACACCTGTCCAGAGCAGCATGCGGATCTTCCGGCGTTTGGGAGCCGGCGAGACGGCCGGCTCGTCTGACGGCACGATGGTCACGGATTGCATATCTGGCACCCAAGGGGCTCGGCCCGAAAGGCCTCACTGCGCACGTGGCGAACTGATCTGTAACGCACGGCGCGCCGCCCTGGATCTCCGGCGCTAGCAGTTCCGGGAGATTTACGCTCCCGATGCGGCAACCCAGACGCCGGGCCGTACGCAGCGGCGGATCGCGCCGCCGTCGCCGAGCGAATGCAGCATCACCCAGCCGTTGGTGACGAGGTCGCACACGCCGCCATGGCGGCGCAGGATATCGTCCATCGCCGCCTCGGGCGCCGCGATGAAGACGTTGAGACGCACCGGCTCATGGACGAAGCGCGACCCGTCGTGCACGGATTGCCAGGGCAGCCCGACCCGGAGATCGCCGGCATTGCCTTCGAGCACGCCGAGCTGGCCGACGATGTTGTGCAGCGCCTTGTTGCCGCTGCCGAACGCCGCATTGTTCACCGTCGAGCCGTAATATTGCAGGTTGATCCAGCTCGCCACCACCATGGGTGCAGTCATGATCAGCTCCAGCACACGATGGTCGCGATCCTGCTCGTGCGTGTAGGAGTGCAGGAAGGCGCGGCCGGACAGATCGAGGCCCCGCGTGAGACTGCGCGGCGCGGCGATGAAGGCGGCATTGCCGGCAAGACCCCATTCGGGCCGGACTTGCGACCAGTCGTGGCTGCGCGCCTTGATCGCGGCGTCGACACCGCTCGCATCCTTGATGCCGAACAGCGCGCGACGTTCGAGCCTCGCCAGATGCGCAGCATCGGCCAGCCGCGTCTTCAACCGCGCCAGATCGGCCGCAAGGGCCGCGGGCACGTCCTCCTCGTCGAACAGCTTCACGTCGTCGGTCGTCGTGTCGTGCAGCGCACCGAGGAACCAGCAATCGGAAGGGATGTCGATGCCGCGGGTGCGCAAGCCTTCCCGCACCCAGGCATCGTTGAGGATCGCGGCGGCAACCCGCGCATTGGCCTCGCCGGTGTGGCCGCCGCAGGCACCGCAATCCAGCCCCGAGGCGTGCGGATTGTTCACCGTGGTGCTGCCGTGCCCGGCCAGCAGAACGAGGCGCGCGAACGGCCCCGTCAGCGACATCGCCTTCAGCACCGCCTCGGCCATGTCGACGGCCTGCGAGCCCGCAAAACCCGTGGCGCGCTGTTCGAGCTTGCCGGGCGCGAGCCGCGGGCCGACCCGGGCAGCGATGTCGGGATCGAGACCATCGACCACAGGCGACGGCACCGGCCGCGTCACGCCCGCGCTGTCGGTGGCGATCTTGGCGGCGAAACCGAGGCCAGCCGTCTCGACGAAAGAGAAGGACGAAACCGCCGAGACCTTGAACGACTTCCAGGCCTTCGCCACTCGCCGGCGCAACAGGCGCAGCCCCAGCACCTCGGCCTCCTCGACGTCATTGGCGCCCTTGACCGCCTCGCAGACGATGAACGCGGGCTTGAGCAGCACCGGACATTGCGCACCGCCGCGCAGATGGCCGATCGGGACATATTCGATGGGGAAACCGAAGAAACCGGCAAAGCCGATCGTTTCCGCCTCCGGGCACGCGGTCTCCAGCGCGCGCCGGAAGATTTCCGAGCGCACGTCGATGCAGAAGGCCGCCTGAACCTGCGGGCGCGCGGTCCGGCCAGCCATAGCCGCGCCGCCCGCGCTCGCGACCAGGCGCGCGACGAGGTTGCGACGGAACACGATCTCGTAGGCGTCCTGCAGGACGATATCGACGGCGAGCTCGGGCGTCTCGTCGAGACGATGATCGACCGGCAGCTTCGCCGCTTCCTCCATCGCCAGCGCCCAGGCGGTCTTGAAGGCGGCGTCGGTGCGCGCCTCGAACAGCGCAAAGCCCCAGGCGAGCCGGATCGCGAGCAGATCGACCAGCGTGTCGTCGCGGCGGCCGTCGAGCTCCGCGCTCCATCCGACGTAGCGGGCATAGGCCGACCAGCCGAGGTCGAACAGCGCGCGCACGAGATAATCCTCGACCGCCCGGTCGGGAATGCCGAGACGCTCGACGATGACCCCGATGGCCTTCACGGGATCGGTCGGCAGCGCCGCCACCGCCTTCCGGAAGCCCTTGATCCCCATGACTTCGGGATTGCGGTCGACCATCGCAAGCGTCCGCCATGCCGCATAGAGCTTGAGCTTGCGCGCGGGGTTCGGCCAATTGGCCTGGCCCTCGTCGAAATAGCTGGCGCAGAACGCCGAGATCTCGTCGATCATGAAAGCGACCAGCGAGACGTAACGATCGCCTTCGGCCAGCCGGTCCAGCACTTCGGCGACGGTGGCGACGACCGCTGGCGGCGCGCCCGACGGCGCATTCGCGTGCAGCGCCTGCTTGAGCCGGTCGAGATCGAGGCCGGTCTCCGGGTGCAGCTGCAACGCCTGTTTCAGCGCCGCATCGTCGATCCGGCCCTGCTCCAGCGCCTGCCGGTAGAAGGCGCGCGGCATCAGGATCCGCGTCCGCACCACGCGTTCGAACGTCGCCGCGGTGGCGGCGAAGCTCTGACCCGTGAAACCCAGGAACGGATTGACCGCAACGAAATGCTTGAGCGGCCAGAGCGGCGCGACGCGCGCGCAGGCGGCCGCGATGCGGGCCTCGAGCGTGACGTCCGTGTCGACATCTGTCGCGTCCACAGGTCTGGCGAGGGCGGCGTTTGTCATGATGATCTCGGCGTCAGGGGTTGGTCGAGAGGGTGTTCGAAGTACGCGGCCACAGCGTCAGCACCAGGCGATTGGCGAGCGTGTTGAGGTAGAGCCCGTTGCGCAGATGCACATAGGCGGCGATCCAGAACGGCGCGTCGGCGCGGCGCATCATCTGGTTCTGGAACAGCGTCACCGCCGCGAACGAAATCACCACCAGCGCCGCGATCAGCATCGGCGCAGTGCCGTCGACCGGGCGCCCCACGGGGACGCTGCCGGCGACCAGCCAGGCCGTCGCAGCCTGCAGCGCGAAATAGAGCGCGGCGACCCCGGCCGCGGTGACGATGCCGCGCGCGACCACGAAGGCGTTGGGCCGCTCGTCGATGGCATTGGCCATGAGGTGCACGAGGCCCATCAGCAGCACCGATCCCAGCGCGATCTGCGCCGGATTGCTGCGCAGGGTCATGCCGAGGCCCCAGCCGATCAGCAGCGTCAGGCCGACCACACCGGCCAGCGCGAGGATCAGCCGCGCCGGATGCGGCTGGCCCCCCGGGCTGGGCGTCCAGGACGCCCGCGCCAGATCGATGATGCTCCCCGACGACAGGAAGGCATGGGCCTTGTAGAGCGAATGGGCGACGATGTGCAGCAGCGCGGCGGAGAAGGCGCCGAGTCCGCATTGCAGCAGCATGAAGCCCATCTGCGCGACGGTCGAGTAGGCCAGCTGCACCTTCACCGAGGTCTGGGTCAGCATCACCAGCGAGCCGAACAGCGCGGTGACGCCGCCGACCACCGCGAGCACGTCGAGCGCCGGCGTCGCCAGCAAAAGGATGTCGCCGAGCCGCAGCACCAGGAAGCCCCCGGCATTGATGATGCCGGCATGCAGCAGTGCCGACACCGGCGTCGGCGTTTCCATCACCTCGATCAACCAGCCATGCAGCGGCAATTGCGCTGATTTCAGCATCGCCGTCGCGACGATCAGCAGCGCCGCCATCGTGATGGCGGGCGCACCGATGTCGCCGCCGGCGCGCGCCTGGGCTGCGAGATCGGCGATCTCGAGCGTGCCGAAGTGGAGATAGAGCAGTACGGCGGCCATCGCGAGACAGCCATCGCCGAGCCGGCTTGCGACGAACTTCTTGCGCGAGGCGCGGATCGCGGCCGGCCGCGTGGCGTAAAACAGCAGCAGCCGGCCGAGCGAGACGCTGGTGGCGATCCAGGCCGCCAGCAGCAGCACCAGATTGCCCGAGATCAGCAGGGTGAGGACCGAGGCGAGCGTCAGCAGCAGCCAGCGGGTGAACCTGACCTGCCCGGGATCGCCGTCGAGATAGTTGAGGCTGTATTTGACGACGACGAGCCCGATGAAGCCGACCAGCACGCACAGAATGGCGGAGAGCGTGTCGACCTGGAGCGAGAGCCCGAGGCCGGCGCCGCCGAGCAGCGGCGATCGCCCGGGCCCGACCAGCGCGCAGGCAAGTCCGGCGACCACGACGAAGGCGAGCGACGCCGCGGCTGCGACGATCGCGTGCCGTACGAAGTCACGCGCGCTGCCGCGGCACGGCAGGATGCCGGCGAGGCAGAGCGTCAGCGGGGCCAGGGCGGCGAGGCAGGGCAGGAGCGTGATCATGGCATCTCGGCAGGGGTTGATCCGACGGCCCACGTCCTTAGCGCGCTGGGCTAATTGTTAAAAATTCAATTATTGAACGTAATCGTTAGATCAAATAGAACGATGGCCATGCCGCACCTGAACTATCATCACCTGCGCTATTTCTGGATCATCGCGACAGAAGGCAGCATGAGCCGCGCCGCCCAGCGGCTCAACGTCTCGCCCTCCTCGCTGTCGGTGCAGGTCAAGGCGCTGGAGGAGCAGCTCGGCCAGCAATTGTTCGAGCGGGTCGGGCGCACGCTGCAGCTGACCGAGGCCGGCCGCATCGCGCTCGACTATGCCGGCAGCGTGTTCAAGTCCGGGCACGAACTGATCGAGACCCTGTCGGGCCTGCGGCCGGGACGGCAGCTGTTGCGTGTCGGCGCGGCTGCGACGCTGTCGCGCAATTTCCAGATCGCGTTCCTGCGACCCCTGATCGGCCGCAGCGACGTGGAGCTGATCATCCACGCCGGCCTGTTCGGCGATCTCCTGGAGGCGCTCGACTCGCACAAGCTGGACGTCGTGCTGGCCAACCATCCGGCATCGCCCGATGCCAACAGCAATTTCGAGAACGCGCTGATCGACGAGCAGCGCGTCAGCCTGGTCAGCCGCAAGCCGGCCAGGCCCTCCCGATTCCGCTTTCCGCAGGACCTCGCGCATACGCCGGTCGTGCTGCCCGGACGCGGCAGCGCGCTGCGCTCCGCCTTCGACGCGCTGCTCGGCAGCAGCGGCATCCGTCCGACCATCGCTGCGGAGGTCGACGACATGGCGATGCTGCGGCTGATGGCGCGCGAGAGCGGCGGCGTGACCCTGGTGCCCTCCATCGTCGTGATCGACGAGCTCCGCACGGGCCTTCTGGTCGAGCGCAGCAGGCTGAGCGCGCTCAAGGAGCAGTTCTTCGCCGTCACCCAGCAGCGCCGCTATCCGAACCCGCTGGTGGCGGAACTGATCGGATCGCGCGGCAAGCCGAAATCGCGGTGAGACGGAAGGGATCTGGATCCGTTCAGGCCGAACGCTTCGCCGGCGGTACGTCCGCCGGCCCGATATCGAGCCGGTCCAGCATCCCCTTGGCCTGCGTGGCGCAATGTTCGATCAGCCAGCGCTCGAAAGCGGCCGGGGCCAGCGCGGGCGCGTAGAGGAAGCCCTGAACGACATCGCAGCCGAGTTCGGCGAGCATGTTGCGCTGGCCTTCTGTCTCGACGCCTTCGGCGACGACGGTCATGCCGAGGCCCTGCCCCACCCGCACCACGGCCGTGGCGATCGCGAGCGCAGCTGCATCACCCTCGATGTCGCGCATGAAGCTCCGGTCGATCTTGAGTTCGCGGATCGGCAGATGGGCGAGCCGGCTGAGGCTGGAATAGCCGGTGCCGAAATCATCGACCGACAGACCGACGCCGAGCGCGCGGATCGCGTTCATGGTCTCCAGCGCCGCGACGCTGTCGCGCATGAAGGCGCCTTCCGTGATCTCCAGCATCAAGGCATTCGGCGGCAGCCGGTACTCGCTCAATATCTCCTGCAACCGCGCCGCCAGGGCGACGTGGCGGAAGTTGATGGGCGACAGGT
Organism: uncultured Bradyrhizobium sp.; assembly: GCA_964423245.1. Lineage (GTDB taxonomy): Bacteria > Pseudomonadota > Alphaproteobacteria > Rhizobiales > Xanthobacteraceae > Bradyrhizobium. Next base: position 177,385 of record CAYREH010000001.1, on the reverse strand, counting down.
TGACGGACACGCTGGGGATGTCGAGCCCGGCACGGCGCCAGTTCGCCAGCTGCCGGCAGGCCTCCCGCACCGACCATAGCCCGATCTGCTCGATCAGACCGCATTCCTCGGCGAGCGGGATGAATTTGGCCGGCGACACGTCGCCAAGCACGGGATCGTGCCAGCGCGCGAGCGCCTCGATGCCGTGGATGGCGCCGTCGCCGCTGCGGATCTGCGGCTGGTAGCTCAGCGTCAGACCGCCCTCTGCGATGGCGCGACGCAGCGCCGCGATCATGGCGAGCCGCTGCTCGGCGAGCCCGTTCATCTCGGCATTGAAGATCCGATAGGTCGATCGACCGGCCTGCTTGGCCATGTACATCGCCGCATCGGCCTGCTGCATCAGGGTGTCGATGTCGGTGGCATTGTCGGGGTAGAGGCTGATGCCGATGCTGACGGACATCTGCAAGTACTTCGACCCGAGCTGGAGCGGAGCATCCAGCGCCTCGGCGACCAGCGCAGCGACGCGCCCGGCGCTCTCTGCGTTGCGCTGCGGCAGCAGGATGACGAACTCGTCGCCGCCGAGCCGTCCCAGCATGTCCTCCGGTCCAATATGCTCGCGCAGCCGCTGGGCGAGCTGAACCAGCAATTCGTCGCCGGCGGCATGGCCCAGCGTGTCGTTGACGTCCTTGAAATGATCGACGTCGATGAAGGCGAGTGCGACATGGCTGCCGGTCGGACAGGCATCGATCGCGGTGGTGATCAGATGACGCAGCTGGGCGCGGTTCGGCAGCCCGGTGAGGATGTCGTGATAGGCCAGCCGGGCGATCTCGGCCCGCGCTTCCTTGCGCTCGATCGCGAAGGCGCCGAGATTGACACAGGCATCGACGATGCGGCGGTGCCAGTTGCTCGGTGCGCGCTGCTCGCGGAAATAGAAGGCGAAGGTGGCAATCACCCTGCCGTCCTTCGCCTTGATCGGCGTGGACCAGCAGGCGCGCAGGCCGACCTCGAGCGGACGCGTCTTGAACGGCTGCCAGCGCGGATCGGTGTCGATATCCATGGCCAGCACCGGCTCTCCGTAGAACGCAGCGGTGCCGCAGGAGCCGATGCCCGGACCAATGGCCACGCCATCGAGCGCGCGGGAATAATCCTCGGGCAGGCTCGGACCGCCGAGCGGATGGATCAGGCCGGCGGAATCGACGTGCAGCAGCGAGCAGACCACGTCCGGCGCCATCTGCTCGACGCGGCGGCAGAGCCGGTCCGCGATCTCCGTGATCGGCACCTCATCGGCCAATGCGGCCATGATGAGCTGTTGCAGCGAGTGCAGCTGCCGGGTCTCGGTGATGTCTTCGAGCAGCGCGAAGATGTGCTTCACCCTGCCCTTCTTGTCGCGGAAGACGTCGATCCGCGCCGAGACCCAGATCTCCCCGCCATCCTTGTCGTAGACCAGCACCTCGGTCTCGCCGCGTCGTCCGTTCCGCATCGATCGCCGCAGGAGGTTCGCGACGGACTTCCGATCCGTATGGCGGCCGGCGATCAGGTCGGCGATGTGACGCCCCTCCGCTTCGGCGCTGGTGAAACCGAACAGCCTGGTGAAGGCGGCATTGACGTAGCGGATTTCCTGCGCGACGTCGGCGACGATGACCACGCGATTGCTCTGGTCCGACACGGCGTTGAGGAGACCGATCCTGATCCGGCGTTCCGCCTCGGCGGTGACGTCACGCGCGAACAGGACGTAATGGGTGGTCCCCTCCACGCTGATCGTGGAGAGCGAGACAGCCGCCCTGATACGGCTTCCGTCACGGCGCACCAGGCTGATCTCATCGCGGAGATCGACCGGAGGATCGGCCTGAAGACATGCGAGTGAAAGAATGTCGGCCGCCCGGCCGACGACTTCGTCGGACCGCAGATTCCAGATCCGCTCCGCGCTCGCATTGAAATGCGTGATGCGCAGCGCCTCATCCAGGATGACGATGCCGTCATCGGCGCGCTGGAGCGCGGCCGAGAGCACGTCGGGAGCTTCTGTCGCTAGGCTGCTGGAGGTGACCATCGTCGGCCCGGGAAAATGCGGCAACGGCGGAGCCTAAGGCGGCGATGGTGTCCAAGAGGTTGGCGGCTTCAGGGAGCGGCGCACCAAAATCGGCAATGCTTAAGAATGCGCGAAGATCGGATCCGGTCTTTGGCAGGATGTCCGTATTAACCCGGGTTGGTGTCGCGCTGCAGCCTGTGCAGCCGGCCAGCCACCGCCCGCACCTTGCGGGGCGCGGCCTGCCAGATCGCCAGCGCGGAGACCAAGCTTACGACGATCGCGATGGCGAAGGCGATGGTGTAGTCGCCGGCGCGGTCGTAGAGCAGCCCGGTCACCCAGGGACCGGCGCCGCCGCCGGCCAGTGCGGCCAGCATGATCGTGCCGAAGATGCTGCCCTGGTGCCTGCCCTGGAACAGCTCGAACACGATCGCGCCCATGATCGAGGTGAGGCCATAGCCGAGCGCGCCCTGCACGAGAACCATGAGATACACCAGCCAGAGCGAAGGATGCACCTTCAGCGCCATCAAGGCCGCGAAGCAGATCGCAAAACCCGCGCAGCTGATCGCCCACACCCATTCGCGTCCGATCCGGTCCGAGACGTGGCCCAGCAGGATCTGCCCGGGAATGCCGAGCAGGCTGACGATGCCGAGCGCCCAGACCGCGACGCCGGGACTGAAGCCGATGTCGAGCAGATATTTGGTCTGGTGCACCTGCACCGCGTACCAGATGTACAGGCCGCAGAAATAGCCGAGCGCGATCCACCAGAAGCGGGCCGTCGCAACCGCGCGCGCCAGCGTCCAGTCGGTGCCGGCCCAGACCGGGTCGACGACATTCGAGGCGGGCTTCGGCGTGCCCTCTACATGCGCCGCATCGCCATCGGGTTCGAGGCCGAGATCCTGCGGCCGCCGGCGCAGTAGAAGATTGATCGGCGCCAGCACGATGAGGACGATCAGGCCCATCGCGGTGCAGGCGGTGCGCCAGCCCGTGTGTTCGATCATGTGCTGCACCCAGGGCAGCAGGGTCACCGAGCCGATCCCCACGCCGGCAAAGGCGATGCCGATGGCGAAACCGCGCTTGCGGATGAACCAGTTCGGCAGGAACAGCGATTGGCCGGAATAGCCGAGACAGACGCTGCCGGCACCGACCATCACGCCGATGGTCACGTAGAGATGCCAGGGCTGGCTGGTGAGCGGAGCGAGCAGCAGCCCGCCGCCCATCAGCACGACGCCGAGTTCCATGACGGCGCGCGGCCCCGAGCGATCCATCAGACGGCCGATCAGCGGGCTGACGATGCCGGACACCACGAAGCCGAACGAGAAGGCGCCCGCGGTGACGCCGCGCTCCCAACCGAATTCGGAGATGATCGGCGGAAAGAACAGGGAGAAAGCGGTGCGCGCGTTGACGCCAATGGCCATGGTGACGAAGGTCACCGCGACGATGACCCAGCCATAGAAGAACGGAAACCGCATTTTTGTGTTTCATCCCCGGACGATGCTACCGATCATCTCGGGGCATCCGGGTCAAGCGCTTTTCGCGCAGGCGGTCCGGACCATGGGGGTCAAGCAGCATCCCGCCGCGATGGCCGGGCGGACGTATCGAACGCGATCAGGTCGATCGGCTGCGGACGTCCGAACAGATAACCTTGCGCGTAATTGACGCCGAGCGCCTTCAGCCGCTCGAATTCCTCCTCCGTCTCGACGCCCTCGGCCGTGACGGACATGTCGAGGCCGCGCGCCAGCGTCACGATCGAGGAGATGATCGCCGAAGAGCGCGGCTGATGCGTGAGGTTGCGGATGAACGACTTGTCGATCTTGATCTTGTCGAACGGGAAGGCGGTGAGATAGCTCAGCGAGGAATAGCCGGTGCCGAAATCGTCGAGGGCGAGTTCGATGCCGATGCTCTTCAGCCGCTCCATGAAGGCGAGGTTCTCGACCCCGCGCTCGAGCAGCACGGATTCGGTGATCTCGATCTCCAGCCGCGCCGGCGGCAGGCCCGAATCGGCGAGCGCAGCCGAGATCATCTCGAACAGCTTGGCTTCCTTGAACTGGATCGGCGACAGATTGACGGCGACGGTCAGGTCTGCCGGCCAGGCGGCAGCGTCGGTGCAGGCGCGGCGCAGCACGAATTCGCCGAGCGGGACGATCAGCCCACTCTCCTCGGCGAGCGGAATGAACTGGTCGGGCCCGATCAATCCGCGCGTCGGATGCCGCCAGCGTACCAGCGCCTCGAAACCGTGCCGCGCGCCGCTGCCGGCCTCGACGAAGGGCTGATAATGCACTTCGAGCTGGCAGCGCGCGATGGCATCGCGCAGATCGCCTTCGAGCGTGTTGCGTGCCTCGAGCTCGGCCGACATTGCCTCGTCATAGACCGTGAAGCAGTTGCGCCCGGCCGATTTCGACCGATACAGCGCAAGGTCCGCCTTCTTCAGCAGTTGCTCCTGGTCGCTGCCGTGGTCCGGCGCGATCGCGATTCCGATGCTGGTGCCGATCTCGACGCGGTGGCCGGGAAGAAAGAACGGTTCGGCCAGCAGCCTCGCGATCCTCGCCGCCAGTTCGGTGGCACCGCCGCGCTCATCCTGGCAGCCGCGCTGGATCACGGCGAATTCGTCGCCGCCCAGCCGCGCCAGCACGTCGGTTGCCCGCAACGCGGATTTCAGCCGCTCGGCGACCTGCCGCAACAACACATCGCCTGCGCCGTGACCGAGCGAGTCGTTGACGTTCTTGAACCGGTCGAGATCGAGCATCAGGATCGCGAAGCTCGCCCGCTCGTCCCGGGACCGACGGTTGAGCGCGTCGAGCCGACCAAGGAAGAAGGCGCGATTCGGCAGCCCGGTCAGGATGTCGGTCTGGGCGAGTTCGAGCACCCGCTGGTTGGCCAGCGACAGCCGCCGCGAATTGCGACTCGCGAGCATCAGATAGGTCGACAGCGACAGCGTCAGCAGCATGCCGACGATCAGCACGGCGAAGGCCCGGTCATAGCCGACCTCCAGCGCACCGCCCGCCGTCGGCACCGCGCGCATCGGCCAGTCGGCATCGCCGATCTTGAGCACGCCGGACCAGTGCCGCGACCGCACGACATCCTGAATCGCCCGCGGCGCGGACGAGGTCGACGCATATTCCGGCTGGGCCTGTGCCGGGACGTTTCCCGATCCCGTCAGCGGCGGATAGATGTTGACGCTGACCGCGGGACTTGCGCCCGTCGTCACGCGAATGGACTGGACCAGCATCGGCAGATCGAAGATGCCGATGACGAAACCGGCGAGATTGCGCCGTCGGTCCGCGATTGTCTCGCGCGACGTGCCCTTGGCGAACACCGGAATGGCGACCAGCACGCCGGGCTGGCGGATGCCGTCATTGGACTGATAGAGGCGCGTGCGCGTGGAGGCGATGCGATCATTGTCGCGGGCGCGCTCGAGCACCACGCGGCGATCGGGAATGGTTGCGTAGTCCATGCCGTAGACCGCCGAGGTCTTCGGCTGTGTCGAGTAGAACACCGGGAAATATTCATCGGCCTGCGGCGCGACCACCATGCCGTCGCCCTGGAGCGACTTGATGCGATAGCCGGGCACGCCGTCGGCGAGCGCGGCGGCCTCGTACTCGGCCCGCTCCTTGCGACTGACGCGCGGCACCCATGCGATCCGCAGCATGCCCGGATGATGCTCGAACAGGCGCGCGCTGAAGGTCTCGAATTCGCTGCGGGTGATTTCCTCGCTGGCGGATTCGAACAGGGTCCGCAGCGCGACGAGGCGGCTGATATATTCGTTCATGCCGTTCTGCATGACGATGGCTTCGGTCTCGGCCGCGTTCTCGAATTCGGCCTTGTTGACGCGGTCTTCCCAACGCGCCACCGCGGCCGCGCCCACCAGCGAGAACAGAAGGCCGACGCCGGCCGCGACCAGCGCAGGCCGACAGAGCCGGGCGAGCGGCGCGTGAAGCCACTGTCCGATCCCCCTCCGATCCTGATCATTCTGATCGTGATCGTACATTCGCAAAACCGCCGTCCCCTGTACCTGGCAGACCGAACCTGAGGTTGAGCCGCCGCACTCACTATCGGACAAGGACGGGGTTAAGAACTGAAGAATCCGGGCCGCGTCACCCGGCGCATCGCGCGACGGAGTTAACGAAGTACGCGCGAGATCGAGACATACCGAGGCAAAGTGCCGAGTTTACCCGGATTTCTCCGGACGGCCGGGACGTGCCGCTTTAGCGAGCTGTTCAGACTGACATCCTATCCTCCGGCAGGACTCTCCCTGCAACCGGCACAGCCTCGATGACATCATTTCGCTCGGTGACGCGCCTCGTCATGGCCATCACATGGCTTGCTGCAGCCATGCCTGCCGCCCGCGGCAACGAGGTCGGCGTGAGCGACGATGCGATCCTGTTCGGCCAGGCCGCCGCACTCGAGGGCCCCTCCGCCGCGCTCGGGCAGCGGATGAGGCAAGGCATCGTCGCCGCGTTCACCGAGATCAACGGCAAAGGCGGCATCCATGGCCGCAAGCTCCAGCTCATCAGCCGCGACGACGGCTACGATCCGGACCGCTCTGTGGTCCAGACCACGCGCCTGATCGAGCAGGACAAGGTATTCGCGTTGATCGGCGCGGTCGGCACGCCGACGGCGATGGCGACGATTCCAATCACCAGCATGAGGAACATTCCGTTCATCGGCCCGCTCAGCGGCGCCGAATTCCTGCGCGACCTCGAACTTCCCAACGTGGTCAATATCCGCGCCAGCTACGGCGCGGAAGCCGAGGAATGGATCAGACACCTCACCGAAGATCGCCGCTTCACCCGCATCGGTATCTTCTACCAGGACGATTCCTTTGGCCGCGACGGTCTCGCCGGTGTGAAGCGCGCCCTGGCCAGGCGCGGCCTCGAACTCGCCGCGGAAGGCACGTTCGAACGCAACACCCGCGCGGTCGCTGCGGCCTGGCGGATGATCCGGCGCGCCGAACCTGAGGCCATCGTGATGGTGGGGACCTACGGTCCCTGCGCCGAATTCATCAGGCTCGCGCATCGCAGCGGCGCGCGGCCGACCTTCGTGAACATCTCCTTCGTCGGCGCCAATGCGCTGGCGCAGGAGCTCGGCGCCGAGGGCGAGGGCGTCATCGTCTCGCAGGTGGTGCCGTTTCCGTGGGATCGCTCGCTGAAACTGGTCGCCGACTATCAGGCCGCGCAGAAGGCGATCGACCCGACACTGACACCGGATTTCGTCTCGCTCGAAGGCTATCTCTCCGGCCGCCTCGTGGCCGCAGCTCTCGAGCAGACAGGACCAAACCCCACCCGCGCGAGCCTGCTGCGCATCTTCAACGACGTTGGCCGTTTCGACATCAGCGGCAGCATCGTCACGATCGGATCCCGCACGTTCGACACGCCGCCGAAGGTTTTCCTGACCGTCATCCAGAAGGACGGGACCTTCAAGCCCGTCGAACGGCTCTAGGACCGCAATCGGGACCGGCAACTGGTCGTTTTCGTGCTCCGAGCGGCCCGAATCGCGGACAGCCCTGCCGGCAGGACCGCTCACGCGGCGTTGGCGCCGCCGCATCTGGCCCATTTTGCCGCAGCCCGGCGTGATCCACGGCACACACGGATCGATGGCGGCGCAGTACAAAGAGTGGCATTTTCGCGCGCATTGCCGATGGAGTGACTCATGCGCCGTCCGATTCTCCGCAATCTGCTTTTCGCCTCCAGTCTCCTTGCATTGTCTCAATTGATGGCAACGACCGATGCCGCGGCCGAGGCGCGGCTGGCGCTGGTGATCGGGCAATCGGCCTACCGCACGGTACCGGCCCTGCCGAACGCCGCCAACGACGCCAAAGGCATGACGGAACTGCTCGGCAATGCCGGCTTCAGCGTCACCACGGCGGCCAATCTCGGCCAGGGCGAGATGCGGCAGGCGATCTCCGATTTCGCCGGCAAGGTCAGCGCCAGCGGCGCCGACACGGTCGCGCTGGTGTTCTATGCCGGCCACGGCCTGCAGATCGACGGCGAGAATTACCTGGTGCCTGTGGACCTCGATCCCAAGCGCGAGGCCGACATTCCGCTTCAGGGCGTGCGTCTGAACGATCTGCTCAACACGCTGGGCGCGCTGCCGACGCGGGCCCGGATCTTCATGCTCGATGCCTGCCGCAACAATCCGTTCCCGGCACTGAGCGGCGCCGGCCATGGCCTCGCCATCGTCGACACCAAAGCCGGCGCACCGGGTACGTTCATTTCCTATTCGACCTCGCCGGGCGCGGAAGCCGAGGACGGCAACGGAGTGGACAGCCCCTATACGGCTGCGGCTCTCACGGTCGCCCGGCAACCGAATTTGCCGATCGAGGACGTCTTCAAACGCATCCGCGTTGCGGTCGCGCAGGCGACCGACGGGCGGCAGATTCCCTGGGAGAGTTCGTCCCTGACCACCGACTTCAAGTTCTTCGGCGACAGCGGCGGACAGCCTCCCGCGATCCCCAACAGCGGCGCGATGGCGCTCGCCAGCGGCACCCGCAGCGTCGAGGACTGGCGCAAGGATCTGCGCGGCAAGGAGCCGAAGGCCGCCTATGAACTCGTGATCGCCGACGACACCATCGAGGCCTATCAGGCCTATGTCGAACTGTTCGCGCAGGCCTCCTTCACGCCGCGCCTGCGCTCGATAATCGAGCGGCGTCGCCAGATGCTGGCCTGGGAGCGGGCCACTGCGATCAACACCCGCGCCTCCTTCGAGGCCTATCTGGCGAACTGGGACAACAGCGATCTCGCCGCGACCGCGCGCCGGCTGTTGCAGCGCGTGCAGAACCGCAATTATGCCGTTCCGGTTGCAGCCGCCCCGGCCCAGGCCCCGATCGCGGTGGCGACGGCCCCGACCTGCCCGTGCTCGACGCCCTCGCCTGCCACGCCGGCGAATCCGGCCGTGCCGCCCGTGATCAAGAAACGCGTCGAGGAACCGACGCCGCCGAAGCGCAAGGTCGTCGAGACCCCGTCGAAGCCGCGCCGGCCGCCGCCTGACGAAGTCATCTACGAGCGCGCACCGCCCCCGGGTCCGCCGCCCGAAGCCGTCGGCGTCGGCATTGGTGTCGGCATCGGGATCGGCATGGGCGGTCGAGGCGGCTACGGCGGTGGCGGCTACGGAGGCGGCGGTTACGGAGCCCCGGCCCGCGGCAGCGACAATTATCGCAGCCGGTATTAAGACCACCTCGCATGACACCATCGGATGTCCGCAGGCCCGCCTGCGGACAATTTCGTTCATGACAAGTGACCGACAAGTCTTGTGCCACGCACGGAACGCAGCGCTCCCGGGCGAGGCAGGCCGGGGCCCATCCTCGTCGTGACCGCGCCGGCCTGGTCCGGCTCGGCGCAGCAGCCTTGCGTGTTGCAGCGCGTCCGGGACCCCTGGGGCGCCGATGTTCGTCATCTGCCGGCCAGTGCTGTACGCTGATCGCTACCGACGCCAGCCTTTCCGGGGATTTCTCATCGATGCCGAAAGACGCTCACGCCAGGGAATCATCGCGCGATTCCTGGCCGCTGTTCCGCTCACTCGCGTCCTTCTCGATCCCCGGCGACCTGATCGCGGGCCTGACGCTGGCGGCGATCGCCATCCCCGAACAGATGGCGACCGCGCGGCTCGGCGGATTCGCTCCCCAGATCGGTTTCTTCGCCTTCATGGCTGGCTCGCTCGGTTTTGCCCTGCTGGGCGGCAACCGCTTTCTCTCCTGCGGCGCCGATTCCACGATCACACCGATCTTTGCCGGCGGACTGGCCGCGATGGCGGCCGCCGGCTCGCCCGAATATCATGGGCTTGCCATCGTGCTGGCGCTGATGGTCGGCGCGATGATGCTGGCCGGCGGCGCCTTCCGCCTCGGCGGCATCGCCAATCTCCTGTCCGTGCCCGTGATGGTCGGGTTTCTCGCCGGCATTTCCGTCCACATCATCGTCTCGCAATTGCCTGCGGTGCTGGGCGTCAGCGCGCCGAACGGACCGACGCTCGAACGCATTGCTGCGCTCGCAGCGGGTCTCGATCGCACCAACCCGTTCACGCTGGCCATCGGTTTCGGCGTGCTCGCGATCGTATTCGTCGCGGAAACGGTGAGCGCCAGGATCCCGGGCGCCCTGATCGGCCTCGCAGCTGCGACCCTCGCGGTGATCTCGCTGGGCCTGGAAAGCAAAGGGGTGAACGTCGTCGGTGTCGTGCCGAGCACGCTGCCGCGGCCGACCTTTCCCGAACTGGGACCGGAGCACTGGGTGCGCATCGTGCCGCTGGCCGTCGTCATCACGGTGGTGGTGATGGTGCAGACGGCCGCGACCACGCGATCATTCCCGTCCGATCCGGACCGGCCGGCCGATGTCGACCGCGACTTCCTCGGCGCCGGCGCAGGCAGCCTGATGTCCGGTCTTTTCGGGGCATTTCCGGTCAATGCCAGCCCGCCGCGGACCGGGATCGTCGCGGAGACCGGCGGCCAATCGCAACTCGCGGGACTGACGGCCGCCGCGATCGTGCTGGCGCTGCTCGCGTTCGGGACCGGCCTGCTGCAGCACGTTCCGGATGCCGCCCTCGGCGGCATCCTGCTGTTCGTGGCCCTGCGCATCATCCGCATCAGGCAGATCGTCACGATCTACCGGCAGTCGTTCAGCGAATTCCTGCTGATCGTCGCCACCGCGGCGCTGATCATCGTGCTGCCGATCCAGCAAGGCGCATTCCTCGGCATCCTGCTGTCGCTGCTGCACGGAATCTGGAGCACCACGCGGGCACGGCTCGTCGAGTTCGAGCGCGTACCGGGCACCACGATCTGGTGGCCGGTCCATCCGCAGATCGCAGGCGAGCGCGTCGCCGGCGTCGTCGTGATCGGGCTGCAGGCGCCGCTGTCGTTCCTCAACGCCCCCGCCTTCCGCACCGATGTCGTGACGGTTCTCGGCCACGCGCGGCCGCAGCTGCTGGTGCTGGAGGCGAGCGGCATGGTCGAGATCGACTTCACGGCGGCGCAGATCCTGCTCGACATCTTCAAGGCCTGCGGCGAACAGGGCGTGACGGTCGCGCTTGCGCGGCTGGAATCGGTGCGCGCGCAGGAGGCGTTCGAGCGCTTCAGACTGTTCGATGCCCTGCCCCGCGCGCACGTCTTCCGCAGCGTGGATGAAGCCGTGCACAAGCTGGCGAAGGCGGATTAGATGTCACTGCGCCAGCGGAGGGTGATCGCGTGATATGGCCTCGCGGATCCAGCTGGCGTGGATCGCGCGCAGCAGGATCTGCGCGGTCTTGATGTCATTGGCGGTCATGCAGAGATCGACGATGCGACGGACCGCGTCATCACGCATCAGGCCATCGGAGATCTTCATCGCGATCTCCATGGCGACCTTGGCCGCTCGCTCGTAGCGCTTGTGGTCCCGCTCATCACGGCGCGCGGAACTTGCTGCGCCAGAGGCGGCCTCGCAGATGGCGCGGATGCGCGCGGCGGCCTCGATGTCGCCCAGCGCCCCCTCGATCGGCTCATCCCAGATGTCGATGCGCGTCTTGCGCGCGAACCAGCGCATATGCCCGCTCCGCGATCACGGCACGAGCATAAACGCGGTCGCGGCGGCGCGCTACGCCTCCGGCACGATCTTGCCCGGATTGAAGATGCCCTGCGGATCCAGCGCCTGCTTCAGCGCGCGCATCGCGTCCAGCGCCTCCGGGCCGAGTTCGGCCTTGAGGTATTTCTGCTTGCCCTGGCCGATGCCGTGCTCGCCGGTGCATGTGCCGTCCATCGCCTGGGCGCGCTCGACCAGCCGGTGCATGAACTCCTCGCCGCGCGCCATCTCGCCCGCATCGTTGGTGTCGCAGACCAGCGAGCAGTGGAAGTTGCCGTCCCCGACATGACCGACGATCGGCGACAGCAGGTTCAGGCGCTTGAGATCTTCCTCGGTTTCGCTGACGCAATCGGCAAGCCGCGAGATCGGCACGCAAACGTCGGTTGCAACCACTCCGATGCTGTCGCCGGGCCGCAGCGCCTTCACCGACCAATAGGCGTCGTGCCGCGCCTGCCACAGTTTGGTGCGGTCCTCCGGCTTGGTGGTCCAGGAGAAATCGCCGCCGCCGCACTCCTTGGCGATCTCGCCGAAGGCCCTGGACTGCTCTGCGACCTCGATCTCGCTGCCGTGGAATTCCATCAGCAGCAGCGGCGTTTCCGGCAGCGTCAGCTTCGAATAGGCATTGCAGGCCTTGACCTGCGCGGCGTTGAGCAGCTCGATGCGCGCGACGGGGATGCCGGTCTGGATCGCCAGAATGACGGCCTGACATGCCCCGTGCACGGTCTGGAACGACACCGCGGCGGCCGCGATCGTCTCGGGGATGCCGCGAAGCCGAATGGTCAGTTCGGAGATGATGCCGAGCGTGCCCTCGGCGCCGACGAACAGATGCGTCAGGTCGTAGCCAGCCGAGGATTTCTTGGCGCGCGTGCCCGTGGTGATGATCTCGCCGTCGCCGCGCACGACCTTCAGGGCCAGCACGTTGTCTCGCATCGTGCCGTAGCGCACCGCATTGGTGCCGGAGGCGCGGGTCGAGGCCATGCCGCCGAGCGAGGCGTCGGCGCCGGGATCGATCGGAAAGAACAGGCCCTGGTCGCGCAGATGCTCGTTCAGCGCCTTGCGGGTGACACCGGGCTGGATCACGCAGTCGAGGTCCTCGGCGTGCACCGCGAGGATCTTGTTCATGTCGCGCAGGTCGATCGAGATGCCGCCGGCGGGCGCGTTGACCTGGCCCTCCAAGGAGGTGCCGGTGCCGAAGGCGATGACAGGGACGCGATGCCGCGCACAGATTCGCACCACGTCCTGGATGTCCGCGGTCTCCTGCGCCATCACCACGCCGTCGGGCGGCTGGTTGACGATCCATGTGGTGGTATGGCCGTGCTGCTCGCGGACGGCCTGCGAGGTGATCAGCCGGTTGCCGAAACGCGCGGCAAGCTGCTCCAGGGCGCTTGCAAGGGCTTTCGGCTCCGGCCGCGGCGGATTATTGGTGATGGTCGTACCCACGGAATTCCTCCCGACAGAAGAACCGTGGCAAAGGACATATAACCGGTCAAGTCAAGGGACCGGACGCATAGCTTGGGAAGGACACATGCCGGAGACTTCGACCGCCGCGCCATTCCGCGCCTCGATCATGCAGATCGAGCCGCAATGGATCGACTATAACGGCCACCTCAACATGGCCTATTACAACGTGATGTTCGACCGGGCGATCGACCAGATGTGGCTGCAGCTGGGGATCGGGCCAGGGTATCTGAAGGAGCGGGGCGGCTCGACCTTCACCGCCGAATGCCATGTGCGGTATCTGCGCGAGATCCATCTCGGCGACCCCGTTCAGGTCTCGGTCTGGCTGCTCGCCGCCGACGACAAGCGGCTGCACACCTTCGAAGAGCTGAGGCACGCCACCGATGGCTGGCTGTCGGCCACCTCCGAGAACATGTCGCTGCACATGGATATGGGCTCGCGCAAAGTGGCAGCCTTTCCGCCCGACATCCGTGAGCGCATTGCAACGGTCGTCAACGCCCACGGCAAAATTGCCCGCCCCGAGGGCATCGGCCGCAGCGTGGCGATGCCCTCGAAAAGATAGGCTCGACTAGATCCTGGTGCGGCCGCGGGCCAGGCCGACCACGGCCGAGACCAGGAACAGCACGATGGCGATGAAGAAGATGATCTTGGCGATCTCGATCGACGCGCCGGCGATGCCGCCAAAGCCCAGAATGCCGGCGATCAGTGCGATCACAAGAAACGTCACAACCCAGCTCAGCATGGTCAAACCCTCTGTTTCGGTGCCTGTCTGCAATCGCCGCGGCTGACGCGCGGCGCTTGCACATCCAACCGCGCGGCCGGAACAAAGGTTCCCGCCATCCGGGACGCGAATTTCGCGCGTTGCCGGGGAACGAATTGCGCGGCCGCGTACGTGGAAAACCGGCACCGGCCGCCCCATATGGGATCAATCCCTGTTAAGAAGGCTCCCTTCCGCCACCCCGCGGTGCCATCGTGGGGCCGATGATTCGCATGACCGAGCCGAGCAAGATCATTTCCCAAGGCGTTTCCAGAGGCGTCCCCGACCACCAGCCCGCGGCCGGCGGCATCGCCGCGCGTGCCCGCGCCTCGGTGGGCCCGAAATATCTGTCCGGGCTCAATCCCGAGCAGCGCGAGGCGGTCGAGACGCTGGACGGCCCGGTCCTGGTGCTGGCCGGCGCCGGCACCGGCAAGACCCGCGTGCTGACCACCCGCATCGCCCACATTCTGAGCCAGGGCCGCGCCCGCCCCGCCGAGATCCTGTCGGTGACCTTCACCAACAAGGCGGCGCGCGAGATGAAGCACCGGCTCGGGCAGATGCTCGGCCACGCCGTCGAGGGCATGCCGTGGCTCGGCACCTTCCACTCCATCGGCGGCCGCATCCTGCGCAGCCATGCCGAACTGGCGCAGCTCAAGTCGAACTTCACCGTGCTCGATACCGACGACCAGGTGCGACTGCTCAAGCAGCTGCTGCAGGCCGAGAACATCGACGACAAGCGCTGGCCCGCGCGCATGCTGGCCGGCCTGATCGACGGCTGGAAGAACCGCGGCCTGACGCCGTCGCAGGTGCCCTCCGGCGAAGCCGCGGTGTTCGCCAACGGCAAGGGCGGCAAGCTCTATGCGAGCTACCAGGAGCGGCTGAAGATCCTCAACGCCGCCGATTTCGGCGATCTGCTGCTGGAAGACATCCGCATCTTCCGCGAACACCCTGATATCCTCCGGCAGTACCAGCAGCGCTTCAAGTTCATCCTGGTGGACGAGTACCAAGACACCAACGTAGCGCAATATCTCTGGCTGCGGCTGTTGTCGCAGGCTCCGTCTTCCAGTTCGTCATTGCCGGGCTTGACCCGGCAATCCGTCACGTCTTCGGAAGATGGATCACCGGGTCTCGACGCTTCGCGTCGGCCCGGTGATGACGACGATGGTGTTGCGCTGCCCCTCGCGAGCGACAAGCCGCACGTCAAGAACATCTGCTGCGTCGGCGACGACGACCAGTCGATCTACGGCTGGCGCGGCGCAGAGGTCGACAACATCCTGCGCTTCGACCACGATTTTCCCGGCGCCAAGGTGATCCGCCTCGAACGCAACTACCGCTCGACCGGCCACATCCTCGCCGCCGCCTCGCATCTGATCGCGCACAATGAGGGCCGGCTCGGCAAGACGCTGCGCACCGAGGATGTCGAAGGCGAGAAGGTCACCGTCACGGGCTCGTGGGATTCCGAGGAGGAGGCGCGCGGCATCGGCGAGGAGATCGAGCAACTGCAGCGCCAGGGCGAGAAGCTGAACGAGATCGCGATCCTGGTGCGCGCCTCCTACCAGATGCGCGAATTCGAAGACCGTTTCGTCACGCTCGGCCTGCCCTATCGCGTCATCGGCGGCCCGCGCTTCTACGAGCGCGCCGAAATTCGCGATGCGCTCGCCTACTTGCGCGTCATCAATTCGCCGGCCGACGATCTCGCCTTCGAGCGCATCGTCAACACGCCCAAGCGCGGCCTCGGCGATGCCACCGTGCAGATGCTGCACGACCATGCCCGCAAGCGCCGCATTCCCCTGTTCGAGGCCGCGCGCGCCGTGGTCGAGACCGACGAATTGAAGCCGAAGGCGCGCGGGAGCCTGCGCGACCTCATCGCCAGTTTCGACCGCTGGCGCGCCCAGCGCGAGGTCACCGCGCATACGGACCTCGCCCAGATCGTACTCGACGAGAGCGGCTATACCGAGATGTGGCAGAAGGACCGCTCGGCCGACGCCGCGGGCCGGCTGGAGAATTTGAAGGAACTCGTCCGCTCGATGGAGGAGTTCGAGAATTTGCAGGGCTTCCTCGAGCACATCTCGCTGGTGATGGATCGCGAGGGGGGCGCCGAGGAGGATGCGGTGTCGCTGATGACGCTGCATTCGGCCAAGGGCCTCGAATTCGACAACGTGTTCCTGCCCGGCTGGGAGGAAGGCCTGTTCCCGAGCCAGCGCACGCTGGACGAACAGGGCCGCGCCGGCCTCGAGGAGGAGCGCCGCCTCGGCCATGTCGGCCTCACCCGCGCAAGGCGGCGCGCAAAGATCTACTTCGCGACCAACCGGCGTATCCACGGCACCTGGTCGACCACGATCCCCTCGCGCTTCCTCGACGAACTGCCGGCGGCCAATGTCGAGATCACCGAATCCAAGGGCGGCTCGGGCTGGGGCGGCGCCGGCGGCTATGGCGCCTCGCGCTTCGACGACATGGAGGCGTTCGGCTCGACCTATTCCACGCCGGGCTGGCAGCGCGCCCAGGCCAACCGGGAAGGCAACCGCAATCGTGGCGGCGGCCGTAATGGCGGCTTCGAGGAGGAGAGTTCGTCGTTCTCGTCCGGGTCCTCGCCCGATTTCGGCAGCTTCGGCTCACGCCGTCGCGGGCCGATGACGATCGAGGGCGAACTGATCGCCAAATCGACCGGCACGACGTCGGATTTTGCGCTCTCCGACCGCGTCTTCCACCAGAAATTCGGCTATGGCCGCGTCGTCAAGGTCGACGGCAACAAGCTCACGATCGACTTCGACAAGGCCGGCGAGAAGAAGGTCGTGGACAGTTTCGTGCAGCGGGCGTGAGCGCGTGCCCCACTACGTCGCCATCATCGAGGACGCCGGCTCGGATGAGGAGGTGAGCCTCTGGTTTCCCGACCTGCCGGGCTGCATCTCGGGCGGCGACGACGCCGATGAGGCGCTGGAGAATGCGCCCGAGGCGCTCGGGTTCTACGCCCAGGACCTGATGGAAGAGGGCCGCCAGTTGCCCTCGCCCCGGACGCTGGACGAACTCAAGGCCGATCCGGCCTTTGCTGAAGTCCTCAGGACCCACACCGTCGCCCTGATCGAATGGCCGCCCCGCACCGACGACGCGGCCTGAGGACCGTTCGCCGCACCTCGCCTGCCGTCGACAGTTCTCGCCCGAACGCCCCTTGACCCTGACGAACTTCCCCGTATCAGATGAGCCCATGGTTCGGGGCTCCATCACACTCATCGTGCTTGCATTGGGGATGCCGTCGTTTGCGGCGGCCGAGACCATCAGCTTTGGCGATGCGATCGGGAAGCTGGCCGCCAGTTGCGGTGCGGAAATCGTCGCCAATTGCCGCGGGGTCAACCCCGATTCGACCCGGCTGAAGGAGTGCCTGTCCCGCAACCGCGACGTGCTCTCCCCGCAATGCGCGAGCGACTATCTCGGCGCCTTCGATGCCATCCAGAAGCGCGTCGCCGCGCGCGTCACGGTGGCCAACGCCTGCCAGCGCGAGATCGTCAAGGTCTGCAACGGCTCCACCAAGGAGACCAGCAAATCGATCCCCTGCCTGGTCTCGACGCCCAAGGGCATCAGCAACAACTGCCTGAAGGCCGTCGACGACGCGGGGTATCGCTGATGTGCGCGCCCCGGAGCATCGCTTGCGGCCTCGGCTTCGCGCTCGCCATCGCGCTGTTCGCGGGCGCGGCCGGCGCCCAGACCGCGGCGCCGACCCGCGACGACATCGTCGCCAAGCTCAATCATCTCGACGAGACCGTCGAGGTCGATCTTGCCGCGCTGAAGCAGCAGGTGATGGAGCGGGCCAAGACCAGGATCAAGAACGATCCGGGCCCGGTGAACCGCCCGCTGATCGCGCCCGACCTCGCCAAGCTGCCCGCCTTCACCGCGGCCATCCAGTTCGACGCCGACACGCCGATCATCCAGCCGGCATCCTACCAGACCGTCGGACGCATCGCCGACGCGATGGTGCATTCCTCGATGCTGCCCTACACGTTCCTGATCGTCGGCCGCGTCGAATCCAATTCGAAGACGCGCGAGGCCAACGCGATCCTGAGCCAGCGACGGGCCGACGCGATCCGCGACGTTCTGGTGAACACGTTCAAGATCTCGACCAAGCGCCTGCACCCGATCGGTCTCGGCGAAGAGCAGTTCCTCGACCGGGCCAAGCCGACCTCGGCGGCGAACGGCCAGTTGCAGATCGTGACCTACTCCAAGCTGCCGGAGGACGAGCCGGCGCGCCCCGCGGCAGCGCCGGCGCCTGCGACGAAAAAACCGGCCAAGAAGCGCTGAACCTTGGTGCCGCGTCGTTTTGCGGAACCCGTTGAAGTTCCGGTCAATTTGTGACCTGTCTCACAGCGCGGCCGCGCGGCCTCGCGCGACAATAGTGCAGGTTTGTGCACTGCCGGGTCCGGTGCTATAGGCTGGTCCTCGCCCTTCCCCGCCCCTGTTGCCGAACGAGACCGAGATGGCTGGCTATTTCGAACGCCAACTGGCTGTTTATGTTGAATACCATCGCGATCCCCGGAACACGGCGATGCACGTGATCGGAATTCTGCTGCTGTTCACGGGCGCCGTCATGCCGCTGACGCTGGTGAAGGTCCCGCTGTTCGGAATGGAGATCAGCCTGGCCGTGATCCTGGCCCTGCCGGTGCTGATCTATTGGCTGCTGCTCGATGTCGCGCTCGGGATCGGGATCCTGGCCGTGTCCGTCGCATTGTTCACGATCGCGACGACCATCGCCGCGCAAGTCAGCACCATGACGATGTGGGCGATTTTCGCCGTTCTGGTCGGACTCGGCTTTGCCGCGCAGACCATCGGCCACAAGGTTTTCGAGGGACGTGAAGCCTCCCTGTTCACCTTCCCTTCGCACCTTTTCCTTGGACCGATGTTCGTGATGGCGAAATTGTTCATCGCACTGGGTTTCCGCCGTGACCTTGCCGCGATTCTCGCGCCTCTTCCGGCCAACTCACTTTCGACCTCAACCCGATAGCTTCCAGAAGCGGAACAGCAAACCTTCTTCATGGCTCTCGTCCTGGTTACCGGTGGCAGCGGCTTCATCGGACATCATCTCGTAGAAGCGCTCCGCGACAGGGGGCAGCGCGTGCGCGTCCTCGACGTGCAGCCGCCGGCCACGGCACATCCGGACGTCGAGCATGTCCATGGCTCGGTGCTGGACAAGCATGCGGTCGACGCCGCCCTCAGCGGTGTCGATCAGGTCTATCACCTCGCGGGACTGCCCGGCATGTGGGTGGCCAACAAGCAGGACTTTCACGACGTCAATTGCCGTGGCACCGAGGTGGTACTGGCGGCCGCGATGCAGCGCGGTGTCGCGCGCTTCCTGCATTGCTCGACGGAATCGATCCTGTTTCCCTATTCCGACCTCAAGGGCGTTGCGGCCGAAGAGGCGCTCCAGCCGGCCGAGGCGATGCCCGGCGCCTACACGCGCTCGAAGGCGCTTGCCGAACATCACGCGGCGAAGGCGGCGGCCGCGGGCTTCCCGCTCGTGATCGGCACGCCGACCATGCCGATCGGTGCCGCCGACCACAATCTGACGCCGCCGACCGCGATGCTGTGGTACTTCCTGCAGAAGAAGGTGCAGCCACACATCAACTTCCTGGTCAACCTCGTCGACGTCCGCGACGTAGCGATGGGCCTCGTGCTGACCATGGAGCGCGGCCGAATCGGCCAACGCTACATTCTCGGCGGAGATTGCGTCCCGCTCGGTCGCATCCTGCGCATGATGTCGGCCATGAGCGGCCGCAGGCAGTTTCCGATCGTGGTGCCAGGCCGGATCGCGGAGCTCTCCGCGATCATGCTCGAATACATCTCCGATCATTTCACGCACCGGCCGCCCAACGGCACCGCCGAGGGCGTGCGCATTGCGCTGGCCGCAAGTGACCTCTCGATCGGCAAGGCGCGCACCGAACTCGGCTATTCGCCGCGCCCGATCGAGCCGGTGTTGCGCGAGACCATCACCCACCTCCTCGCCCGCAACGGCGAGCAGGCCTCCGGCGCTATCGAGCATCACGCGCTCTCGTCGCGCGCCAGCTGATTCCTCAAGCCAAAGAACCTTCCGTATGTCCTTCGATTTTTCCAAGCTCCTGTCCGTCGCCTGGGGCGGCTGGACCACGTCCTGGCCGACCGAATTGCTGGCGCTGATCTGGCTCGCCTTTCTCGCCAGCTGGGTCGGCGCCTCGTTCTGGCAGGGGCGTACGAAGAAGCAGGTCATGACGCTGGAGTCGCAGCGGTACCGCCTGCCTATCCTGGTCGGCGGCATCCTTTACACGCCATTCATTGCGGAGATCTTTGGCTTGAAGCCGCTCTGGGTGCTCGGCAATGCCGGCATCGCCATTGCCGCGGTCCTCTCGGTCGCCGGCATCGCTTTTGCCTGGTGGGGCCGGCTGCATCTCGGAAAATTCTGGTCCAACACCATCACGCACAAGGAAGACCACCGGGTCATCGACACCGGCCCGTATGGCATCGTGCGCCACCCGATCTACACCGGGCTGATCTTCGGGATGCTGGTGACAGGCGTCGCCATCGGCCTGGTGACGACCATCCTCGGTGCGATCCTGATCTCGCTCGGCATGTGGCAGAAGGGGCGGATGGAAGAGGTCTTCCTGTCCAGGGAGCTCGGCGAGGATGCCTATGGCGCCTATTGCCGCCGGGTGCCGATGATCATCCCGTTCCTGTCGGCACGATAGCGGCAGCAAGCCGCGTCCGCGACTGCCGCGTAAGGAACCGCGCCTCCCCGAGCCGGTTACTGTCTCGACACCTGCAACCGCAGAGCCTCGAGCCATGTCGGACGCCTACGATTATTTCCGCGCGCATGCGATTGCCGCCCTTCGCAAGGCGCGCGCCCTACCGCCCGGTCGCAGCAAGCAGAAGCAGCGCACGGTGGCGCGCGTCTATCACCTGCTGTCCAGGGAAGCGGCTCTGGCGCCGAACATTCATCACCTCGAGGATTTCCGCGCGGCGCGGCAGCTGGAGCGCCAGATCCGCCGCTGAGGCCCCCATGCAAATCTGGCCGGCTGCCATTCCGCGCGAACAGGCACCGCTTGCGCGCAGCACCGGTTGACGCCGGCCCCCGCAGCCAGTTGGATGCGCGCGCAATCAGGGGCTCCTCATGACGTTTTCAAGCATCTTCGCGCAGTTCGTCGCATTTCTGGGCGGCATCGCGCTGCAATGGCGCAAGCTGTCGGGCACCGAACCAGCGCCGGCCTGGGGCCAGACGCCGGCGATTCCCGAAGCCAAGCCGCAGGGCGCCATCCCGACGCTGAAAATGCCGACGGCGCGCGGCTGGCACGAGGGGCAGAAGCCGACGGTGGCGCCAGGTCTCAAGGTCAACGCGTTCGCGACCGGCCTCGACCATCCACGCTGGATCGAGGTGCTGCCCAATGGCGATGTGCTGATTGCGGAGGCGACGCAGGTCGCAGGCCCGCCCCGCACCGTATTTCACTACGCGATGCAGGCGACGATGCGACGCGCTGCGGCGCTCGGCGTGTCCGCCAACCGCATCACGCTGCTGCGCGACAAGGACGGCGACGGCGTCGCCGAGGTGCGCGGCGCCTTCATGGAAAACCTCAACCAGCCGTTCGGCATGGCGCTGGTCGGCGACACCTTCTACGTCGGCAACACCGACGGCGTGATGGCGTTTCCCTACCTCGCAGGGGCAGACCGCATCACGGCGCCCGGCAAGCGGCTGACGACGTTCAAGCCGGGCGGCCACTGGACGCGCAGCCTGCTGGCCAGTCCCGACGGCCGCAAGCTCTATGCCGGCGTCGGCTCGCTCAGCAACATCGCCGAAATGGGAATGGAGGTGGAGGAAGGCCGCGCCGCGGTCTACGAACTCGATCTCGTCGCGGGGACGCACCGCATCTTCGGCGCCGGATTGCGCAATCCCGTCGGACTCGCCTGGGAGCCGAACACCAACGTGCTCTGGACCGTCGTCAACGAGCGCGACGGTCTCGGCGACGAGACGCCGCCGGACTATCTGACCTCGGTGCGTGACGGCGGCTTCTACGGCTGGCCCTATTGCTATTGGGGCAAGACGGTGGACGACCGCGTGCCGCAGGATGCGGCGATGGTCGCCAAGGCCCTGCAGCCGGACTATGCGCTCGGCGGCCACACCGCCTCGCTCGGCCTGTGCTGGATGCCGGCCGGCACGCTGCCGGGCTTCCCCGACGGCATGGTGATCGGCCAGCACGGCTCGTGGAATCGCAGCAAGTTGTCCGGCTACAAGCTGGTGTTCATCCCGTTCGAGAACGGAAAGCCCTCGGGTCCCAGCCGCGATATCCTGTCCGGCTTCCTGTCTCCGGACGAGAAGGAATCCTACGGGCGCCCGGTGGGCGTCGTCATCGGCCCCGACAGGAAGTCGCTGTTGATGGCCGACGACGTCGGCAACGTGATCTGGCGCGTGACGGGCGCGTAAGCGTCAGGTCCCGACGCACAGCGTCGCGCGCTGCTTGCGCAGCAGCGCGATCACCGAGAGCGCGGTGATCAGACCGGTCTTGGGATTTTCGGACGGGATGTTTTCGATCCCCATCGAGAAGCGCGCGGAATCGGCCTCGACCTCGATGCGGTGAACGTTGCGCGTCACCGACGGGTCGGCCCAGATCTGCACTTGCGTCAGGTCCGGCCCGATGCCAGCCAGCGACAGCGCCACCGCGACGTTGAGATTGGCCGGAAATCCCTTGGCGGCTTCGCGCGCCGTGCCTTCGAACAGCTTGAGCGGCTCGCGCAGATTGTCGATGTCGATGTTGTTCTCGACGATGAACGGCGCCCCCTTCAGGCCGTCGATCGGCTTGCGCGTGACCATCTTCACCGAATGGATGGTGCCCAACGCCGCGGCATTGACGGCGTCGAGCCCGATCAGGGCTCCGGTCGGCACCAGGATGCGGCCGCCTTTGGCGCGGGCCAGATCGACCAGATCGAAATTGTCGAGCAACCCGCCGACGCTGACCACGACCGCGGTCCTGCCGCGCGTCACGGCGGGCTCGACGATGGCACGCAGATGGCGACTCGGCGCGCATTCGACCACCAGATCGGCGGCGTCGCCGAGCTGGTCGATCGGCAGGATCTGCGGCGGACGACGCAGGCCGCCGAGGAAGGCCTGATGCTTGCCGGCCTCGCGAACCGCGACCGCCGCGAGAGAAAGCCCCTCGATGCCCTGGTCGAGCGCGCTAGCGATCTTGCTTCCGATCGCGCCGAGCCCTGCAATGGCAACTCGCAATCCGTTCGAACCCGTAACCTGCATCAGAGCGCCCGCTTTTCCAACGATGCTTGATGTCATAGCGTCCGGTCCCGGCCATGCCTAGAGGGCCGAGCAGACGGACATCCTACTTTCGTCCCCGCGGTGGCGGAGGTGGTGTCGCGAGGGCCGTTGCCGGCTCGGGCGGCGTCAGATGGCGCGGCACGACGATGGATTGCCCCGGGACCAGCGTGGCGTTTTCGGACAGCGCATTGCTCTGCGCGAGTGTCCAGACCGGCACACGATGGGCTGCGGCGATGCTCTGCATCGTGTCGCCGGTCCGCACCGGCACCCGCACCCCGGAGTCCCACAGCTCCACCAGCGTATCGCCCGGCACCAGGTATCGCAGCGGCACGGCGTCGGCCTGGGCCAGCGCGGAGATCTGCGGCAGCTGCTTCACCATCTCGACGATCTGACGATGGATGTCGTCCGACTTCTCGATATTGATGTGCGAGACGCGGCTGTTCTCCTTGAGGTCGTAGCTCGCGTAATGGCCGCGATAGCCGGGCACGGCCACGACGTCGCCGCCGCCGAGCACGCTGTCGGAGAGGAAGATGTTGATGAAGCGCTCGACGCTGAGCGGCACATCGCCGGTCGCATGCGCCGGGTCGATGGCGATGACGAGGCTGATCGGGACTTTCTCCTCGGCTGCCATCTCGGAGATCACGATCGAACAGAGACCGCCCATGGAGTGGCCGATCAGGACGATCGGTGCCGGTGATTCCCTGTAGCTTGCAATGGCGCGGTTGCCGATGAACCGGCACAGCGTGAATTCATAGACGTCGGCGGAGAAGCCGGCCTGGGTCAGCTTCTCCGCGAGCCGGTCCATGCCGGTCGAGAAGAACGGGCCCATGGCGCCGCGGAACAGGTAGACTTTCGGGGCCGGCCGCGGCTCGACCGGGGGCGGCGGCGCCACGGCCGCGGTGGCCTTCGATTTGGCTGGCGAAGCGGCGGCCACACCGCCATCGAGGACGAGCAGCGCAACCGCTGCCATCATCAAGAGCCGTCCCAGACCGAACATCGACTTCCGTAATCCAACCACCGGAGGCAACAGTCTCCCCGCGGGTTTCATGACCGCTGATTGGGAGGAATTTGGGGCACAGGACGGCGGTGACATTGCGTCAATGCATCAGCGGCTGTTCGGCGGGCGCGACCTCGGTCGCAGGGGCGGCAGGTAGGCCACCCTTGGCACCCGAGTCCGTCCAGTTCGGCGGCAGGCCCAGCCTCTCTCCCGCAAAACCCGCGATGCCCGGAAAGCGCCCATACACCTCGCACGCGACATATTTGGGCGCCCCGCCGAGGCGAACAGGAAGGCTCTCGATGGAGGGCAGCGCAGGCAGTCCACCGAACGGAGATTCGCCGGTCGAAACCAGCTTGGCGAAATCGGCACCGAAGTCTGCGGCAAGGTCGTAGGCATCACCATGATTGGCAAGCCGCGGCGAATTGCCGATGGCATTGGCACCTCGCGCCCAGACCATGGCTGCTTTCTGGAAACCGGCGAAGTCGCGCGCCTCCGCCTCGACCGAAAGGGTGCCCAGCCCGATCGGAATCCGCGGTACCGGCACGGGTACACCAGGAAGAGCCACGCTGGTGGCAATCGAAGCCACCCTCGATGCGCCGGAGGCGGTCACGTTGGTCGGAGTCGCATGCGTGACGGTCGCCTGAATCGTCAAGTCGGCCTCCTCGCCGGGAGGAACGATCTGAAAACGTTCGCCCAGCCGGACACACAATTCGCGGCTGATGGCATTGGCGATCAGGCGCCGCTCCTTGTCGTCGAAACCGGGACCGGACGGAAAAGCCGTGGAGACGATTCGCACCGTCTTCGCGGCCAACAGGTCCTTCTTGTTCGCCCGGATCTGCGACCGGGTGACGAGGCCGTTCGCATCCGACAGACGGTCGTAGCGTGCGAGCGAGCCGCCGCGCTCAAGCGGCGCGGTCGCACAACCGCCGCAGGCAAGCACCGCCAAGATCAGGGCCGTTCGTCCGAAGCGCAAGGTCCCGCTCATATCGAGGCAGTTGCTGTGAAGCCGTCGCAGACACCCTTTTCACAGCCCCACCCGCCTGTCCATGCGGCGCGATTGCAGTTTTGTTTCCGGATTTGTCCAAGCCGGTCTCGGGGCCGCTCTACTCGGCCGCCGCAACTGCCGGTTCGTCGCGATCCGCGGCCAAAGGACGCGCATCGCGAAAGCCGCTGATCGCCATGTGCACCAGGTGCAGCTTGCCTTTCACCGCAGGCGAAATGTCGAACGGATAGGCATCGCCGTTTCCGAGCGAGCGATTGATCGCATTGATGCCGCGCGACAGCGGCATCCACAATGCGAGCAGAGCCTCGAAGTCGCTTTCCAGATAGGGATCGGTCAGGGTCTGCCGCGCGCGCTCCTCCAGCGCGAGCGGCAGGCCGGCCAAGGAATCGAGGGTCGAGACGATGTGGAGGAAATGCGCGAAGGTCTCCGCCCAATCCTCCCACGGATGCGACGTGGCGTACTCGCTGATGAAGCCCTGCTTGTCATACGCGCGATTGGCGCGCGCATAGTAGCCGGCCAGCGCGGCCTGATAGTCCTGGGTCTCGTCGCCGAAGATCAGCCTGAAGGGCGCCTGGAACGGCGTGCCGCTGACGAGCAGATCCCAATAGAAGTGGCCGATCTCGTGCCGGAAATGGCCGAGCAGGGTCCGGTAGGGCTCACGGAACGAGACGCGGCGCGCCTCGCGCTCGACGTCGTCCGCCTCCGCCAGACTCAGCGTGATGAGACCGGCAAGATGGCCCGTCATGATCGGGCTGACCTCGTCCGACAGGATGTCGAACGACACCCGGCCTCTCCGGGGCGATGCCAGGGGAAGTCGCAGACGCGCCAGATCATAGATGAGACGGCGCTTGGCCTCCTCCATCCGCCGCCACAGCATGACGTTCCGGGCGCTGCCGAGATTGGGAATGGTGCGGGTGAGCCGGCAGGAGGCGCAATAGGGTTCGGTGTCTTCGACACACCAGTTGCAGCCGATCATGTCGCGATTGCCGCAGGGCCATTTGTCGCCCCGCAGCGTCATGTCGATCCGCGGCAGGTCGAACAGCAACTCGCTGTGACAATTCGTGCAAGCCAGATGCTCGAACGCGACCGCATGCCGGCACGACGGGCACTTGAATTCTCTCATGTCTGGCGGCCCCCAAGAGATGCGCGCGCGGCGCGGGGGTGTCAGCCCCTCACCGCGCCGCCGATACGGCGCTTGCCGGCGAGCAATGCACGTTGCACGAGGAGCGCGCGCTTGCGCAAGATGCCGGCAGCAATGGCATTCAGGCGGCTCGAACGCTCCAGCGATGGCCGCGCCGCCGCCTGTTCAGCGACGGGAACGGCCGTCCATGCCCGCTCCGGCTGGACGGGCATCGGACCAGTGGTTTTTCGTTCCGGCATACCGGGATAACGCGGCGGGAGGCCGCAGGTTCCAATGCCTCAACGAGGGCACGCAAACGACAATGCCGCTGCCGACGATCGCGTCGGCAGCGGCATGAAGAGTGCCGTCACCCGGGCGACCTAATTCCGAGGCGCGTTTGCAGCGGCCGAGCGGGACTGGGCCGCAGCACCGGGGCCGGCAACCTGGACGGGCGCGCGCGAGCGCATGATGGCGGCATCGATCTCGGCGATGACGCGGCGCTGGATGGCCTCGTTCTTGTCGATCGAGATGTGACCGACGCCGGTGCCACGCACATCGACATTGTCGAGCTTGCCGCGGAAGCCATTGGCGGGCTTCACCGGCTCGCCGGGACCGTCGCCGATATAGATATTGATGTAGCGCTCGGCCCCGGTCGACAGCCTGGTCTTGAACACCGAGTCGAGGCCGATCGCGAGTTTCACGGGCACGCCGAGCTGGTTGAGCTTGGCGATCATGTCGGGAAGCGCGGTGGCGCCCGAGGAATGCCCGACCAGCACGATGGTCTTGAGCCGGCCGGCCTTGTAGGCCGCGGCAGCTTCATCGGCGAGCGAGGACCAGGAGACGAAGTTCGCGACCGTCACCGGAATGCCCTGGGCCTGCAACCTCGAGCCGATCGTGTCGAGACCCAGCGAGAAGATGTTGAGCACGCCCCGCAGCAGATAGACATGCGTGGTTGCCGCCGCCTGGCTCGGCGCAGCATTGGCTCTGGTCGGGCTGATGACAGAAGCTGACAGCAGGGCAAGGCAGAGCGCCCAGACGCGGAGAGCTGACAGCTGGCTGGCGCCGGCGGTGTGACGGCCGTTCGGTCTCATCGATCGTTTCCCTGGGGACATGAGCTGAGCGGAATCGTAGCCACGGCCTGCTCGCAGACGCAACAAAGAGGCGCGTGAGCCATCATCTTAACAGCAAGTCGTGACCATCGCGCAACACTTGCCTGGAACATGCCACGGAATAGCCGGTTTTGAGACCATTTTTCCCCTGCCGATTGCGGCGGGACAGCGGCCTTCCTATCTCAGCACTCCGCTGGCCTGCATCGACGCCGGTTTCAGCGCTCCCCTCCCCCAGCCTGCCGGCCGTCATGTCCCCGATCATCTCCGTCGCCAACCTGTCGAAGACCTATGGGTCCGGCTTCAGGGCGCTCAAGAACGTCAATCTCGACATCAAGCGCGGCGAGATCTTCGCCCTGCTCGGACCGAACGGGGCCGGCAAGACCACGCTGATCTCGATCATCTGCGGCATCGCCAATCCCAGCGAAGGACGCATCCTGGTCGGCGGCGAGGACATCCGCACCTCCTACCGCAAGGCGCGCTCGCTGATCGGCCTCGTGCCGCAGGAATTGCACACCGACGCATTCGAGAGCGTCTGGGCGACGGTGACCTTCTCCCGCGGCCTGTTCGGCAAGCCGAAGAACCCGGCCCATATCGAAAAGGTGCTCAGGGACCTCTCGCTCTGGGACAAGAAGGACAACAAGATCATCACGCTGTCCGGCGGCATGAAGCGGCGCGTGATGATCGCCAAGGCGCTGTCGCACGAGCCGCAGATCCTGTTCCTGGACGAGCCCACGGCCGGCGTCGACGTCGAGCTGCGCAAGGGCATGTGGGAGGTGGTGCGCGGCCTGCAGCAGTCCGGCGTCACCATCATCCTCACCACGCACTACATCGAGGAAGCCGAGGAGATGGCCGATCGCATCGGCATCATCAACAAGGGCGAGATCGTGCTGGTCGAGGACAAGGCGACCCTGATGCACAAGCTCGGCAGGAAGCGACTGACGCTGCATCTCCAGGGCAAGGTCAGCGCGCTGCCGGACAGCCTCGGCCACTACCAGCTCGAGCTCCGAGACGATGGCACGAGGCTGGTCTACGACTACGACACGCAGGGCGAGCGGACCGGAATCACCAGCCTGCTCGGCGACCTCCGCAACGCCGGCATCCGCTTCAACGACCTCGACACGAC
This sequence comes from uncultured Bradyrhizobium sp., assembly GCA_964423245.1. GTDB lineage: Bacteria > Pseudomonadota > Alphaproteobacteria > Rhizobiales > Xanthobacteraceae > Bradyrhizobium. Next base: position 149,003 of record CAYREH010000001.1, on the reverse strand, counting down.
CCAATCGTCGCTCGAGGACATCTTCGTCGACCTCGTGAGGACGTCATGAACCACCGTGCCATCCGCGCCATCTATCTGTTCGAAATGGCGCGCACCTGGCGCACGGTGCTGCAAAGCATCGTTTCGCCGGTGGTCTCGACCTCGCTCTATTTCGTGGTGTTCGGCGCCGCGATCGGCTCGCGCATCAGTCAGGTCGAGGGCGTCAGCTACGGCACCTTCATCGTGCCCGGACTTATCATGCTCTCGGTGCTGACCCAGAGCATCGCCAATGCCTCCTTCGGCATCTACTTCCCGAAATTCGCCGGCACGATCTACGAGATCCTGTCCGCACCGATCTCCTATGTCGAGATCGTGCTCGGCTATGTCGGTGCCGCCGCGACCAAGTCGATCATCCTCGGACTGATCATCCTGGCGACAGCCGGCCTGTTCGTGCCGCTGCACATTCATCATCCGATCTGGATGCTGACCTTCCTGGTGCTGACGGCGGTGACGTTCAGCCTGTTCGGCTTCATCATCGGCATCTGGGCCGACGGCTTCGAGAAGCTGCAGATGATCCCGATGCTGGTGGTGACGCCGCTGACCTTCCTCGGCGGCAGCTTCTATTCGATCGACATGCTGCCGCCGGCCTGGCGGACGGTGGCCCTGCTCAATCCGGTGGTCTACCTGATCTCCGGCTTCCGCTGGAGCTTCTACGAGATCGCCGACGTCAGCATCTATGTCAGCATGGGCATGACGCTGGCGTTCCTGGTAATCTGTCTCGCAGTGGTCTGGTGGATTTTCCGGACCGGCTATCGCCTGAAGAACTGACGTCCACGCCATTCCGGATGCGTGCGTGGCACGCATCCGGAAAGCACCGGGTCCGCTCACCGATAGCAATGGAAGCGGTTATGGCCGTCATAATAGCCGCGGCAGTGGCGATAGTGGCGGTGGGGGATGCCGAGGACGCCTTCGACCGCGCCGACCGCGCCGCCGACACCGGCTCCGACGACACCGCCGACGGCGCCGCCCACGGGACCGGCAACCCTGTTACCTTCATAGGCACCTTCCTGGGCGCCCCGTACAATTCCCTGGGCCTTTCCTGCCTGCGGCATCGCCAGCCCTGCGAGCAGGATGGCGGACGCGGCAAGAAGCATACGGGCCGAACGGCCGGCCGGGATGGCCAGGGCGGCATTGCGGGCTTTGATCATCTGGGGTCCCCGAAGATTTGAGCGGTGCAGGAGGAATGGCGGCAAAGGCCGCCGGACGTGCTCAGCACCTCACAACGTCAAAGCGCCCAAATGGTTGCACCGCGCCAGGCCCGGCGTCGAAAGCCCGCTCGCGAAAATGTCAGCCGCGGCGTCAGCGGCGCGTCACCCGGCGGACTTGCTTGCGCCCGACATCACGTTAACGATGCAGCTCCAGCCCGCTGGAACGAAAGCCGTATCGCGGGCATAGTGCACGCCGGGGGACGGAGAGCCGCGGCGCCTAGCGTGAACAGGCCGGAGGCCAGATTACAAATGCGTTCCTTTGTCATTGCGTTTACCGCCCTCATGCTTCTCGGCGCCGGCACCGCGCAGGCCAAGGTCGAGATCACCGTCGACAAGGACAACCAGCAGATGACCGTCGCCGTCGACGGCGCCCCGCGCTATCGCTGGCCGGTGTCGACAGGCATTCCTTCCCGTGAAACCCCGAACGGCTCATTCCGCACGTTCCGGATGGAAGCGGACCATTATTCGAAGGAGTTCGACGACGCGCCGATGCCGCACGCGATCTTCTTCACCAAGGCCGGCCATGCGATCCACGGCACCGACTCGGTCGGCCGGCTCGGCTCCCCCGCCTCCCATGGCTGTGTGCGATTGTCCCGCCAGAACGCCTCGACGCTCTACGCGCTGGTGCAGCAGCAGGGCGTGCTCAACACCACCGTCACGCTGACAGGATCGTCCCAGGTGGCTCTGGCGCGCAATCCGCGCGGCCGCACCGGCACTGCGGTCGCCCGCGCGCCACAGCCGGTGGAAGAGCAATACGCCACGACGACTGATCCGGTCAGCCTCGCGCCGCCGGCGCAGCCCGCCCGTCGCTACATGCCGCAGGATGACAGTTACATCTATCCCGCCGACGGCAGCGACACCGGCGCACGCTATCCCGCGCCGCGCTCGAGCCGCGTCTATGGCGCGCAGGTCTATCCGCAGCAGCAGCCCGTTTACGATCAGGGCTACAATCAGCAGGGCTATTATTATCAGCCGCAGCCCCGGCAGCTCTACCAGCCGCGCGGCTATTACTACCAGAACTGAGGCGGCGACGTCGCGCGCGCAAGCGGGCGGCGTGAGTTCGGAAGCTCTCCCCACCTGACCGCCGCATGCCGGGACGCAGGAAGCAGCGCCATGAGCCCCGGCTCTGCAGCAAATCACTCCGCGCTGTGCGGTCTCCGCGGCACGAGAGACGCGGGTGCGAAGAGGCTACTCGCCGCTGCGCAATCGGCGGTACAGCGCGCCCAGGATGTTGGAATAATCGTCGGTCCAGACCTTCACCCTCTCGTCGGCTTCGGTCTCTTCCCATTGCTTGGAGCTGGCGATGCGACCGACATCGGCGGTCTCGCGCGCGGAGATGACGACATCCGTGGAGAAGATGTAATCGGCGTCGCGACCTGAATCCTCGTTGTACACCCAGCTCTTGAGGTCGTTGGCATCGGCGATGCCGACCACGACCGGTTCGAGATCGAGATGCCGGTTGGAGACGTGCATCACCACGGCCCCGTGCGGCGCCAGCTTGTCCTTGTAGATCGCCATCGCCTCCTCCGTCGCCAGATGGATCGGGATCGCATCCGACGAATAGGCGTCGACGATGATGAGATCATAGGTGCCGTCAGGCTCCTTCGCGAAGGTTAGCCGCGCGTCGCCGATCACCGGCTTCATGTCCGGCATGCAATTCGAGATGTAGCGAAAGTTCTTCGGGTCGCGCGCGGCATCGACCATCGACTGGTCGATCTCGAAGAACTTCCAGTCCTCGCCCGGCTCGGCGGCGCAGGCGAGCGTGCCCGAGCCCACGCCGATCGCAGCGACCTTCAGCGGCGCCCCCTTGCGCTCGCGGATCGCTGTGACGGCCTGACCGATGCCGCCGTCCTTGTGATAATAGGTGATCGGTTCGGGCCGGCCGGTGACCGGCGTGCCGTCATTGTTGCGGAAGCGCTCGGCGCCGTGAATGGTGGTGCCGTGCATCAGCACATGGAAATAGCCGCCCGGCGTGACCACGATCTTGTGCACGCCGAAGAAGCTGCGCACCGTGGTGACGCGGCCTTCGTCGGCGGGATAGATCCGGATCAGGACCAAAGCGAGTGCGACCGTGGCAAAGATCTTCCAGCGATCGGCGTTGAGGATCAGGGCCAGCAGCGCCGCCAGCGCGCCGACGGCGCCCGCGACCCAGACCCTGTGGTCCTCGAACCAGGTCGACACCTGGCCCGTCATGTAGGCTGGCGCCACCAGGACGGCCGCCAGCGCGACGAGCGCGAGCCAATACCATTTGACGATGCCCGCCCAGCGTTCGTTCACCGCAGGCCGGCACAGCGCGGCGGCTGCGACCAGGATCGGGTATTCGGCGATCCAGGAGAAGGTGAAGGGCGCAAGCAGGCCTGCGAACAGGCCGCCCACCATGCCGCCGAACGACAGCGCCACATAGAAGCCGGTGAGGTATTTCGCGGCCGGCCGCGTCCGCGCCAGTTCGCCGTGGCAGGCCATGGCAATGACGAAGAAGCACAGCTGGTGGCCACCGAGCGTCAGCAGCAGGTTCTGTTCGCCGCCGAAGGCCAGCAGCACGACGACGCCCGCGATCGCCACCGGCTGCAGCATCAGCATCCATTTGTGCGGCAGCAGCGGCCGCGACTGGAACACGATGACCCAGGTGAGGAGATAGAGCGACAGCGGCAGCACCCAGAGCAGCGGCGCCGCCGCGACGTCGGTCGAGATATGCGCGGTCACCGCGATCAACAGGCCGGATGGCACGGCGGCCAGGAAGATCCAGCGCAGCCGCGTCACCACATCTGGGGCCGGCGCGTGAGCGTCCTCGGCTTTCGCATCCATCACCGCCAGTTTCGGCGAGCGCAGCAGGAGCACGCCGCAGGCCGCGATCAGCAGGATCAGCAAGCCATAGCCCGCGGTCCAGAACCGGTTCTGCATGTGCAGCGTGAAGATCGGCTCCAGCAGGAACGGGTAGGACAACAGCGCGAGGAAGCTGCCGATGTTGGAGGAGGCGTAGAGGAAATAGGGGTCGTGCCCGGCGGGATGACCTGTGCGGACGAACCAGGCCTGCAGCAGCGGATTGTTGGCGGCAAGCGCGAAGAACGGCAGTCCGATAGAGACCACGAACAGGCCGAGCAGCCAGAACGCATAGCCGGACGCCGGCGGCTCGCCATAGGCCGAGGCGATGCCGAGTGGCAGCGTGGCAAAGGCCAGCACCAGCAGCACGAGATGCACCGCGACCGGAACGATCCGGTTCCGGCTCTGCATCAACAGATGCGCATAGGCGTAGCCCGCGAGCAGCAGCGACTGGAAGAACACCATCGCCACCGACCACACCGCAGGCGAGCCGCCGAGTCGCGGCAGCACCATCTTCGTGAACAGCGGCTGCACCGAGAACAGCAGCAGCGCGCTGACGAAGATCGCGGCGGTGTAGACCGCAAGCAACAGCCGGTTGCGCGAGGCGGGCGACTGCGCCGTGACAGCGGGTTGCACGATCGAATCCATGGAAGCTCCGGCCAACATTCCCCGGCGGGCGCCGAGCGGGCGCAATGGAGCACAAGGCGGCTGAACGGGCAATAAATGGTCGCGTGATGTCGCGCCTGGAAATGCCTGATATACAGTCGTCATTCTCGCATCCCGGAGACGGTGCTTCGGCCCCCTCCGCCATCAGGACCATCATGAGCGAAACCGACGTCGTCATCATCGGAGCGGGCCATAACGGCCTCACCTGCGCTGCCTATCTCGCCAAGGCGGGCCTACGCGTGCGCGTGGTCGAACGGCGCAAGGTGGTCGGCGGCGCCGCGGTGACGGAGGAGTTTCATCCGGGCTTCCGCAATTCGGTCGCGGCCTACACGGTGAGCCTGCTCAATCCGCAGGTGGTTCGCGATCTGGATCTCGCCGGCCAGGGCCTGCGCGTCGTCGAACGGCGGGCGCAGAACTTCCTGCCCGCGCCTGATGGCAGCCATCTCCTCACCGGCGAGGGCCGGACCAGGAACTCGGTCGCGCGGCTGAGCGCACGTGATGCGGACGCGCTCGACGGCTTCTCGCGCGAACTCGAGGACATCGCCGACGTGCTGCGGCAATTCGTGCTGCGCGCCCCGCCGAACCTCGTCGACGGCTTCGGAACCGCCGCGCTGCGCGAGGGCCTGAATGCGTGGCAGACGGCCGGCATCCTCCGCTCTCTCACCCTGGAGCAGAGCCGCAGCCTGCTCGACCTCTTCACCCGCTCGGCCGGCGAGATGCTGGACGAGCGTTTCGAGCACGATCTCGTCAAGGCGCTGTTCGGCTTCGATGCCATCGTCGGCAATTACGCCAGCCCCTACGCCGCGGGCTCGGCCTATGTGATGCTGCATCACGCCTTCGGCGAGGTGAACGGCAAGAAAGGCGTGTGGGGCCACGCCATCGGCGGCATGGGCGCGATCACCGAGGCGATGGCGCGCACCGCGCGCGACCGCGGCGTGACGATCGACCTCGAGGCCGGCGTGCGCGAGGTAATCGTCGAGCGCGAGCGCGCTGTCGGCGTCGTGCTGGAGAAGGGTGCAACGATCCGCGCGAAATATGTCGCGGCGAACGTCAATCCGAAACTGCTCTATACGCGGCTGGTCGCGTCCGATGCGCTGCCGCGGGACTTCCTTGCCCGCATCCACAACTGGAAGAACGGTTCGGGCACCTTCCGCATGAACGTGGCGCTCGACCGCCTGCCGTCTTTCACCGCGTTGCCAGGCGATGGCGATCATCTCACCTCCGGCATCATCCTGGCGCCAAGCCTCGGCTACATGGACCGCGCCTATCTCGATGCACGGGCGCAAGGATGGAGCCGCTCACCCGTCGTCGAGATGCTGATCCCCTCGACGCTCGACGACACGCTGGCACCCGCAGGCAAACATGTCGCCAGCCTGTTCTGCCAGCACGTCGCGCCGGATTTGCCGGCCGGGCGGTCCTGGGATGATCACCGCGAGGAGGTCGCCGATCTCATGATCGCGACGGTCGACAGCTACGCGCCGGGCTTTGCGACAAGCGTGCTCGGCCGTCAGATCCTGTCTCCGCTCGACCTCGAGCGGCAGTTCGGCCTGTTGGGCGGCGACATCTTCCACGGCGCGCTGACGCTGAACCAGTTGTTCTCGGCCCGCCCGATGCTGGGCCATGCGGACTACCGGGGACCGCTGAAGGGCCTCTACCATTGCGGGTCCGGCGCCCATCCAGGCGGCGGCGTCACTGGCGCGCCCGGCCACAACGCCGCGCAGGCGATCCTGCGGGACCACCGGTCGCTGTTCGCAAGCCGTGGATAGGCCTGTGGAAGAGCTGTGGACAGGCGGACGTCCGCCCTGTGGGCAGAGCTGCGGTCGAGCGGTCAGCAAAGCTGGGGACAGGCTGTGCACAACCGCGGGGACAGAACCGTGATCAGCTGGTAGATAACGGCGGGAAGACCGGCCTAGCGGGCTGTGGAGAACGGTGGGTCGGTCCCCCAAAACGACTTCGCCCGCCGGGGGCTATTCCCCGAGCGGGCTAAGTCGTTCAAAGAACCTCGGATCGAACCAGCCCCGCTGGGAAACGGGAGGCGGAAGTTACTTCAAGGAGGTGCTGATCGAACCGAACTTTTCGTTCAGGGTGGTGCCGAGGCTGTTCACGACGGTGATGATCGCGAGGGCAATGCCGGCCGCGATGAGACCGTATTCGATTGCGGTTGCGCCGGACTCGTCCGACCAGAACTTCTGAACCATGAGCTTCAAGATCGCCTCCATTTCAGGGTGTGTTGGCTTGACCCAACATCCGGGAACTTACGGCCCACAACCTACAGTCGGGTTAATCGCATCGATGCAAGTTGTGCGGACAATTGGGAACAAAAGTTCCAAAAATTGAACCCAGCGGAACCTCCAAATGCAGTCTTCGCCTACCCACCGCGCCAGCTTTTCGATCGGCACCGAGGCCGCCGCCAGGGGCGTCGTGGACGTCCTCACCGAGGTGTTTTTCGACGGCGATGCGGCCGTCGCCGCGTTCGAGCGGCCGGACGGACAATGGGACGTGACGCTGCATTTCGCAGCGGCGCCGGATCAGGACTGGCTGCGCGAACTCGTTACAACTTCAGCAGGAAACGACGTTTCGGCGACACTCAGCTTCGACACGGTCGAAGCCAGGGACTGGGTCAAGGCCAGCCTCGAAGACCTCGTTCCGGTGCCGGCCGGCCGCTTCGTGGTGCACGGCAGCCACGACCGTGACCACGTCCCGCCGAACAAGCTGGCCATCGAGATCGAGGCGGCCCTCGCCTTCGGCACCGGCCACCACGGCACAACCCGCGGCTGTTTACTGCTTCTTGACCATGTCCTGAAGAGCATGCGGCCGCGGCGGGTGCTCGATCTCGGCACCGGAACCGGCGTCCTGGCCATCGCGGCGGCCAAGGCCCTGCACCGTCAGGTGCTCGCCTCCGACATCGACGCGCCTTCGGTGCGGGTCGCCGCCGAGAACGCGGCACTGAACCAGGCCGGCAACCGTGTCCGGGTGATCCGCGCCACCGGCTTCGCCGCGCCGGATTTCGCCCGTGTCGGCCCGTTCGACCTGGTGCTGGCCAACATCCTGGCCAACCCGCTGCGGCAATTGGCGAGCCCGATGACACGGCATCTGGCGCCCCATGCCCATGTGATCCTGTCCGGCCTTCTGACCCACCAGGCGCCCGCCGTGATCGCCGCCTATCGCGCCCGTGGCCTGGTGCCGCTCAGGCACCTGCGCATCGAGGGATGGAGCAGCCTGCTGCTGCGAAAGGTGACGTGAAGCGCGTCACCTTTCCCTGCGATGGATGTCCCGGCCCTATTCTTCCGCCGGTTTCTTGCTTCGGAGCACCGCGCGTTCGCCGCCGAGCGCGCGACGGGCACGGCGTTCGGCGAAGCGGTCGATCATCTGGCTGAGGAAGCCGCGCGGCTTCTTGGTTATCGTCGTCGCGGGTGCGCGGCGGACCGGCGGCGAAATCTTCTCAAACGTGAACGCTGGCATCGTGTGTCCCCTCGTCGTTGAGATGAACCACTTGCTTGAATGTCCCCGTTATCCGGACGAAGCGCAACAGCCGCATCCTTTACTCCACTCAATTCGAATGGAACTTTTTCAAGCACACACCATGCCAGATGCGATGCAAATGCGTCTACATTGCGGACCGTTCGCCGTGAACCTAGACTGAGTCGCCATGTACGAAGCGCATTTCCAGACCTTCGAAGAGCCCGAAGCCGGCGTCGCATTGACGGCGCGCCTTGCCGCACTTCGTGAAGAACTCGCCCGGCGCAAGCTTTCCGGCTTCGTGGTTCCGCGCGCCGACCAGCAACAGAACGAATATGTGGCCCCTTCGGAAGAACGGCTGGCCTGGTTGACGGGGTTCACCGGGTCGGCCGGACTGGCGGTGGTGTTGACCCATGAGGCGGCTCTCTTCGTCGACGGGCGTTATACGATCCAGGCCGCCAAGCAGGTCGATGCCAAGGCCTGGGCAGTGGAGTCGCTGATCGATCCGCCGCCAGAGAGCTGGATTTCGGCGCATCTCAAGGCCGGCGATCGCCTAGGATTTGATCCGTGGCTGCACACTTTTGCGGCATCCGAACGCCTCGCGGCGGCCTGCGCCAAGGCTGGCGCCGAACTCGTTGCCATCGAAGGCAATCCGATCGACGCGATCTGGCAGGACCGTCCCCAGCCTCCTCTTGCCCCTGTCGCCATCCACGGCCAGCAATATGCCGGCCTGACCGAGGCCGGGAAGCTGGACCAGATCCGGGGCGAGATCGCCAGGCTCAACGCCGACGCGCTGGTGCTGTCGGACAGCCATGCGGTTGCCTGGACCTTCAACATCCGCGGCGCCGACGTCGCCCACACGCCGCTGCCGCTGTCCTACGCGCTGGTGCCGAAAGATGGCCGGCCGACGATCTTCATCGACCACCGCAAGCTCTCCAACCTCACCCGCGACCATCTCGAACGATCCGCCGATGTGCGCGAGCCGGACGCAATGGGTCCGACGCTGATGGCCCTGGCAAAGAGCGGCGCGACCATCGCGCTCGACAATGCCACGGCGGCCGACGCACTCAGCCGGCTGATCGCGGGCGCGGGCGGCAAGCCGATGCGCGGCAGCGACCCCATCGCGCTGCTGAAGGCCGTCAAGAATCCGACCGAGATCAAGGGCACACAGACCGCGCACAGGCGCGATGCGGTGGCTCTTGCGCGCTTCCTCGCCTTCATCGACCGCGAAGCGGGCAGCGGCAAGCTCACCGAGATCGACGCGGTCGAGGCGCTCGAGACGTTCCGGCGCGATACCGGCGCGCTGAAGGACGTGTCGTTCCCGACCATCTCGGGCACCGGCCCGAACGGCGCCATTGTGCACTACCGCGTCACCCGCAGAAGCAACCGGCGCATCGCGCCCGGCGATCTCCTGCTGATCGATTCCGGCGCGCAATACGAAGACGGCACCACCGACGTCACCCGCACCATGGCCGTGGGCGAGCCGACCGCCGAGATGCGCGACCGCTTCACCCGCGTGCTGCGCGGACACATCGCGATCGCGCGCGCGGTGTTTCCCGACGGCACCACGGGTGCCCAGCTCGACACGCTGGCGCGGCAATATCTCTGGGCCGCGGGCATCGATTTCGAACACGGCACCGGGCACGGCGTCGGCAGCTATCTCAGCGTCCACGAGGGCCCGGCGCGCATCTCCAAGCTCGGCACCACGCCGCTGAAGCGCGGCATGATCCTCTCCAACGAGCCCGGCTACTACAAGACCGACGGTTTCGGCATCCGCATCGAGAACCTCGAACTGGTGGTGGCCGCGGACATTGCCGGCGCGGAGAAGCCGATGAACGCATTCGAGACGCTGACGCTGGCGCCGATCGACCGCCGGCTGATCGATGTCGCGATGCTGGGCAAGGACGAACTCGACTGGCTCAATGCCTATCACGCCCGTGTCCGCGCCGAGGTGCGGCCGGCGCTGGACGAGGCGACGCAGGCCTGGCTCGATCAGGCGACCGCGGAGCTGAAGCCGTAGCGCGCATGGCGCCAGGCGGTTTGCGCAAGGCTCTCTCCTCACGATCACTGTCATTCCCCGCGAAAGCGGGGAATCCAGTATTCCAGAGACAGCAGACATATGCTGAGGCGGCGGCGTCCTGGATCGCCCGGTCAAGCCGGACGATCACACCGATGTTGTCGTGCCAACGGCGCGCCCCACCGGTCGCCTTTGTCCTCTCATCGTAACCGTCCCGGAATCCGTATAGCCGCATTCCGAAACGCCGATATCCGTCCTGCGCGCGCACGCTACAGTCGGATTCGGACTTTGGCGAAACGGACTCGCATGCACGGCATGATCAGCACACCGCCGGAGACGGCGAAGAACATCGCGACCTCGCGGGTGGTGCTGCTGCTCCTCGTGATCATGACCGGGATCGCGCCGATCTCGCTCTACATCCTGGTTCCGGCACTCCCGGTGCTGGCGACGAATTTCGGCAGCGACATCTCGATCGCGCAGATGACGGTGTCGCTCTACATGGTCGGGATCGCGCTGTCGCAGCTGATCATGGGGCCGTTGTCGGACCGCTTCGGACGGCGCCCGGTGCTGCTCGGCGGCCTGGTGCTGATGGTCCTGGCCAGCCTCGCCTGCATCTTCGCGCAGAACCTGCCGCAGCTGATCGCCGCGCGCTTCTTCCAGGCGCTCGGCGGCGCCGCCGGCATGGTGGTGAGCCGCGCCATCATCCGCGACATCTACGAGCGTGACCGCGTCGCCTCCATGATCAGCCTCGTGGTCGCGGCGCTGATGATCGGGCAGATGCTGTCGCCGCTGACCGGCGGCCTGATCGAGACCGCGTTCGGCTGGCGCGCGATCTTCTACGCCATCACCATCGCCGCGATCCTTGTTGCCGTCGGCATTGCCTTGGCGCTGCCTGAGACGCGCCGCGGCCGGGCTGCGGGGAGCAGCTTTCGCCGCGACATCGGCCTGCTCGTCAGCAACCGCGCCTTCATCGGCTATGTGCTGTGCCAGGTGCTGGCCTCCCAGATCATCTTCACCTTTGCCGGCGGCGGCCCCTACATCGTGGTGACGCAGATGGGGCGGACCAGCGCCGAATACGGCGCCTGGTTCGCGACGACGGGATTTGCGTATCTCGTCGGCAACCTGCTCTGCGTGCGCTTCGCGCCGCGGCACTCGCTGGAACGACTGATCTGGCTCGGACTCGCGCTGCAGCTCTGCGGCAGCCTGCTGAATCTCGTCTGGAGCTTCGCCGGCTGGAACGAGGCGCCGGCCTGGCTGTTCGGCACGCAGATGATCGTGATGGTAGGCAATGCCTTCGTGATGGCGAACTCGGCTGCCGGCGCGATCAGCATCCGCCCCGAAGCCGCCGGCACGGCATCCGGTGCGATGGGCTTTCTGCAGCAGGGCATCGGCGCGCTGATGTCGCAATTCGGCGCCTATCTCGGCGGCCATTCGGCCACCACGCTGCCGCTGACCTCCGCCGTCCTCTCCATCTCGCTGCTCTGCGCCGCCATGATGATCTTCGTCGTGCCGCGACGGGAGGTGATGGTGAGCGACAAGCTGATCGAGCAGGCCGAAGAGGAAGAGACCGGGATGATGTGAGGGGCGCGGCCTCCCCGTCATTGCGAGCGCAGCGAAGCAATCCAGAATCTCTCCTCGAAGGCAGTCTGGATTGCTTCGTCGCAAGGGCTCCTCGCAATGACGAGGAGAGTCCTCACTCCCCGATCAGCGCCAGCCACTCGTCCTCGGTCAGCACCTTGACGCCGTGCTTGTTGGCCTCGGCCAGCTTGGAGCCTGCGCCGGGGCCGGCGACGACGAGATCGGTCTTCTTCGACACCGAGCCCGAGACCTTCGCGCCGAGCCGCTCCGCGGTCGCCTTGGCCTCGTCGCGGGTCATCTTCTCCAGCGAGCCCGTGAAGACCACGGTCTTGCCGGCCACGGCGGAATTGCTCTTCGGCTTCTCGGCGTCGACGATCTCGACCTCTGTCGTCAGCCGCTCGACGATGCCGCGGTTGTGGCTCTCGCCGAAATAGTCGGCGATGCTCTTGATCACGGTGTCACCGATCTGGTCGAGCGCATCCATCTCCGCGATCGCCTCCTCGTCGTCCCTGGCGACCTTGAGGCAGGCGTCGTGGAAGGCCGCCCACGAGCCGTAGCCGCGTGCCAGCGCGAGCGCCGTGGTTTCGCCGACATGGCGCATGCCGAGCGCGAAGATGAAGCGCTCCAGCGCGATCTTGCGCCGGCTCTCGATGGCGCCGAACAGGTTGCGCACCGAGGTGGCGCCGTAGCCCTCGATCTCCTCCAGCTTCAGCTTCGAATTGCGCTTCTCCAGCGTGAAGATGTCGGCGGGCTCCTTCACCCATCCCTCGTCGAAGAAATACTGCAGCTGCTTCTCGCCGAGACCGTCGATGTCGAAGGCGCGGCGCGACACGAACAGCTTGAGATGCTCGATCTTCTGGTAGGGGCAGGCGAACTCGCCGGTGCAGCGGGCGCGCGAGCCCTCCTCGCCGGTCGCCGTCTCCTCGCGCACGACGTCGGTGTGCAGCGGACACGGGCATGTCGTCGGGAAGGGAAACTCCTTTGCGCCCTTCGGCCGCTTGTCGAGGACGACGTCGACGACCTGCGGGATGACGTCGCCGGCACGCTGGATCACCACGGTGTCGCCGATCCGGATGTCACGGCCCTCGCGCAGCACCTCGCCCTTGTTGCCGATGCCCTTGATGTAGTCCGCATTGTGCAGCGTGACGTTCTGCACGATCACGCCACCGACGCCGACCGGCTCGAGCTTGCCGACGGGCGTGAGCGAGCCGGTGCGCCCGACCTGGATCTCGATGTCGCGCAGCACCGTCATGGCGCGCTCGGCCGCGAATTTGTGCGCAATGCCCCAGCGCGGCGTGCGCGAGACGAAGCCGAGCCGCTCCTGCCAGTCGATACGGTCGACCTTGTAGACGACGCCGTCGATGTCGTAGTCGAGCCCGGCGCGCTGCTCCTCGATCGCGTGGTGGAAGGCGAGCAGCTCCTCGACGGAGCGACAGAGCCTGGTCAAGGGATTGGTCCGAAAGCCGCAGCGCTCGAACCATCCGATCATGCCGGTCTGCGTGCCCTCGGGCATCGCGCTCATCTCGCCCCAGGCATAGGCGAAGAAACCGAGCGGACGCGCGGCGGTAATGGTCGGATCCTTTTGCCGGAGCGAGCCCGCCGCCGAATTGCGGGGATTGGCGAACGGCGCCTCGCCCGCCTCGACCTGCTTCCTGTTGAGCGCGAGGAACGCCTTCTTGGTCATGTAGACCTCGCCGCGCACCTCGCAGATGTCGGGGACGTTGCGCCCTTTCAGCCTGTGCGGGACATCCTCGATGGTGCGGATGTTGGCGGTGACGTCCTCGCCCTCCGTGCCGTCGCCGCGCGTCGCCGCGGTGACGAGTTCGCCGCCCTCATAGCGCAGTGACATCGAAAGGCCGTCGATCTTCGGCTCGGCGGAGAAATCGACCTTGTCGTCGTCGAGCTTGAGGAACCGCACGATGCGGCCGACGAAATCGCGCACGTCCTCCTCGGCAAAGGCGTTGTCGAGCGACAGCATCGGCACGGAATGCCGTACCTTCCTGAAACGCCCGGACGGCGCGGCGCCGACCTTCTGCGAGGGCGAGTCCGCGCTGACGAATTCGGGAAAGCGCTTCTCGATGGCGTTGAAGCGCTGGCGCAGCGCATCGTACTCGGCATCGGTGACGGTGGGCGCGTCGTCCTGATAGTAGCGCGCGTTGTGCCCTTCGATCTCGAGCGCCAGCCGCATGTGCTCGACCTTGGCCTGCGCCTTGGTGAGATCAGCGACATCACGAAGCGGTTTTGATTTTGCTGCTCTGGCCATGGCTCTTGGATACGACGGAGCGGGTAGGACGGTAAAGGCATGTGGAAAGTTCGCACCCCGGACGCAGCGCAGCGCTTCTTCAGTGGTGCGCTGCAAGTCGGGGCTCATTCGGCGACAGTCCGGGTCCCGGCCCGCGCTCTGCGCGTCCGGGACACGAAAGCTAGCTCGCCGCCTTCAGCAACCGGTCCGCGGCGGCCCTCGCCTCGGCGGTGATCTCGGCGCCGGCGAGCATGCGGGCGATCTCCTCGCGGCGGTGGTCGGGGGCGAGCGCGTTGACACGGGTAGCAACGCGCTTGCCCTTGTCCAGCGTATCCTTGGAGATCAGGAGGTGCTGGTCGGCACGGGCCGCGACCTGAGGGGCATGGGTGACGGCCATGACCTGCACCTTGCCGGCGAGGCGGGCCAGCCGCGCCCCGATGGCGTCCGCGACCGCGCCGCCGACACCGGTGTCGATCTCGTCGAACACGAGGGTGGGCGCCGAGCCGCGGTCGGATAGCACGACCTTGAGGGCGAGCAGGAAGCGCGACAGCTCGCCGCCCGAAGCCACCTTCATCATCGGGCCGGGCTTGGTGCCCGGATTGGTCTGCACCCAGAACTCGACGCGGTCGAACCCCTGCGGTCCCGGCGCGGCCTCGTCGGTCTCGACCTGGGTCATGAATTTCGCGCGTTCGAGCTTGAGCGGCGCCAGTTCGGAGTTGACGGCCTTGTTCAGCTTCTCGGCCGATTTCTGCCGGGCCGCGGAGAGCTTCTTCGCGGCGGCGGCGAAGCGGCTATCCGCCTCGATCGCAGCCTGCTCCAGCTTCTTCAGCTGGTTGGCGCCGGCATCGATCAGCACGACGTCGGCAGCATATTTGGCGGCGAGCGCCGCGAGCCCATCGACCGGGGTCGAATATTTGCGCGAGGCGGCGCGCAGGGCGAACAGCCGCTCCTCGATGCGTTCGAGCTCGGCCGGGTCGAAATCGGTCGCGGCGAGCGCGGCCTGCAGATGCTGGTCGGCTTCCTCGAGCGCATTGATCGCGATGTCGATCGCCCTCACCGCAGGCTCCACCAGCGCCGGCGAATTGACGCCGCGGCGCTCCAGCCGGCGCACCGCGGCGGACAGGGTGGCGACCGGAGAATGATGGCCGCCGACAGCCTCCTGCGCCTCGCGCAGGTCGGAAGCGATCTTCTCGCCCTGCATCATGCTGGTGCGGCGCGCGGCCAGCGAGGTCTCCTCGCCGTCCTTGGGCGCGAGCCGCTTCAATTCGTCGGAGGCATGGCGCAGATAATCGGCCTCGCGCGCGGCGCGTTCCATGCCGGCGCGATGCTCCTCCAGCGCGGTGCTGGCCGCGCGGCGTGCCTCCCACAGCGTCTCCACCGCCGCGACATCCTTTTCCAGCCCGGCAAAGGCATCGAGCAGGCGGCGGTGGGTCGCCGCATCGACCAGCGCCCGTTCGTCGTGCTGGCCGTGGATCTCGACCAGCGCGGCGCCGACCGCCTTCAGCGTCTGCACGCTGATCGACTGGTCGTTGATGAAGGCGCGGGTGCGACCATCGGCGAGCTGCACCCGGCGCAGGATCATCTCGCCGGTGTCGTCGAGGCCGTTCTCGGCGAGGAGCTTTGCCGCAGGGTGATTCTTCGGGACATCGAACACGGCGGTGACCTGCCCCTGCTCGGCGCCGTGGCGCACGAGGCCGGCATCGCCGCGGCCGCCGAGCGCCAGCGCGAAGGCATCGAGCAGGATGGATTTGCCCGCACCGGTCTCGCCGGTCAAAACCGCAAGGCCGGTGGCGAATTCGATATCGAGCCGCTCGATCAGGACAATGTCACGGATCGACAGACGCGCCAGCATGGAACCAAATTTCCTAGCCGAGGCCCATCTTCTTGAAGGTCTTGCTGATCCAGGACCCCTGATTCTCGCTCGGCTCGAGACCGCCGGATTTTACAAGATTATAGGCGTCCTTGTACCAGCGACTGTCGGGAAAATTGTGCCCGAGCACGGCGGCCGCGGTCTGCGCCTCCCCGACGATGCCGATCGCCATATAGGCCTCGGTCAGGCGGTAGAGCGCTTCCTCGACGTGGCGCGTGGTCTGGTACTGAGTCACCACGGCCTTGTAGCGATTGATCGCCGCGGTGTAGTCGCGCTTCTGCATGTAGTAGCGGCCGACATTCATTTCCTTGCCGGCGAGCTGGTCGCGGGCGCCCTCGATCTTGGACTTGGCCGAGGTGGCGTATTCGGACGTCGGATATTTGCGGATCACTTCCTCGAGCGCGGCGATGGCCTTCTCGGTCCGGGCCTGGTCGCGGCTGATGTCCGGGATCTGGTCGTAATGCGAGGCCGCGATCAGATATTGCGCATAGGCCGCATCCGGGCTGCCGGGGTGGAGGGTGACGTAGCGGGTGGCGGCGCCGATGCAGCCATCATAGTCGCCGCCCTGGTAGGACGCGTAGGCCGACATCAGCAGCGATTTGCGGGCCCAGTCGGAATAAGGATGCTGGCGGTCGACCTCCTCGAACTTCTTGTTCGCCGCCTTCATGTCCTTCTTCTCGTTCATGAGGTACAGGCCCTCATTGTAGATCTTGTCGGCGGGCTCCTCGACGAAGGTGTCGTCCTTGGCGGTGAACTTGTCCCACAGATCGCCGGTGCCGCAGCCGGCCAGCGGCAGGGCCATGAGGACGAGGCAGGCGGCCTGAAGCAGCCCGCGAGAGGCGATCGAACCCGGAAAATATCCGCGCGTCATACGCTGTGCCGACATGAATTAAGCCCTGACGCCCCTTGGTGCCGCGTGCGGTATCCGCCAGCCCATGACCCCGTCATGGGCGCGAAATGTGACCGTGGTGCCTGCCATGGACCACGTCGATGTAGCCGAAAAACGATCGTTAACCAACCGGATAGGCAGGCAATTCGCCCGGATTAAGGCGAACGTACCGCAATGCTAGCGGATCATGGTTACCAGGAGTTTCCGCCGCCGCCTCATGCCGCAGCGGAGGGCCTGCGACACATCGCTGTCAGGAGACGTCCGGCCCATAGGCTGCGGCGATCCGGCCGCCGACGATGCCGCTGCCGACCTCGACCACCGGACGCGTGGTGCGACGGGCAGCCTCACCCTCGACCACCCGCCAGGCGGTGCGGTCAGCCAGCAGCGCGGTCAGGACGGCGTGGTTGAGCTTGTGGCCGCCCCGGACCGAGCGATAGGCCGCCAGCAGCGGCAGGCCGGCCAGAGAGAGGTCGCCGATCACGTCCAGAACCTTGTGGCGGGCGCACTCGTCAGCGTAGCGGAGGCCTTCGGTGTTGAGCAGGCGCTCTTCATCGAAGACGACCGTGTTCTCAAAGGAGGCGCCGAGAGCATAGCCGGCGCTCCAGAGGCGCGCGACATCGCACATCAGGCCGAAAGTCCGGGCGCGGCCGACTTCGCGACGGAAGCGCTCCGGATTCAGGTCGAAGGCGTAGCTCTGCTGGCCGATGACGGGGTTGGTGAAATCGATCTCGACCTCGGCGCGGAACCCGTTGGCATAGGGCCGGATCTCGCCGAAGGAGTTGCCGATCTTGACGGAGACGGGCTTCAGGACCTGGATGAAGCGGCGCTGCGCGGACTGATTGACGATTCCGGCCTGATCGATCGCCGCGATGAAGGCCGCGGCGCTGCCGTCCATGATCGGCACTTCCGGCCCGTCGATCTCGATGGTGGCGTTGTCGACCCCCATGCCTCGCAGTGCAGCAAGGACGTGCTCGGCGGTGGACACCAGCGGCCCGTCGCGATCGCCGAGGACGGTGGCCAGATCGGTCGCGATCACCTGCTCGGCCGTCGCCCGAACTTCGCGGTCGCTTCCCTCGAGGCCGGTGCGGACAAAAATAAAACCTGCGTCAATCGGCGCAGGCCCCAGCGTGAGTGTGACGGGAAGACCGGAATGAACGCCAACGCCAGCCACCGTGGCCTGCGCACGAAGCGTTGTTTGCCGGCTAAATTTCATCAGGAACCCGCCCCACTACGACCCACTGCGACTTATACTGAAACCGAATGATCGATTGAGATCGACCGTCCGAATCTCCGTATCCCCAAGTCACGCTGGACCATAGTTGCTGCCTCAAAGAGCGCCAACTCACGCTTTTTTACCGATTGTTACCCCAAACCTGCCGTATTCGCGCCAAGGCTTAACCAAATTGCGCCGGTGTTTCGGGCCTCTTGCAACACCTTTACAGAACCACCGAATAGATAATTAATCATTTAAAATCAGTTGCTTGGGTGGTGCAGCCCAGCCATGCAAGCCCCCAAAGGAAAGGCCCCGGCAAGCTTGCTGCCGGGGCCTTTTGTCGTCTGCCTTGATTGTAACAATCTCAGGTCGCCTGGCGGCGCAGGAACGCCGGGATATCAAGATGATCGTCACCCTGTGGCGCCGGCGCAACAGGTGCCGGACGGCCGTGCATGTCCAGGCCCTGCGGGGCCGGACGGCGCGCATACTCCGAGACCGGCTCGGTGGCGGCGATCTGCTGCTGGACGGTCCGCTGCGGCTTGCGCTCGGGCAGCGGCGGCATCGCCGGGCCGGACGCGCGAGCGGCGATCGGTGCCTCACTCTCCTCGTCGCGGCGGCCGAGGCCGACATTGGCGAGGCGCTGCAGCAGCGACAGCCGGGTCTTCTGCGGAGTCTCGTCCTCGACCTCGCCGCGGGCCTGGCGAAGCTCGGCCTGGGCCGGCATCGGCAGTTCCTCGATTCGCGGCATCCGCGGGGAGCGGACCGGACGCTCGGCCTGCGGCGGGATGAAGGTTTCCGGCGTCATCGGGTCAGGCGCCGGGGCGGCGGCCTGCTCCGGCTCTGGGAACAAAGTGGGCTTCTGCGCGATCGGACGCACGGTCACGTCGCCATAGGATGCCGGCTGCACCGGCGCAGGGGCCTGCGGCACCTCGGCGACGGCTGCGGCGATGGCGGCGAGCGCGGCACGCTCGACATTGGCGCGGGGCGCAACCGGGGCGGCGACAGGCGCCGGCGCCGGGATCGACGCTTCCAGCTTCTGGGCGCGCTCGGCGAGACGCTGATTGTCGGCGCGCAGCCGGGCGGTCAGGTCGGCGAGACGGCTCTCGGCAACGGCAGCCGGGGCAGCGGGAGCTGCCTGCTGCACCTGCGGCGCCGACACCGCGACCGGCGCGCTGGCCGTCTGGCTGTTGCGCGCGATCGTCGACTGGTCGATGCCGGTGGCGACGACCGAGACGCGGATCAGGCCATCGAGCGCCTCGTCGAAGGTGGCGCCGACGATGATGTTGGCGTCCTGGTCGACCTCCTCGCGGATGCGGGTCGCGGCCTCGTCGACCTCGAACAGCGTGAGATCCTTGCCGCCGGTGATGGAGATCAGCAGGCCCTTGGCGCCCTTCATCGAACTGTCGTCGATCAGCGGGTTGGCGATCGCGGCTTCGGCGGCGGTCAGCGCGCGCTTGTCGCCGGAAGCTTCGCCGGTGCCCATCATCGCCTTGCCCATTTCCCTCATCACCGCTCTCACATCGGCGAAGTCGAGGTTGATCAGGCCTTCCTTGACCATCAGGTCGGTGATGCAGGCGACGCCCGAATAGAGCACCTGGTCGGCCATGGCGAAGGCGTCGGCGAAGGTGGTCTTCTCGTTGGCGACCCGGAACAGGTTCTGGTTCGGGATGATCAGGAGCGTGTCGACCACCTTGTGCAGTTCGGCAATGCCGGCCTCGGCGGTGCGCATGCGGCGGGCGCCCTCGAAATGGAACGGCTTGGTGACGACGCCGACCGTGAGGATGCCCATCTCGCGCGCGGTCTTGGCGATGACCGGCGCCGCACCGGTGCCGGTGCCGCCGCCCATGCCGGCGGTGACGAACACCATGTTGGCGCCCGACAGATGGTCGCGCAATTCGTCGAGGACTTCTTCGGCCGCGGCCGCGCCGACATTGGGCTGCGAACCCGCGCCGAGGCCTTGCGTGACCGCCGTGCCCATCTGCACGATGCGCTGGGCCTTCGACATCGTCAGCGCCTGCGCGTCGGTGTTGGCGACCACGAAATCGACGCCCTGCAGGCCCGCCGTGATCATGTTGTTGACGGCGTTGCCGCCGGCGCCGCCGACGCCGAACACGGTGATCCGGGGCTTCAATTCGTGAATATCAGGAACATTGATGCTGATGGTCATGTTTGCCTCTCGATCACGCGCGCGTGGGTTCGCCCCGGCCGGCGGCCGCGGGAGTTGGTGAAAGTCGCAAATTGCGGAAAGGAATCATCAGAAGCCCTCGCGTAGCCATCGTCCGACCTTCCCGAAATATCCGCCGGTGCCCGTCCTGACCTGCTGCCGCGTGTGCCGCGGTTCGACATGTTCGTGGTGAACATATTGCGGGTAGACGAGAAGTCCGGCCGGCACCGCGAACGCGGCGTTCTTCGCCTCGTTGGGCAGCCGGCCAAAGCCGAGCGGACGTCCGACCCGCACGGGCCGGCCGAGAATCTGGGTGCCGAGTTCGACGAGACCGGTCAGCTGCGAGGCGCCGCCGGAGAGCACGACGCGGCCGTTCGGCTCCGAGGCGAAGGGAGAATCCTTCAGTCTGTCCCGAACCATTTCGAAGACTTCCTCGGCACGATGCTTGACGATATTGGCGATGGTCGCCCGGGAGACGATCTGCGGCAGATCCTGCTCGTCACCGGCTGTCGGGACAGACATCAGCTCACGCGAGTCCGATCCGCCGGTGATGACGGTGCCGTATAACGTCTTGATTCGCTCGGCATCGGCAATGGTGGCGGAGAGTCCGCGCGCCAGATCCATCGTAATGTGTTGCCCGCCGACCGCAAAGCCGGCCGCATGCACGAAACGGCCGCCGGAATAGACCGCGATCGTGGTGGTGCCCGCGCCCATCTCGACCACGGCGGCGCCGAGATCGGCCTCGTCGTCGGTCAGCACGGACAGGCCGGCGACATAGGGGCTGGCCGCCATGGCCTCCACATTGAGATGGCAGCGTTCCACCGCCAGCATCAGGTTGCGCGCGACGGTGGCGTCGCAGGTGACGACGTTCATGTCGACGCCGAACTGGTGGGCGACCATGCCGCGCGGATCGCGGATGCCCTTGACGCCGTCGAGCGTGTAGCCGACCGGCAGCGCATGCAGCACGGTGCGGCCCTCGCCGGTGGCGTGGCGCATGCCGGTCGAGGTGACGCGGCTGACATCGGCGGGCGTGACGGCGCCGCCGCGGATGTCGGCTGCGGCTTCCACCAGCTGGCCGGAGAGCCGGCCGCCGGAGACCGAGAGCAGCACGGATTCGACCCGCACCTTGGCCATCTTCTCGGCGAGCGCGACGGCCTGGCGCACCGACTGCTCGCATTCGCCGAGATCGATGACCGCGCCGGCCTTCATGCCGCGCGACTGGATCTGGCTGTAGCCGATCAGCTCGACCGCATGCGTACGGCCGCGCAGGGCATCGTTCGGCGCCGACGGCTTCAGCCGCGCGATCATGCAGGCGATCTTGCTGGTGCCGATGTCGAGGCAGGCGACGAGACCACCGCGCTTGTGCGAGATCGGACGCGTCTTCGGGGTCTGGGTACGATCGAGACCGGTCATGCGGAGTCACCGGCCTTCTTTTTCTTCTTGTCCTTGAACAGCTCCTCGCGCGCCTTGGCGGCGTCGTCGGACAGCTGCACGACGAGGCGATCGGGCAGCCGCATGTCGACGGCGACGATGTCGCGCGAGAACAGCCGGTCTTCCTTGTCGAGTTTGGACAGCATCGCCAGCGCATTGCCGACGTCCTGCTCGGGCAGGCGGATGTCGAGCCCGTCCTTGAGCCGCAGGTTCCAGCGCCGTTCGCCGACATAGATCGCGGCTTTGGTCACCGACTGCACCTGCGGATAGCGCGCCAGAAGCGCGAGGAAATCGCGGGCCTGGGTCTCGGCGCCCTTGCCGACCACCAGCGGCAGCGTCAGGAAACGGCGCGAGACATAGGGCTCGAGCACGGCGCCGTCGTCGGCGATGACGGAGAGCCGGCCGCCCTCCTGCCACAGCGCGAACGCCTGGCGTTCGGTGATGTCGATCATGAGCCGGCCGGGATACAGCTTCAGCACGGTCGCATCCGCGATCCACGGATTGGCCTTGAGCTTGTCGCGGACGCTGTCGGCGTCGAGGAACAGCAGCGAGGACCGGCCGCTGATGCCGCCGATCGCGAGGATCTCGTCCTGGGTCAGCTGCTTGCGGCCGTTGATCGCGACCGAGGTGATGCGGAAGCCGGCCGAATTGGCCAGCGCATTGCGCGCGTCGCTGACGGCGGTGACGAAATCCTGGAGGTGACCTCCCTTGACGATGCCGAAACCGCAGCTGCCGAGCAGCAGCAGCACGGTCATGGTCATCCCGATCCGGCGCGGCAGATAGCGCTCGACCAACGCCACGACGCGCGGCGGTGCCTCCCGCTCGATGACGGCCTTGGCCTTGATGCGGGCGGCCTCGTCCCTGGCGGCGCGCCGCTGCTGACGCCTGTCCTCGATCCACTCGCGCAGAAGCACGACCGCTCCAATAGCGGCCGCCTTCAGGTCAGCCTGGGGCCTCAGCGATCTCAAAATCGACCGGGAGAGGCTTCCTGCACCATCCATTGCACGAGCTCGTCATCAGTTTCCCGCGCTACCGCGCAGGTCCTGGCGAACATGACGTCTCGGTCTTGCCGGGCCGGGTGCTGGTCTTCAGCGAAAGAAGCCTTCCCCTTCAAGGCGTTTGCCGGGGGGTGACCTCACCCACGACAGCTCACGCACCGGCAGCCAAAACGCCATATGCGCCGCCAGCGTTAACCTTCGGATGTCCTGGTAAACAAAAGGTAAAGTTCGTTAACGCGGGATGCGTTTTGCCCCGCAATATCCTGGATTTATGCCGGGATAGGAGGCATTTTACCGGTTCCGGACCCGAAAAGGGTCTGTTTCGCCCCTTCCGCCGTTAACCAGTCCCAACTATTTCCTCACCCGCCCCACCGCCAGCTCGATCAGGCCGTGCAGGAACTCGACGAAGGCGATCCCTTCCGCCTTCAGCGCCTTCGGGTAGAGCGAGGACTTGGTCAACCCGGGCAGCGTGTTGGTTTCGAGATAGACGAGGCCCTTGTCCGAGACGATGAAGTCCGACCGGGAATAGCCGGTACAGGACATCGCCCGATGCGCCAGCATGGCCTGCGTCTTGAGCGCGGCGGTGATCTCGGGCGAGAACCGGCCCGGACAGATCTCCTGGGTCGAACTCAGGAGATACTTCGCCGCATAATCGAAATTGCCCTCGCCCGGAATGATCTCGATCGGCGGCAGCGACATCATGCTGCCGTCCGGGCGCTCCAGCACGCCGCAGGTCGCCTCGACGCCCGCGATATAGGGCTCGATCAGATACTCCTCGTGCCTCGCCGCATTGCGAACCGCGACCAGATCCTGCTTCGCGTTGACGAAGATCAGGCCGAAGCTCGAACCGTCACGCGCCGGCTTGGCGATCAGCCGGCCATAGTCGGCAAAAGCCTCGTCGATGGTGTCGAGTGCAATGTTGGCCGGAGGGGTCACGCCGCCGAGTGCGGCGAACCGCTTGGCGGCGATCTTGTCGAACGCCAGATGCGAGGAGGCCGAACCGGAGCCGGTGAAGGGGACACCGCGCGTTTCGCACATCACCTGCAATTCGCCGTTCTCGGCACGCCCGCCATGCAGGCCGAGCACCAGCACGCGGTCTTCCGCCTTCGCCCGGTCGAGCGCCTCCGCCAGCGCAATACCCGTGGTGCCCGGCTTGAATTCGTCCTCGAACGGACGGGCATGCGCGAGCAATTGCCTGGACTGCACGACATGCACCTTGTCCTCGACATCCCACCACCAGAGATCGGCCTCAGGCAGCGCCTGGTGCAGCGCCTGCGCCGAGGCGACCGAAACCAGGCGTTCGCGGTTGGTCCCGCCGAAGAGGATGGTGGTGCGCATTCGTGCCTCGTACTAGGTCATTCCGGTGTGCGCGACTGCGCACCGTCGTTCGATGCTAACGCATTGCCCCGGAATGACTGTTAACGGAAACCCCGATCCGTTTGATTTCCCAGTGTAGCTCAATTCCGGAATTTGCCTTCACCCGTTCGCGGACCGTCTCGCCCAGCGTCTCGATGTCGTGTGCGGTGGCATCGCCCGTGTTGATCAGGAAATTGCAATGCATCTCCGAGACCTGCGCGCCGCCGATGCGCAGGCCCCGACAGCCCGCGGCATCGACCAGCTTCCAGGCGGAATGTCCCGGCGGGTTCTTGAAGGTGGAGCCGCCGGTCTTCTCCCGTATCGGCTGCGCCGTCTCGCGATGCGCCTGCACCTCCGCCATCCGCGCGCGGATCGTCTCGGAGTTCCTGATCTGCCCGCGAAAGCGCGCGGAAGTGAAGATGATGGAAGGATCGACGCCGCTGTTGCGGTAGACGAACTTCATGTCGGCATTGGAGAACGTGTGCTTCGCGCCATCGCGGCCGACGCCGCGCGCCTCGATCAGCACATCCCTGGTCTCGCCGCCATTGGCGCCGGCATTCATGCGCAGCGCGCCGCCGATCGTGCCGGGGATGCCGAAATAGAATTCGAGCCCGCCGATATTGGCCGCGGCCGCGACTTCCGCGACGCGCTTGTCGAGCGCCGCCGCGCCTGCCGTGACGACGTCGCCGCTCGCGCTCGCATCGCCGAAGGCTCGGGGCGAGAGGCGGATCACCACGCCTTCGACGCCGCCGTCGCGCACGATCAGATTGGAGCCGACGCCGACCACATGAACGGGAATGTCGCTGGACAAATGCGCGAGGACATAAGCGAGATCGTCTTCATCCGCCGGCGTGAACAGCACCTGCGCCGGACCGCCGACGCGAAACCAGGTCAGTTCGGCGAGCGACTGGTTGGCCAGCAACCGGCCGCGGAGCTGCGGCATCGCGGCCTTGAGGTCTGGCGTGATGTCGGGAAAGCCCATCCCCCTCACCCCAGCGCCTTCAATTCGCCGGGCAAGGCATAGGCCCATTGCGTGATGTTGCCGGCGCCGAGACACACGACGAGATCGCCGGAGGTCGCGAGGCCCTTGACGATGCCCGCGAGCTCCGACGCTGCCGGCAGCGGGATCACGTTGCGATGGCCGTGCGCGCGCAGGCCCTCGACGAAATGATCGCGGTCGATGCCGTCGATCGGCGCCTCGCCGGCGGCGTAGACGTCTGCGACGACGACCGCGTCCGCGTCGTTGAAGCAGGTGCAGAATTCCTCGAACAGCGATTGCAGGCGCGTGTAGCGATGCGGCTGAACAACGGCGATGACCTTGCCGTCGTAGGAATCGCGCGCCGCCTTCAGCACAGCCGCGATCTCGACAGGATGATGGCCGTAATCGTCTATCACGGTGATGCCGTTGAATTCACCGGTCCTGGTGAAGCGACGCTTGACGCCGCCGAAGCCGGCGATGGCACTGCGGATCCTGTCGTCGGATACACCGAGCGCATGCGCAACCGCGATCGCGGCCGTCGCGTTGGAGGCGTTATGCCGGCCCGGCATCGGCAGCGCGAGGTCGGCAATCTCGTGTGTGGTACCGGCCTTGCGGTCGCGGATCACGACCTTGAATTTCGAGCCGCCACCACCCGCGGTGAGATCGACCAGCCGTGCATCGGCCTGCGGATTCTCGCCATAGGTGATGATGCGGCGATCCTCGATTCTGCCGACGAGGCTCTGCACAACGGGATGGTCGATGCACATCACGGCGAATCCGTAGAACGGCAGGTTCTCGACGAAGTGCCGGAACGCGTCCTGCACGGCCTCGAAGGTCTTGAAGTGGTCGAGATGCTCGGGATCGACATTGGTGACGATCGCAATTTCCGTCGGCAGTTTCAGGAAGGTGCCGTCGCTCTCGTCGGCCTCCACCACCATCCACTCGCCGGCCCCGAGCCGCGCGTTGGATCCGTAGGCGTTGATGATGCCGCCATTGATGACGGTGGGGTCCAGCCCGCCGGCATCGAGCAGCGTCGCGACCATCGTCGTCGTCGTCGTCTTGCCATGGGTGCCGGCGATCGCGACGCAGCTCTTCAGCCGCATCAGTTCGGCCAGCATCTCGGCGCGGCGCACCACGGGAATGCGGCGCTCGCGCGCCGCCATCAATTCGGGATTGTCGCGCTTGATCGCGGAGGAGACGACAACGACCTCGGCGCCGTCGATGTTCTCGGCCTTGTGGCCGACCGACACCCTGGCGCCCTTCTTGCGCAGGCGGTCCAGATTGTAATTGTCGGAGGCGTCGGACCCCTGGACGGAATAGCCGAGATTGACCAGCACCTCGGCGATGCCGCTCATGCCGATCCCGCCGATTCCGACGAAGTGGATGGGTCCGATCTCGCGCGGCAGTCTCATGGCTCATCCCATCGTTCGGTGGTCATGCTCGGGCATAAGCGCGAAGCGCGTCTTCGCGCAAGGCGTCCCGGGCATCCACGAATCCCGACGTCCTTCTTGCAAGACGTGGATGCACAGGCACTCGGTATACCGAGTGCCGTCTCTTTTTAAAGGACCAAGTCGGATAAATCCGACTTGGTCGGACAAGCCCGGCCAAGACGGCAAAAATGCGAAAAGGTTCCGTTTCGGCTCAGATTCCCGCGACTTTCGCCACCAGATCGGCCAGCCTTTCCGCCGCGTCGAGCCGGCCGGCACTCCGTGCCGCCGCGGCCATCGCGGACAGGCGCGCGGGCTCGGCGGCGAAGCCTGAGATCTCCGCTGCCAGCCGGTCGGGCGTGAATTCGGTCTGCGGAATGCGGATGGCCCCATCCACCTTGGCCAGCACGCCGGCATTGGCGAACTGGTCCTGGTCGATCGCGCCCGGCAGCGGCACCAGGATCGAGGGCCGGCCGATCGCCGCAAGCTCGGCGACGGTGCCGGCGCCGGAGCGCGACACCACCAGATGGTTCGCGGCCAGCCGGGCCGGCAGATCGCTGAAGAAGGGCGCAAGCTCGGCGTTGATCTTGAGCCGGTCGTAGACCGCGCGCACGCGGCTCATGTCCTCGTCGCGGACCTGCTGGGTGAGGACGAGCCGGCTCCACAGCGCAGGCTCGAGCCGCCCGATGGCGCCGGGCACGACGTCGGCCATGATACGCGCGCCCTGGCTGCCGCCGACCACGAGCAGGCGCAGCGGGCCGTTCGCGTCAGGCGCGGCATAGGGCACCGCCGCCGCGGCGAGGATCGCCGGCCGCATCGGCGTGCCAACGGTCGTGGTCTTGCCCGACAGCGCCGGATCGCGATCGAGCACACCGGGCAGCGAGGTGGCGATGGCGCGGACATGGCCGGACAGGAAACGGTTGGCACGGCCCAGCACCGCGTTGGCGTCGTGGATGATGCCGGGCACGCCGGCGAGCCGCGCCGCCACCAGCGGCGGCAGCGTCGGATAGCCGCCGAAGCCGATCACCGCGACCGGCTTCAGCCGCTTGATCAGCCGATAGGCCGCCAGCGTGCCCGCGGCGAGCGTGAGCCCGGCATAAGCAAGCTGCAACGGATTGCGGCCGCGCGCGGTCTCGCTGGCGACGACGTCGATCGTGTCCTTGGTGAACAGCCCGCTATAGCGCAGCGCCCGTTCGTCGGTGACGAGGCGCACGCGATAGCCGCGCCGGATCAATTCGACGCCAAGCGCCTCGGCCGGAAACAGATGCCCGCCCGTGCCGCCCGCGGCGAGAAGAATGAGGGGAGAGGAGGTGTCCATGAGGAAGGCTTTTACAAGGACTTTCCCGACATTGCGAGCGCCCGGGAACCATCCGTAGGCTGGATGGAGCGAAGCGCAATCCGGGGCCTCTCCATCGGATCAGCATCCCGGATTACGCTTCGCTCCATCCGGGCTACACGGCAACGAGGGCTTACGCGTAACTGCGCATCGCCTCGGCGTGGCCGATCGACTCGATCTCGGTGCGCGGGCGCAGCCGCGTCAGCGCCAGCATCATGCCGACGCCATAGGCCAGCGACACGATCGAGGAGCCGCCATAGGAGATGAAGGGCAGCGTCATGCCCTTGGCGGGAATGAGCTGGAGGTTGACCGACATGTTGATCGCCGCCTGCACCCCGAACAGGATCGCAAGACCCGAAGCCGCGAAGCGCGAGAACATGTCGTCATTGGCATAGGCGCGCGACAGCGTGCGGATCACGACGAAGGCGAACAGCGCCAGCATGGCGAGACACAGGATGATGCCGAATTCTTCCGCCGCCACCGCGAACACGAAGTCGGTGTGGCTGTCCGGCAGGCTGCGCTTGGCGATGCCCTCCCCCGGCCCGAGCCCGAACCAGCCGCCATTGTAGAAGGCCTCCATCGCGGTATCGACCTGGAAGGTGTCGCCGGAGGCCGGATTCATGAAGCGCTTGATGCGTCCTGCCACGTGAGGAACGAAGAGATAGGCGCTGAACAGGCCGGCCGCACCGAGGCCTGCGAGCCCGAATACCCAGATCATGCGCATGCCCGCGATGAAGAACAGCGAACCCCACACCATCAGGATCAGCATGGTCTGGCCGAAATCCGGCTCCATCACCAGCAACGAGACCAGCATCAGCAGCAGCACCACCGCCATCGAAGTCGCCGGCATCTCCGGCCGCCTGGTCGATTCCGCGAACAGCCAGGCGGCGATGACGACGAAGGAGGGCTTTGCGATTTCGGAGGCCTGGATGTTGACGCCGAGCAGCGTGATCCAGCGCCGCGAGCCCTTCACCTCGGGCCCGATCGCCAGCGTCAGGACGATCAGCGCGATGCTGACGGCGAAGATGATCAGCGCCGAGCGCCGGATCGCGCGCGGCGACAGGAAGGAGACGCCGAGCAGCACGATGCCGGACGGAGCCAAGAACATCACGTGGCGACTGAAGAAGTGAAACGGATCGAGCCCGATCCGGGTCGCCACCGGCGGGCTCGCGGCCAGCGACAGGATGACGCCGCACAGCATCAAAGCGAGGATCGCCCCCATCAGCGGCTTGTCGACGGTCCACCACCACTCGGAAAAGGGGGTGCGTTCTTCACGGGAGAGCATGGGCGGCCGCTTTCGGACGGAGGATCGTCCATTGGTCGCCGAGGCTGGTTACCGGGGGGTTAATGAAATGCGGATGTTTCGGGATGATCCGCCACCGCCACACGCTCACCGTCATGCCCCGGCTTGACCGGGGCATCCAGTACGCCCGCGGCCAGCCGGCTCAAGCGCGATCTCTGGAATACTGGGCCGCCCGGTCAAGCCGGGCGACGACAGCGGAGATTGAGCGACGACGCGCGCTACACCGCGGGCTTCACGCCCGGCAGCGCCTGCACCAGTTCGCGGAACCTGGCGCCGCGGATCTCGAAATTGCGGTACTGGTCGAACGACGCGCAGGCCGGCGACAACAGCACGACGGCATCTTTCAGGCCCGAGGCTTCCGCATCGCGCGCAGCCTGTTCGACCGCCACGTCGAGAATCTTGCTAATCTCGTGCGGCACTTGCGTCCCCAGCGTTCCCGAAAATTCCTGAGCGGCCTCGCCGATCAGATAGGCCTTGCGGATGCGCGGGAAGAAGCCCGTCAGGCTGGAGATCCCACCCGCCTTCGGCTTGCCGCCGGCGATCCAGAAAATGTCGCCGAAGGACGACAGCGCATGCGCGGTGGCGTCCGCGTTGGTACCCTTGGAATCGTTGACGAACAGCACGTTGCCGCGGCGGCCGACCTGCTCCATGCGGTGCGCGAGGCCCGGAAAGCTGCGCAAGCCGTTCTGCAGCACGTCGAGGCCGATGCCCATCGCGAGCGCGGCGGCGGCGGCGGCGGCGGCATTCTGCGCGTTGTGCTGGCCGCGCAGCGAGCCGATGCCGCCGAGCGCGGCGATGTCGCTGCGGGCGCCGCCCGCCGTGCGCACGATGGTGCCGTGCTCGACATGGATGCCCGACGCCAGCGGGTTCTTGACGGAGATCCGCACCACATTCTTGCCGGCGCGCTCGAGCCGGTCGGCGATGTCGCGGCAGAAGCCGTCGTCGACGCCGACGATCGACGTGCCGCCGTCCTGCACGCTCGCAACGAGCCGCTCCTTCACCGCGGCATAACGCTCGATGGTGCCGTGACGGTCGATATGGTCCTCGCTCACATTGAGCAGAATGCCGACGGAAGGATCGAGCGAGGGCGTGAGGTCGATCTGGTAGGACGACATCTCGATGACGTGGACGCGGCCCGTGCCTGGCGGCTCCAGCGACAGGATCGCGGTGCCGATATTGCCACCCATCTGGGTGTCGTAGCCGGCAACTTTCGTGAGATGCGCGATCAGCGCCGTCGTGGTCGATTTGCCATTGGTGCCGGTGATGGCGATGAACGGCGCGTCGGGCGCGTGGCGACGGCGTTCGCGGCAGAACAGCTCGATGTCGCCGATCACCTCGACGCCCGCTTCTTTCGCCTTCAGCACGCTCCAATGCGGCACGGGATGCGTCAGCGGCACACCCGGCGCCAGCACGAGCGCGGCGAAGTTCGTCCAGGAGACGCCGCGCAGATCGGCGGTGATGAAGCCGGCCTGCGCGGCCTTGGCGACGTTCTCGGCATTGTCGTCGGCCGCGATCACTTCGGCGCCGCCCGCATTCAGCGCATGGCATGAGGCGAGCCCCGAGCCGCCGAGGCCGAACACGGCGACCGTCTTGCCGGCGAAGGAGGTGACGGGGATCATGGCGTGTCCGTCACCGCAGCTTCAGCGTCGAGAGACCGGCGAGCGCCAGCATCACCGAGATGATCCAGAAGCGGATCACGATCTGCGGCTCGGTCCAGCCGAGTTGCTCGAAATGGTGGTGGATCGGCGCCATGCGGAAGATGCGCTTGCCCGTGAGCTTGAACGACACCACCTGCACGATGACGGAGACCGCTTCCAGCACGAACAGGCCGCCGATCACCGCGAGCACGATCTCGTGCTTCACCGCGACCGCGATCGCGCCCAGCATGCCTCCCAGCGCGAGCGAGCCGGTGTCGCCCATGAAGATCGAGGCCGGCGGCGCGTTGAACCAGAGAAAGCCGAGACCGGCGCCCAGCAATGCGCCGCAGAGCACCGCGAGTTCGCCGGTGCCGGCGACATATTTGATCTGGAGATAGTCGGCGAACACCGCGTTGCCGGCGAGATAGGCGATCATGGCAAAGCTGGCGGTCGCGATCATCACGGGCACGATGGCGAGGCCGTCGAGACCGTCGGTGAGATTCACCGCATTTCCGGCGCCGACGATCACGAAGGCGCCGAACACCACGAAGAACCAGCCGAAATGCAGCACGGTGTCCTTCAGGAACGGCACCGTCAGAGCGGTCGAGGCGGGATCGCGGTTGAGCCGCACCAGCGCGTAGCAGGCGACCAGCGCGATGATCGCCTCGATCAGCAGGCGCAGCTTGCCGCCGAAGCCGCTGGTGGTCTGCTTGGTCACCTTGAGATAGTCGTCGTAGAAGCCGACGAAGCCGAAACCGAGCGTCACCGCCAGCACGATCCAGACATAGGGGTTGAGCGGATTGGCCCACAGCACGGTGCCGACGGTAAGGCCCGACAGGATCATCAGCCCACCCATGGTGGGCGTGCCCTTCTTGGCCAGATGCGATTGCGGGCCGTCGGTGCGAATCGGCTGGCCCTTGCCCTGGCGGATACGCAGATGGTCGATGATCCAGGGCCCGAACAGGAACACGAACAGCGCGCCGGTGACGATGGCGCCGCCGGTGCGGAAGGTGATGTAGCGGAAGACGTTCAGCACGGTGCGGATGGCGCCGAAGCCGGGAAATGTATTGGAGAGCTCGATCAGCCAGTAAAACATTCAGACGGTCCTATGGCGCCTTCGCGCGCACATGCGTGGGTCTCGGTCTCGATCGGAAACGGCGTCTTCCAAGCAGTTTACGCCTTCGCCTGCAAGGCGGCCACCAGGGACGGGACAAACTTGTTGACCCAGAACATCTTCTTGCTGCCCTTGACAACCACGACGTCGCCTGACCTCAAGAGGTCCGCGACCTGCGCCGGGCGGAGCGTGGCGGGAT
The DNA here is from genome assembly GCA_964423245.1 of uncultured Bradyrhizobium sp. Taxonomy (GTDB): domain Bacteria; phylum Pseudomonadota; class Alphaproteobacteria; order Rhizobiales; family Xanthobacteraceae; genus Bradyrhizobium. The sequence continues at coordinate 117,058 of CAYREH010000001.1, read as the reverse complement.
CGTCGTGCCAGCCGAGGCGCTGGCCGGGCGGCAGCGCGTCGAACAGGTGCCGCATCAGGGGGCCGACGCAATAGACGGCGTCGATGCCGTCCAGATGCGCGGCGAGCGCGGTGTGATAGTTCGGCGCATCCTCACCCAATTCCAGCATGTCGCCGAGCACCGCGATGCGGCGGCCGCCGCTGACGGGGCGGGCCTGCAGGCTCTGCAACGCCGCCGCGACGCTGGCCGGATTGCCGTTGAAACTGTCGTCGATCACGGTGACGCCGCCGGCCATTTGCTCGACGCCGCGGCCGGTCATGATGCCGACCCGGTCGAGCTTGATGGCGAGCGTCGCCGGATCGAGATGGGCGGCGCGGATCGCGGCGAGAGCGGCCAACGCATTCTGCACGCGGTGCGGCGCGCCCGGCGTCAGGCTGAAGGCGATCTCCTTCTTGCCGATCATGGCCACGACCTGCCAGCTCTCGCCATGCGGGGCGTGCGCGACCTCGTGCACCTCGGCATGCTCGCCGAAGCGCACCACCTTGCCCTTCCACTCCGACGCCTTCAGCCCGGCCGGCAGCACCAGCACGCCGTCCTCGGGCAGGCCCTGCGCAATCGACACCTTCTCGCGGCGGATCGCCTCGAGCGAGCCGAGCTTTTCCAGATGCACCGGCTGCACGTTGACGACCAGCGCGACCGTCGGCCGCGTCAGTTCGCTGAGCCGCGCGATCTCGCCGGGCTGGTTCATGCCCATCTCGACGACCCAGAGACTGGCGTCCGGCCGCGCATTGCACAGCGTCAGCGGCACGCCCCAGAAATTGTTGAAGCTCGACGGGCTGGCATAGGCATTCGGATAGGCGGCGATGAACTCCTTGGTGCTGGTCTTGCCGGCGCTGCCGGTCAGCCCGATCACCTGGCCATGGAAACGCGCGCGGGCGGCACGGGCGAGGCCCCACAGGCCATCGATCAGCGTGTCCTTCACGACGATCTGGGGAATGCGGATGCCCGCGATCTCATGCGGCACGATCATCGCGACGGCGCCGGCGGCTTCCGCCTTGTCGGCGAACTCCCAGCCGTCACGGCTGCTCGCGAAGGAGGAGACGAAGCCGCCGCTCGGCGTGCCGCTGAGCGCCACGAACAGGCTGCCCGGCTTGACCAGGCGACTGTCCTGGGTGACGAAGTCGATAGCCGTATCCGGGAACGAGCCGGCCGCGCCCAGCGCGCGCGCCACCTCGGCAACCGTCCATAGTGGCGCGCTCATGCGGACCTCGATGCCAATGCGGCGGCAACCGCCTCGTGATCACTGAAGGGCAGCACCTCGGTGCCGACGATCTGCCCGGTCTCGTGGCCCTTGCCGGCGATCAGCAGTGCATCGCCCTCCTCGAGTTCGTCGATCGCGGCACGGATCGCGGCCGCGCGGTCGCCGATCTCGCGCGCGCCTTTCGCCGTGGCGAGGATCGCGGCGCGGATGGCTTCGGGCTGCTCGCCGCGCGGATTGTCGTCGGTGACGATGACCGCGTCGGCGTTCTCCGCCGCGATCTCACCCATGATCGGCCGCTTCCCCGCATCGCGGTCGCCGCCGGCGCCGAACACGACGACGAGCCGGCGCTTCGCATAGGGTCGCAGCGCCTGCAGCGCCTTCGCCAGTGCGTCTGGCTTGTGCGCATAGTCGACGAAGATCGGCGCGCCGTTGCGCTCGCCGACACGTTCGAGCCGGCCCTTGGCGCCTTCGAGATGTTCGAGGCAGGCGAACACTTCGCCGGCATCGCTGCCGGTGCCGATGGCGAGGCCGGCCGACACCAGCGCGTTCTCGATCTGGAATGCGCCGACCAGCGGCAGCCGGACATTGGTGCGTCGGCCGCAATGTTCGAGCTCGAGCACCTGCGAGAAACCATCGACCGCGGCGCCAGCAAGACGAATGCCATCGCCCGCTCCGTCCGCTTTGCAGCCGACCGCCATCACGCGCAGGCCTCGCGATGTCGCAGCCTCGATCGCCTCGGCCGAGCAATCATGATCGGCGGAAATGACCGCTGCGCCGCCCTGAGGAACCAGTTCGCGAAACAGCCGCAGCTTGGCGGCAAGGTAATGTGCGACGGTCGGATGATAATCCATGTGGTCGCGCGACAGATTGGTGAAGCCGGCCGCCGCAATGCGCACGCCGTCGAGCCGGTACTGGTCGAGGCCGTGCGAGGACGCCTCGAAGGCGAGATGCGTGACGCCGTCGCGCGCGATCTCGTCGAGCTGCCGATGCAGCGCGATCGGATCCGGCGTCGTCAGCGATCCGTAGACGGTGCGCTTCGCCGAGACCAGGCCGATGGTGCCGATGCTGGCCGAGACATGGCCCAGCTGTTCCCATATCTGGCGCGTGAAGGCGGCGACCGAGGTCTTGCCGCTGGTGCCGGTCACGGCCGCGATCGTCGACGGCTGCATGGGGAAGAATTGCGCCGCGGCGAGCGCGAGCGCGCGGCGCGGGTTGGAAACGGCGATGAACGGCACCTTGCCGCCTTCGGGCGAATGGTCGCCGACGATAGCCACCGCCCCTGCGGCGATGGCGGCATCGATGAAGCGCGCGCCGTCGGTCTTGCTGCCTGCCAGCGCAAAGAACAAATCACCCGGCTTGACGGCGCGGCTGTCGAGCGCGAGCCCGGTCACGTCGAGCGCCGCAGCAGCGGGGTCGATCGCGGCGTCGTTGCGGAGGAGTTGGCGCAGCTTCATGGTGTTCCAGTCGCACGCCGCGCCGAAAGCCGGATCCCTGGGGATCCCGACTCGGCAGCCACGGCCTCCCGGCTTGATTACTGGGTTGTCCGGGATGCCGCAAGAATAAGGCGGTCAGCGGGCGGCAGGTCGAAACGGGGCTCGACGCCCAGCAGCGGGGCGATCCGCTCGATCACCTTGCCGCCGGTCGGCACCGCGTTCCAGCCCGACGTGATGAACCCATGGGTCTCGGGCAGCGCCTGTGGTTCATCCAGCATGATCAGGACGTGATATTTCGGATCGTCGCAGGGCAGAATGGCGGTGAACGAATTCAGCACGCGTTTCTTGGCGTAGCGGCCGTTGATCACCTTCTCCGAGGTGCCGGTCTTGCCGCCGACGTAATAGCCCTTGATGTCGGCGGTCTTGGCGGTGCCGATCTCGGCATTGAGCCGCATCAGGTAGCGCATCTTGTCGCTGGTTTCCGTCCTGATGACGCGCTTGGCCATCGCCGACGCTTCCGCCTCGCTGCGCTTCATGAAGGTCGGGGGAATGAGGTAGCCGCCGTTCACCAGCGCATTGATGCCCATCACCGCCTGCAACGGCGCCACCGAGAGACCCTGACCGAACGCGGCAGTCACCGTATTCAGCTCGCTCCAGCGGCGCGGGATCAGCGGCGCCGCGCTCTCCGGCAGTTCGGTGCGCAGCCGCGTCAACTGGCCCATCTTGGCCAGGAACGCCTTGTGCGCCTCGACGCCCTGGCTCAGCGCAATCCGCGCGGCGCCGATGTTGGACGAGTAGGTGAAGACTTCCTTCGTGTTGATGAAGCGGCCGAGCGGATGGCTGTCGTGAATCGTGAACTTGCCGTAGTGCAGGTTTCCGCGCGCATCCCAGGACGAGTTCAGGTTGATCTTGCCGGAGTCGAGCGCCATCGCCAGCGTGAACGCCTTGAAGGTCGAGCCCATCTCGTAGACGCCGGTGGTCAGGCGATTGATGCGGTCGGGGTCGTGCGCTTCCTTCGGGTTGTTGGGATCAAAGTCCGGCAGCGAGACCATCGCCACGATCTCGCCGGTCTTGACATTGGAGACGATGCCGGAGGCCGCCTTGGCGTGGAACTTGTCCTTGGCCTTGAGCAGTTCGTCGCGCAACGCGTGCTCGACGCGCAGATCGACCGAGAGTTCGACCGGCTTCTGCAGACGATCGGTGGCGAAACCGGCCCGATGGAGATCGGCGAGCCCCTGGTTGTCGAGCCATTTCTCGATGCCGGCAATGCCCTGGTTGTCGATGTTGACGAGGCCAATGAGGTGGGCGACCTCGTTGCCGGTCGGATAGACGCGCTTGTTCTCGCGCAGGAAGCCGATGCCGGGAATGCCGAGCTTGTGGATGTCCTGTTGCTGCTTCGGCGTGATCTCGCGCTTGAGCCAGACGAAGCCCTTGCGTGTCCGCAGGCGCTCGCGGACCTCGGCCTCGTCGAGATCGGGCACGGTGGCGGTGAGCAACTCGATCGCCTCATCCTTGTCGATGATGCGCCGCGGCTCGCCGAACAGGCTTGCCGCCTTGACGTCGGTCGCCAGGATCGCGCCGTTGCGATCGACGATGTCGGGCCGCGCGGTCGCGACCACCTCCTGCGACGCCGCACGGCGCGCGCCATGGGCATCGGCGCCGATCGCGAACATTACGAGGCGGCCGCCGATCAGCGCATAGACCGAGGCGAAAGCGAGGATCGCGAGGCCGACACGTGCGCGCGCCTTCGCAGCGCGATCGACATTGCGTCCGTACAGCAGGCTGCGGATCAGCCGCTGCCGCCACGGCTCGGCCGGTCGGTCGGTCGGTTTGGCCGGAATCGGAGCGTTCATGGCTTGCCCTCGGGCCGAGGCACGGAGCCTGTTACGCTGTCCGGATCGCTGGCCGCCTCGATGGTATTGATCATGGCGCCGATCGGATCGGGCTCGCCCGGCCGGACGAGGCGCGGCGGACGCTCGGGGAGAGTCTTCAGCGAGTCGTACTGCGTGCCATTGACCGGCTTCAGCGGCAGATGCCGTTCGGCGAGTCCCTGCAACCGCAACGGTGCATCGAGCTTGGCCCATTCGGCGCGCAGTGATGCGATGGCATCGCGCTGCTCGCGGATCTCGGCGCGCAGCCGCAACACCTTCTCGGTCCGCGCGGTGGAATCCATCTTGATCCGGTAGACGTGAGCGGCCGCGAAGATCAGCGCGCCGATCACGAGGAGGTGGATGAAGCGCATGCGCTAGCCTCCCCTCATGATGTCGGCGAGACGAGGCCAGGACGAATCCTCCGCGCCCTCATGCGCGGGCGCATCGGTGCGCTCGGCGGCGCGCAGCTTCGCCGACCGCGCGCGCGGATTGTGCGCGACTTCCTCGTCGGAGGCGACCATCGGCCGCCGCGTCAGCAACTGGAAGCTCGGTGCCGTCTGCGCCAATTCGGGCAGGTGCCGCGAGCCGCCGCCGGTCCTGGCCCGCTCCGAGAGGAAATTCTTGACGATACGGTCCTCCAGCGAATGGAAGGACACGACGACGAGGCGTCCGCCAGGCTTGAGGACGCGTTCGGCCGCCCCAAGCGCGGTCTCGAGTTCAGAAAGCTCTTCATTGACCAGGATGCGCAGCGCCTGGAACGTCCGCGTCGCGGGATGGATCTCGTTGGGCTTGCTGCGAACCACTCGGCCGACGAGATCGGCCAGCGCGCGCGTGGTCGTGAACGGCGTCTCCTGGCGGTCCGCGACGACGGCGCGGGCGATGCGCCGCGACTGGCGCTCCTCGCCGAGCAGATAGAGGATGTCGGCGAGCTGGGCTTCCGAGGCACGGGCGACCACATCGGCCGCCGTGGGTCCACTTTGCCCCATCCGCATGTCGAGCGGGCCGTCGAGACGGAAGGAGAAGCCGCGGCCGGCCTGGTCGAGCTGCATCGAGGACACGCCGACATCCATCACGACGCCGTCGACAGCCTCGACGCCCAGCGAAGCGCAGACATCGGCAAGATTCGAGAAGCGATCTTCCACCAGCGTGAGACGGCCGGCCGCCTGCGCGACCAGCTCTGCGCCGCCGGCGATCGCGGTCTGGTCGCGATCGATGGCGATCACGCGGGTTCCGGGCACGGCGAGGATGCTGCGGGTATAGCCGCCGGCGCCGAACGTGGCGTCGACATAGACGCCCCCCTCGCGCGGCGCGAGATGAGCGACCGCCTCGTGGCCGAGAACCGGAATGTGGGCTGCCGGGCTCATGCGCGGTCCCTGCCGCTTGCCTTCCGTGAGGCGCCTGCAAGATCGGGGAGCAAGGAGCCCATGACGCCTCGAGTTATTCCACGTCGCGGCGGTTCCACGACTCACCCCCCGTCCAGTACCGTCGACAAGCCGGGCCCTTCCAGGTCCCAACGGTGATCCCAGTGGAATATGTCGGGCAGCCATGGGAACTCGAACCAGAAACGCCTTGGGCCGCCTCCGGACGCGGGTCGGCTCTTCACCACTCAGTAACGGCCTTTAGCGTTAAGAAAGGGTTGACCGGCGCATCGCAAATCGAACGTCTGGCGCGGCGGTGATGCCGCATGCACACAGTTGCGGCAAATTCATCCGTTAACTGCGTCATGTGATTGCACCCAAGGGAGGGTAAAGGAATAGTAAAGAGAAGGGCTTGGCCCATTCTCCATCCGACTCGAGTTGTTTATGCCGCCCGGTTCCACCCCGCCTGGATCTGATACGAAGCGTCAACGCGTCCTCCCGGTTCCCAAGGCCGCGGCGAACCTGCGGACCTTCGAGCCGGATTCCTCGATCGTCTCAGACATCATCCCTTCGCCCAATTACGGCGAACGCAACAAGGGGCGGCAGCCCGACATGATCGTGCTGCACTACACCGGGATGCCCGATGTCGAGGGCGCGTTGGCCCGGCTATGCACGGTCGGGACCGAGGTCTCGGCGCACTACGTCGTGCTGGAGGACGGCCGCATCGTGCAATGCGTGCCCGAGGCCAGGCGCGCCTGGCACGCCGGCGTATCGTCCTGGGCGGGCGAGGACGACATCAACTCCTGCTCGATCGGCATCGAGATCGTCAATCGTGGCCACGATTGGGGTTACCCGGAGTTTCCGCTTCGTCAGGTCGCCGCCGTGATCGCGCTGTGCCGCGGCATCATGCTCCGTCGCCAGGTGCCCTCGCATCGCGTGCTCGGCCATTCCGACGTCGCGCCGGCGCGCAAGAAGGATCCCGGCGAAAAGTTTCCGTGGCATTCGCTCGCCAATTCCGGCGTCGGCCACTGGGTGACGCCCGCGCCGATCGTGCGCGGCGAGACCTTGATGCTCGGCACCATCAGCGACGAGGTGCTGAGCCTGCAGCAGGCGCTCGCCCGCTACGGCTATGGCGTTCCCCTCACCGGCAAGTACGATGCCGCAACGATGGAGGTCGTCACCGCCTTCCAGCGCCATTTCCGCCCCGCCCGTCTGGACGGCGTCGCCGATCACTCGACGCTGTCGACGCTGCAGGCGCTGCTGGCGAGCCTGCCGGCCGAGCCGACGGCGGTCGCGTCGAAGTGAGGTGACGGCGAGACGGGCCTCGGCTCTGCAGCGCACCGCTGAAGCGCGCTGCGCTGCGTCCGGGCCGCGGGAGACTTAATCCATCTCCCGCATTCTTCGCGCATAGAGCCGCCGCAACGGCTCCAGCTGCGTCGTCGCCGTCGCAGCGCGATACGCCTCGTGCGCTTCTTCCTTGCGCCCCAGCCTCCGCAGCAGATCCGCGCGCACCGCGGGCAGCAGCTCGTAGCCCTGGAGCCCGCCGCGTGCGACGATCGCATCGACGAGATCGAGCGCGCGGGCCGGACCGTCGACCATCGACACCGCGGCCGCATGGTTGAGCTCGATCACCGGCGACGGACTGATGCGCAGCAGCACTTCATAGAGCCCGGCGATCTGCGGCCAGTCGGTCGCCGCGAAGCTCGGCGCGCGCGCGTGCAGCGCGGCGATCGCAGCCTGCACCGCGTAAGGGTGCGGCCGGCCGGGAACACGCAACGCATCCTCCACCAGCCGCAAGCCTTGCTCGATCTGCGCACGGTCCCAGAGCGAACGATCCTGCTCCTCCAGGAGGACGATGTCGCCGGCGTCGCTCTCGCGCCCGGCACGGCGGGCATCGTGCAACAGCATCAGCGCCAGCAATCCCTTGATGCCGGCGCGGTCCGGCATCAGCCGGTCCAGCAACCGCGCGAGGCGGATGGCTTCGGCGGCGAGCTGCGGCCGCATCAAATCCCGGCCCGATGTTGCGACATAGCCTTCGGTGAAGACGAGATAGATCACGGCGAGCACGCCGTCGAGACGCGGCGCGAGTGCGTCCCGCTCCGGCACTTCGTAGGGGATCCCGGCGAGCCTGATCTTCTGCTTGGCGCGAACCAATCGCTGCGCCATCGCATCTTCACCGACGAGGAACGCCCGCGCGACCTGCGCGGTCGACAGCCCGCACACCGTGCGCAGCGTGAGAGCGACCTGGACCTCGGGCGCGAAGGAGGGATGACAGCAGGTGAAGACCAGCCGCAGCATGTCGTCGTCAAGCACCGAGGCCGGCTCGTCCTCGGCCTGCGCCTGCAGCTCCAGTTCGTGCACGAGCAATTGCTGCTTGCTGCGGAAATTGGTCTGCCGGCGGATCCGGTCAATCGCCTTGTGTCGCGCGACGTTGACCAGCCAGGCGCGCGGATTCTCCGGGAACTCGCCCGCGGACCAGCGCTCGAGCGCAACGGCAAACGCGTCCTGAAGCGCGTCCTCGGCGAGATCGAAATCCCCGACGAGGCGGATCAGCGTGGCGAGCGCCCGCCCCGCCTCGTCGCGAAAGATGCTCTCGAACCCACTGGCGTTCATGGAATCACCACCCTCATGCCCGTTCCGCGGCTGCACGCGATGGCGCAGCCGGGAACGACCATGGCGGAACATGTCACTTGTCGTAGACCCAGATCGGACGCACCTCGATCGATCCGACCCGCGCGCCGGGAATTCTCGCCGCGATCTCGATTGCCCCGTCGAGGTCCTTGGCCTCGACCAGATAATAGCCTGCAAGCTGCTCCCGCGTTTCCGCAAACGGGCCATCGGTCGTCAGCGTCTTGCCGTCGCGGACCCGGACGGTGGTGGCCGTCGTCGTCGGCTGCAGCCGATCGCCGGCCTTGAAGTTGCCGTTCTGGATGATGTTTTGCGTGAAGGTCTGGTATTCCGCCAGCATCTTCTCGCTGGTTGCCGTATCCAGTTTCGCGTACTCGACTTCGTTCTGATAGATCATCAGCAGATATTGCATGGTTCTATTCCTGTTGTTCGGCTGGATTGCCGACATCCAGTCGAACCGGGACCACCCCCGACGACATCTTCGCCGACATTTATTTCGCGTCCCGCCCCGGCGGACAATCGCTTGACGAAACCGTCATAAATGACCATGCCTTCGTCCGTCAGTCGGCCGGACGGCCGCTCCGGCAACGGTCGAAAGGCCGCCGGGGAGGAAAGTCCGGGCTCCCTTGACATACGGTGCCGGATAACGTCCGGCGGGGGCGACCCCAGGGACAGTGCCACAGAGAACGAACCGCCCGCCTTCGCCCTTTGGGCTTCGGCGCGGTAAGGGTGAAAAGGTGCGGTAAGAGCGCACCGCGGCTCCGGCAACGGGGCCGGCATGGTAAACCCCACCGGGAGCAAAACCGAATAGGGACGGCGTAGCGGGCTGTTCGCGCAAGCGATAACGCCGCGGGGCGATGTCAGGCCCGCCGTCCGGGTAGGTTGCTCGAGGCCTCGTGCAAACGGGGTCCCAGAGGAATGGCCGTCACGTATCGTTCGCGCAAGCGGACGGTGCCTTACAGAACCCGGCTTACAGGCCGGCTGATGTGCGACGAGGGGCTTGGCGCAAACCGCACCAGGCCCCTCACCATGTCTGAGTGCGTGATTCCGGTCGGGTGCAGCACGAGCCCCAGAATGACGACCTAAGCAACGATCTCGCGCAACGCCCCCATCAACGCCTCCGGCGCCGTCACGTTCGGCGCGTGGCTGGCGTCGAGTTCGACATGGCGCCAGCCCTGCTCGTTCTTCGTCCGCTTCGCGAATTGCCCGAACACGTCGCCCGGCGGAATGCGGGTACAATAGATGTAGCTGCGCGGCATGGCAGGCTCGCCATGCTCCAGCTTCAGCCTGGTCTCGAAACATTTGATCGGCATGGCGACGCGGCGCGCGTTGAGCCAATCGAGATCGGCTTGCGGCGTATCCGGCGGCGGCGGGTTCGGCGGAATGCGATAGCCGTCGCCGGACGCCGCCGCTTTCCGCATCGGCTCGCGCCCGGCTTTGTTGAGGTCGAACAGCGATTGGCCGTCGCGGGGAACGAAGGCATCGAGATAGATCAACTGCGATATGCGCTCGCGGGCGCGATCGGCGACGCCGGTCGCGACCATGCCGCCATAGCTGTGGCCGAGCAGCACGATGTCGCGGAGATCCTCGAAGTGGATGACGTTGAGGATGTCCTGAATATGCGTCTCGAGATCGATCGCGGGATTGGCCAGATGCGCGCGCTCGCCGAGCCCGGTGTAGGTCGGCGCCACTAGACGGTGGCCGGCCTGCGTCATCAGCGGATGCATCTTCCTCCAGGACCATCCGCCCGACCAGGCGCCGTGACAGAGCAGGAAGGTTTTCGCGCGAGCGGCCATAGGCGTTCCCATCGATCTTGCTTGTTGCGATGGAGTGTAGCGCCCTGCCGCGAGATGGGAAAGCTAGGCGGCACGGGCGTCCGGTGTAGAGAGCGTCAGCACGCCCGCTTCGCGCCGCAGCTTGCTCGCCTCGAAGCCATGCATTCCGATCTGCCATTGCAGGCCGACGATGGCGCCCTTGGTGGGCTGCAGGAGACCAAGCGAGGCGAACAGGGTCACCGGCAACCACACGGCCAGCTGCAGCCACACCGCCGGCGCATAGGCCGTCTCGATCGCGAGGATGGCCGGCACGACGATATGGCCGACCACGACCATGACGAGATAGGCGGGGAAGTCGTCAGCGCGCTGGTGGAACAGCTCCTCGCCGCAATGGTCGCACGCCTCCGACACTTTCAGGAAGCGGCCGAACATTTGGCCATCGCCGCAGTTCGGGCACTTGCCACAGAAGCCGCGCCACATCGCCTTTGCCACAGAGACTGAACTGCTTGCCATGACGGCACCTCTTCCGTTCGACTGATCCCTACAATAAGGTCGCAGACCCATACATTCAAAGGATACGGGCCGGATTTGCATGGATTGGATCCCTACAATCTCCGAGCTGACGGGGCCGCGCTATCAGCGCATCGTCGATGCGATGGAGGCGGACGTCGCCTCCGGCCGGCTGGTGCGCGGCCAGCAATTGCCGACACAGCGCTCGCTCGCCAAGGCGCTGGGCATCGACCTGACGACGGTCACGCGCGCCTACAACGAGGCGCGCCGCCGCGGCATTCTGGAGGCGCGGGTCGGCCAGGGCTCGTTCGTGTCCGAGACCAGCGCGCGCCGCGCGGTCGACCTGCCTCATCCGGTCGCGATCGATCTCTCGATGAACGTGCCGCCGCATCCACTGGAAGCACAGCTCGACGAGCGGATCATGGCTGGACTGGAATCGATCCGGGCGCAATCCGGGCTGACCGCACATCTCAACTATCAGCCGCCGGGCGGCAGCGCGCACGAGCGCGAGGTCGCGGCGCGCTGGATGCGCGGCCGCGTTCCGCATGCGCAGGCCGACAGGCTGGTGATCTTTCCGGGCACGCAGACGATCCTGTTCGACTTGCTCGCCCATCTCGCGCGGCCGGGCGAAATCGTGCTGACCGAGGCCCTCACCTTTCCCGGCATCAAGGCCGCCGCAGAGCGGCTCGGCGTCCGGCTCGTCGGCGTCGCCATGGACGAGAACGGCATCCTGCCCGATGCGCTGGCCAGCGCCTGCCGGACGCATCGGCCGAAGGCCGTCTACCTCATTCCGACACTGCACAATCCGACCACCGCGACGCTCTCGAGCGAACGACGGAACGCGATCGCAAAGATCGTCCGCGACGCCGATACCAGGCTGATCGAGGACGATGCCTATGGGCTGCTCGACCGCGCGGCCGTGCCGATCGCGAACCTCATTCCGGAGCGGACCTATCTTGCGACCACGCTGTCGAAATGCATCGCGCCGGCACTGCGCGTCGCCTATCTGCTGACGCCGGACAGCGCCGCGCGGCAGGAGATGCGCAGCTCCCTGCAAGCGACCGTGCAGGTGCCGGCGCCGCTGATGGTCGCGCTGGTGACGCACTGGATCGAGAGCGGCATCGCCGACCGCATCATCGGCGCGATCCGCAACGAGGCGGTCGGCCGCCAGCAACTCGCCCAGCGCGCGCTGAAGGGACTGTCGTTTCTCGCCAAGCCCGCCGCCCACCATCTCTGGCTGCGGCTGCCGGAGAACCGGCCGGACGTCGCGGGCCAGCTCCTGCGCGACGGCCTCGCAGTCGTTGCCGGCTCGACCTTCACTGTCGACGGAACCTTGCCGAACGCGGCACGCGTTTCACTTGGTGCCGCGCGCAACAGGGCTGAATTGACTGAAGCGCTTCGCATCCTGGTTGGCGCTTTGCACAGGGCTGCCGACATCAGGCAGATCGTCTAGCGCAATTGACGGTCAGGGTCTCGAAGCCGCGCCGCAGAGGCAATGATTGCGACCGATGGCGTGGCGCGCGCCCAGGGGCCGCATCGACACACAGCGCTGACACCGCCTCCTTACCCAACCAACGAGCTGCCTAATGATGACGGCGATGGCGCGGGCGAACCACCGGCATCCCGGCCGACGGATAGGCTGAGTAAGCGTCGCTCGGCGCGACCGACCCGCCACGGGCCGCTCGGCCTGCCGGCGTCAGCTGGCCGCCGTTAAGCACGTCGCGATCGGGATGAGCGGCCTGATAGGCGGCCGGCTCGGAAAACTGCGCCTGCGCCATGCTCGGCATCAAGGCCGCCACCGACAGAAGCGCGGTTGCAATGGAAATCTTCGTGCGTGTCATCGTCATGACGTCCTCTGGTTTCGGACCGGCACGTGCTTGCGCGGCATCGAGCAGGCCCCCGGATTGAAGTATGGCCATCATTTAGGCGCGTCTTCCACGAACGCCCGCCGCCAGCCATCACGCTTGCGTGCGGTTTTGAAATTGACCGTCCCGGCCGAAGCCGTGCTATGCGGGCTGCGGCGATCAACAGTTCGGGATCGCCCGTTGCGACAGGGACAATCGGGTTGGAAACGTTTTCTTACGCGCTGCTGCTGTTCGGCGCGCTCGCCGGCGGCTTCGTCTCCGGGCTGGCCGGATTCGGCACCGCACTGATGGCGCTCGGCATCTGGCTCTATGTGCTGCCGCCCTCGCTGGCGGTGCCGCTGGTGTTGATCTGCTCGGTGATCTCGCAGACCCTGACCCTGCCCTCGATGTGGAAGAGTTTCGACCTGTCGCTGGTGTGGCCGTTCCTGATCGGGGGACTGATCGGCGTGCCGCTCGGCACGATGATGGTGGCCTCGGCCGATCCCAAAGTGTTCAAGCTCAGCGTCGGCGTGCTGCTGCTGATCTTCTCGAGCGCGCTCTATCTGAACAAGAAGCCGCTCGCCGTCACCTTCGGCGGCCGAATCGCCGACGGCGCGATCGGGTTTGCCGGCGGCATCCTGGGCGGGCTGGCCGGCCTGTCGGGTCCGCTGCCGATCCTGTGGGCGAACATCCGAGGCTGGAACAAGCATGAGCGGCGCGGCATCTTCCAGCTGTTCAATTTCACCGTGCTCGCGACCGCGCTGGTGCTGCAGACGGCTTCGGGTCTCGTTGCGCCGAAAGTGCTCTGGCTCGCGATGATCGCCTTTCCGGGAACGCTGCTCGGCGCCTGGACCGGCGCACGCGTCTACCATGCGCTGAGCGACAAGCATTTCGGCGACGTCGTGCTCGGCCTGCTGTTCCTGTCGGGGCTGGGCCTCGTCTGGAGCGTGCTCGGACCGGGCTAATTCCGACCGGGAATGAATCCGGTCATTTTTCGTGGATGCATGCGTAACCGCCGTGCCTTCAAGCGCTATTTCGGGATGCCACCGGCCGCCTGGCGCCGCCGTGCCAGCGCCATGCCGCCGGCGACGCCGACGCCGAGCACATAGATCCACCCCGGCGTGAAATCGAACAGATGCGAATTGAACAGCGACGACAGCATGTTCTGCACGACGACCAGCAGGCCGATCCAGCAGGCCAGTCCTGCGCCCCGGAACATCAGGAGATGCGCGAGCCAGAGGGCATAGAGCACCGCGACGCCGGCCGCTCCCCATTGCACGGCGACGTTGAGCGTCTGGTTGTGCGGGTTGGCCACGACCTCCGCCCGCACGCCGCTCTCGCCCGCGGCGGCGCGCGCGAACAGCGTGCGGATCGCGCCGGTGCCGTGCCCGAGCAGCGGCGCCTCCGCGACGAAGCCGATGGATTTGCGCCAATATTCCAGCCGCGAGCCCATGCCGCTGATCTTGTTGTCGACCATGGTGGCCTGATAGTCGGCGCTGAATTTACCGACCGTCTCCCTCAGGCTCGGTGACGCAGTCCAGACCGGCACGGCCACCAGCGCGATGGCGGCAATGACCAGCAGGGCGTTGCGCGGGCGCAGATGCAGCAGCGCGAAGATCGCGATGAGGACCGGCAGCGTCACCAGCGCCGTGCGGGAGACCACGACGAACATCATGTTGGCGAGGAAGCCGATCGACAGCACCGCCAGCAGCGCCGCGAGACGCACGCGTCCCTGCCGCAACAGCGCCGCGACGGGGTAGACCAGCGCGAGCGCGCACAGCGCAAATTCCTGGCTCTGGTCGATATAGTTGCGGACCGCGATGCCGGTCTCGACCTTGTAAGGCCCGCGCGACAGATAGGTTTTCAGGGCCAGGTCGGGTTCGATCGCGACCAGGAAGGAATAGAGCATCAAGAGCGCGCAGGAGGCGAGGAAGGCCGTGAACACCCGATGTCCGTAGGGCCAGCGCTCGAACTGGTAGATCAGGAGCGGGATCACCAGCAGCTTGGCCGCCGGGCCGATCGCATGGATCCGATCGGGCCACGGCGCCTCGGACCACAGCGTGCCGGCCAGCGCCAGCAGGACCAGCGCGATCGGCGCGAGGCAGATCGGACGCAGCAGCGAACGCGGGAATTCGCGCAGGTCGAGGAAAGCAAAGGCGATCAGCCAGGGGATCAGCGCAAAGGTGAGTCCGGTCGTCGTCCAGGGCAGCAGCAGCGCGATCAGGGCGACGAAACGCGCGGGCGTGCGATAGCGCGCGTCCCAGATCGCCGAAAGCCATGAGCCCACCCGGTGCAGGATCAGAACCTCCGTCATCGCGCCCCTTCGCTCAACCCCACGGCCCGGCACGTTAGCCGGAGCCGTGGGCCTTGAACAAGCTGCCGTTAGGCCGGCGTACGCACCAGGGGTACGGCGTGCCCGAGCTCCACGACCTGGCGCTCGAACAGGCCGCGATAGAGGCCACCGGGCCGGCCGGCGAGCACGGCATGGGTGCCCTGCTCGACGACCTCGCCGCGGTCGAACACCAGGATGCGATCGAGGCTTTTCACCGTCGACAGCCGGTGCGCGATCACGATCGACGTCCGGCCCATCATCAGCCGCTCCATCGCCTGCTGGATCAGCGCCTCGGATTCCGAATCGAGGCTCGACGTGGCCTCGTCCAGAATCAGCACCGGGGCGTCCGCGAGGAAGGCGCGCGCCAGCGCCACACGCTGCCGCTCGCCGCCCGACAGCTTGACGCCGCGCTCGCCGACCAGGGTGCCGTAGCCCTTCGGCAGGCGCAGGATGAAGTCGTGCGCATTCGCCAGCCGCGCCGCCTGCTCGATCGCCTCGAGGCTGGCGCCGGGCCGGCCATAGGCGATGTTCTCGGCGAGCGTGCGGTGGAACAGGATCGGGTCCTGCTGCACGATCGCGATCTGGCTGCGCAGCGATTGCTGCGTGGCCTGCGCGATGTCCTGCCCGTCGATCAGCACGCGGCCACCGGTGACGTCATAGAGCCGCTGCACCAGCTTGACGAAGGTGGTCTTGCCGGAACCGGAGCGCCCGACGAGGCCGACCCGTTCGCCGGCGCGGATCGTGAGCGACAGCCCCTCATAGAGCGGCGCATGATGGCCGCCATAATGGAAGGTGACGTCGTCGAACACGATCTCGCCGCCTTCGATGGCGATCGGCCGCGCGTCGGCGGCATCCGCGATCCCGATCGGCTCGTCATGGATCGCCACCAGCTCCTCCATGTCGTTGACCGAGCGCTGCAGATTGTTGATGTGCATGCCGACGTCGCGCAAATAGGCGTGGATGACGTAGTAGCTCGTCAGCACATAGGTGACGTCGCCGGGCGAGGCGTGCCCCGCGATCCACAGCAGAACGGAGCCGCCGATCACGGAGGCGCGCAGCACCAGCAGCAGCGACAGCTGCGACATGGCCGTGTAATTGTAGCGCAGCCATGTCCGCCTCACGCGCACGCGCCAGCGTTTGACGACACGGGCGAGCCGCGTGTCCTCGCGTGCCTCGGCGCCGAACGATTTCACCACCGCATTGCAGGTCAGCGCATCCGCCAGCGTGCCGCCGACCTTGGTGTCCCAGGCGTTGGAGACGCGTGCGGCCGGCGCGATGTAGCGCGTCGACAGCCAAACCGTCACCGCGACGTAGCCGAGCGCCCCGAGTGCGATCACGGCGCCGAGCGAGGCCCAATGAAGGCCGAGCAGGATCATCGACCCGACGAGCACGGTCAGCGAGGGCAGCAGCGCCAGCAGGATGGTGTCGTGCAGCAGGTCGAGCGCCCACATGCCACGCGTGATCTTGCGCACGGTCGAGCCCGCAAAGGCGTTGGCGTGCCAATCGGTCGAGAACCGCTGCACGCGCATGAACGCCTGCTGGGCGACGTCGGACATGATCTTCAGCGTGAACGGCACGATGATCTGCAGGCCGACGAGCCGCAGCACCATGGAGGCCGCGCCCAGCGCCACGATGGCCCCAAAGGCGACCATCGCGGCATGCCGCGCCGTGAGGTCGGCCGGGCCGCGCGTCAGGGCGTCGACCAGATGGCCGGAGAACACCGGCATGAACAGGTCGGCCGCGGTCGCGCCCAGGACGCCGGCGGCGATGCCGAGCGTGCGCCAAGGCTGCTGCAGCCAGTGCCGGAACATGAAGGGCAGGACCACGCGGATCGCCGCGGGCTTCTTTGACAGGGTGGTCATGGCATCATCCGGCCGCTGTTGCCAGGCGGGCCGGCTCCATCGATGGACGCACATCCGGCCACGAGGGTCCGAAGGGCGTCACTGACAATTGGCGTTGATTTTGGAAGCGGAGCGATCGGGAGACCGGTTGCAGGCCTTGATCCGATCGGAGCTGGCGGAAGAGGCCTCTAGCAGGCCGCGTACATGCCGAGCCGGACGATCATCGCGCGCGGGCAAGCGATCTGTGAATGCGACGACATCATGCAAATCCCTCCCCGGTTCGAGACAATGAGATGCAACTTATAAAAGCGCCGCCGGCAATTGGCAACGGCGCCCGCGCGAGTTCACGAACGAGTGTTGCATTTTGGTGCGCAGACGCCCGCATGTCCGGTGCGCGTCAATGCGCGTCGCCACCGGCCGCGCCGAACGGCGAGGCCGGCTTCTTCAGCAGCGTGACCAGCAGGCTGAGGCCGAGATAGAACAGCGTCAGCGCGAAGAAGGCGTCGCCAAAGCTCATCACCACCGCCTGGCGATGCACCAGCTGGGACAGCTGCTTCATCGCCATCAGCGTGGAATCGCCAAGCCCCTGGAACTTCTGCATGAACATGGTCAGGGTTTCGGTCGCGGTCGCGTTGCCCCAGGTCACCCGCTCCTGGAGACGGGTGATGTGCAGGTCGGTGCGGTCGTTGAGCACGGTATTGATGACGGCGAGACCCACGGCACCGCCGAGATTGCGCATCAGGTTGAACAGGCCGCTCGCATTCTTGACGCGCTCCGGCGCCAGCGTGCCGAGCGCGATGTTGTTGGTCGGCACCATCGCGAACATCATGCCGACCCCGCGCAGGATCTGTGGAACGAGCAGCTCGTAGAAATCGTAGTCGCGGGTGATCCACGTCATCTGGTACGAGCCGAGCGCGAACACGATCAGCCCGAACGCGACCATGTAGCGCATGTCGAACTTGGTCATCAGCCGGCCGACCAGGGGCGCGACCAGGAACATGGTGATGCCGGAGACGAACATGGTCTCGCCGATCATCAGCGCGCTGTAGCCGCGCACCTCGGCGAGATAGCGCGGGTAAATGTAGGTGAGACCGTAGAGGCCGATGCCGATGCAGAATTGCAGCGTGCAGCCGACGGCGAAATTGCGGTCCGAGAAGGTCCGCAGATTCACGATCGGCTCCGCCGCGGTGAACACGCGCCAGAAGAAGGCAATCGCCGAGATCGCGCAAATCAAGGCGCAGATGGCCACGGACGTGTCCTGCAGCCATTCGTATTGCGGGCCTTCCTCCAGCACATATTCCAGCGTGCCGAGGAAGCCGGCCATGAAGATCAGGCCCCACCAGTCGAACCGATCGAGCAACTCGAAATGCGGTTCGTCGAAATCGACCAGCGCCCAGACGCCGATGGTGATCCCGATGCCGGGCACGACGTTGATGAAGAACAGCCAGTTCCACGACATCAGGTCGGTGATGTAGCCGCCGACGGTCGGCCCGATGGTCGGGGCCAGCGTGGCGACGAGGCCGATAATGGGACCGACGATGTGGAATTTGGTGCGCGGGAACACCGTGTAGGCCGAGGCGAACACCGTCGGGATCATGCCGGCGCCCAGGAATCCCTGGAGGGCGCGCCACAGGATCATCTCTTCGATGGTCGTGGCGAAGCCGCAGAGCAGACTCGAAATCGTGAAGCCCGCGGCCGAGATCGCGAACAGCAGCCGGGTGCCGAAGGCGCGCGACAGGAAGCCCGACAGTGGGATCGCGATGACTTCGGCGATCAGATAGGCGGTCTGGACCCAGGAAACTTCGCTGGAGCTGGCCGACAATCCGGCCTGAATCTCGCTCAGGGACGCCGAGACGATCTGGATGTCCAGGATCGACATGAACATCCCGAACACCATGATGACGAACGCGAACAGCCGCTTCGGCGCGATGCGATCCGACGCGGGGGCCGCCATCATGGCGGGGGAAGCGGTGGTGGCGTTCGCCATGGTGTCAGCTCGGGCTGGTTTCACCTCTCCCGCCTGCGGGAGAGGTCGGCGCGAAGCGCCGGATGAGGACTTTCTCCTCTCGGGGAGTCTCCCCGGAGGAGACACCCTCTCCCCGAAGCGGGAGAGGGAGCGCAGCGGCGCTCGGAGCGAGAGGGCTGCGTGTCATGAGCGGGAGATCCTACTGCGGGCGAACGTTGGGATCGTCGAGATCGACCTCGCTGTCGGCGTCGGCGGCGCCCTTGTTGGTGTCGACGGTGGCGTAGACCGACATGCCGGCACGCAGCAGGTTCTGTCTGGCGACCGACTTCGGCACGCGGATGCGGACCGGGACGCGCTGCACGATCTTGGTGAAATTGCCGGTGGCATTGTCGGGCGGCAGCAGGGTGAAGACCGAGCCCGCGCCGGCCGCGATGCTGTCGACGACGCCGGAGAACTTGCGCATGCCGTAGGCATCGACCTTGATCGTCACCGGCTGGCCGGGACGGATGCGCTTGAGCTGCGTTTCCTTGAAATTGGCGTCGATATAGACGGCGTCGAGCGGCACGATGTTGCCGAGCCGCTGGCCGACCGCGACGAAATCGCCGGTATTGACGAGACGGTTCGAGAACGTGCCGTCCACCGGCGCGCGCACCGCGGTGAAGGCGAGGTCGCGCTCGGCCTTGGCGAGCGAGGTCTTGAGCTCGGCAAGCTGCGCCTGCGCTTCGGCCTGCTGCGCCTTGGCGACGTCGACATTGCTGACCGCAACGTCGTAGGCGGCCTGTGCGGCCTTGACGGCGGCGGCGCCCTGGTCGCGTCCGGCTTCGGAGGTCTCGAAGGTCGCGCGGGAGGCGAAGCCCTTGCTGCTCAGCGCCTGCTGGCGCTCATAATCGAGATCGGCGCGCTTGAGGCCGGCCTGGGCGGAGACGAGCTGCGCCCTGGCCTGCGCGACCTGACTGTCCAGCGCGGCCACCTGACGGCCGATGCGATCGATGGTGGCCTGCTGGGTCGCGATCTTGGTCGTGGCGGCGTCGACCGCGATCTTGTAGTCGCCATCGTCGATGCGCAGCACGACGTCGCCGGCTTTGACGGCCGCATTGTCGCCCGCGAGGATCGCGGCAATGTGGCCCGAGACGCGGGCGCCGAGCATGGTGTTGTTGGCACGGACATAGGCGTCGTCGGTGGAGACGTAGAAGCGGCCGACCAGCATGTAGTATCCGGTATAACCGGCCGCCGCGAGCGCCAGCAGGAGGCCGATGCCCATCAGAACGAATTTTCGCCTGCCCGATTTCGGCGCAGCGGCTTGAGGCTGAGGCGCGGCGGCCGCCGGCTTGTCGCTCACGGGTTTCTCCGGCGCCTCGCTGGTCCGGCGCTTGGCTTCCTCGACGAAATGAGAGCGCAACTGCTCTGCGAGAACGGCGGGTTGCTCGTTCCCGGCTTCACTGCCCACCGTGGACGCCGCCTCCTCACGAAGGACGCGTGCAGCCTGGTCTCTCGATGCGGCCATGACGGCCTCCCCATAAAAATAACGCGACCGAGGACGACCGCCCCTGCGACCGATCCACTCGCCTGCTTCAAATACCATTGACCGAACGGTTCGGTCAATGTACTAAATAATCCCGGGCAGGACACTATTGGCCCGAATCCTTTATTTGGGTTCCATGTCTTCGGGTCCGATGCGAAAGCTTCCGAGATGCTGAACCAATGGTTGTAGCCGAACGCGAACCCCCGCACGTCCTCCAGGAGGAGGACAGTTCCAAGCGTCGCCAGATCCTGGACGGCGCGCGCAAGGTGTTCATGGATTTCGGATTCGACGGCGCCAGCATGGGCGAGATCGCCCGCGCTGCCGGCGTCTCCAAGGGCACGCTGTACGTCTACTTCGCCGACAAATTCGCGCTGTTCGAAGCCATTCTCGAGCAGGAGGCGCTCCAGTACGGACAGGTGGCGTTCAATTTCGATCCGGCGCGCGATGTCGAGACGACGCTGAAGGAGTTCGCCCTCGCCTACAACCGCATGCTGTGCCGGCCAGGCGGAGGCTCCGCAATCCGCACCGTGATGGCAATCGCCGAGCGCATGCCCGATGTCGGCCGTCGCTATTACCAGCGTGTGCTGGACCGTACGATCAATCGCCTGTCCGATTATCTCAAGGCTCACGTCGCTGCCGGCAATCTCGCGATCGACGATTGCGATCTCGCCGCCTCGCAGTTCATGGAGCTGTGCAAGGCCTCGCTGTTCCTGCCCTTCGTCTTTCAGGCCGCCCCCGCGCCGTCGGAGGACCGCATGAAGGAAGTGGTCGACAGCGCGGCACGGATGTTCCTGGCCGCGTACCGGGTGAATTAACGCAATCGAACGCCGGCGCTTCAGCTAAATCTCTTCCATGCGCCGCCAGGGGTGCAGCACGCGACGTTCTTCGCGTGCAAGCGCAAAGCAATGACCGCCGCCGGCAGGCTGGTCATGGACGCGATCGATCGGATGTCCGGCATAGTGGCAGAACAGCAGCGTCCCGACCGCGCCATGGCCGACGAACAGGATGTCACCGGGGCGATTGCCGGCTAACGCGGCTTCGGCCTCGCGCACGATGCGGGCCTGCGCATCGACCGCGCGCTCCCAGCCGCGCACGCTCAGATCCGGCTCGGCGAAGAATCGATCGGCGACCCGCTCGAACTCCGCCGGCGCGAGGAAGCCCGTCGCCGAGCGGTCGTTCTCGTGCATCGCCTCGCGGATCTCGATCGCCAGTCCGAGCCGGTCGGCGATGATCCCGGCGGTCTCGATCGCCTTGCGCTCGCCACTCGAGACGATGTGCGCGGTGTTCGCAAGCCAGCCGGCCTGCGCCGCGGCCTCCGTTCGGGCGCGTCCGACCGGGCTGAGGCCCCATTGCGGCACGGGCACATCCGGGTCGATCTGCACCTGCGGGTGCGTGAGATAGCGAATGATGGACATTTTGATTGACGCGATCCTGGCCCGCATGGAGCGAAGCAAAATGCGTTGCTATTCGTCCGCGTAGTCTTCCTCGTCCTGCTTGCGCGTCGCGCTCTTGCGCGTTCCGAGCGAGCCGGTGACGGCGGGATCGCGCCGGCTGGCGTAGGGATTGCGACCGCCGGCCCTGGCCGCGACCTCTTCGCCGGAGACCGCGGCCGGCTGACAGATCAGGCGGCGGCTGGCACGGCGCATCAGATCGACGTGGATGTGGTCGTAGTGGAAGACGTTGGAGCCCGGCGCCAGCACGGTGGTGAAATGCGCGCAGGCCCCGGATTGCACGTCGCGCAGGAAGCCCTGCTCCTCCGGCACGCCGCGCCAGCCGTCCTTCACCGTGACGCGACGGCCGTCGGCGAGCACGAAACCGGAGATGTCGAGGGCGTTGCCGAACGCGTGCTCGGAAATATGGGCGCGGGGATTGCCGTTCATGCCGCGGCAGGAATAAGCGGAGATCTGCTTGATCTCGACCACGCGGGCCCCGAACCAGCGCATCGCCGACGGCTGCACGGTGTCGGCCAGCCAGCGGTCGAGCTCGGACACGATCGGACAGGCCAGCGTCGCGGTCGGCTTCATCGCGACCGGGCCGACGGCGGTGACGGGGCTGCCCTGGGCCGGGCCAAGGCGCGGCAATGGCTGCTGCGCCGGCGGCTGGACGTAAGGCGCCGGGCGCGCCGGATAGCTCGGCGCGTTCATGTAGCGGGCCGCGCCCGCCGCGTCGGTGCCCTCGGGCGGCAGGTCGATCTCGTCCTCCTGCGGCGACACGCCGGGTGCGCTGAGCGATACCGGACCTGATGGCGCACCATAGCCGGCCGGCTGGCGCACCGCGTTCTCCGGATAGGATTGCGACTTTGGATAGGCCGGTCTCACCGGCCAACGCGGCTGGCCTCCGACATTGCCGGGCGGACGCAGTTCCTCGTCGGCAAAGCCGTAGCTGCTGGAGGCATCCCCGATCGCCGCAACCTTCAACGGGAACTCGGCGCCGCAGGCGCCGGGGCCGGAAATCGGATCGATCCGGACGAGGTCGGGCCCCTCTTTCACCGCGCCGGACTTCAGGCACGCAGCTTCCGCCTCGGCCCGCCATGGTTCGCGCTCGGCCTGGAAAAAGCCGCGACCGCAACCCGCTAGGGAGACGAGGACGATGGAGCCGACGAGATACAAACGAACTCCGCGCGTCATGCGCGCACGTTCGGTGAATTTGCTTAAAGACTCTTCAACGTCTCGGTTTCAGGATTGCTTAACCATGCGGGTCGCGATGTCCGACGGCGGGACTGACTTTCGCGGCGCGCACCTCTCCCTTGACCGTGCGAGGGCGCGATCAGCGCCGCCTCCCAGGGGACACCGTCACCCCGTACCTCGCCATGCTCTTCGTCGGCGCGATCATGCTCGCGACGATCCAGCAGCCGAGAGGCGGGCGACGTTTACGACCGCGCGCTCCACTGCCGCGATGTCGTGATCACCCGCTCCGGTTCGTCGACCCGCCGCCAATCATTACCCGAGCAGACGAAGCGACCGAGCGCACAGGCCTCGACATGGAGCCTGCCGGACGGCTTCAGCGTCATGGTGCCATAATAGGTGTTGCCGCTGGAGCGGCTGTAGACATGGCCGGTCCACACGCCTGCGGATTTGGGCGTCATGTTGATCAGCACGCTCTCGCCACGCCGCGACGCCTCCGTCAGCGTGTAGCCGCACAGCGCCGGACCACAACGTTCGATCCGGACGGTGCCCTTCGCGCCGACGCTCTCCCATTCGCCGAGTGGCAAGGCTGCTTCGTCGTCACGGTGTTGTCCCATCGTGGCCAGCTGTTTGATATCGGCCGCGGGCGGGGGCGTCGGCGCTTCCGCGCGCGGCGGATCGAGGCGGGCAGGCGCGGGCGGCAGCGGATCCGGACGCGGCGCCGGCGGGGCTGCGACCGGCTGGGAGGTCGCTGCGGCGAGGACGGGCGGAGCCACGGCCACATTCGCCGGCGGTAGCGCCGGCGCGCAGGCCGGTGGCGATGACGAAGCGGCTGCGGGATACGGCGGAGCGGGTGCCGTGGAGACGTCCTCGGCCGGTCGGATGCTGCGCTGGGTTGTAACGGAGACGCAGGATGCCGACCGGCAGGTCCGGGGCGCCTCGACATGGAAGCGATGACTGCCGACCGCGAAGACATAGGAGCGGGCCTCGGCCGCATTCGCCATCGCCGTCAGCGCGATCATGATGCCGAGTGCAGTCCCGAGCCGTTGCATCAACCCCTCCCTGTCTGTCGCGGCCAGACTAGGACGGCAGACCGGCCACAGAATGTGCGCTGCGTCACCCTGGCGGAACCGGCCGTTGTGACGTCCGTCACGGAATGCGGGACGGGCCGGGCCTAGGGTCGAACCACGTTTCATCCACCAGGGATCACGGAGGTCGTCATGAACAAGCTCCATATCACCGCAGCCGCCTTCTTCCTCGCCTCGAGCGCCGTCGCCCAGGCCGGCAATTCGATCTCGTTCCAGATCGAAGGCCAGCGCATCCGCATCGAGACGCCGCGCAATTGCGCCTCGCTCGACTGCGTGACCATCGTCGCGCCGGGCCTGTCGAACAAGCCGATCAGGCTGAACAACATCAACCTCAACGGTCTCGGCGGCTCCAAGGACGATGACGATACGACGCCGGCGCCTTCTACCACCGCGCAGCCCGCCCCGGCTCCGGTCCAGCAACAGCCCGTGCAGCAGGCCCCGGTGCAGGCAACCGCCCCCGCTGCTGCCGCGCCGGCGACCACGGTTGCCGCCGCGCCCGCCATCGTCCCCGACAGCACGACCCAGGCAGGGCCGGTCGCAGCCCCGGTCCCCGCTTCTGCACCGGTCGCCGTTGCGCCCGCCCCGGCTCCGGCCCCCGTGGCCGCGGCGCCGGTGCAGATGGCCAACTCGCCGATCGGCGTGTGGGCGACCGAGGAGAACAAGGGCAATGTCCGCGTCGAGCAATGCGGTGCCAATCTCTGCGGTTATGCCGAGAAGACCAATGAGCGCATCCTGATCAACATGAAGCCCGACGGCGCCAAGTGGAGCGGCCGCATCCACGATCCCGACTCCGGCCGCAACTACGATTCGACCATCGCGATGAAGGGTCCGAATGCGATGCGCGTGCAGGGCTGCGCCTTCGGCGGCATGTTCTGCGGCGGCCAGACCTGGAAGCGCATCAGCTGACGCGCCCAGAACGCGGATTGCGACTTCGAGATTCCGGGACAGCGTCTCTCGTCGCGTCCCGCAAGGAAGGAGCAAGAACACATCGCCACGTCCCGGAAACGGGACGTGGCATCTGAACGTTCGCGCGGTCCATGCGACCGACGTTCATCCGCCGTTCAGCCATGTCCGGTTGATATCGCCGGACCTCGCCTCGCGTTCTCACCGGGACCTCATTCGTGGCATTGATGGTGGCTTGGCGCCGCTGCGCAATTGCGATTTCTCTGCTGGCGTTGCCGCTGACCGGCGCGGGCGCCGCTTCGGCATCCGAGACCATCGAGCTCGCGCAAGCCCAGGCGCCGGCACAGCCGGCGACTGCCCCCTCCCCGACACCGTCCGCTTCTCCCGCCGTCGATTCCCAGCCGGCCGCGGTCGAGCCGATCGGCAATGTCGCGACCGTGACGGGAATTGCGACCGTGATCCGCGACCGCAATTCCTATCCGCTGCGGGTGCGCGACGACATCTACCTCAACGACATCGTGCAAACCTCCTCGAACTCCTCACTCGGCATCACCTTCAACGACGCGACGACGTTCAATCTGTCCGCGAGCTCGAAGATCACCATCGACAATTACGTCTATGAGGACGGCGGCAAGCAGAACTCCGGGATCTTCGACATCGGCAAGGGCACGGTCGCCTTCGTCGCCGCCGCGGTGGCGAAGACCGGCAATATGAAGATCACGACGCCGACCGCGACGCTCGGCATCCGCGGCACGACCGGGGTCGTCGACGTGCCCGAAGGCGCGGCCGCAAGCCGTGCCAGCAACGTCAACATCAAGCTGTATCCCGACGCCGACGGCCGGGTCGGGCATATCGACGTCGACGACCGCAGCAGCGGCACGCGGCTCGGCGCGCTGACGCAAGCAGCGAGCGGCTTCGCGATCCGACCCGGCGCGAGCGGGCCGGCCGGCCTGCGCTTCGCGGCGGTGCCGATCACGATCGCCCCGCAACAGGCTGCCCGCGACCGCGGCTTCGTCGCCCAGGTGCATCTGGCGCAGACCACGGGCCGGCAGATCGTCACCGAGCAGCGCGATTTCCGCCGCGCCAATCCGGCCGCCATCAGCCGCATCCCGCGGCCCACGCAGCCTCCGCAGCAGCAACAATTGCGACCGGCGACACCGCCCGGCCAAGCGCCGCAGCGGCCCAACGGCCAGCCAGGCCTCAACAATCGCGGGGGGCCGCAGCAACCGGGCACGCCCCCGGGCCGGCAAGGCATGCAGCAGGCGCCGCAGCGGCAGGGACAGGGCGGCGCCGTGCAGCCGGGCCAGCCGCGCGCCGGTCAGGGCCTGCCGAACACTGCGCGACGGCCCGGGTCCGTTCCCCGTGCCGGGCAGGACAGGCGGCCGGACGACGTGCCGCAAACTCCGCCCCTGACCGGCGGTCGGTCTGCCGCGGGCTCACAACCCTCCCAGCCCGGCGCGCCCCCCCGGACGGGTTTGCAACCTGGCCAATCCGCGCCGTCGCCGGCGCTGCAGCAACAGCCGGGCGGCCAGCTGCGCCAGCCCGCCCTGCAGCAGCGATCTCCCGGCGCGATGCGGCCTGCCGCTCCGCGCAAGCCGGTGCCGGCCCCGAAAGACAAGAAGGAGCGCAGGTGAGCGCGCACAGGCCTCCGCCTGGCCGCGCTCGTTGCGTCGATCCGGCTTTGGCGTTGCCTGTCGGTCAAGCGCGCGCTATCGCAACGGCGCGTTCGCGACAGGACGAACCTGCGCGTCAACGGTTACCACGCCGGACCTCCGAAATCAGGCAGATCCCTTGGAGCGCTTGCCGCCTTCTGCACCCCGGGCCTCGGTCGATCTGCTCGGCCGAATTCTGGACGTGCGGCCTTCGGATACCGCGTCGGCTTCGCTGCGACTGGCGTTCTTTGCGCCGACCTTCTCGTGGCAGGCGCTGATCGACTTCGCGAACGTCCAGCAGCTTCTTCCGGCCGTCGTGTGGTCGCTTCGCAACCGCGGGCTCCTGCTTCCGCTGCCGGCCGCCATCCCGTCCGGAAAGCGCGACACGCACGTCACGCAGCGGCTGACCCAGGCATTTGAAGCGCATCTGGTTCTGCAGCACGATCTGCGCCAGCAATTGCTGGCCATCATCGCCGCCTTCAACGAACGCGGCCTGACGCCGCTCCTGATCAAGGGCGCCCGGCACCTGCTCAGGCAGGAGAGCTGGTGGGTGGCGCGCGGCATGCGCGATCTCGACATCATGGTTCGTCCCGATCAGGCCGAATGCGCACGCGACATCCTCGCGGCGATGGACTACCGGCCGGACTACGAACCCGAACTCGAGGGCCAGCATCACCTGCCGCAGATGCGGCGCGAAGGGTGGAACGGGGCCGTGGAGATCCACATCGCTCCGCTCGCCTTCAACAGCGCCCATCTGATGAATGCCGAGGAAGCCTGGGAACTGTCGGAGGCCGCAGAGGCCGAAGGACGGAGCTTCCGGATTCTGCCAGCGGCCTGGCATGTTCTCCACGGGCTGCTGCACCACCAGGTGGTCGATCGTGGACACCGGCGTCGCGTGCTCGCGCTGAAGGGGTTGTGGGAATTCGCGATCGGGACCAACGCGCTCACCGCAGAAGAGATCGCGGTGATCGCCGCGCACATGGAACGGCGCGGCAGCCTGGACATTCTGGCGAGCTGGCTGCTGCAGGCGCATCTGGTCTTCGGACTGCCGCTGCCCGACGGCGTCGCCATCTCCGAAGCCGCGCGGGCCGGCGCGCAGGCGACGCTGGCCCGGGCGGACTGGCCCTACCCGCTGCGCAGAACCTTGTACATCGCGGATCAGCTGCGCTTTGCCTTCAGTCCCGAGACGCTCGCGCTGCGTTATCAGTCCCGCGGCGCACATTCGAAATTCGACATGGCCATCCGCCATCTCGGCTTTCTGGCCCGCAAGTACCGGACCGGTGCGCTCGACCGGATTTTCGGCAGCAGGGATCGGATGTCCTGAAGCGCGGCTCCGCCCGCCGGAACGAGGCAGCGGCTCCCGGAAAATCCGTGTTCCGCGGCGCGCAGCTATGCGGCGGATGCCTTTGCCTCGGCAAGCCGCGCCTTCAATTCGCATGATCCCGGATCGGGCGCCGCGCGCGCAGCGCGGCGATACCAATCGGCGGCCTCGCGAAACCGTCCGGCACGGAAGTGGCACAAGGCAAGCGCCTCCGGGGCGTCATGTGCAAACAGTGATTTCTCGTAGGAGTTCAAGGGATCGACGAAACGCTCGGGATCGATCGCGGCGAGCCGCTCCAGGATGGGACGCGCCGCGTCCTCCTGGCCGCCCTCGATTGCCAGCTTGGCCCTGTTCCAGTGCAGCACGAGATTGTCGGGAAACAGCCGGATCGCTTCGTCCAGGATATCCTGGACCGGTTCGCCGCGCCGGTGCAGCGCGTCGACCAGCGCGACGAACGGCAGGCTGCATGCCTCGTCGGACTGTCGTTCATGTTCGGTGCGCGCCGCGACGACGCCGCGCTGCCATGCCGCGATTGCCGCATCCTCGTCGCCTGCCTGAACCAGCGTCTCGCCGAGATGCCACCAGCAATAGGAGCGGTCGGCATTGTCGGCGAGATAGGCGCGCAGCAGGCCGAGATTGCGCGCCACCTTGTGATCCTGGCTTCCTTCGTAACCGATATGGCGCAGTCCGATGTCGCAGATCCCGACGTCGCGGGGATCGCTCCTTCGAAGATCCGCGATGGATGCGCGAACGCTCTCGTGAATGACGCCGCGAAAGCGGATCAGGGGATGGTTGCGAAACAGGCGAAGCTCGGGACAGGGCGTCCAGCCATCGCGCAGCGAAAGCAGAAGGCGCCAGGCCAATTTGCTGTCGTCATGGATGACGCTCGCCCAGATCGCCGGGTCGGGAATTTGCAGCCGCTCATCCGCGTCGATGTACAGAAGCCAGTCGCCGCGCGCCTGCTCGATTGCAAAGTTGCGGGCTGCGGAGAAATCGTCGCACCAGGGAAAGGCGTGCAATGACACGGGATAGCGTGACGCCCGCGCGACCGTGTCATCCCGCGATCCCGTGTCGACGACGATGATCTCATCGACGACGCCTGCCAGCGATGCCAGGCAGTCGTCGATATGCTTCGATTCATCGCGCACGATCAGCGTCGCGGACACACGCGGCCTTGCGTCGAGACGGGATGTGCTGACCATCGCCTTCAACGGGTCTCGTGCGGGCTCTGGGGAAACACGAATGCGTCCGGGGGGCCCCGGACTGCATCTCAAAAACTCATCAAGTGGTCGGGCTGGAGATCAGGCCGTGAGGGCTGCGAGCCCGTCCTGCTCCGGCCGCTCGCCTCAAGCCGGCGCGAGGCCCGAGCCCGTGCCGTTGACCGCGGCGACAGCCGTGGAGATGCTCAAGCTATCCATGGCGAACGAAGCGACGATGGGCGCCACGAAGGCGGTCCCCGTGAGGAGCCGGCTCAGGGTCTGCCGCTTTGAATCGTCGAGCCCCGAGAGGGAGCTTTCGATCTTCGAGTTCTTGTCAGTCATTGGAATGCACCCCAAACGCTTCATGCAACGGTGAACCGCCATCGCTGACGGCAATCTGGCCGCAAAATAGTTGAATTCAATCGCTCGTCACGCCAAGCCGGCAATCCCGGCAACATCGACGAACATCAACACAAGCCCCATCTTGAGGCCCCGGCGCGGGAAGTTCAAGTGCTGGTTCCGAGATTCAAAGCTTTATCTGCCGACATTGGCTTCCATGTCACAGGCCCGGTCGATGCAACGAATCGCCTGCTCGTGGTCGCCAAGCGAGAGATCATAGCCCCTGGCACCGGAGCACAGCGCCACGATCGACCCGATCGCCGCCCCGCGGGCCTCCGCGCGCAGTCCGACCTCCTGCATGATCTCCTGGACCAGAAACATCGTCGGGACCGGACGGATCGAGGAATAGCCCCCGTGATTGGCCCGGAGAAGAATAATGACATCGGCCCGCCCCTCCTCGATTCGCCAGTCGAACCCCAGCAGCCGCGGATCCAGATTGTAAACGCGCTGATCCAGGTAGTCGGTGAGATAACCGAGCTGGGGCAGCAGATCGGCAAGTTCGGGCAGGAATCGGGATGAATTCTCCTTGATGCGAAGTCCCCGCGGTCGCGCCACGACGAGTCCGTTTCGAACGAAGACGTTTTCGTCGCCCTCCATCCGGTAGCCGTGCAGCAGCAGCCGCAGGGTCAGCGTGGTCTTGCCGGCCCCCTTGTCGCCGACCAGCAGCAGCCGGCGTTCGCCGCGCCGCAGGCAGGCCGCATGCAGCACCGGTGTGCTGGGCAGATCGTCGATCGACAGCTGGAAGATGTGGGCATGGAGGAATTCGACGACGCCGCGCACGTTGAACTGTTCGCTGAGCAGATCGTCCCCGTCGAAGATGCGGCAGGCGTGGCGATGGGGCTCGACGCGGATCGTGGACGCGACCGCGGGCGCCCCCTCGATATCAGGATCGCAGGCGAGATAGCGCAGGGCATCAAGCACGGCGACATCCTTCGACTGCAGCGAGATCCGGCGTCGCAGGGTCCGCGTGATCACCTCTGGGTGCGGAGCAGCAGCCCCTCGTTGATCAACGAATCCAGACAATTCGACACCTCATCATGCATCCTCGGCGCCAGTTCGAAGGCCGTCGCCACCCGCGAAACGATATCGCTCTTGTCGCGCTGACCATCACAGAACTCGAAGATGATCGCAGCCGTCTTGTTCAGGTAATGAACCTTGTCGCGCGCCGTCTGATAGACGATGTAGCCGTCCGGCACGTCGTGAATCTCCAGCCCGTCGGCGCGGTCGATGAAGTCAGCCATGCGTCAATTCCTCAGATATCAGGTTGGACGGGGATGGATCGCGCGACCCGGCCGCCATCCGTAATGCAAAGTTTCCGACGGCCATGACCCATCGGGCGCGATCATGATCCGACCGCACCCGGTTTCGGGCATTGACGGCAATTCGGTGTGCGAGCGGGTCGTCGGTCAAAATCGCCCTGCAGGCCGCACCAAATTGTTCGGCACCATCGGCCAGCACAATATCGCGCCCGGTCGCAAAACACAGCCCCTCGGCGCCGACCCGCGTGGCGACCGACGGCACGCCGTGCGCAGCGGCCTCGATCAGCTTGATCCTGGTCCCGCCGCCGGCGCGGAGCGGAGCAATGGCGAGGGCGGCGCGCGCGTAGAGCGGGGAGATGTCAGGAACGGCCCCTCTGACCTCGATCCCCTGCCGGGCGGCAAGGCGCGCGATCCGCGCCGAGGAGCCGGCCCCTGCAATCACGAGACGAAGCCCGCCCGGAAGTCGCTTGACCAGCCCGGGCCACACCCGGGACACGAACCACTCGATGGCGTCGGCATTCGGCTCGTATCCGAGCGTACCGACGAAGAGCACGGTGCGAGCGCGCGGCCCATGCGTGATGGGGCGGCGGCGCGGCGGTATCGTTACGACGTTCGGGACTGGCAGCACGCGATCGTGACCCGTCTCACGCGCGAGTGACGCGCAATCCTTGCGCGACGAGGCGAACACGACGTCAAAAAGCGCAAGCGACTGCCGCGCATGTTGCCGGAACGCTTCGGCCTCGCAAATGGTCCATTCGGACTGCCACAGCGCGCCTCTCCGGCGATACATGGCGCCGATCGATTGCTGGGTCGCCATGTCGTTCTCGTCGCAATCCAGGACGAAGCGCGTTTCATCGCCGTGCGATCGGGCGGCGCGCGCCAGCGCCGAAAGATAAAGTCGCGACACGTGCACGATCGCATATCGCGTCGCGCCGATCCATGCTCGCAGTTCATCGACCACCGGCTCGGTAATGCCGGCTGCGAGCGACGGTTGTCCGTAACGTCGAAAAGCTTCGAGCCTGGCCTGCGGATCCTGCAGGCGTGTCACCAACCCAAAATGAGAACCGGTCCGTGGCGCGATGACGACGTGACGCACGCAGCGTCCGAGAACGAAAGACGTGACGCCGGCGACCTCTCCGGCGACCGGAACGACGGCAAGATCGATGTCGAAGTGCCGGGAATATGCTTCGAGAAAGAAGCCGACTCGCATGGCGAGGCCATTGCCCTGCGCGGCAGGCATCACCGGAGCGATGAAAAGCAGCTTCTTCCGGGGCAGAGCGACAGACATGGTTGCGCGCCCCGTCACTCGGTCCGTCGATAATTCGTAGGATCGATGTTGAGGGGATGAACGGCGCGATCGCGTGTTGCCCGCAGGCGCCCATCGCGCGCCTCCGACAATGCAGCGACCCAGGACGTCAGAACGGTACGCCAGGTCTGGTCGATCGTCTCGCCTCCCACGTAAGCCGTGAGACGCTCCGGCACGTCGTCGAAGCTGCGGTTCAGGTAGGACAGCGCGGATCGCAACTGATCTTCGACCTCGGGATCGTGTCCACCGCGCAGCAGGCTGTTGCCGAGCAGGCTGTCCATCGCCATGAGGGAACTACGTCCGACCCGTCCCTGATCGGGCCAGGGCCAGCTCAGGCGATCCCGTTCCGACACCAGCGTCGCATCGAAGGCAGGCGACGGCCTGGATGCTCCCGTCCATGACCCATCGGCGGAAGGACGGAGTTCGACGGTCAGTTGCGTCGTCGAGAAGAACTGCAGGACCAGTCCTTGCGGGCTTTCGACCACCGCCCAGTGTTGTTCGTAGTCGGCGCGACCTTCGCCGACTCGGCCGCCCGAAAGCAGTTCGAGCGTTCGTTGCGGAACGACCGAGGTCGAATAGCTGAACACTCTTGCCGCAATCAGCCTGCTTTCGGCCTCGGAGGAGGCCATGGACCGCGCGGGCGGATGGAAGAGAGCGCCGGTCCATATCCTGCGCAGTTCGGCCAGGGCTTGATCACAGGCGCCAGTGAAGCGTGGGTCGTACACCGGTCGATTGACGCCCCCGAAATTCCACTTCGACAGGGTCCGGTGGTGGACGAACGGATCGCCGCACGGATCGCGCTGGATCATATCCTTGTCGAAGGGATAGGGACGATGCTCCAGCAGGCCCACCTCGATGCCCGAGAGTTCGGCAGCGACCAGAAAGGTGTCCTTGTCGCCGTGGAGAAATCCGTAGATGTCCTCCCAATGTTCGTTGAGGAGGATCGCGATATCGAGCAGCGGCCAGCAGCGCCGCTTGTCCAGCGCCATGATGCTGGACTCGAAGCTGACGCAATCACGCGGAGGCAGGCCGACCTTGTGCCATATCCCGTTCTCCTTCGTGATGTCGACGATATCAGGCCAGAACAAGACGCGCGTCGCGGCATAGATGTCCCATTGGAACACGGCTGCGGGATTGGCCAACGGGATGGTATCGGCATCGAGAAACAGCACTTCCTGGAATCTGCTGTTGGCGATCGCATAGGGCTTGAGCGGCCACCCACCAGAGACGCGCGCCGGATGAAGCGATATCATCTGCTCGGCATCGACGACCTCGACGCCCTGCTCCTCCAGGATCGCCTGCATTCCTTCGCTGATCTCCCGTCGGCCAAGGTGCCAGACCTGGATCGGCAGCGTGCAACCCAGCACCCGGCGCAGCGTCCAGATCAGCATCCAGACACAGGTGAAATAGCGCTGGCCGCCTGCGCAGGTCACGATCCCGCGGCCGGC
Source organism: uncultured Bradyrhizobium sp. (assembly GCA_964423245.1). Taxonomy (GTDB): domain Bacteria; phylum Pseudomonadota; class Alphaproteobacteria; order Rhizobiales; family Xanthobacteraceae; genus Bradyrhizobium. The sequence goes on along the minus strand of CAYREH010000001.1, from coordinate 83,539 downwards.
GAAGCGGCCCTCGGGATAAATGGCCGGAGCGACCTTGCGACGCTGCAGCTCGGAGGTGAGAATGCTTTGCATGGGAAAGATTTCGCGGCAATATCTTCACATGCTGCAATCCTCGTCAATACGGCACGGGCTTTCAAAATGACCCAGCCGCCCGCCAGTGTGCTCATCCTCACGCCGGTCAAGACCGCCTCCCGCTTTCTTGACAGCTATTTCGCCGGCCTGAAATCCCTGACCTATCCGCGTCAAAGGCTCTCGCTGGGAATTCTGGAGGGTGACAGCCTCGACGATACCGGAGCGCAGGTCGCACAGCGCCTTGCGCTCTGCGACGGCGAATTCAACCGCATCACCTATGTCCGGCGGGACTTCAATTTCCAGATTCCGGAGCAGGTGCCCCGTTATTCGGTGGTCTTCCAGCCGCAGCGACGTGCGGTCCTCGCCAAGGCACGCAACACGCTTCTATTTCGGGCACTGGCCGACGAGGACTGGGTGCTCTGGCTCGATGTCGACGTCAGGGAATATCCGCCCGACATCATCGAGCGCCTGCTTGCCGTCGAGGGTGACATCGTCCATCCGAATTGCGTGAACGCATATGGCGGCCCCAGCTTCGATCGGAACGCCTGGAGTGACGGTGGCCGCCGCCATCTCAGCGACATGAGGGGACAGGGCCTGGTCAGGCTCGAATCCGTCGGAGGCACGATGTTGCTGGTTCGCGCCGATCGTCACCGGGAGGGACTGGTGTTTCCTCCGTTCTTCTACGGCACCCGCAGCCGCTGGATCAGGGATCAAAATCCGCTGACCGGCGCGGCCACCGGCGAGATTGAAACCGAAGGCTTTGCGATGATGGCCAAGGATATGGGCATTGAATGCTGGGGCCTTCCCGACCTCGAAATCCTGCACGATTGAATTGCGCTCTGCGTCGGCCCGCCGCCATCGACTGACGCCGCTACCGCTTGCCGCGCAGCCAGTTCCCGATCCGTTGCAGCAGCCCCGGGCGCTCGTTGTCGGCCGAACCTTCGTCCATGGCGAGCGGCACCTCCGCGATGTCGCCGCCTCGCGAATTCTCCGGCCCATCGCTCTCCCTGGCCCGAGATCTGCCGACCGCCGCAAGCGCGACCGGTCCGGTCTGAGTCAGGAACGCCCGCTCATAGTCGCGCGACAGTCGCTCGAGCGCCTCCTCCAGCGTGACCCAGTCGACCGCCTTGACGTCGCGCATCAGTTCGCGAACCGGGCCGCCCTGCGCCTCCATCCGCCAGAAATGCACGATCTTGGCGCGACCGCCGGACGGGTAGGCCATGGTGCCGAGAAATTCGTGCACGAGGACCGCGTGGCCGGTCTCTTCCAGCACCTCGCGATACGCGGCCTCGAGCGGCGTCTCGCCGTCGTCGAGCTTGCCCTTCGGCAGCACCCATTCGTTGCGCTTGCGCTGGCGCACGATCGCGAATAGCGGCGGCACGCCATGCCGCAGCACAATTCCCCCCGCCGCCATCACCGGCGCCCGCGCCATCACCGATCCGTTCCGCTGCTCTCGTCCCGCCGCCGGTATAGGCGAGGCCGGCGGCGGATTGAAGGCTAGTTTCGTCTCAGCAGCGCCTGACCGGCACGGATGCGCGCGCCGTCGGTGATACCGTCGCAGAAGGTGAAGTCGCCGGGCGCGAGGATGATGATGGTCGAGCCATGCTCGAACCAGCCGAGTTCCTCGCCCTTGGCGACGTCGACGTCGCAGGGGAAATTGAACGGGCGCGTGGTCTGCGCATTCAGCACGCGGTCGAGGAAATGCAGGCGGATGCTGGCGACCAGGATCGCGGCGACCGGCACCAGTGTCACCGCCTCGCCGGTCGACAGGCGCGTACGGATCACGGCGCGCTCGTTCTTGCAGAACAGGCGCTCGACGCGCTTCAGTGCGATCGGATTGACGTTCCAGACGTCGCCATGGATCAGCGTGACGCGCTCGATATGCGCATCGCAAGGCGCGTGGAAGCGGTGATACATGCTGGAGGTCAGTCGCAGCGTGATGAAGCTGCCGTTGCGGTGCTGCTCGACCAGCGCGGAATCGCCGAGCAGATCGAGCAGCGAATAGGGCGCGCCCTTGACCTGGAAAAGTTCGGTATCGGCGATCCTGCCATGCGCGCCGACGATGCCGTCCGACGGGCTCGCGACCACTGCCGGATCGGGATCGAACGGCCGAAGGCCCGGCTTGAGCTCGCGGGTGAAGCAATCGTGCAGGCTGCTGAACTCGGTCTTGCGCGCCTCCGACAGGTCGAGGTCGGAGAACAGCTTCCACAGCGCGATGGAGGCATCGCGGACCAGGGGATTCTCGATCTTGGAGAACCAGCCCATGAAGCGGGTCAGCGCGGCGCGCGGGATGCGATTGGTCAGCAGGAAGTTGAGGTCTTCCTGCTGGGTGAAAGAGGCGATGAGGGCTTTGACTGTCATGAATCTGTCAGCTCGCAGGTTTAGCGCTTGTTGTCATGGAAACGACACTCCCGATTCTCTCGCTGTCCGTGGCCGCCGCAGCATCCGCTGCCGCCGTCCTCCCGAAGATCAAGGCGCGGGTCGAATTGTCCCGCGCCAAGCACCGTTCGCTCGCCGGCCACTCCAAGATGTCGCGGCGGGTGGCAAAGCTGCTGCCATTCTACGAATTCGGCGGCGACCACTATTTCGGCTGTGACGGCGCGCCTGCGAACGTCGTGCAGCAGCGCAGGGACGGCTTCTTCCGCCTCGCCAATCTCTACGCCGAGCGCTACCCCAAGGGCCGCGCGATGACGAAGGAAGCGGCGGAGACCATCTCCGACCTGAACTTCACCGAGAGCTACCGCGTGCCGTTCCAGTTCTCGCGCCTCGTGCGCGAGCATCTGGGCACCTCGACCTTCATGGAGTCCTCGCGCGGCGTCACCGTCACGGACGTCGACGGCAACACCTTCTACGACCTCACCGGATCCTACGGCGTCAACATCTTCGGCAACGACTTCTACAAGGAGTGCATCGAGGGCGCCGAGAAGCGCGCGCATGCGCTCGGGCCGGTGCTCGGCCCCTACCATCCCGTCATCCTCGAGAACGTCGCGCGACTGCGGCAGATTTCCGGCCTCGACGAAGTGTCGTTCCACATGTCGGGCACGGAAGCCGTGATGCAGGCGGTGCGGCTGGCGCGCTACCATACCAAGCGCAGCCACCTCGTGCGCTTCGCCGGCGCCTATCACGGCTGGTGGGGCGACGTGCAGCCCGGCGTCGGCAATCCCATCCCTGCGCACGAGACCTACACCCTCGCCGAGATGTCCGAGAAGACGCTGCACGTCCTGCGCACGCGCAAGGACATCGCCTGCGTGCTGGTCAATCCGCTGCAGGGCCTGCATCCCAACGCCAACGCGCCCGGCGATTCCTCGCTGGTCGATTCCTCGCGCGGCGGCCGTTTCGACCGGGCTGCCTACACGCAATGGCTGAAGCAGCTGCGCGAGGTCTGCGACCAGCGCGGCATCGTGCTGATCTTCGACGAGGTGTTCGTCGGCTTCCGCCTCGCGCCCGGCGGCGCCCAGGAGTATTTCGGCGTCAAGGCCGACATGGTGACCTACGGCAAGAGCCTCGCCGGCGGCCTGCCGGTCGGCGTGGTCTGCGGCAAGAAGGACCTGATGCGCCGCTTCCGCGACGATCGCCCCGCCGACATTTGCTTCGCCCGCGGCACCTTCAACTCGCATCCCTACGTCATGACGGCGATGGACGAGTTCCTGAGCCGGCTCGCCAGCCCGAACTTCCGTGCCGTCTATGACGGGCTGGAGGAGACCTGGAACGGTCGCGTCCAGCGGCTGAACGCGATGATGGAGCAGGCCGACCTGCCGGTGCGCTTCGCCAATTTCTCGTCGATCTGGACCGTCAGCTACACGACGCCGTCCCGCTACAACTGGATGCTGCAATACTATCTGCGCGCGGAAGGCCTGGCCCTGAGCTGGGTCGGCACCGGCCGGCTGATCTTCAGCCTGAACTACACCGACGCTGATTTCAACGAGGTCGCCGATCGCTTCGTCCGCGCGGCCCAGAATATGAAGGCCGACGGCTTCTGGTGGCACGACGGCGCCCTCACCAACAAGCAGATCAAGCGGCAGATCCTGAAAGAGATGCTGGCCAAGCGCTTCAAGCGCTGAGGTCAGTTCGCCGGAACTCGTCATGGCCGGGCTCGTCCCGGCCATCCGCGCGTTTCCATACGATCCCCCCAAGACGTGGATGCCCGGGACGGGCCCGGGCATGACGCAGTCGATCGACATCGGAATATCCGTCGAGGATGGCGCCCTCAGGCCGGCCGCTCCTCGAGCACGGGCTCGTCGCTGAAGCCGAGCGTATGCTCGGGGTTGAGATGCAGGCCCGGATCCATCAGTTCGCCGCGCATCAGGGCGAGCGGCGCCTTGTGGTACAGCATCAGATCGTGGAACGGATCGGTCAGGATCTTGGTCATCCAGACGAGGCCGGTCTCGACGTCGCGGATGAAGAACAGGTGCACGGTGCGGAACAGGAGACCGCCGCCGCCGACCACCAGCCAGATCTTGGCGACCTGCCGCATGAAGTCGGTCGCGCTCGCCCAGGGGGTGAACAGGCCAAACAGCGTGGGATCGGCCAGCAGCACCAGCGGCGAGGCTGCCCAGATCGCCATCAGCACGACCTTGCGCTGCAGATTGTAGCCGACCTTGATCTCTTCCTTGTACTCGTGCGTCGCCTGGTTGACGTGGTCGTAATCATGCGGCTCGAAGAAGAAGTGACCGGCCTGGCGCGAGGTCATCGAGACCAGCCATCCGACCAGGGCCGAGACCACGGGATCGATGAACAGCCAGACATAGGCGAACAGGAAGCTCAGCGCGCTGATGAAGTGCAGGCTCTGATTGATTCGGCTGTGGTGATAGTAGCGATGGTCGTCCCAGCGCTGGATCCGCAGCTGCTCGAGATAGTTCTTGATCATGCTAGTCCCCAGGATGCGTTCGGGTACGGGTTAAACGGATTCGATGTAGGCCGTGTGACAACATCATCTTGTCATGTGACGAAACGCGGTGACGCAGACGACGGTCGCGAAGCCGGATCACGCCGCCTTGGCGATCTCGACCTTGCGGAAGCGCACCAGCGAGAAATGTCCCAGCGGCGGAATCAGGCGACGCTCGGCGAGCTCCATGCCGCGCGATCCGGCCAGCCATTTGGCATAGCGCGACCAGGCGAACTCGGCGGTGCGGAAGCCGAGCGGACGCACCACCGGCTGCAGCTTCTGCTCGATGAAGCGGCGCATGCCGGCATCGGCGCTGACGCGGGTCAGGATGATCAATTCGCCGCCCGGACGAAGCACGCGGGCGAATTCGTCGAGCGCCACTTCCGGGTTCGGCACGGCGGTGACGACATATTGCGCCATCACGACGTCGAAGGAATTGTCGGGGAATTCGAGCTTCTCGGCGTCCATCACCGCAAGACCCTCGACGTTGCGGAGATTCTGCTCCTTCACGCGGCGGCGCGCCTTGTCGAGCATCGCTTCAGAGATGTCGGTGCCGAACACGCGGACATTGTTCGCATACATCGGCAGCGAGATGCCGGTGCCGACGCCGACCTCGAGCACGCGTCCGCCGATCTTGTTGGTGGCCGCGATCGCGGCCTGCCGGCCCTTGGCGAACACGCCGCCGAACACGAGATCGTAGACCGGGGCCCAGCGATCGTAGGCCTGCTCGACCGTGCCGCGATCGAGGTCGAGTTGCTGGGTGCCGTCGAGGTTCATGATCTTGGCCATTTCGGAAGGTCTCGCTGTGGTTCGAAGATGGATCAGCCGCGCACCGGCCGCCGCGCCATGACGGGCGAGGCACGCAGGGAACGGCTGGGCTGGAGTGAGGTGAGGTTGCCGACGAACTGGCGCGCGCTGTTCTCCCAGGAGCGCGACAGCGCGAAGTTGCGGCAGGCCTCGCGCGACATGGTGAGCGCGCGCAGGCAGGCGGTGCGCAGGTCGTTGTCGATCGCGCCGATCGGGTGATCGGCGATGACGTCCTTGGGGCCGGTCACCGGAAACGCCGCAACGGGCGTGCCGCAGGCCAGCGCCTCGAGTTGCACGACGCCGAACGTGTCGGTCAGGCTCGGAAACACGAACACGTCGGCGGCGGCGAGATGAGCGGTGAGATCGGCGCCCTTCTTCTCGCCGAGGAAGACGGCGTCCGGATATTTCGCTTCCAGCGCCGCCTTCTGCGGGCCGTCGCCGACGACGACCTTGGTGCCGGGCAGATCGAGCGCGAGAAAGGCGTCGAGATTCTTCTCCACCGCGACGCGCCCCATGGTCATGAAGATCGGGCGCGGCAGGTCCAGCATGGCCGGACTGCCCGGATGGAACAGCTCGGTGTCGACGCCGCGCGTCCAGAAGCCGAGCCGCTTGAAGCCGCGCTCGGACAATTCCTGCCGCAGCGAAGCCGTCGCCACCATGGTCATGGCGGCGGCATCGTGGAAGTGGCGCAGCACGGCATAGCCGACGGCGGTCGGGATCCCGGTCCGCACCGCGACATATTCCGGGAAGCGCGTGGTGTAGGAGGTGGTGAAGGCAAGCCGGTTGCGGCGGCAATAGGCCCGCGCGGCCCAGCCGATCGGTCCTTCGGTCGCGATGTGCAGGGCGTCGGGCGCCGCTCGCTCGATCCGCCGCGCGATCTCCGCGCCCCTCGGCAGCGCGATCCGCAGGCCCGGATAGGTCGGCAGCGGCCAGGACGGAAAGCCGTCCGGCGTCAGGAAGTCGATCTCGACGTCGAGCGCCTTGGCCGCCTTCGCCAGCGAGGTCAGCGTCCGGACCACCCCATTGACCTGCGGATGCCAGGCGTCCGTCGCGATTAATACCCGCATGGATGAATCCGGAGAGTTTGATGATTCTCGTGCGAGGACCATCAACCACGGATATTTCAGGCGTATGACGTCACAGAAATGTCGGCGCCCTGTTTTGTTGGTGACTGCGCGGCCACGGCCACGAAACTGTCATGAAACAATCCTTACCGCGATGAAGCGGTTTTGGTTTTCCCGCGAAAATGTCGGGAAATGTTTTGCTGGTAAGCGTCTTTGCGACGGTGGCACCGACGCGGGTGCCGGGGCAATCAAGAAAACCAAAGCCGACAGGGGCGACCAATGTTCAATCCGGACTCATTCAGGACCTATTCGCGCGCAGTTGCGTTCAGCCTGGCCGCGATCTCCGCGATCGCGTGCGGCAGTGCCGCCCAGGCCGCACCCGCGCAGATCTTCCCGCTGTTTCAGCCGCTGCCGCCGTTCGCCGCGCCGCAGCCCTATCAGACAGCGCCCTCCCAGGTTGCTCCGTCCGAGGACCAGGACGTGGTGGAGATGCCGGCCCGCTTCCGTCGCCAGACAGTTACTTACGCGACGCGCGAGGCGCCGGGCACCATCATCATCGATACACCGAACACCTATCTCTATTACGTGCTCGGCAACGGACAGGCGATGCGCTACGGCATCGGTGTCGGCCGCGAGGGCTTCACCTGGTCGGGTACCCAGTCGGTGACCCGGAAGGCCGAGTGGCCGGACTGGACTCCGCCGCCCGAGATGATCGCCCGCCAGCCCTATCTGCCGCGCCACATGGCCGGCGGCCCCGGCAATCCGCTCGGTGCCCGCGCCATGTATCTCGGCGGCACCATCTACCGCATCCATGGCACCAATGCCCCCGAGACCATCGGCAAGCACGTCTCCTCCGGCTGCATCCGCATGACCAACGAGGACGTCACCGACCTCTATTCGCGCGTCAGCGTCGGCGCCAAGGTGATCGTACTGCCGATGACGGAGCGAAGAGCCGACCTCGGCAGTGCCTCGCGGTAAGCGGCAAGACATTGTGACGCGAACGGCCCCGAGGATCCGGGGCCGTTTTTGTTTGCGCCGATGCTCGCGGCCATCCTGCGAGACGCCCGCCTCCGGCGGGCTCCTCAGGATGATGGTCTGAGTATTTGGCTGGAGACTTGCAGCAAGCGACGGATGCCGGTTAGCCTCATCCTGAGGAGACCGCGAAGCGGTCGTCTCGAAGGATGGGGCGTTCACGAGGACGGCAGTTCCGCTCGCCGCTGCGCCATCCACCGCAACCACGCCCCTGCGTGAAACGCGCTCATCAAGAGGTACATCGGCACCATGCCGCCGAGCAGGGCGCCCTGCCCGGCGGCACAGAGCATGTCCGCCGGACCGCCGCCGAACAGGGCCGTCAGCACCGCCATGGCTGCAAAGGTCGGCGTGGCCGCGAGAGCCAGCCATCCGGCGAGACGCCGCGCGGCCACGGCATCGCGGCCAGCGCCGGCCGATGCACGCGCGCGACTAGTCACGTCCCTCCGCGGCCTCCCGGCGAAACGCCTTCTCGCCGGCATCGGAGATCGCCACCCATTTCGGATCCGGCGCGGCGCCGCTGTCATAGCTGTCGTGCCAGTTCCACCATTTGTAGGTCGGCGTCTGCGGATAGCCCGCCGGCGAATCCTCCCACACCTCCTGGCGGCCGAGCGGGGTGATGTCGAGATAGTTCCAGGTGCCGCCCATCTGCTCGTCGCCGCGGCTCTTGACGAAATAGGTCCGGAAGACACGGTCGCCGTCGCGGTAGAACACATTGGTGCCGTGCCATTCGTCCACGCCGAAATCGGCGTCGAAACTGTCGGTGACGGTGACCCACGGCATGGTCCAGCCCATCCGCTGCTTCAGCCTGATGATGTCGGCCTGCGGTGCCCGCGAGGCGAACACCAGCGTGGTGTCGCGCGCATTGAGGTGCGAAACATGGGCGACCTGGTCGGCCACCATCGAACAGCCGCGGCACGCATGATCCTGCCAGCCGAACACGCCCGGCTCGAAGAAGGCGCGGTAGACGATCAGCTGCCGCCGACCCTGGAACAGATCGCGCAGAGTGAGCTTGCCGCCGGGGCCTTCGAACGCATAGGTTTTGTCCACTGCCATCCAGGGCATGCGCCGGCGCTCCGCGGCCAGCGCGTCGCGGGCCCGGGTTTGCGCCTTTTCCTTCACGAGCAGTTGCTGACGGGCTGCCTCCCAGTCCTGCGGCGACACCACCGGTGGTGTTTGCATGGCGGCCTGTCTTTCGTTTCGTCCGTTCGGGGTCGATGTCGTCATGGCGTTTCAAACCTCTTGCCTCGGCGGGACCTGCACGCCGCCTGATGATCCGCGCGAGCCCGCCCGCGCCTCGCCGCATTGCGGCGACGCGCAACCTCTCGCATCGCCGGGCCTTGCGGTGGGAGTAACAAGTCTGGCGGGATTGCCATGGAGTCGCTGATCACGGCGGCCGCGCGCGCGCTTCATGCCGGGGATCCCCTCGGCGCGCTGAACCGCGTCGCGCTGCGCAACGATGCGCCGTCGCTGGCGCTGCGCGGCATCGCGATGGCGCAGCTCGGCGATCTCCCGCGGGCGAAGGCGTTGCTGCGCCAGGCGGCGCGGGCCTTCGGCCCGAAGGAGGCCGTCGCGCGCGCCCGATGCGTGGTCGCAGAGGCCGAGATCGCGCTGGTCGCGCGCGACCTCGCCTGGCCCGTGAAGCGGCTCGCCGCGGCACGCGCGACGCTCGCGTTGCACGGCGATCACGCCAACGCCGCCCATGCCGGCCACATCGAGGCCCGTCGTCTCCTCATCGTCGGGCGGCCGGACGAGGCCGAACGCACGCTCGGCGAAATCGGCACCGCGCCGCTGCCCCCCGCTTCGCAGGCACTTCGCGAACTCGTCCGCGCCGGCATCGCCATCCGCCGGCTCCGCACCAGGCAGGCGCGCGCGGCGCTCGCCCGCGCGGCCACCGCGGCTCGCCAGGCTGGCATCCCCGCGCTGACCGCCGAAGTCGAGAGCACGCGGCGCGTGCTGGATGCGCCGGCGGCACGGCTGATCGCGCGCGGCGCCGAGCGTCCGTTGCTGCTGGACGAGGTCGAAGCGCTCGCCACGTCGAAGGCTTTCGTCGTCGACACGTTCCAACACGCCGTTCGCCGGAACGGCGTGATCGTGCCGCTGGGAACGCGTCCGGTCCTGTTCGCGCTGGCGCGCCTGCTTGCCGAGGGTTGGCCGTCCGATGTCGCGCGCGAGACGCTGATCGCCGGCGCGTTTCAGGCGAAACACGTCGACGACTCCCATCGCGCGCGGCTGCGCGTCGAGATCGGACGGTTGCGCACCAAGCTCGCGCCCGTTGCCGATTGTCGCGCAACCCAGCGCGGCTTCGTGCTCGTACCGCGCGGCACACGCGATGTGCTCGTCCTGGCGCGGCCCGCCGAGGAAAAGCACGCCAACCTGCTCGCGGTCCTTTCCGACGGCGAGCCCTGGTCGAGCTCGGCACTCGCGCTGGCGCTCGGGACGAGCGCGCGGACGGTGCAGCGAAACCTCGACGAGCTGCAGCGTGCGAACAAGGTGCAGTCGTTCGGACAGGGGCGCGCGCGGCGCTGGATGACCCCGCCCGTCCCCGGTTTCCCGACAGGCTTGTTACTCCCCGCCCCGCTCCTGAAGTCGTAGGATGAACGGACCAGAAGGACAACACGCAGATGAAACGTTCGCCCGCGGAGATCGTCAGGGAGTATGGCCCGTTTGCCGGCGTCGAAGCCGTGCATGGCGTGACCTATGACGGCAAGGAGGTCTGGTTCGCATCGGGCGACCGCCTGAACGCGGTCGATCCGGCCAGCGGCACCGTCACGCGCGCCATCGAAGTTGCCGCTCATGCCGGAACGGCGTTCGACGGCCGTCACCTGTTCCAGATCGCGGAGGATCGCATCCAGAAGATCGACGTCGCGACCGGAAAGGTGCTCTCGACGATTCCGGCGCCGGGCGGCGGCGGTGATTCCGGCATGGCTTGGGCGGAAGGCTCGCTCTGGGTCGGCCAGTATCGCGACCGGAAGATTCACCAGATCGATCCCGAGACGGGGAAGATCCTGCGCACGATCGAAAGCAGGCGCTTCGTGACCGGCGTCACCTGGGTCGACGGCGAGCTCTGGCACGGCACCTGGGAAGGCGAAGACAGCGATCTCAGGCGGATCGATCCCGACACCGGCAAGGTGCTGGAGCAGATCGACCTGCCGGCGGGCACGATGGTGTCGGGCCTGGAGTCCGATGGCGGCGACCGCTTCTATTGCGGAGGTGGCCCTCGCGGCAATGTGAGGGCCGTCCGCCGTCCCGGGCGTGGCTAGCGCCACGGCGACCGACCGGTTACAAGCGTTAACCTGTTCGCCGCAATTCCACCCCATCGCTGCGCTCTAGCGCCGGTGTCGTCGGCCCTGTAGGATTTCCGGCCGGGCGGCCCGGGGGAGTGATGCGACTGACGCTGAATGTGAAGACTGTCCTGATCGCCCTTGCGGTGATCGCGACGTCGTTTTTCGTCAGCCTGAAGGCCATGGACTGGTTGTCGCCGCGCGCGACGAACACCGCGCCTCCCGTCGCGCAATTGCCGCCGCTTCCGCCGGCCTCGAAGAGTTCGATCGTGGTGGCGCCGGTTGCCATCGCGCTGTCGGCGATCCGCGAACAGGCCGAAAAGGCCGCGCCGCGCAACTTCGCGGGCAAGGCCGAGAATCCGATTTCCCAGATCCTGCAGGACGCCGACATCGGCTGGTCCGCCGTGCGCGGCCCGATGGCCGCGGCCGGCGACAAGGACGTGCTGACGATCTCGACGCCACTCTCCGGCCGGCTGAACGTGACGGGATCGCTGTCGTCGAAGGCCACCGGGGCGCTCGGCGAGGCCCTCGGCAGCGTGCTCGGAGGCGACGCCGCCAAGCGCATCGGCGCGGTCAACATCAAGAACCTGAATGCCAGCGCCGAGATCAAGGGCAACGTGATCGTCACCTCGCGGCCCAAGATCGCGGCCAATTGGCGTCTCGAACCCAATCTCGGTGCGCAGGTCAATCTGGGCGACACCAACCTCAATGTCGCGGGCGCCAAGGTCAACGTACCGGCGCAGGTGAAGCCGCTGATCGACAAGACTGTCGGCGAGCAGATCAACGTCGTGTCCGAGCGCATCCGCAACGATCCCTCGCTGCGCGAGAATGCGAAGCTGCAATGGGCCAAGGCCTGCCGTTCGATCCCGCTGCAGGGCACCGGCGCCTCGGCCGCGCTGCCGCCGCTGTGGCTCGAGATGAAGCCGACCCGCGCGATTGCGGCACAGCCGCGCGTCGACAGCCAGGCGGTGACGCTGCTGCTCGGCCTCGAGGCCGAGACGCGCGTGACCTCGACCCCCACCAAGCCGGACTGCCCCTTCCCCGAGAAGATCTCGATCGTGCCGCCGACCGGAACCGGCGTGAACATCGCCGTTCCGATCGACGTGCCCTTCACCGAGATCAACAAGCTGATCGCGGCGCAGATGGTCGGCCACACCTATCCCGAGGACGGGTCGGGTCCGGTCGATGTCACCGTCAAGAGCGTCAATGTGGTGCCGTCAGGCGAGCGGCTCCTGATCTCGCTGCTGGTGCGCGCCAAGGAGAAGAAGAGCTGGTTCGGTCTCGGCGCCGAGGCCAACGTGCACATCTGGGGCCGGCCGATGCTGGACCAGGCGCAGCAGACGCTGCGCCTGGCCGATATCCAGCTCGCGGTGGAGTCCGAGGCGGCATTCGGCCTGCTCGGGGCCGCCGCGCGCGCGGTGGTGCCGCAGCTGCAACAGACGCTGGTGCAAAAAGCGACGCTGGATCTGAAGCCGATCACCGCCAACGCCCGCGACAAGATCGCCGCCGTCATCGCCGACTTCCAGAAGAGCGAGGACGGCGTCAAGGTCGACGCGAAGATCGACAACATCGCCCTGGCCGAGATCGCCTTCGACACGAAGACGCTGCGGATCGTCGCCGAAGCCGGCGGCTCGCTGAATGTCTACGTGACGAAGCTCTCGGGGATGTAGCTCCCTGGCACGCGGTGGCTGCCCTCTTCCTTCTCCCCTTGTGGCAGAAGGCGACGCGAAGCGCCGGATGAGGGGTCTCTTTCCGGATGCATGACCGCAGCCGCGGACGGAGCCGCCGCCTGCTTTTTTCTCCACACCCGACGCATCTTTTGCTTACCTCCCGCGACGGAATGTCGCTACAACGCTCCCGCCAACAAAGCCCGAACAACAACACACAGGGAGAACAACCATGCAAAAACTCATCGCCGCGGTCGCGGCCGGTCTTGCCCTCGCCGCCACGTCCGGCGCTGCGCAGGCGCAGATCTCCGACGACGTCGTGAAGATCGGCGTGCTCACCGACATGTCGAGCCTCTATGCAGACGCGACCGGCAAGGGTTCGCTCGCCGCCGTCGAGATGGCCGTCGCCGATTACGGCGCCAAGGTCGCCGGCAAGCCCGTGCAGGTGGTCGCCGCCGATCACCAGAACAAGCCGGATGTCGGCGTCAACATCGCGCGGAACTGGTACGACAACGACAAGGTCGATGCGATCTTCGACGTACCGACCTCCTCGGTGGCGCTGCCGGTCTCGGCGCTGACCCGCGAGAAGAACAAGATCCACATCAACTCCGGCGGCGGCTCGTCCGATATCACCGGCAGCCAGTGCTCGCCCAACACCGTGCACTGGACCTACGACACCTACGCGCTGTCCAACGTCGCCGGCAAGGCGATGGTCAAGCGCGGCGAGGACACCTGGTACTTCCTCACGGCCGACTACGCCTTCGGCATGGCCCTGCAGCGCGATGCCGCCAACGTGGTGAAGGAGAGCGGCGGCAAGGTGCTCGGCGAGGTCCGCCATCCGCTCAATTCATCGGACTTCTCCTCCTTCCTGCTGCAGGCGCAAGCCTCCAAGGCCAAGGTTGTCGCGCTGGCGAATGCCGGTGGCGACACCACCAATGCGTTGAAGCAGGCGGCCGAGTTCGGCCTGACTCAGGGCGGTCAGAAGATGATCGCTCTGCTCATGGAGATCACCGACGTTCACTCGCTCGGGATCAAGGCGACGCAAGGCCTGATCATGACGGATGCTTTCTACTGGGACACGAACGAGGAAACGCGCGCCTTCTCCAAGCGCTTCAACGAAAAGGTCGGCCACATGCCGACCATGATCCAGGCCGGGCTCTATTCGGCGACCATGCACTATCTGAAGGCGATCGAGGCCATCAAGACCGACGAGGCGCCGAAGGTGATGGCGCAGATGCGCGCCACGCCGGTCAACGACTTCTTCGCCAGGAACGGCAAGATCCGCATCGACGGCCGCATGGTCCACGACATGTATCTGTTCGAGGTGAAGAAGCCCGAGGAGTCCAAGGGCGAGTGGGACCTCTACAAGCTGATTGCCACCGTGCCCGGCGACGAAGCCTTCCGCCCGCTGGACAAGGGCGGCTGCCCGCTGGTGAAGTGAGGCAGGTGCATTGACGGTGCATTGACAGTCATCGCGGGCGAAGCGAAGCCATCCGGAATCCCACTGCCGAAACACTCCGGATTGCTTCGTCGCAAAAGCCCGCCATGACGGCCAACGAAAGACACGACAGCGCGCCCGGCGAAAACCGGGCGCGCTTCGTTTGAGACCGCGAGAGCTGCGTTACTCCGAGTACTTGAACTCGGGCATGTTCTTCAGCTCATCCTTGGTCGCGTTGAACACGGCGTGGTCCGGATACCACTTGGACGACGACGAGGTCATCGTGGTGGTGGTGGTCGTCTTTTCCGTACCGGTCGCCGCGCCCGTCGTGGTGGTCGTGGCGGGGCGCGCGGTGTTGGTTGCGGTGGTGGACGAGACCGGCTGGTTGACGAACTTCAGCTTCTCAAAGGGCACTGCGACGAGATGCTCGCCCATGCCGAGGAAGCCGCCGACGCCGATCACGGCAATCTTGACGTTGCCGCTCTGGTCGATCAGGAGGTCGCTGACCGAGCCGATGTTCTCATTGGCGGCGTTGTAGACCTTGAGGCCGTCCATCTTGGACGTGCGCCACTGGCCCGAAGCGGTCGTGCTCACGGTCGTTGCGGCCGCCGGGGGTGCAGCGCGATCGGTGGTGGTGGTCGGCGACTGCGCAAACGCGACGGTCGCGAACAGGGCGGTACCGGCAAGACCGGCGGCGAGTGATGTCTTCAACATTGTCGTCCTCTCCTTCAGCAAATAACTTGTGCGGAGAGAACAGCGCCGCAGACCGGCAGTTCCCGGGCTTCGACGATTTCGTTGCACGATGCGATGCGGCATCGTGACGTGGTTCCTGTGTGACGACGGAACGTTGGTCGCACGCTTCCCCGCCGACGATCCTGCGCCCTGGGTGAAGCACGATCGCGGCGGGGAAGGTGCCGACCTCGCAGGCGCGGGTCAGCTCTTGTAGTCGATCAGCAATGCGGAGAAGTCCGAATTGCCCGACGCGGATGCGGTGCCGCTGGCGCCATAGGACGAATAGGACGATTGCGACTGCTGCAGCGCCTGGAGGAATTGCGCGAGGATCTCCGCCGTCGTGCTGTCGCTCGACGTGCTGCTGGTCGAATCCGTCGCCGACGAATCCGAGGAGCTCGCATCCGGCGGCGGACCGGGCGGCGGACCGCCTGCTCCTCCGGCGCCGCCGGGACCGTTGGCGAAGGCGGACTGGAACACGCCTTTCAGCGCCGTGGCCTGGTCCGAGGTCAGCGTGCCGTTCGAGACCTCGCTGGAAATGAGGTCGTCGATCTTCGCATCGAGATCGTCCTTGGAGGGACGCGTGCCGCTCGACTGGTCGCTCGCGCGGCTCTGCTGGAGCGCCGTGTCGATGTCGGTCAAAGCCGTGGAGAGCGCCGACTGGTCCGACAACGAGATCGTGCCGGCCGACACTTCCGACTGCAATTCCTGCTGCAGCCTTTGCAGCGGCGACTGGTAGTTACCGGCGGAGGCCGCCGAAATCGATGTCATGATGGCTCCGTGGTCTTGGGGATTTATCGCTTGGCGAGACCACGCTATGGTTAACGGCGTTAACGAGACCTTGCCGCTTTTCCACCCGTGCATTGCCCTGTATTGCGGCACGTCCCGTGGAAACAATATGAAACAAAAAACATCGCCTTTTGGCCCGAATCTTGGACAAACAAAGCGCATGGCCATTCCCAATCCCAACATCCTGGTCGTCGAGGACGACCGCGAAACCCGGACGTTGATTGCGAAATACCTGCGCAACAACGCCTGCAACGTCACCACCGTGAGCGACGGGCGCGAGATGTCGCGCGCGCTTGCCGATCACAGGGTCGACCTCATCATTCTCGACGTCATGCTGCCCGGCGAGGACGGACTGAGCCTGTGCCGCAAGGTGCGTTCCGAGGCGCAGACGCCGATCATCATGCTGACCGCTCGCGGCGAGGACGTCGATCGCATCGTCGGCCTCGAGATGGGCGCGGACGACTATCTGCCGAAACCCTTCAACCCGCGCGAACTGCTCGCCCGCATCAACGCGGTGCTGCGCCGCCAGGCCGCGGCTCAGGCGGCGAGCGCGATCGAGGGGGCCTCGACGCTGGCCTTCGAGGGCTGGCGCATCGATCTGCGCCTGCGCGAATTGCGCAATCCGGACGGCGCGCGCGTCGCCGTGACCAGCGCGGAGTTCGACCTGCTGCGCACGTTCTGCGAGCGGCCCGGCCGCGTGCTGTCGCGCGACAGCCTGCTCGACCTCACGCAGGGCCGCAACACCGGCTCCTTCGAGCGTTCCATCGACGTGCTGGTCAGCCGCATCCGCCGCAAGATCGAACCGAACCCGCAGGACCCCACGCTGATCAAGACGGTGCGTTCCGGCGGCTATCTGTTCACGCCGAGAACCGAGGCGGTCACGACGTCCCTGAGCAACTGACGGCGCGGCCACCATGACGCCGTTCCGTTTCTTCCATCTCAAGAGCATCGGCGGACAGATCGCCGCGCTGGTGGTAGCGTCGATCGTCGCGCTGCACCTGATCCTCACCGCCAGTTTCCTGATCGGCCGGCCGGACCGCGGCGAGCCGCCGCCGCCCGACAGCGCGCATTTGCTGGCGAACGCGGCCCAACTGCTCAACAGCGCGGAGCCGGGTGATCGGCCGCGCCTGCTCGCCGACATCCTGCGGGCGTTTCCGAAGTCCGGGATCGCGATGCTGGCGCCGGCCGAGGCGATCGATGGCGGCGGCGGCGACGGCGAGCATCTGCGCAGCATGCACCGTCACCTGGGTCAGCAATACAAGGTGATCCCGCTGGCGCCGCAGGACGGCAGCCATCGCGTCGCGGTCGGGCTGCCCGACGGCAGCTGGATCTCGGGCCATGTCGAGGAGGGCCGGCGTCCTCCGGGCATCTGGGGTGGCCCGTGGATGATCACGCTGCTGTTCATCCTGATCAGCGTGACGACGCTCGGCCTGTGGGCGGCCTATGCGCTCGCCGCGCCGCTGTCGTCCTTTGCGCGGGCCGCCGAGAATTTCAGCCTGGAGTCCGCCGCGGATCCGCTGCCCGAACGCGGCCCGGAGGAGATCCGCTCGGTGGCGCGCGCGCTCAACCGCATGCATGAGCGGATCGGCCGGCTGATGTCGGATCGCACCCGCATGCTGGCGGCGATCAGCCACGATCTGCGCACGCCGATCACGCGGCTGCGCCTGCGCGCCGAGTTCATCGAGGACGAAACAAACCGCAAGCGCATGCTGATCGATCTCGACCAGATGCGCGCGATGCTGGAAAGCGTGCTGTCGCTCCTGCGCAACGACCGCAAGGTCGAGGCGGTGACGCTGGTCGACATCGCCTCGACGCTGCAGGTGATCGCCGACCAGTTCGCCGACATGGGCCATCTCGTGCATTATGAGGGCCCGGCGTCGGCGACCGCGGTCGCCCGGCCGGACGATCTGCATCGCGGCGTCACCAATCTCGTCGAGAACGCGGTGCGCTTCGGCGCCGAGGTCAAGATCCGTCTCGACGTCGGGGGCACGCGGCTCGTCATCGACGTCGAGGACGACGGCCCGGGCATTTCGGACGCGCGCAAGCAGGAGATGCTGGAGCCGTTCGTGCGCGGCGACGATGCCCGCACCATGGACGACTCCACCGGTTTCGGGCTCGGCCTGTCGATCGCGCGCGCGATCGCGGTCGCCCATGGCGGCGAGCTGTCGCTGCACGACCGGTGCCCCCACGGCCTGATCGTGCGGATGCAATTGCCGCTGTGGCAGCAGTCGCGGCTCGCCGCATAGGTTCCATGCGAGGCGCGCGTGGCCGGCTTTGGCCACATCATCGCCGTGTTCGGCCGCCTTAACCGCCTTGGGCGCAGGTCAGTTTCAGGACCAGCAAGGGAACTCGCATGAAGATCTTGGGTGTTGCCGCATTGGTCGCGGCCGCATGGACATTGCCGCAATCAGCCTTGGCGGGCGAATCCGATTATGCCGAGATGGTCGCGGCGCATGCGCGCGCCAACGGCGTGCCGGAGGCGCTCGTGCACCGCGTGATCATGCGCGAGAGCCGCTACCAGCCCGCCCTCGTCGGCCGCGGCGGAACCATCGGCCTGATGCAGATCAAGCTCGCGACCGCGCGCGGGCTCGGCTACACCGGCGATGCCAATGGCCTGCGCGATCCCGACACCAATCTCACCTATGCCGTGAAATATCTCGCCGGCGCCTATCGCGCCGCCAATGGCGACCACGACCGCGCGGTGCGCTATTTCGCCGGCGGCTATTACTACGTCGCCAAGAAGCAGCGCCTGGAGCAGCAGCAGGCGATGATGCAGCCGGCCGGCAACGACGTCTGGCTCGAGCCGAACGGCAATCCGCAGCCGCTGTTCGGCACGCCCGCCCCGCACCGCAAGCTCGCCCAGCAGGTCCGCAACGCCAGGGCACAGGTTCCCGCGCGCTGATCGCCGTCATGGCCGGGCTTGTCCCGGCCATCCACAAAGGTTCGGGCCGCATCAGGGAACGTGGATGCCCGGGACAAGCCCGGGCATGACGAGCGGGAGCACATTGACATCCCACTCCACAGGCCTACATTCCGTCCGTTCCGAGGGGTGCTCCGAGGAGGAGCTGAGATACCGCTAAACGGGCCATGCCAGACCGGCATGTCCGAGACCGCGGTGACCCTTTGAACCTGATCCGGGTCATGCCGGCGAAGGGACAGGGATGTTGCAGACGACCAAGCGGCCGGATTCACCGGTATCGATCATCGGCGCGGGCATTGCGGGCGCCTGGCAGGCCCTGCTGTTCGCGCAGGCCGGCCACGCCGTGACGCTGCACGAGCGCGCCGACGCGGCGATGGCGCAATCCACCAGCCATTGGGCCGGCGGCATGCTCGCGCCCTTTTGCGAGTCCGAAATCGCCGAGCCCGTGATCTCCCGGCTCGGCCTGCGCTCTCTCGATCTGTGGCGGCGCGTGGTCCCGGACACCCCGTTCAACGGCTCCCTCGTCGTCGCCCATCCGCGCGAGCGCAACGATTTCGAGCGTTTCGCGCGGATGACGCAGGGCCATCGCCGGCTCGACGCGGCCGCCCTCGCCGCGCTCGAGCCCTCGCTGGACGGCCGCTTCCGCGAGGCATTGTTCTTTCCGGATGAAGGCCATGTCGAGCCGCGCCGGGTGCTGCCGAAGCTGCATGCGGCAATCCGCGCCGCCGGCGGCACGGTCAAATTCTCCAGCGACGTCGCCGCCGCCGAGCTTCCCGGTCTCGTCATCGACTGCCGCGGCATCGCCGCGCGCGAGGAGCAACCGGCGCTTCGCGGCGTCAAGGGCGAGATGATCCTGATCGAGACCTCCGAGGTGCAGCTGGCGCGCCCGGTGCGGCTGATCCATCCGCGCTGGCCGCTCTACGTGATCCCGCGCGAGGCCGGCCTGTTCATGCTGGGCGCCACCTCGATCGAGGCCGAGGACACCGGCGTCAGCGTCCGCTCGGCGCTGGAATTGCTGGGCGCCGCCTACACCGTGCATCCCGCCTTCGGCGAGGCCCGCATCGTCGAATTCGGCTCGGGGCTGCGTCCCGCCTTCCCCGACAATCTGCCGCGCATCGGCGTGCGCGACAACACGATTTCCGTCAACGGCCTCTACCGCCACGGCTTCCTGATCGCGCCGGCGCTGGCCGAGCTGACGCTGGCCTATGTCGAGCGCGGCCAGATCGACAACGAGGTGATGCAATGCGCATGAGCGTCCCATGCTTGTGATCGTGAACGGCGAGCAGCGCGAGATCGCTGCGGCCAGCGTCGATGCGCTGCTGGCCGAGCTCGACTACGAAGGCACCCATTTCGCCATCGCGCTGAACTACGACGTGGTGCCGAAGAGCCGCTGGGCCGAGACACCTCTCAAGCCCGGCGACGAGATCGAGATCATCACGCCGCGGCAGGGAGGGTGAGGATGGCACACGCCCTCCGCGTGTCGTCCCGGCGCAGGCCGGGACCCATAACCACAACCGGTTGTTGGGACGGCCGGTCTCTCTCTATGTGCCCCAAGCAAGATCACGCGGTATGGGTCCCGGCCTTCGCCGGGACGACAGTGAGATTTGGGAAACACTGCCCATGGTGACCTTCTACGGCAAGACCTTCCCCTCCCGTCTGCTGATCGGCAGCGCGCTCTATCCGTCGCCGGCGATCATGCAGGACGCGATCCGCGCCTCCGGCGCCGGCATCGTCACCGTGTCGCTGCGGCGCGAATCCGCCGGCGGCAAGACCGGCGACGCGTTCTGGAAGCTGATCCGCGAGCTCGACGTCGCGGTGCTGCCGAACACCGCCGGCTGCCGCAGCGTGCGCGAGGCGGTGACGACGGCGAAACTCGCCCGCGAACTGTTCGGCACGTCCTGGATCAAGCTCGAAGTGATCGCCGACAACGACACGCTGCAGCCCGACGTCGTCGGCCTCGTCGAGGCCGCGACCATCCTGGTCAAGGACGGCTTCGAGGTGTTCCCCTATTGCACCGAGGATCTCTCGGTCGCCAATCGCCTCGTCGATGCCGGCTGCAAGGTCGTGATGCCCTGGGCCGCGCCGATCGGCAGCGCGAAGGGCATCACCAACCGCGATGCGCTGAAGCTGCTGCGCGAGCGCCTGCCCGACATCACGCTGGTGGTCGATGCCGGCCTTGGCGCGCCCTCGCACGCCGCGCAGGCGCTGGAGCTCGGCTATGACGCCGTGCTGCTCAACACCGCGATCGCCAGGGCCGCCGATCCGGTGGCGATGGCGAACGCCTTCCGCCTCGGCGTCGAGGCCGGCCGCACCGCGTTTGAAGCCGGGCTGATGGACGCCCGCGACTTCGCCTCTCCGTCAACCCCTGTCGTTGGGACCCCGTTCTGGCATGCCGTATCCTGATCGTTTCTATCCCGTCGTCGACAGCCTCAAATGGGTCGAGCGCCTGACCAAGCTCGGCGTCGGCACCATCCAGCTGCGCGCCAAGGACCTCGACGATTCGCAGGCGCTCCAGATCGTCACCGACGCGCTGGCGATCACCAAAGGCACGCAGGCGAAGCTGGTCGTGAACGACTATTGGCGCGCGGCGATCGTCGCCGGCGCGAAATACCTGCATCTCGGCCAGGAGGACCTCGCGGAGGCTGACCTCGCCGCGATCCGCGAAGCCGGCCTCTCGCTCGGCGTCTCCACCCATGACGATGCCGAACTCGACACCGCGCTCGCGGCGAAGCCCGACTATGTCGCGCTCGGCCCGATCTTCTTCACCACGCTGAAGGCGATGCGCTTCGAACCGCAGGGCATCCCGAAGATCGCCGAATGGAAGAAGCGCATCGGCAGCATCCCGCTGGTTGCGATCGGCGGCATCAAGTTCGAGCACGCCGCCGAGATTTTCGCGGCCGGCGCCGATTCCATCGCCGTCGTCAGCGACGTCACGCAGAACCCCGACCCGGATGCGCGGGTGAAGCAATGGCTCAGCCTGAAGGAGCCAGCGTGATGCCCACGCTCTCTCAACGTCATTGCGAGGAGCTCGCGACAAAATTGCAAAGCAATTTTGCGCAGATGCGACGAAGCAATCCAGACTGCCTCGGCAGAGAAATTCTGGATTGCTTCGCTGCGCTCGCAATGACGGAGCCAGAATTCACCGCCGTCGCTCCAACGCACGCACAACAGAATTAACCCGGAGGATTCCCCATGAATATCCGCTCCAATCCCGAAAAGACCGTCCCCGCCGTCACCACCGGTCCCCTTCCCTCCTCGCGCAAGATCTACGCGTCGCCGGATGCCGCGCCCGACATCCGCGTGCCCCTGCGCGAGATCATCCTGTCCGAAGGCGCCGGCGAGCCGAACCTGCCAGTGTATGACACCTCCGGCCCTTACACCGACCCTGCTGTCACCATCGACGTCAATGCCGGCCTGCCGCGCGGCCGCAAGGCCTGGGTGCTGGAGCGCGGCGGCGTCGAGGAATATGAGGGCCGCCAGGTCAAGCCGGAGGACAACGGCAACCTCTCCACCGACAAGGCCGCGCGCGCCTTCTCGGCCTATCACAAGCCGCTGCGCGGCCTTCCCGGCCACAAGATCACCCAGCTCGAATTCGCCCGCGCCGGCATCGTCACCAAGGAGATGATCTACGTCGCCGCGCGCGAGAATCTTGGCCGCAAGCGACAGCTCGAACGCGCCGAAGCCGCGCTCGCCGACGGCGAGAGTTTTGGCGCCTCCGTGCCCGCCTTCATCACGCCCGAGTTCGTCCGCGACGAGATCGCGCGCGGCCGCGCCATCATCCCCTGCAACATCAACCACACGGAACTCGAGCCGATGATCATCGGCCGCAACTTCCTGACCAAGATCAACGCCAATATCGGCAACTCCGCGGTGACGTCGTCGGTCGAGGAGGAGGTCGAGAAGATGGTGTGGGCGATCCGCTGGGGCGCCGACACCGTGATGGACCTTTCCACGGGCCGCAACATCCACACCACCCGCGAATGGATCTTGCGCAACTCGCCGGTGCCGATCGGCACGGTGCCGATCTACCAGGCGCTGGAGAAGTGCAACGGCGACCCGGTCAAGCTGACCTGGGAGCTCTACAAGGACACGCTGATCGAGCAGTGCGAGCAGGGCGTCGACTATTTCACCATCCATGCCGGCGTGCGCCTGCAATACATCCACCTCACCGCGAGCCGCGTCACCGGCATCGTCTCCCGCGGCGGCTCGATCATGGCGAAGTGGTGCCTCGCGCATCACAAGGAGAGCTTCCTCTACACCCATTTCGACGAGATCTGCGACCTCATGCGCAAGTATGATGTGTCGTTCTCGCTCGGCGACGGCCTGCGTCCCGGCTCGATCGCAGACGCCAACGACCGCGCCCAGTTCGCCGAACTCGAGACGCTCGGCGAGCTCACGAAGATCGCGTGGGACAAGGGCTGCCAGGTCATGATCGAGGGCCCCGGCCACGTGCCGATGCACAAGATCAAGATCAACATGGACAAGCAGCTCAAGGAGTGCGGCGAGGCGCCGTTCTACACGCTCGGGCCGCTGACCACCGACATCGCGCCGGGCTACGACCACATCACCTCGGGCATCGGCGCCGCCATGATCGGCTGGTTCGGCTGCGCCATGCTCTGCTACGTCACGCCCAAGGAGCATCTCGGCCTGCCCGACCGCAACGACGTCAAGACCGGCGTCATCACCTACAAGATCGCGGCCCACGCCGCCGACCTCGCCAAGGGCCACCCCGCCGCGCAACTGCGCGACGACGCGCTCTCCCGCGCCCGCTTCGAATTCCGCTGGACCGACCAGTTCAACCTCGGCCTCGACCCCGAGACCGCGAAAAACTTCCACGACGAGACCCTGCCGAAGGAAGCCCACAAGGTCGCGCATTTCTGCTCGATGTGCGGACCGAAATTCTGCTCGATGAAGATCACCCAGGACGTCCGCGACTACGCGGCGACGCTGAACGATCCGAACTCGATCGGCATGTCGATGTCAGGCACGGCCGAAGACGGCATGGCGCAGATGAGCGCGAAGTTCAAGGAGATGGGCGAGAGCCTGTATCTCGATGCGGAGAAGGTGAAGGAGAGCAATCGGGTGTTGTGAGGTTGCAGAAACTGCGTCTGCGCAGTCAAAGCTAAAAGCCGCGCGATGAGCGCGGCTTTTAGCAGCAAGACCAGTTAATTCTGAGCCCGTCGAGTCTTACCCATATAAGAACCAAGCGCGCGGCATTTCTCTTTGAAGCGACCTTCGAACTCTTCGTTCAGTTGATCGTAGAAGCCATCAAGCGAGGCAACCAACATTCGCGAACCCTCGTTGAACTTCACGCGCAGCTGGCCAATTGCAACACGGAAAGATCTATCAATATTGATCGCTCTACCATGCTGGTCTTCGCCGGTCATGGGATTTCCGTGGCCAGCCCAAAAAGAGGCGATCTTGAAGGTTGTATCGTCGTCGGTGAAGTGTTTTTCCTCTCCTGCATGAATGCGAAAGTTTCTCTCAGTTCGCAGCTCCTTCTGTTGACGCGACAAGCGATCGAGCGCTGAGACGCAAGAATGTTCGGGGTACAGCTTTTGAATCCTGGATAGCTTTACTTCTCGCGGGGGAATATTGAGCTCGAGAACTTCGGCAAGCAGGAGAGCACAACAATCGACTACGGAAACAATCCTCATCAGGAACGCGTCCTGAATAAGATTACAGTATTCGTATGCAGATAGTGGCAAGGCGGAGGCAGACACGGATTCACGCGGCCACAGCAACTGGCCAACGTGATTCAAAGATTCGACCCTACGTGTAAGCAAAGTAGCTCGTTCATTTATGTCCAGGACGTATTTTGCGTCTGGGTGTATTGAAGCATCCGCATACGTCTCGAAGTGCATCCCTACGATGCTGAGATCGTAGATCCGCCCCACGAACGCGCTCTCGTCGGAGGGAAGAACATAGCGCTCTGCTTCCACGACCAACACGCTCCTTTACATAAATTATTCGACCGTTTCGATCGGCTTGGTCATCGCCGCCTGCAATTGTGCCAGAGATCCCTTGTATCCGTGCCGGAATAAATTCCAGGCCTTTACAATAACCGCGGCCCGGGTGAGTTCGTGAATTCGGCCGTTGTTGTTTGCTTTCTGCGAGTGAAGCAGTGCCTGCATAGTATCGATTATCTGGTACTTTCCGTTTCTCTGCCCGCTTAGCCACGCACGCACAAAGTCATTGGCCTTCGAGACGTCGCTTTGCGAAAATTTATATATCAGGGCAGCAATCTGGCCCGCCGGATGGGCATACTGTTTGTTTATCGCTCGACCGTCTTTGAGACAGGGCTCGATGTCGGGGTATCTGTCCCGAACTAGGTCAAGCACGAACTCTGGTCGGAGCGTTTCTCGGTTGTAGGGATTGGTATCGAGGAGGTAGGCCCAACGCACAGCCGCAGCCAAAGTGGACGCGTATTTGTAGCCGGCGATATGCAACACGTCTGCGGGATTGCGCGGCTTCCCAATATCCATCCGGCCAAACAGTGCCGGATCAATGTTGAACACGACATGCGTCGTGAAGGGCTTGTTGGCGCGGACACAAGCTGCCAGCCTGTTTTGCCCATCCAATAGACGGCCATCAGGCGCAAACTTTAGCGTATCGCCTGTAACGCCCCATCTCTTTCCCGACATATCGGCCGCAAATTGCTGAACTTTATTCGGCTTCGGAGGCCGATTTCCCTCATTCCGCTCGTCCAAAAGCACTTCCGCTGAGGCAGGATCGATAGTGATGATCCGGCTCGTTTCGGGCGGATTTTTCAGAAATTTTTCAATCTCCTTGAGTCCTTCACGCGGCATGAAATCCTCCAAAAAGTACAGAAGAAAGTACATGTATTCGACGTGTACATTCTTGTACTTTCTTGTACGGCCGTCAACTTAGTTCTCTCACCTGTGGAAAACTGCACCAATAAGAGACTGGCGCCACTCCCCCCGGACAAGTTCTGGATCAGCTTCACTGGTCTCTCAAGTCGCTACCTCGACAGACCCGTCTCCGGCGCCTATTCTGACCGCATGAACATCATTCGCCGTACGCTGGATATCGACGCCGACACCGACGCGCGTTTGCGCGAGATGGCGGACGAGCGCGGGCAGGATGTTGCCGCTGTGCTCGCGGAAGCCGTGGCGCTTCTGGACTCCGTAGTCGACATCGCCGGCCCCGACCTCGCTGAGGACCGCCGCCGGCTGGATGAATTCAAGACAACCCGCGCTGCCGTCCCGCTTGCCGAAGTGAAGGACTGGGTCGCGAGCTGGGGGTCGTCGACGGAGCTGCCGCGGCCGGCGGCGCGCAGGATCGGATGATTCTGCTTTCGCCCGATGCCGTCGAGGACATCGAGCGACTGCGCCTGTTTCTCGATCAACACAGCCCGGGCGCCGCGCAACGGGCGCTTGCCTCCATATGGCGCGCGATCGAGCGGCTGGAGGAGCTCCCTCATCTGGGAATGCAAACGGGAGATGCCGAGCTTCGCCAGATCGTGGTCCGCTTTGGCGCGTCCGGCTACATCGTGAGATATGCCGTGGTGGCGGAGACGCAAGACATCCTGATCACGCGAATATGGCATGGCCGCGAAGCCCGCAAATAGGACGAACCCGCGCAGCCCGGATGAGCGCAGCGACCTCCGGGGTTCTTGTCGTCCCGCATATCGCTGTACTCATGCGGGCTACGGCTGCGAATGACTGACGTGCTTACCCACCGCCTCCCCGACCTTCTCCGCCCGAACCTCCGCCTCGTCTTCGTCGGCACCGCCGCCTCGACGCGCTCGGCGGCGCTCGGGCACTATTACGCCCATCCCGGCAACCGCTTCTGGCGCGCGCTGCATGAGGCCGGGATCACGCCACGGCGCTATCAGCCGAGCGAGTTCGCTGACCTCCTCGATCTCGGCATCGGCTTCACCGATCTCTCCAAGACCGGCGCGGGGATGGACAAGGAGATCGCGGCGGACATGATCGACGTCGCCGGCTTCCGGGCGAAGATCGCGACGTACCGCCCACGCACCATCGCCTTCACCAGCAAGACGGCAGCGAGCTGGTTCTACGGTCGCCCTTCGCGCGCCTTCGCGCTCGGGCACCAGCCGCGCGCGGCGGACTGGCCTGAGGTGTTCGTGCTGCCGTCGCCGTCGGGCGCGGCGTCGGGGCACTGGACACTTGCGCCATGGCGCGAGCTTGCGGCGTGGATCGCCGCGTAGGGTGATTTATACTGAACAGACGCGCGTTGCGCCTCTGCTCGTCTCATCCACCAGACCGCCCCCTCACTGAAACCGATAACTCACTCCGAACGTCGCCAGATGCGCGCGCTGCGTGAGGTCGTAGGTGTTGCCGGCGGGATTCAGCGCCGGCACGGTGCTCGACCGCGTCACGGTGAAGTGCTGCGTGCCGTAATCGGCATAGCGATATTCGGCGCGCGCCAGCCAGTTGCCCCACAGCGCGGTCTCGACACCGCCGCCGAGCGTCCAGCCGGTGGCGGTGCGGGAAGTGCTGATGATCGCCGGCGTCAGGCTGAAGAAGTCGTTGCACACGAAGCTGGTGCAGGTCGAGGTCAGCTCGACATTCTGCCAGGCGACGCCGCCGGTGAGATAGAGCATGGTCTGCGGCGTGACGAGATGGCCGAGCCGCGCGCGAAGAGAGGCGTCCCAGCGGCTGCGGACCGACAGGCCCTCGCCGGGAAACTGCGAATCCCCGAGGAAGACGCTGGTGTAACCCTCGCGTGTCGTGGTGCGGTCGGCATAACCGACATCGCCTTCGATGCCCGCGGTCCATTGCGCCGCGATCTGCCAGAGATAGCCGCCATGAACGCTGACGCGGGCCGCGGTATTGTCCATCGGCCGGACATTGGCCCGGTCGGCGAGATCGTCGGTGAAGGCGCCGAGGGTCTCCGAGGTCGACACGAGATCGGTGCGCGTGGCGCGTGCGCCGAGCCCGACGCCGGCATAGGCGCCGGTCCAGGACGGCAGGATCGCGGCCTGCGCGGACAGGGGATGCGTACGGCCCCCGAGCACGGGCTCGCCGAACTTGTAGGCGAGGCCGACGCTTGCGGTGTGGGTCCGCAGCTTCACATCGAAATTGTCGACCGTCAGGGCCGGGCCCGCGGTCTGCGTGGTCGTGAAATTGAACGGCGCCGTGCCGAAATCGGCGTAGCGATATTCGCCGCGCAGCAGCCAGTTGCCCCACAGGGCCGTCTCGATGCCGCCGCCCAGCGTCCAGCCGGTCCGGGTCGCCGCATGCGAGATCAGATTGGGCGAGCGGTCGTTGAAGGCGCAGGCGCCGCTGACACAGACGAGGTCGATGTCGACATGCTGCCAGGCAAGACCGCCGGTGGCATAGACCAGCGTCGCCGGATTCAGCAGATAACCTGCCCGGGCGCGCAGGCCCGCATCCCATGTGGTTTTGACCGAAAGGCCATCGGCCGCGAAGGTGGACGAGGCGAACAAGGGCGAGCCGCGGGCGCCACTGAGCCGCGTGCTCTGGTCGCCGAAACCGACATCGCCTTCGATGCCCACGACCCAGTGCGGCGCGACCTGCCAGTTGGTGCCGGCATAGGGATTGACGCGAAAGCCGACGCCATTGAATGGCTGCGTGATCACCGCTCCGCTCAGGTCGATCTGAAAGGCGTCCAGCAACACCGAGGTGGTGGTGAGATCGGTTTGCGTGGACCGGAAGCCGAGACCGAGGCCGGCATAGAATCCGGTCCATGACGAGGTCGCGACCGGCGCGGCCTTCACGGGGAGGCTGCCGAGATCGGCCGCGAGCGCTGGGCCCGCGCCCGCGATGACGGCAAGCAACATCGTGCCTGCAACGGCTGTGAAGGTCGGCTGGTCCGGTGAGCGTCGCATGGCAATCGTATCCCCGTCTGGATGTGCAACGGGGGTACTGCAATTGCGACGCGCTTCGCGTCCTGCGTTCGAAGGAGACCATGCAGGACGTGGTGGAGTGTTGCAGAAGCGGCACGCTGCGACGGATCGCCCGTATACACCCTCCGGGGTCCTTCTCGTCCCGCATGTCGCGTTGCTCGTGCGGACGACAGCCCATGCCTGCATGACGCGCCACGCGGCCTCCCGACCTTCTTCGCCTCAATCCGCCTTGTCTTCGAGGCTCGGGCATCCTTCGGAACGAAGCACGCACGCGACACGACTTGAAACGCCACCTCAAGTTGCGTTAGAGTTCCACGAGTTCGGGAGGACCGTCATGATCGGCCGCCTTGTCGTACTCGCCCTGGCAGGGGGGCTCCTGGCCACGACGGCCGCGCGGGCGAACGACCCGATTCGTTGCAGTTGCAGCTTCGGCGTGGGAGCAGGCTACAGCGCGGTCGGCACGCGAGCGGTCTGCAGCGCCTTTACCAAAGACAAGGCCTGCACGATCGCGTTCGGAGGCCTCGGCGCCCAGGACCAGAAGCTGAGCGAACTCGGCGTCGACATCGCCGCATACCGCGACAGCGCGCTGAAGCTCACCCTGGACAATCTCGACGCGCTCAGGCTGAACGCGCGCGAGCGCTTGGCCAACCCTCAGGTCTTGCAGAACGCGATCGTCGTCTACATGCGCGCCGCCTACCTGCGCCAGGAGTTGGACCTCGACGGCGCCACGCTGCGCGATCTCGACGAGCAGGTCCAGCGGGTGTCCAAGGAATTCGCCGCCCCGATCGCCGATGTGTTCGCCGGCCGGAGCGCCCCCTTCGCAGCGTCGTGGGCCGGCCAGAGTCGTATCGAGGTGCAGCGCGGCGCGGTCCGTTTCGTCTATCGCGAACGCGCGGTCGTTGTCGCCGTGTTCTTCCAATAGCCGCGCATGACGGGCGATCTCTGCCAGTATTCGTTGATCTTCCCCGCCTGGCTCGGCTGGGCGGTCGGCGGCGCTGGCCTTCTGCTGGCGGTGATCGGCTATATCTTCGTCGGCCGGGGGATCGCCTCAGGTACCGGTGATAGGTTTTCGGTGAAGCTGCCGGGCGTCGAAGCCTCGACTGGGGCGGCGGGCGCGACCGTACTGCTGGGCTTCCTGCTGGTCTGTCTCGGCATCGCTCTTCTGGTGGCCGAGCGGCACCAGCCGTTTGCCCGCTGGATCGGCGGGATCATGACGGGGTTGATCGACCGCAGAGACCCTCCGACCGCCGGCCAGTTCAGCGACGAGACGCTGGCGGCCATCGTCGACCAGCTCGGCGGCAGCGGCCTCTATGTGGTGCAGATCAGCGACGCGGCCAAGCGCGAGCGCATCACGGGCACTTACGAGAATGCGCGCTGCTACGCCGAATTGGTGAGCGATATCTGCCGACAGGAATCGACACGGCTTGCCTGCAGGGTGGACAGGACAGCGCGCTCCATGACGGTATGCCGCAAAACGGTCGATCCCGACTGCGGGGAGGGTCGCTAAGCGCGCGACCCGAGGGTCCGGCAGACAATACGGGCTGCGCGCATTGGGCAGGCGCAGCGCTCCTGCGCCGCGCCGCCTGGTACATGGACGCCTCAGCGCATCGTGATCGCAAGGCCACTCAGATCCGCATTCGCCATCAGGCCGGTCTGCGTGCCCGACAGTTCCAGCACCGCGCCCTTCTGGTTGGACAGCACGATGGCGCGGGCGCCGCGGCCGACCGCAAGGCCGGCACCGGCGGCACCGTAGACGCCGGCGACGTCGGAGGGGCGGTTGATGTTGGAGACGCGGCCGCGCAGCACGGTCTTGGAGCCGCCGAACACGAGGCCGTAGTCGAGCCCGCCGGTCGACAGCGCATAGGAGCGGCCGCGGAAATTGAGCACGCCCGAGCCGCCGGAACCGCCGATGATCCAGCCCGCCTTGTAGATCGTCAGCGTCACGGTGCCGCTGTCGGCCATCGCCGCGGTCGAGAGCCCGGCCAGGGCGGCAATGGCGACCAGCGCGGCGCGGAAGGTGGAACCGATTGTCATGGAACGTCTCCGGAAGCTGTTTTTCAAAGGGGAATTCGAATCAGACGGGGTGAACTTATCCGATCGATCGCGGCGGCAACATGATGGGGTGCGAGTTGCAGCGCCAGGGCTGCGGGATGCAGCCCCGCAGTCGCTGTCATCGCCCGGCTGGGCGATCCAGTATTCAAGCGACGGCCATGATTGAGCCGACAGGCCGCGGCGTACGGAATACCCCTGTCACGCCGGGGCATAACGGCGGAGGCGGGCGCGAGGGCCGCACCTTTCGCCATCCTGCCACCCTACACCTGTTTTGCCCGACGGCACAACAGCTGATTCGTATTTACCGAAGTCGCGAGCCGACCGGAATTTCCACTTTGCATGGGGTTGTTTTGCGGCTTTCCGTTTTGCGCTCGCCCCGGCCGCCCGCTACGCTGCCGGCCAGCCGCAATCGACCCGAGGGGACACCCATGCCGATCCAGCACTTCGCAGCCCCGCCGCACGTCAAGGCACCGCCGCTGTCCTTTGCCACCCGCGTCGGCGACCTCCTGTTCGTCTCCGGCATTCCCGGCTTCGATGCGAGCGGCGCGCTGCCCGACGGCTTCGAGGCGCAGTTCGCCAATGTCGTCGTCAACATCAAGCGCGTGCTCGCGGAGGCCGGCGCGGGCATCGGCGACCTCGCCAAGGTCAACGTGCTGCTGACCCGCGCCGCCGACGTCGCCACCATGAACGCGCTCTATGCCGGCGCCTTCGGCCCACCGCCCTACCCGGCGCGCACCACCTGCGTGGTGCAGGCACTGCCCGATCCGAAGATGCTGATCGAGATCGAGGCGGTGGCCGCGCTGGCGAAGCCCTGACGCGCCGCCCTGACACTTTCGTGAACGGCGCCGGGGCGGCTTGCCAGCGGGGCCGTTTTACCCCACGAGTTCCCCATCACGTTTGATCAGGAGATATCCCATGCGTCGCGTTCTCGCCCTCTGTGCCGTTGCCGGCATCGCCACTTCCGCCTTCGCCGTGCCGGCCTCGGCGAAGACAGGCTATTACGTGATCCGCTGGGACAACACCGGCATCTGCCAGGTCTGGAACGAGGACCTGAGGTACAAGCCGTTCGAGTGGGGCGCCTCGACCTACAAGGTCGTCAGCAAGTCGTTCCCGACCTTCACCCAGGCCTCCGACCTGCAGATCAAGCTGCGCGCGGAGCGCCGCTGCACGCTCTGATCCGTCCTGACGGATTTTGCTGGAAGGGGCGGACCGCCGACGCGGTCCGCCCCTTCGCTTTTGCGGGAGCCCGCTTTGAACCTCAGGCTCGCGTGAGCCTACTCATAGCGTGTCCGGGACGCGTTCCCCAACCCGCGCCCGGCCCCCTCCCCGCATTGCCGGGAGGCGCATCACATTTTCATTTCGAGGAGCTGATCATGCGTCGTATGTCCAAGCTGTGCGCGGCCGCGGGTCTCGCCATTACCGCCTTCGTCGCCGCGAGCCCGGCCGAGGCCGGCTTTCACCTGATCCGCTGGAACGATACCGGGTTCTGCCAGATCTGGGACGAGAGCATCCCGACCACGCCGTGGCCGTCCAACTATCATCGTGCCAGCGTCACCGTGGCGACCTTCCTTGACGCGCTCGCCATCAAGGAGGATGCGCTCAAGCACGGCCACTGCAAGTGGTGAGATTTCGATCGGCGGAGTGAGTGCCGGGCAAGGATGCGAAGACGCATCCTTGCCCGTTTTGTTTTGGGAGGCTCAGGCGTCCTTGTGCGCGCCGGGATGTATCAGCAGGTCGCGCGCCGCGGCGAGGTCGATGAAGGCCTCCGCGCTGCCGCCATGGTCGGGATGCATGCCCTTGGCGGCGCGGCGATAGGCCTGGTTGATGTCCTCGCAGGTGAGTTGCACCGCCAGCGGCAGGCCGAGCACCTTGCGCGCGCGGTCCTCGCGCGAAAGCTTCTTCGGCGCGGCGTTGCGGCGGCCGAAGCGCGGCGCTGTCAGATCGTGAACCACCTCGAGCACCACGCCGATACGCCGCTGCGCCGCCAGCGCGATGGCGCGATCGTCATTGTCCGCAGCCTGGCGCAGCACCGGCAGCGCCTGCTCGGCCGCCTGCCGCAGCGTGACGTCGGTGCTCATCCGGCCGATCTCGGCAATGAGGCGGGCAGCCTCGACCCAGTCGGCATCGTGCGCCGACCGCAGCCGTTCCAGACCGAGTTTCCAGGAGTCGAGCCGTTCCATCATGCGCGCAACGTTTAGCAATCGGCATCACTATGCCAAGGCCGCCGTTTCCGACCTGTTAATTTCGGGTTAGCCTTTCGTGAAACTTCGAAACGAATCCGGGAGGAAATTGTCATGGCGCTGCTCGCCAACCACATCGCCATCGTCACCGGCGCAGGCTCCGGCATCGGCCGGGCGATCGCGGCGGGCTATGCCCGCGAGGGCGCGACCGTCGTCCTGCTCGACGTCAATGCCGACACGGTCGCGGAGGCCGCCGCGGAGATCCGCAGGGCCGGCGGCAAGGCCGAGAGCTTCGCGCTCGACGTGACGCGGCGCGAGGATTGCTTCGCGCTGGCCAAGCAGATTGCCGAGAAGGTCGGCCAGGTCTCGATCCTCGTCAACAATGCCGGCATCACCCGCCGCAACGCCTTCACCGCCGAAACCGAGACAGTGGCGAAGGACTGGAACGACATCATCTCGCTCAACCTCAACGGCGTCTTCAACATGACGCAGGCCTTCCTCGCGCCGCTCCGCGCCAGCAAGGGCCGCATCGTCAATATCGGCTCGATCCAGTCCTTCGTGCATCTGCGCACGCCGAGTTCGGCGGCCTACACCACCTCCAAGCACGGCGTGCTCGGCTTCACCAAGGCGCTGGCGGCCGAACTCGGCAAGGAGGGGGTGCGCGTCAACGCGATCGGGCCGGGCTTCATCGAGACCAACATCAACGCCAATGTGCGCGCCACCAATCCGGCGCTGGTGCAGGCCTTCCTCGACCACACCCCGCTTGCGCGCACCGGCAAGCCCGACGACATCGTCGGACCGGCGGTGTTCCTGGCGTCGGATCTGTCCGCCTATGTCACCGGCACGATCGTGATGGTCGACGGCGGCTACCGCACGGTGTGAGGCGCGGCCAATCGCGGCGGCTTCGCGGCATTCCCGAGGTCTCTTGGTGGGGTTAACCTCTCGTTAACCAAACCCGCCCACCGTGAAACTACGGCTTGGGGGTCGTTTGTTCTCGATCCGCTGCCAGCGATGGCAGCGGGCGTCGATCGGGGAGTGTGTCGATGACCACGGTTCATGTCGCTGCTGCGTCCGGACAGGACGCCCAAGTCCTTGCCCCGCACCAGATCGTTCCGCTGCTGATCGGCGCCACCGTCGACGAGGTCGAGCGCGAGCTCGTGCTGCAGACGCTGGCGCGCTGCGACGGCAACCGCACCCGCGCCGCGCGCGTGCTCGGCCTGTCGGTGCGCACGCTGCGCAACAAGATCAGGCTCTATGCCGCGTCCGGTATCGCGGTGCCCGCCTATCACGACTAGGGATGCCGCGAGACAGGAAAGCGCGAGAAGCGCAACGAGCGCTGCGATCTGGCCGCGATTGATGTGATCAGGCTGGCGGCGCGACAGGGACGGAATTGCCGCTGTCGTCAAAGGCCGCTAAGTAGCCCTCGTTGCTTCAGGGGAGCAGTGGCGTGGCAGATGATCAGGGACGACGTCCGGGACCTCCGGGTCCGCGGGGGAAACAGGGCGAACCGGGACGACCCGGACCGCAGGGTCACCCGGGCCGTCGTGGACCGGACGGTGCGAGGGGCAAGCCGGGGCCGCAAGGCAAGCCGGGCCCGGCGGGCAAGGCCGGACCGCAAGGCAAACCCGGTCCGCAGGGCAAGCCGGGCGAGCCTGGACCACGCGGCCCGGTCGGACCGCAGGGTCCCGCCGGAGCACAGGGACCGCGCGGCGAGGCAGGACCACCCGGTCAGCTTCCCTCGATTGAACAGGTGCTGCCCTGGCTCGAGCAGCTGTTCGACGCCTGGGATGAACGCCGCCGCCAGCGCGAGCA
Source organism: uncultured Bradyrhizobium sp. (assembly GCA_964423245.1). Taxonomy (GTDB): domain Bacteria; phylum Pseudomonadota; class Alphaproteobacteria; order Rhizobiales; family Xanthobacteraceae; genus Bradyrhizobium. The sequence goes on along the minus strand of CAYREH010000001.1, from coordinate 48,955 downwards.
GGAAGCCGCTGCGCGTGCCGCGCTTGAAGCGGCCGTGCAGCACCTGGATGAGCCGACGGACGAGGACGGCGAAGACGAAGACGAGGACGAGCACAAGCGGAAGAAGAAAAAGAAGAAGCACGGCAGCAGGAGCTAGCCTGCTTTCCTTCGCGTTCTATCGGGACTTCGTCTGGTCCTGCCGCGGCAGCATGCCCATGCGCTCGAACTGCCAGCGCATGGCACGGTACCAGAGATAGCCGACCACAGTGCCGGTCGGCAGCATGACCAGCAGGCTGGCGCTGCTGCCGGCCCCGGTCCACCACATCATCCAGGCCGTCCACAGCACGGTGAAGGCGATGGCACCGGCCCTGAGGGGGAGAAGGGGATGGCTCATGTGTCGCACTCCGGCGTGTCCCAATTCATGCGGACATCCTTGCGCCGGGCGGCGGCATTTTCCGTGAGCGCAGTCACGGAACGATGCCAACCGCAAGTTCAACCGAAGCGCTGCCGCGAGCGCTCCCTCGCCCTCTCCGCCTCGACCTCGCGGTCGCGCGCAGGCGCGTTTGTGTGAAGCGAGGCCAGCAGCCGCCGGGCGGCGTCCGAAACCTCAGCGACGGCGTGGTCGAACGCAGCCTCATTGGCCTGGGACGGCTTGTTGAAGCCGGACAGCTTGCGGACGAATTGCAGCGCGCTGGCATGAATCTCGTCCTCCGTCGCAGGCGGCTCGAAGTTGAACAGCGTCTTGATGTTGCGGCACATGCGGTCTCTCCCCTTGCTTGCCTGTGAAGACGATCGGCCCGGACCAAACCCTACATCCTCGAGAACGGTTCGCTGAACTCACGTCTGTGATTTTTTGCACCGCATCACGGCGCTCTCCGGCCGGTGAATATTTGAGCATGCAATGGGCGCGCCGGTCGGGCTTAATCGACTCAACGACACGAATCGACGCGACGCGATCCCGCGCCGTTGGCGCGAGGGAGTGAGGAGGACACATGCACAAGCTCGCGCTGTGCGTCTGGCTTTTCGCAATGACGGCCCTGACGAACGCCGCCTTCGCATTCGACAATGGCCAGTATGACCATGTTCCGCCCGATATCCGCGCCTGGTTCAAGAGCGTGATTGCGCCAAATGGCGTGCCCTGCTGCGACGTCTCGGACGGACATCGCACCGAGTACGATGTGCGCAACGGCGCGTATTGGGTGCCGATCGAGGGGCAATGGATGGAGGTGCCCGCGCGGGCCATCATCCGCGATCGCGGCAATCCGGTCGGTCAGGCCGTGGTGTGGTACGTCCATCACCGCGGCGCCATCATCATCAGCTGCTTCGTGCCCGCCGACGCGGTGTAGCGGTGCATGATGGCTCGTTGCTGTGAGGCGTGTTATTTTGAGCAATGAGCCACGCAGCTCCCAATGATATGCCACGCGCGGTCATGCGCGTCGTTCTCGCCGCCTTCTATCTCGCGGCCGGCATCGCGCATCTCTGGGTTCCCGATAAATTACTGGCAATGACGCCGTCCTGGGTCCCGTTCGCGACGCAGGTCATCCTGATCACCGGCATCTGCGAGATCGCCGGCGCCATCGCCCTCGTGACCAGGCCGTTACGCTGGTGGGCGGGCGTGGCCTTCGCGCTCTATGCGCTCTGCGTCTGGCCGGCCAACATCAAGCATGCGCTGGAGGGGATCGATATTCCTCCCATTCCCGACAGCTGGCTCTATCACGGGCCGCGACTGGCATTTCAGCCCGTCCTGATCTGGTGGGCGCTGTATTGCACCGGCGTGATCGACTGGCCGTGGCGGCGGCGGAAGGACGATAGCGCGCAGGCCCGGCTGTGATATCCTTGATATGGTAATTCAAGGGAGAACGATGTGACCGAGCTTTGCGCCGAGGACCTCGCCGCCATCTATCCGCAACCGACGCCCCGCGTGATCGCGAAGGCGCGTCCCTCCATCGACGCACATGCGAAGAAGTTCATCGAGATGTCGCCGTTCTGCGTGCTCGCGACCTCGGGCACCGACGGGAGCGTCGATGCCTCGCCGCGCGGCGGCGGCGTCGGCTTCGTCCGTGTCGCCGGCCCGAACCAGTTGCTGATGCCCGACCGTGCCGGCAACAACCGGATCGACAGTTTCCGCAATGTGGTCGAGGGCTCGGGCTTCGTGCATCTGTTGTTCTTCGTGCCGGGCATTGACGAGACCCTGCGCGTCGGCGGACGCGGCACGCTGTCGGTGGATCCGGACCTGCTCGCCGGAATGGTGGAATTCGGCAAGCCACCGCGCGCGGTGCTGAGCGTTGCGGTTAGCGAGGTCTATTTCCACTGCGGCAAGGCGCTGATGCGCTCGAAGCTCTGGTCGCCGGAGAAGGTGCAGCGCTCGGTGATGCCCAGCATCAGCGAAGTCATCCACGACCAGACCAGCCTCGGCGAGCCGGAGAGCCAGGCCCTGGTGGAAGAGCGCTACAAGACACAGCTGTAGCGCCGCTTTCGCTGCCGGCCCGGACAGCGAAGCGCTGATCCGGGACCATCGTTACAAAAAGTCGTCTGGTGACGACTTCCATCACGGGCGCCCGCCACGATCGGCGGCGCCGGGGCGTTCGTGAGGCTTTAGTGCCCCTCGCCTTCGAGCCCACCCACATGCTTTTGGGTGTAAAGTTCGAGTCCGATGCGGCCAATGAGATCGAGCTGGGTTTCGAGGAAGTCGATGTGATGCTCCTCATCGCTCATCAGCTTCTCGAACAGGTCGCGCGTGACGTAATCCTTGACGCTGTGGCAGTAGGTCGCCGCCTCCTGGTAGAGCGCCCGCGCGCTCATCTCGGCAGCGAGATCGCAATCGATGATCTCCTTGACGTTCTGGCCGATGCGCAGCGGATCCAGCACCTGCATGTTCGGGAAACCGTCGAAGAACAGGATGCGTTCGGTGAGCTTGTCGGCGTGCTCCATCTCCTCGATCGACTCCTTGCGCCAGACCTTGGCCATGTCCCGAAGACCCCAATTGTCGAGGAAGCGGTAGTGCAGCCAATACTGGTTGATCGCGGTCAGTTCATGACGCAGCGCCTTGTTGAGATAATCGATGACTTTCGCGTCGCCTTGCATGATCCACTCCAGCTCATTGCGTCCACATCGTCATTTCCGACGAATTTAGAACGCTTCTAAATCACTTTTGGAACGAGGGCAACGGTCCCCAAGGACGCAGCCGGGGACAATTGAAACACTCAGGCGCCGGATGTGGTCAGCAGGCCGCCAGGGCGAACTCGGCAGGCTCGGACATCTCGGTGCCTGCAGTCATCGCATGGGTGTGGGGGCAACCGGCGCAGCAGGATTGCGCGCACGGGCCGAGCGCTTCATCGATGATCGTCTTGATCGTGCGCGCGCAGCGTCCGCATTCCGCGCTGCAGCCAAGACAGCCATAAACCTGCTTGGCGTGCCGCAGGGCATCGCCGGAATCGGCGACTGCGGCGCGGATGTCGTCATCGCTCAGCACGTTACAGGAACAGACAATCATGGAAGCGGCGAGCCCTTCGGTGATGTGCCATCATCGATATTTAACGGGCCGGCTGGATGCAAAAGGAAAAACCGGTATTTGAAGCTATTCCAAACTGCCCGGAAATCAGCCTAGAACGGCTCTAAAATGCGATATTGCGCTGGATCAAGATCGCTGCGGCGCTAGTCGCCACCACCATCACCGCCGCCGCCGCAATCTCCACCGCCGCTGTCGCTGCTCGCGCAAGTGCTGGCATCCGTCGCGTTGCCCGAGCCATCGCTCGAGAACCAGCTTCCCGACGAAGAGCTGTCGCGCGTGCTGCCATAGCTGTCGCTTCCAGCGCCACTGCCGCGCTCCCCAGCGCGCGAGCGCCGGCTGCGGTTCTGCACATGGCTAACGACGACATAGCCGACCGCGGAGGTGATCCCGATCGCGATCAGGGCATCGGTCAGGGCACCGGTCATCGATCTGCTCCCATATCCGTTCCAGGGGGTTCTGGAGACGCCACCAATTGGTCGCATTCGGCGGAGGGGCCGTTCATTGATCATTCAAGCGAAGTATGGAACTCTCAGTCCTCAAACAGTCCGGCGTGTGTGAAAGGCGCAACCATGAAGAAGACACTCCTGGCGGTGGCGGCCGTCGCCACCCTGGCCCTTTCGGCAGGATCGCCGGCCCACGCTCAGCGCGGTATTGCCGCGGGGGTTGCAGCCGGCATCATCGGCGGCGCTATCGTCGGGGGCGCGCTGGCCTCTCCGTATTATTACGGACCCGGTTACGCCTACGGTCCCGGCTATTATGGCCCGGCCTATTACCCGCCGCGCTATTACGCCCCCGGCCCCGCCTATGTCGCAGACGGCTATTACGGCGGCTGCGTCTGGCAGAGGCAGCGGTTCTGGGACGGCTATGCCTGGCGGATCCGCCGCGTCCGTGTCTGTGGCTGAGCCGGCTGAAACGTGGTCTGGCGCGCGCTGCCTGTTCATCTACCAGCCTAAAAACGACCGCTTTTTCTCGTCACAGCTCCGTGTGCGTTTACCGTGGATTGACCATTTGCGCGCTTGCTAGCCGGACGGACAATTCATCAATGTTTGCGTGAACCTTTGAACCCCGGGCGCTCCTAACAAGGGACGTCCATCTCCGAGGAGAGTCCAGAGCATGAAGAAGACACTTGTTGCCGCCCTCACGGTTGCAACCGTCGCCGGTTCGCTGGTGACCGCAACCCCGCCGGCCAAGGCCGGTGACAACATCGGCGCCGGCATCGCCGCCGGGCTGATCGGCGGCGCCATCGTCGGCGGCGCGATCGCCTCGAGCCGTCCGGCCTATGGCGGACCGGTCTATGTCGCCGAGCCCCCGCCGCCCCCGCCCTGCTATTGGCAGCGCCAGCGCTATTGGGACGGCTACGGCTGGGTCGTCCGCCCGGTGCGCGTTTGCTATTGATCTGATCGCCGCGCGCCTGATGCGCCGCGATCGAAGCCCGGCCGAACCATCGGCCGGGCTTTTTCTTTTCCGATCGGCGGCTGCGATTATCTTGCCGCCTGGATCGAGCGCAGAACCTCCTCGCTCGGCCAGCAATCGACTTTCAGTCCCGCCGACTTCTGGTAGGCGCCGAGCGCGGCCCGCGTCTGCATGCCAGCCTTGCCGTCGATCTTGTCCTTGTAGAGCCCGACGCGCGTGAGGCCGCGCTGCATCGTCTCGACATCCTTCGTTCGCAGTTGCTTCGATGCCGACCATGGCGTGGCGAACGGCAGAGGGCTCGTCATGCGATCGGCGAGATGGCCGACGAACAGCACGTAGAGGTCGGAGAAATTGTATTCCTTGATGACGAAGTAATTCTTCGTGGTCAGGAACGACGGGCCGTAAATGCCTTCGGGCTGCAGCAGCGAAGCCGGTTGCGACTGTTCGGCGGCGCTCAGCTTCTGCCCGCGTACAGGTACGAAGCCCTCGCGCAGCCACTGGCCGATCGGCTTGGTCACCTCGGGCACGCCGACGGCGCAATCGACCTTTGCCGGCGCCTGCACCTCGTAGGCCCAGCGCAGTCCGCTCTGCCACCCCTTGTTGACGAGCTGCTGCGCGGCCGAGGCCAGCGCATCCGGCACCGAATGCCAGATGTCGATGCGGCCATCACGATCGAAATCGACGCCATGCTTGTAGTATTCGGACGGCAGAAATTGCGTGAGCCCGGTGGCGCCGGCCCAGGACGAGCGCATGTCCTTGCGCGTGACCACGCCGTCCCCGAGGATCTTCAGTGCCAGGATGAACTCGTTGCGATAGGTGTCCTTGCGGCGGCCGACATAGGCCTGCGTCGCCAGCACGCGGACGAGGTCGTAGGGCAGCGCATAGCGGCCATAGTCCGTCTCGCGGCCCCAGATCGAGAGCATGACGGTCGCCGGCACGCCGGAGCTCTTCTCGATCTCGGTCAGCGCAGGGCGGTACTTCTGCAGCAGCCTTTGCCCCTCGCCGGCCAGCCGGGCGATCGAACTTTCCCTGACATAATCCGCCGGCACCTGAACGAACTCGGCCTGCGACGGCGCGCCGGTCGCGGGACGTCCCGGCAGGATCAGGTCGGGCAGCTTGTAGTCCGGCTCGAGCCCGCGCGTTTCCCGATCGAACGTCGCGCGCGACACGCCGGCGGCCTGCGCTTCCGGCCAGAGCGAGGCGATGAACTGGGTGAAGGCCGCGTCGGCGGCGCGGGCGGACGACCAGCCGCAGGCGAGCGCGATCACCGCAACGATGAGCGCCCGCCTCATCATGCCGGCATCACCGCGTCAGCTTCTTGTACTTCACGCGGTGCGGAATGATGCTGTCCTGGCCGAGCCGGCGCATCTTGTCCTTCTCGTAATCCTGGAAGTTGCCTTCGAACCATTCGACGTGGCTGTCGCCCTCGAAGGCGAGGATGTGGGTCGCGATGCGGTCGAGGAACCAGCGATCGTGGCTGATGATGACGGCGCAGCCGGCGAAATCCTCCAGCGCCTCTTCCAGCGCGCGCAAGGTGTCGACGTCGAGGTCGTTGGTCGGCTCGTCGAGCAGCAGCACGTTGGAGCCAGACTTGAGCATCTTGGCCAGATGCACGCGGTTGCGCTCGCCGCCCGAAAGTGCACCGACCTTCTTCTGCTGGTCGGCACCCTTGAAATTGAACGACGAGCAATAGCCGCGCGAGTTCACCTCCTTCTTGCCGAGCAGGATCAGTTCGTTGCCTCCGGAGATCTCTTCCCAAACGGTTTTCTTGCCGTCGAGTGCATCGCGCGACTGGTCGACATAGCCGAGATGCACGGTCTCACCGACCGTGATGGTGCCGGCATCCGGCTTCTCCTGCCCCGTGATCATCCGGAACAGCGTGGTCTTGCCGGCGCCGTTGGCACCGATCACGCCGACGATTCCGCCGGGCGGCAGCTTGAAGGTCAGATTGTCGATCAGCAGGCGATCGCCAAAGCCTTTGCTGATGCCCTCGAAATCGACCACGTTGGCGCCGAGCCGCTCGGCGACGGGGATGATGATCTGCGCGGTCTGGGTCTGCTTTTCGCTGGCCTGCTTCAGCAGTTCCTCGTAGCGCTGATAGCGCGCCTTCGACTTGGCCTGGCGGGCCTTGGGCGAGGACGCGACCCATTCCTGTTCGCGGGCGATGGTCTTCTGGTGCGCCGCATCCTCGCGGCCTTCCTGCTCGAGCCGCTTCTGCTTCTGCACCAGCCAGGACGAGTAATTGCCCTCGTAGGGAATGCCGCGACCGCGATCGAGCTCGAGAATCCAGCTCGTGACATTGTCGAGGAAGTAGCGGTCATGGGTAACGATGAGGATCGCGCCGGGATAGTTGCGCAGATGGCCTTCGAGCCACGACACGGACTCCGCATCGAGATGGTTGGTGGGTTCGTCGAGCAGCAGCAGTTCGGGCTGGTCCAGCAAAAGACGGCACAGCGCGACGCGGCGCCGTTCACCGCCGGACAGCTTAGTCACATCGGCATCGTCGGGCGGACAGCGCAGCGCGTCCATCGCCTGGTCGACCTTGCTGTCGAGATCCCAGAGGCCCTGGGCCTCGATCTCATCCTGCAGCCTGGTCATCTCGTCGGCGGTTTCCTCGGAGTAGTTCATCGCCAGTTCGTTGTAGCGGTCGAGGATCGCCTTCTGCTTGGCGACACCCTGCATGACGTTCTCGCGGACCGACAGCTTGGGATCGAGCTGCGGCTCCTGCTCGAGATAGCCGACGCGGGCTCCCTCGGCGACCCAGGCCTCGCCGGTATATTCCTTGTCGAGGCCGGCCATGATCTTGAGCAGGGTCGACTTGCCCGAGCCGTTGACACCGAGCACGCCGATCTTGGCATCCGGGTAGAACGACAGATGGATGTTATCGAGCACCTTCCGGGTCGGGTAGCTCTTGGTCAGGCCCTGCATGAAATAGATGAACTGGCGTGCCATCGGTCCCGTGAAACCTTCGATTTGAGGAAATTTGCTTGGTCAGCGATGTAGCGATCCCGCCTCCAAAGGGCAATGTTTTCCCTCCGTTCACCACGGACGAATACGGAACGGACACCTTCCCGGCCCCGATCCCGACAATTGAAACTATCTTTTAATGAATCGGCCCAAAGCTCGATCTCGCGCGGCAACAGCGCCATCCGGTCAGAACGATCGGAGAGCACAGCGAGGCCCATCATGGCTCTGGTCGAGACCCATCACCTTCCGGCCCCATTGAAGGCCGAACACCGCTCTGCGCGCGGCACCGGGATCAAGGGCTTCTGGAAGCGCTTCTTCACGACCGCCTTCAACCCCTACCGACCCGAGTTGCATTATATGCGCGGCCCAGGCCCGGCCTGGCGTGCCAAGCATGGCATGGATGCACCGGTCCGGCTGAGGCCCCGCGACCTCTGAGCGCGTCCTCCCTGTCGATCTTTTGAAGACGCCGGCGGCTTGCGCGCAAGGGTGATTGCGCGCAACCATGGCCCCATGTCCAACGATGGCGCCCCCGGTCGCGCCGTCCCCCCTTGCCATGGATCAAAGCTGATGACGCGGCTGCGCTGTGCAATCCTCGACGACTATTTCAACCTCGCCCTCGACGTCGCCGACTGGCCGAAACTGTCCGACCGCATCGACGCCACCGTGTTCAGCCATCCCATCGCCTCGGAACAGGCGGCCGCGAGCGCACTGGCGGATTTCGACATCATCTGCGCGATGCGCGAGCGCACCGCGTTTCCCAAAAGCCTGTTCGAGCATTTGCCGAAGCTGAAACTGTTGCTGACCTCGGGCATGCGCAACGCTGCGATCGACCTGGAGGCCGCGAAGGCGCGCGGGGTTGCGGTCGCCGGCACGCAATATTCCCGCGACCCGACTGCGCCGCTGACGATGGGGCTGATCCTGGAACTCACACGCGGCATCGGCCGGGAGAATGCCCGCATGCATGCGGGCGAGGCCTGGCAGACCTTTGCCGGCGTCGAGATCGAGGGAATGACGCTCGGCATTGTCGGGCTCGGCAAGCTCGGCAGCAGGATGGCCGCGATCGCGAAGGCGTTCGGCATGAACGTGATCGCCTGGAGCCAGAACCTCACGCCGGAGAAGTGCGCGGCGGCCGGCGTCGGCTACGCCACCAAGGAGGAGTTGTTCGCCAGGGCCGATATCGTCACCATCCATGTGGTGCTGAGCGAACGCTCGCGGGGCCTCGTCGGCCGCGCCGATCTTGCCCGGATGAAACCGACTGCGTTCCTCGTCAACACCGCGCGTGGACCGATCGTCGACGAACAGGCGCTGCTGGACGCCTTGCAGCAACGCCGTATCGCAGGCGCCGGCCTCGATGTGTTTTCCGTCGAGCCGCTGCCGGTCGATCATCCCTTCCGCAAGCTCGACAATCTCGTGCTGACGCCGCATCTCGGCTACGCGACGCAGGACGGCCTGCGCATCCACTATGGCCAGATGGTCGAGGCGATCGATGCCTGGACCAAGGGCGGCGAGTTGCCGCGCAAGCTGGCCTGAACGACGAAGGGCGTGCCGACGGCACGCCCTTTTGCGTCAGATTCACTTGTCGGCGTCGGTTCAGCGCACCGTCACCGGCGCGGGCAGCGGCGGCACCACCGTCGGCTGGGTCCCCGGGACCGGGCCGGCCTGGGCGGACATCGGAGCGGGCGCGGCAGCGCCCGGTACGGGCGCTGCCGAGGCTGTCGCGGTGCCCGGCGGCGGACCGCCCGGCAACACCACCACGCGGGTTCCGACCTTGACGCGATCGAACAGGTCCGAAACGTCCTCGTTCAGCATGCCGATACAGCCCGACGACACGAACTTGCCGATCGTCGATGGCTGGTTGGTGCCGTGGATGCGATAGACAGTGGAGCCGAGATACATTGCGCGGGCGCCGAGCGGATTGCCGGGACCACCGGCCATGAAGCGCGGCAGATAGGGCTGGCGCTCGATCATCTCGGTCGGCGGATGCCAATCCGGCCACTCGGCCTTGCGCGTGATCTTCTGCACGCCGGTCCAGGTGAACCCGTCGCGCCCGACGCGGACGCCGTAGCGGATCGCACGGCCGTTGCCGAGGATGTAATAGAGATACGTGTTCGGCGTATCGACCACGAGCGTCCCGGGCGGCTCCTTGGTCTGGAACGCAACTTCCTGACGTCGCAGGTTCGGCGGCAGCTGCGCCGGCGCGGCATCGGGCTGCTCCTCGGGCGGCAGCGAGGCGATCGTCAGCGGACGGCCGTTGGCGCCGACCGGCGGCTGCCCGGCCTGAACCGTTCCGGTCGCGCCGGGACCGCCGACGGCCTCCGGCGGACGCAGGCCGTCGCTGGCCGGAGCCTGCGCGGGACGGTCGGCATAGATCACCGCGGGCGGACCTGCGGGACGGCCGTAACGGGGATCGTCGGGCGACATCACCGGCCCCTGGGCGGGCGCGGCCGAATAGACAGGAGCGCCGGCCGGGCGGCCATAACGCGGATCATCCGGCGACATCACCGGTCCCTGCGGCGGCGCCGCGGAATAGACCGGCGCGCCTGCGGGGCGACCGTAGCGCGGATCGTCGGGCGACATGATGGGGCCGCCCGGGCCGGGCGGCGGCAGCGACGCATGCGGCATGGTGTCGTCTTCGTCGTCCAGCGCGTCGAAATTCGGCGTGCGATCGCCAGGCCGGTATTCGGACGGGGCACCGTAACCGGGCGCCTGCTGGACCGGATAGCTCTGGGCCTGTGCGAGCGAGGTTCCCGCCGCAGCGACTGTTGCGGCAGCGCATATCGTCAGAAAATGTTTGATCATCATCGCTCTTGTATAGTCCCCGGGCCCCATCCGGACCGTTAACGGCCAGATGGCCGAAGATAGCGGCACATTCAAGACATAACCCGCTGAATGGGGAGCGATTTGACGATTTGTGATGCGGCCTCGCACCGTTGCTCCGTTGCATCACGGGGCCGGAAATCGCATCGCGCCGCAGATCGCCGGACTCGGCGGCCCCGAATTTCACGAAACGGGGCGGAATCCTTGCGGTATGTTCGATTCAGCCTGATTCGCTAGCGCGTTGAGCATCGATCCCGCCTGGCGAACGCGGCAAGCAGTACCGTCACCGCGTTCAGATGGCTCAAGGGCCCCGGCCGTTACGCTGCCCGGGCGGAAATCCGTATCCGTCGATGCTTCCCGGCTTTCGCTTCCTGTTTGCCGCGATCCTGCTGTCAACCTCCATCCTGGTGTTCGGCCTGGGCGCCGCGTCGCTGCTGCGGGCCACCCACGAGCAATATGTCAGCAACCCCGCCTGGCGGAACGGCCCGCAGGAGAAGGTATTCGCGCAAGCCGCCGAACCGTCCGTGCCGGTACTCGCGACCCTGCGCGCCGAGCCGGACATCGCGTCCCCGCCGACCGTGAGGGACCAGATCCCGACCATCGCACTGCCGGCGACCGGATCCGAGCCGTCAGCTGCCGCGGCCGAGGCTCGGCCCGAAATCGCGGCGCTGATCGCTGAAGCGCCCGCGACCGAAGCAGCCCAACCCACGCCGATGGCGCAAGCGCCGGCAGAGGCCGCCGCGCCAGCCGTGCCGGATACGCTCACCGCCGCGGACGCGACAGTCGTGATCCCGGCGGACAAATCGGTGGCGGTGAAGGCCACGTTCGCCGCGGCGTCGCCCGTGCCCGACCTCAAGGCCGCCCGTGTCGCGGCGCTGGCCGACCTCACGTCCACCAAAGCCAAGGCCGATGGCGGCACCGACGCCAAGGCGACGAAGCCGCGCGCCAATCGGGTCAAGAAGCGCCGCCGGATCGTCCGCCGTCCGCTGCCTCCGCCGGTGCAGCAGCAGGCGATGGATCCGTTTGGCCAGCAGCAACAGCAGCCGGCCTTCGCCACCACCGCGACACGCGCGCGCTGACGCAGGTCACCGCGCGGGGCGGGGACGCGGGAGTCTCCGCCGCCTAGGCAGGCCCGGTTGCGACCGGCGGGCCGCCGGCCTGGCCCCATTCCGACCACGAGCCGTCGTAAAGCGCGGTGTCGGTGATGCCGAGCCGATAGAGCGCGAGCGTCAGGACACCGGCGGAGACGCCGGAGCCGCAACTGGTCACGATCGGCGCATCGAGCTTGACGCCGGCCCCCGTGAACGCGGCACGGAGATCGTCGAGCGGCTTCATTGTGCCGGTCGCGGCATCGAACAGCAGATTGTACGGCACGTTGCGCGCGCCGGGGATATGACCGGAACGGATGCCCGGGCGCGGCTCCGGCGCGCGGCCCTCGAAGCGCTCGGCCGCGCGGGCGTCGATCACCTGCTCCTTGCGGCTTTCGACGTTGGCGATCAGTTGCTCCATGCTGCGCACGCGCTTCGGATCATAGCTTGCCGTGAACGTTGCGGGCTTCGGCCTGACCTCGCCGCTCTCGACCGGCCGTCCCTCGGCGCGCCACTTCTTCAACCCGCCATTGAGAATGCGGACGTTCGGATGGCCGAAGGCCAGGAACATCCACCAGGCGCGCGGCGCGGCAACCCAGCCGCCGGAATCGTAAAGCACGACGGTGTCGTTGTTGGAGACACCGAGATTGCCGACGTCGCGGCCGAATTGTTCGGCGCTCGGATACATGTGCGGAAGCGGATTGGAATGATCCGACACCGCATCGACGTCGAAGAAGGCGGCTCCCGGCAGATGCGCGGCGAGGTAGTCGTCCTTCGGCAGCGGCAGCACGCCCGGCAGCTTGAAGCTGGCGTCGAGCACCTTGACGTCGGCGTCGGTGATGTGGGCGGCGAGCCATTCGGTGGAGACGAGGGGATCGGTGGCGGTCATGCGTCTGTACTCTCCAATCGTCATGGCCGCTTGACCCGGCCATCCATCCTTCTCGAAACGATGGACACGCGGGTCAAGCCCGCGTGTGACAGGTTCACTTCTTCTTCGGCTCCCACTGTTCCACCGGCCCACCGGCATCGCGCCAGGCGGCGTAGCCGCCGGCGATGTGGGCGACCGGCTTGAGGCCCATGTCCTGCGCGGTCTTGGCCGCGAGTGCCGAGCGCAGGCCGCCCGCGCAGTGAAAGACGAACTTCTTGTCCTCCTGGAACACCGGCTTGGCGTAGGGGCTCTGCGGATCGATCCAGAATTCCAGCATGCCGCGCGTGCAGGCGAAGGCGCCGGGGATGCGGCCGTCGCGCTCGATCTCGCGGGGATCGCGGATGTCGACGATGACGACGTCGCCGTTCTTGGCGATCTCGATGGCATCCTTCGCAGAGAGCGTCTCGATCTCGGCATTGGCCTCATCGAGCAGCGCCTTGATGCCGCGGGTGATGTTTTGGGGCATTTGGGTCTTCCCTCTTTTTAGGTCGCCATCAGGGCGAACTGCCGATGGTGGGGACACCTCTCCCGCCTGCGGGAGAGGTCGCGGAGCGGAGCGACGCGGGTGAGGGCTCTCTCCTCTGGGGGACCGTCGCTGGTGGAGAGACCCTCTCCCCAACCCTCCCCCGCAAGCGGGGGAGGGAGCGCAGTCCCGTCGTTGGCAGAGCCGGCCTCAATCCCGCATCAGTGCGTCAGTTCCTTCATCGCAGCTTCGAGTCCCTCGATGGTGATCGGGAACATGCGGTTCGCGAAGATGCGCTTGATGATGGTGGTCGATTCCGAATAGTCCCAGTGCTTCTGCTGCACGGGGTTCAGCCACACCGTGTGCGGATAGGTCCGGACGATGCGGTCGAGCCAGACCGAGCCGGGCTCCTCGTTGACGTGCTCGACGGAGCCGCCGGGCACCATGATCTCGTAAGGCGACATCGAGGCGTCGCCGACGAACACGACCTTGTAGTCGTGCGGATATTTGTGCAGCACGTCCCATGTCGGCGTGCGGTCGGTGAAACGGCGCTTGTTCTGCTTCCACACGCCTTCATAGAGGCAGTTGTGGAAGTAGAAATACTCCATGTGCTTGAATTCGCTCTTCGCCGCCGAGAACAGCTCCTCGACCTGCTCGATATGCATGTCCATGGAGCCGCCGATGTCGAAGAACACCAGGAGCTTCACCGCGTTGCGCCGCTCCGGGCGCATGTGGACATCGAGATAGCCGTGATTGGCAGTCTCTCGGATGGTGGTGTCGAGATCGAGTTCGTCCGGCGCACCGGTGCGCGCGAATTTGCGCAGGCGGCGCAGCGCCACCTTGATGTTGCGGATGCCGAGCTCGACATTGCCGTCGAGGTCCTTGAACTCGCGCTTGTCCCACACCTTCACGGCGCGGTTGTTGCGGTTCTTCTCCTGGCCGATGCGCACGCCTTCGGGATTGTAGCCGTGGGCGCCGAACGGCGAGGTGCCGGCCGTGCCGATCCATTTCGAGCCGCCCTGGTGCCGGCCCTTCTGCTCCTCGAGCCGCTTCTTCAGGGTCTCCATGAGCTTGTCCCAGCCCATGGCCTCGATCTGCTTCTTCTCTTCCTCGCTGAGATATTTCTCGGCCAGCTTCTTCAGCCACTCCTCGGGAATCTCGGCCTTCTCCATGGCGTCGAGCAGGCTTTCAAGCCCCTTGAACACCGTGCCGAAGACGCGGTCGAACTTGTCGAGGTTGCGCTCATCCTTCACCAGCGCGGTCCGCGACAGGTAGTAGAAATTCTCCACCGAATAGTCAGCGAGGTCGGCGTCGAGCGCCTCCACCAGCGTGAGGTATTCGCGCAGCGTCACGGGGACCTGCGCATCGCGCAGCGAGGTGAAGAATTGCAGGAACATGGGTGACAGATTGCCCGTCGGGTGGCGAACGTCAAGGGGCGGCGGCATACCTCTCCCGAAGGGAGAGGTCGGCGCCCAGAGCCGGGTGAGGGGTTTCGCTCTCTCGGGGGACCCGAGCCCCCTCACCCGGATCGCACCGGACGATGCTGCGCATCGCTGGGCGCGATCCGACCTCTCCCCGCCGGGGAGAGGTGAAGAACGAGTGCCGCGATTCAGCGTGGACCCATGCGTATTTTTCTCTAGAATTGGAACTCTTACGGACTTGTTGGGGGACGTTTGCAATGGGAATTCTCGCAGCGCTCATCATCGGCGCGATCGCCGGCTGGCTGGCCGGCAAGATTGTCCACGGGGCGGGATTTGGGCTGATCGGCAACATGGTGGTCGGCATCATCGGCGCGCTGGTGGCGGGCTGGGTGCTGCCGCAGCTCGGCATCGGGCTGGCGACCGGCACGCTCGGCGCGATCGTGGACGCCACCGTCGGCGCGGTGATTGTGCTCGTCATCCTTTCGCTGATAAAACGGGTCTGAAAGCCTGACCGAACCAGGAACGGCCGCCATGCGCGGCCGTTCGCTTGTCGCGCGGCGGCCTCGTGCCTCACGCGACGATGACCTCAAGGACACGCAATGAAATTTACCGGCACCAAGGACTATGTTGCGACCGACGATCTCAAGGTCGCGGTCAACGCCTCGATCGTGCTGGAGCGTCCGCTCCTGGTGAAGGGCGAGCCCGGCACCGGCAAGACGGTGCTGGCCGAGGAAGTCGCGAAGGCGCTGAACGCGCCGCTGCTGACCTGGCACATCAAGTCCACCACCAAGGCGCAGCAGGGCCTCTACGAATACGACGCGGTGTCGCGCCTGCGCGACAGCCAGCTCGGCGACAGCCGGGTGTCCGACATCAAGAACTACATCAAGCGCGGCAAGCTGTGGGAAGCCTTCACCGCCGAGCAGCGCCCGGTGCTGCTGATCGACGAGATCGACAAGGCCGACATCGAATTCCCGAACGACCTCCTGCTCGAGCTCGATCGCATGGAGTTCCACGTCTACGAGACCGGAGAGACGATCAAGGCCAAGCAGCGCCCGATCATGATGATCACCTCGAACAACGAGAAGGAGCTGCCGGACGCCTTCCTGCGCCGCTGCTTCTTCCACTACATCAAGTTCCCCGACGCCGACACGATGGGCCGCATCGTCGACGTCCACTTCCCCGGCATCAAGAAGCGTCTGGTCGAGGAAGCGCTGCGCATCTTCTTCGAGGTGCGCGAGGTGCCCGGCCTGAAGAAGAAGCCGTCGACCTCGGAACTGCTCGACTGGCTCAAACTGCTGCTGAACGAGGACATGAGCGCCGAACAGCTGCGCGAGCGCGACCCGCGCAAGCTGATCCCGCCGCTGCACGGCGCACTGCTGAAGAACGAGCAGGACGTGCATCTGTTCGAGCGACTGGCGTTCCTGAGCCGGCGCGAGGTCTAAGGGCAGGGATCGCGCGGCTGCGCCGCCGCACAGCGGTCTCGTCAGGCTCGACCGGAAGGCGGTCTTCACGTCGCCGTGGCGAGGGGTAGCGGGGTGCCGGAGTCATCACGGACGCAGCGAGTGAGACGGCGCATCCCGCTCGTGGCGGAGGCCCGCCGCGCCGCAGCAACGTGGGCGCTTTCCGCAAAGCTCGCGCTGGCGCAACGGCTTCTGAACGACAGGTCGCTGACCGCCGCTCACGGCTTCGATCTGTTGTCCATACTGGCGCGTCAGCTCGATATTCCGCGAGTCTCGGCGCGGGGCCGCGAAGGAATGATCTCCGGCAGCCCGCAGGATGCGGAGATCTTCCGACACTACATCAAATATGGCGTCTGGGCAGGCGCGCTCAACGCGGCGCTGCAATCCTTCTTCGGCCAGGGACGCGGCAGCTATCTGGATATCGGCGCCAATATCGGCCTGACGCTGATCCCGCTCGCGCGCCGCCATCCGGCGGTCGCATGCCATGGCTTCGAGCCCGAGCCCGCCAACCACGACAACCTCGCCCTCAATATCGCGGAGAACTGCCCGGCCTCCAACGTCGTTCTGCACCGTCTCGCGCTGCATCGCGAGGCGGGGGCAATGCCGTTCGAGATCGCGGAGCGGAACCTGGGCGACCATCGACTTCACGTCGCGACCGGCCTGGCCGCACATGAGGGAGAAGCGGGACGCCGTCTGATCGAGGTCGCTTGCGCGCGGCTCGACGATCTTGCGCTCGCGCTCGACCGGCCGTTGTTCGTCAAGATCGACGTACAGGGCGCGGAGCCCTTCGTGATCGATGGCGGGCGCGCAACGCTCGCCTCGGCGGATGCGATCTTCATCGAATGGTCGCCTTATCACATGGCCCGTGCCGGCGCCGATCCCGGCCTGTTGCTCGCGTTCATGACCGAGAACTTCCACTGGGGCATCATCTACGAAGACGAGGCCGCCGGCCTGTCGCGGAAGGGCCCGATCAGGGCGGTAACCAGCTGGCTTCAGGCAACGCTGCCGACCTGGAGCGACACCAGTCAGCAGGTGGACGTGCTGGTGTCGAAGGCCCTTCCGGACTGACCGGCCGTCCTTGGCTCCGTCACGCCACCGCCGCGTCCGGACTGCGCGCGGCCTCCATCGCATCTGTTCGAGCGGCAGGCGTTCTTGAGCCGATGGGAAGTATGGGTTTTTTTCTCGTGTCCGGGACGCGCTGCAGCGTGCACCGCTGCTGCGCAGAGCCGGGACCCAGAAGCGATACGGATTGCCGGGAGACATGGGCCCCGGCTCTGCAGCGCACCGCAAGAGCGCTGTGCTGCGTCCGGAGCACGAGAGCGGAGCTCGTGCACGCCTCTCTCCACGTCGCCGCAATGACGACGCAAGTTGAACGAGCGCTGCCCTCCTACCGACACCCTGATCGCAGACACGCCTTCGCAGCCTCGCGGCTTGTCTCGCCCGAGCTTTGCTCTCTTCGTATCGCCCTCCAGGAAAGAGGGCGCAGGGAAGGCCGGGCGCCGACCGGCACCCGCGGTCTGCCGCGCGAAATGCACACGCGAAAAAGACCGCACAGCAGCATACAGGTGTGGCCGAACGCCCGGCCTTCCCTGCGCGATGGTCGGACGGCTTATGCCGTGCTCTCCCGGGAGCCGATTCTCCTTCTGGCCTCCCTCGCCCCCGCGAATTGGAATGATGCCGTCTGCCCGGTCGGGCTCGCGCACATCTCCGCAAAGGCTTGACCGTAGCATCGACGGTCAGGACCACACGGTTTTGCCGTACGCAGCTCATCCGGCCTCGCCATGAGGCTTCGCCGGACTTCGGCGCCGTTCGTCCCCACGCGGCCGCGGACTCACGAGGGACTACCCCGCCCTGCCCGCACCTCTCGTGCCGACGCTGCCGCGTCCACCGCAACCCGGCCCGCGTTTCGAACGACTCGCGAACCGCCCCTCTTCGTGGGCCGGGCTGTGTCGATGTATGCCGCAATTCCGAATTTCGGTAAAGTGGAATATTTTTACGGGGAGGGATTGACGGGGATGCGGGGTGTTTTGCCCGACGAGTCACGAGCCACGGAGCGTTGCTGCCCACTCTAGAGCCGGCAGTACGGTGCCAAAAAGCACGCCATACGAAAATGCCTTTCGAACTGGTGTGCCCCGAGGAAACCATCCGATTCCGCCCATGAAGTACATTGCCGCCCAAAGGCCGGCAAAGAGGGTCCAATCGCGCCAACCCACGCGCGACAGCAGACCGACTGGAATAGCAGTACAGAGAAATACGAGGCCGCAGACGGCAATCTGACTAAAGGATGGTCGCTCGGCGCCAGTTGGCGGCATTTGCTGCTTCTCCATTCCTTGAGATGCTTCTCAGAATTCGCATGATAGGGCGCCGCGAACCTACGTGATCGCTCACGACGCCTTGCGCTTCACCGCCTTGCGCAAGGTCTCGTCGATCCGCGATTGCCAGCCCGGCCCGGTCGACTTGAAGTGCTCGACCACCTCCTGGCTGAGACGCAGGGAGACGAGCTTCTTGGTCGGTGCCTTGTTCGGGCCACGGCCCTTGCGGATAGATGCGCCGAGGTCTGGGAAGACTTCTGAGAACGGCCGCGCCTTGGCAAAATCCGCCTTTGTCAGTTCCGGAGTGTCGCTGACTGCGCGCAGGTCTTTCCTGGTGTAGCCCGACTTCTTCCTAGCGTTCGGCATAGAGTTTCCTTTCGCTGCGGCTTGCCGGTCGCATGCTGATGATGCTGACGCCTTCGCGCCCGAGACGGGCGAATACGACGACGATGACGCCTCGGATGCTCGCTCCAACCGCGATCCAGCGCTTGCTCTTGTTGTATGACGGAATGACCAGCGCGGTATCGAAGAAGGCTTCGTCGATATCGGCAAAATCCAGCCCATGCTTGTCGAGGTTGGCGAGCCGCTTCGGTTCATCCCAGACGATTTTCATTGCCCTTAATGTAGCTACGATTTACCCGACCGTCAACATCTTGTAGCTACAAAATAAAGCAAGCGCAGGGTGGGGTAGCGTCAGCGTAACCCACCATTTCTGTTTTCCGCATCGGCAGAAGCGGTGGGTTACGCCGCGCGAATTGCGCTTCGCGCAATCGCGGGGATAACCCACCCTACCAAGATGTCACGCCACCGCGGCGTCCGGAATGCGCGCGGCTTCCATCGGCGGCTTGCCGCGGATGAGGTCGGAGGCACGATCCGCGATCATCATGGTGGAGGCGTTGAGGTTCGCCGAGATCATGCGCGGCATCACCGAGGCGTCGATGACGCGCAGGCCTTCGAGGCCGTGGACGCGGAGCTGGTCGTCGACCACGGCCCAGCTGGAGTCCGCCGGGCCCATGCGGCAGGTGCAGCCGGGGTGGAAGGTGGTGGTGCCGCGCTGGGTCGCGGCATGGAGGAATTCGTCGTCGGTGTTGACGTTGGGGCCGGGGAAATCCTCGTAGGCATAATAGGGCGAGAGCGGCGCGCTCTTCAGCAGATTGCGCGCCAGCTTCATGCCGCCGACGACGACACGGCGATCGAGCTCGGCGTCGAGATAATTGGTCTGGATGATCGGCGGCGCGAAGGGATCCTTGGAGCGGATGCGGACATAGCCGCGGCTCTCGGGGCGCTGCTGCCAGGAGGCGACGGTCATGCCGGGCTCGTCCTCGAGCTGGCCCTGCACGCCTTCCTTGTAGCTCGCCGGGGTGAAGGTGAGCTGGAGGTCGGAGGAATCCGCGCTCTCGCCGGAATGCCAGAAGCAGTAGACCATGGTCGGCGACAGCGAGAGCAGACCCTTGCGCTGGGTCGCCCATTTCAGCGCCTCGATCCATAGCGACAGGCCGCGGCGAAGCTCGTTGATGGTCTTGATGTCCTTGACGCGCGCCACCGTGCGTGGCGCGTAATGGTCCTGCAGGCCCTCGCCGACGGGGAGCGCGTGGCGCACCGCGATGCCGTGCTGCTGCAATAAATCGGGCGAGCCGATGCCGGAGAGCTGCAGGAGCTGCGGCGAATTATAGGTACCGCCGGACAGGATCACCTCCTTGTTGGCGCGGACCTCGACCGGCGTGCCGCCACGGCCGCCCTTCATGTAGCGCACGCCGATGGCGCGCTTGCCCTCGAAGATGATTTCGGTGGCGTGCGCATGGGTGTGCACATGCACGTTGGGCCGCTTCATCGCGGGCTTCAGGAACGCGGTCGAGCCTGACACGCGCAGGCCGTTGTCGATGGTGCGCTGGCAGTAGGAGACGCCCTCCTGCTTCGCGCCGTTGTAGTCGGGATTGCGGGGAATGCCGAGCGAGACCGCGCCCTCCATGAAGGCCTCGCAGAGCGGATCGCGCCAGTTCATCGTGGTGACGGTGAGGTTGCCGTCGCGTCCACGGAAGGTGTTGTCGCCGTCGCCGACCCGCTTCTCCAGCCGCTTGAAATAGGGCAGCACGTCGGCATAGCCCCAGCCGCGATTGCCCATCTGCGCCCAGGTATCGAAATCCATGCGCTGGCCGCGATTGTAGATGTGGCCGTTGATCGAGGACGAGCCGCCAAGCGTCTTGCCGCGCGGCGCGTAGATGCTGCGCCCTCCGGTCCAGGGCCCCGGCTCCTGCTGGTAGGCCCAGTTGATGCTCTTCATGTGGAACGTCTTGATGAAGCCCGCCGGCAGATGGATGTAGGGATGCCAGTCGGATGGCCCCGCCTCGAGCACGCAGACGCTGGTGTTCGGGTCCTCGCTGAGCCGGCTGGTGAGCACGCAGCCGGCCGAACCCGCGCCGACGATCACATAATCAAATCTGTCCATGGTGCCTGCTTCCTTAGCGCGCAATAAGTCTCGATTGAATGGGTGCCAGAGGCCGGCGTTCTTCACCTCTCCCATAGGGAGAGGTCGATTTGCTCCCGGCGATGCGCAGCATCGTCCGGTGCAAATCGGGTGAGGGGGATCAGGTCCCACGAGAGACCGGTCCCCTCACCCGCGCCTCCGGCGCGACCTCTCCCTATGGGAGAGGTGATCGAGCCCGCGGCGACATTGGTGCGACAAGCATGCATGAAAGCTAGCGCGGCTTCTCGTTGAGTTGATAGTTCAGATGCGCCTGCACCGTCGGCCATTCGGCCGCGGTGATGCTGTACACCACCGTGTCGCGCAAGGTTCCGTTGGGCGCGATCTGGTGGCTGCGCAGGATGCCGTCTTGCTTTGCGCCCAAGCGCTCGATGGCGCGGCGGCTCTGCTGGTTGAAGAAATGGGTACGGAATTCGACCGCGATGCAGTTCAGCGTCTCGAAGGCGTGCCGGAGCAGGAGCAGCTTGCACTGCGTGTTGAGCGGCCCGCGCTGCGCCCCCTTGGCATACCAGGTCGAGCCGATCTCGACGCGGCGATTGGCGGCGTCGATGTTCATGTAGGTGGTCATGCCGATGATCGTGCCACCGGCGTCGAACACCGTGAACGGCAGCATCGCGCCCGCGGCCTGCAGCGAGAGGCGGCGGTCGATCTCCTTCGCCATGCCCTCCGGCGTCGGGACAGCGGTGTACCAGAGCTTGAACAGGTCGCCGTCCTTGACGGCCTCGACCAGCCCCTCGCGATGTTCGGATGACAGCGGCTCCAGACGGGCATGCTGTCCGCGCAGGGTGATGGGGTCAGGCCAGGGCATTGAAGGTCTCTCCGTTGTCATTGCGAGGAGCGAAGCGACGAAGCCATCCAGACTGTGTCCGCGGATACATTCCTGGATTGCTTTGCTTCGCTCGCAATGACGGTCACTAGCACCGTTTATTTGTTAAGGAAATTGAGCGGCAACCCACCGCGCGGCCAGTCCATGGCGACGAGTTCGCCCTTGCCCGACAGCGTGATGTAGGCGGTCTTCAGGTCGGGGCCGCCAAAGGCGATGTTGGTGGTGACGCGGTCGCCGGTCGGGACCTGTTCGACCAGGGTGCCGTCCGGCGCGATCACCGAAATGCAGCCGGAGACCAGGGTGGCGACGCAGACATTGCCATTCGCCTCCACCGCGAGCGAGTCGAACATCTGGTAGCCGCCGAGGCCGCAGATCGGCTTGCCGCGTTCGCCGCGATAGATCACGTCGCGCGGCTTGAGCGTGCCGGGCGCCGAGAGCTCATAGGCCCAGAGCCGGCCGGTCGGCGTCTCCGCGATGTAGACGGTGTTTTCGTCCGGCGACAGGCCGATGCCGTTGGCGGGAAGGATCCCGTGCACGACCTCGACGATCTCGCCCATGCCGGGCTTGAGATAGTACATGCCGCCGACGTCCATCTCGCGATGACGCCGCTTGCCGAGATCGGAGAACCACAGGCCGCCCTGCCGGTCGAACACCAGGTCGTTCGGGCCGCGCAGCGCGTGCTCGCCGCATGTGGTGACGACGGTCTCGACCTTGCCGGATTGCAGGTCGACGCGCTGGATCGAGCCGCCGAGATAATCGTCGGGCTGCGGGCCCGGCATGATCATGTTGCGGGTCGGGATCCAGGAGAAGCCGCCATTGTTGCAGATGTAGATCTTGCCGTCGGGCCCGAGGGCTGCGCCGTTCGGGCCGCCCGGGATCTTCGCCACGATCTCCTTGCGGCCGTCGGGATAGACCCGGGTCAGTCGCTGGCCGCGAATCTCCACCAGAACGACCGAACCGTCGGGCATCACCACGGGCCCTTCCGGAAATTCGAGATCGGTGGCGAGAACGCGGATATTGGACATGAGGGATCCTCCCGGCTGCTTGTTATGGCTTGCGCGGGATGTCCGGCATCGGCCCCACGCAAGAATTGTCCGCGGTTATCGCAAAGTCACCCGGGCTTGCCAAGCAAGCCGGCGGGTATGCCAGCCTTGCGCGGGATTGCCGCAGCGCGCCATGCAAATGGTGATCGTGCCCCGGGCGCGGCGCAGCACGTCAGTGATGCGTCGCAGAACCGGGGCCCATCTCACCACGACCCACGCGGACCTATGGGGGCCGGCTCTGCGGAGCAGCGTGACGCGCTGTACCGCGTCCGGGACACGACACCAGCTATTTCGGCGCATCCTTCGGCGGCGGCGCGTCCTGCTTCTTCTTCAGGTCCTCCGCCGTCTTCGCCTGTGCGGCCTGGAGATCGGCGAGCGATTTCTGCAGGCCGGCCAGGGCCGTCTTCAAAGCATCGATCTGGCGGTTCGCCGCGTCGAGCTTCTGCTGATGGTCGAGGGTGACTTTCGTCATCGTCTTCTGCAGGAAATCGACATTGCTCTGCAGGCAGCTGGTGCGTCGCTCCATCGTCTTCTCGACGGTGCAGATCTCGATGCCGGGCACGTCCTGCGCGCGCAACGGCGCGCTCGCCGGCACTGCGAACAGCAAAATCGTGAAACAGACGCCGGCGCATCTCCGCAGCATGCAGGTTCCTTTTCTCTCAATCACGGCAATGTGCGCTGATTGTACGCAAGCATGCGAAGCTACCACACTCGTACCGCAATCTCGCGATGAGCTTGGTGCAGTTCCCTGGGACAGGGAGCAATGATCCGCGCGCGGACAAGGTGGGCGCTGCTCCGCGGCTTTGATTAGGGGAGATTTTTGCGATGGCTACGCGTGAACGACGACTGGCGGAATTCGACGGCGCGGGAGAGCCGCCGCCCGGGCTGCCGCTCGAAGTGCTTTGCGAGGACCACAGCGGCACCTATCAGCTGCCGTTCGCCTGCCGCTATGTCGAGGGCCGCTGGCAGAACCACGAGGCCGGCATCGCGGTCGAGGCGACCGTGATCGGCTGGCGCCTGCCGCGGATGAAACACACCGCCTGACCCGAATCTGTCTCAATTCGCGACGGGCCGCGGACCGTTCTTAACGTTCGGAACGCGGCCCGAACGAATCGCGTCCGAATCGGACGACGAGCGGTGTTCCTGCCTGTTCACGGCTAGATGTCGACGAGGGCCCGCCGCCGCACACAAGACCTGCCCGAGGGCTGCGACGCCAGGGGCCGGAAGCCCGGCTCAAAGGTTAACAGGCTGCGAGCAACCTCGGAATCGACCGTCCGCGGGCTCGCTCCGCCCCTGAAACGGGCACAGCCTGCCGGGACTGCCTAATATTCGACCTCGAGCTCCTCGATCTCAGCCGGCTCCTCCTTGGCCGCAGCGATCCATTCCTGCATCTCGGGCATGGCCATGATGGTATCGGCATAGGCCTTCAGCCTGGGCTCGAGCTTGACGTCATAGGTCACGAAGCGGGTCACCACAGGGGCGTACATGGCATCCGCCATGGTGCGCCTGTTGCCGAACAGGAAGGGCCCGCCGGATGTCTCGAGGCAGTCGCGCCAGATGGCCCAGACGCGATCGATATCGGCCTGCGCCCGCGACCAGATCTTGAAGCCCGGGAAATGGCCCTTCAGATTGACCGGCAGCGAGGCGCGCAGCGTGGTGAAGCCCGAGTGGATTTCGCCGCAGATCGAGCGGCAATGGGCGCGCTGGATGCGGTCATCAGGCAAAAGCCCGGCGTCCGGCATCACCTCGTTGAGATATTCGGCGATCGCCAGCGTGTCCCAGACCGTCGCGCCCTCGTGACGCAGGCACGGCACCAGGATCGAGGACGACAGCAGCAGGATCTCGGCGCGGGCGGAGGCGTCGTCCGGCGCCGTGACGATCTCCTCGAATTCGAGCCCGGAGAATTTCGTCAGCAGCCAGCCACGCAGCGACCAGGATGAGTAGTTCTTGCTGCTGATGGTCAGTGTCGCCTTCGCCATGTGGCCCCTTCCCTACACCTGTGACACGCACCCGCCCGGCCCGGGCGTGCCCATTCCATGTGCTTTCCAGGAGAATAAGCAGCAAGCCACGTGCCAATTTCAAGGGCGGTTTGACTCTTGTCTGGACTCGATATTGCATAGCAACACGGGGACAGGTGGGCATTCCAGTATGATGTCGATGTTGTATCAGGCCTTTCAAAACCACATGGACCTCACGGCGCCATGGCGGGCGGGCGCGTCGTCGGCGCTCAAATTCCTCAACCTCGTCCCACAGGGCATGTCGGATCAGGTGGTCGGCCGGCTCTCGGCCGCGCTGGAGCTGATCTCGCGCTCCACCCTCACCTATCACCGCCCGGACTACGGCATCGACAGCGTGATGGTCGGCAACCGCGAGGTCGCCGTGCGCGAGGAGATCGCCTACGCGACGCCGTTCGGCTCGCTGCTGCATTTCAGGAAGGACGATGCGCCGGAGCAGCCGCGCATGCTGCTGGTGGCGCCGATGTCCGGCCATTTCGCCACGCTGCTGCGCGGCACCGTGAAGACGCTGCTGCAGGATCACGACGTCTACATCACCGACTGGCACAATCCGCGCGACATCCCGCTCAGCGAGGGCCGGTTCGGGCTGGAGGACTACACCGATCATCTGATCGACTTCCTCGGCCAGCTCGGGCCGCGCCCGCACATGGTCGCGATCTGCCAGCCGTCGGTTTCGGCGCTGGCCGCCGCCGCGATCATGTGCGAGGGCAATCATCCCTCGCGGCCGGCGACGCTGACCCTGATGGCCGGACCGATCGACACGCGCATCCAGCCGACCAAGGTCAACGACTTCGCCAAGAGCAAGCCGATCGAATGGTTCGAGCAGAACCTGATCAACTACGTGCCGGTGCAGTGCCGCGGCGCGTTCCGGAAAGTGTATCCCGGCTTCGTGCAGCTCACCGCCTTCGTCTCGATGAATCTCGAGCGCCACATCAAGCAGCACATCGATCTCGCCAATCACATCGCCAAGGGCGAGACCGAGAAGGCCACCACCATCAAGACCTTCTACGACGAATATTTCGCGGTGATGGACCTGCCCGCCGAGTTCTACATCGAGACCGTGCGCGACGTGTTCCAGGAGCATTTGCTGCCGCAGGGCAAGCTGATGCATCGGGGCCGCCCGGTCGACACCAAGGCGGTCGGCCGCATGGGCCTGATGACGGTCGAGGGCGAGAAGGACGACATCTGCTCGATCGGCCAGACGCTGGCCGCGCAGGACCTCTGCACCGGCGTGCGCGCCTATCGCCGCGTCCACCACATGCAGGCCGGCGTCGGCCATTACGGCGTGTTCTCGGGCAAGCGCTGGAACAACGAGATCTATCCGCTGCTGCGGGATTTCGTGCACGTGAATTCGTGAGGATGCGCGCGTCCCGCGCCTCAGGCCGACCACTCCTCGCCCCAGACCTGGACGACGTGGCCGGGTGAGACTTCACGATATTGCCGCACCGGCGGCTGGTAGTCCGGCGCGCGCACCGGGCTTCTGATTTCGTCGTATGCGACCTCGCGCCTGGTGGCGCGACGCGCGGGATCCGGCACCGGCACGGCGGCCATCAGCTTCTTGGTATAGGGATGCTGCGGATTGCCGAACACGGCCACGCGCGGGCCGATCTCGACGATCTCGCCGAGATACATCACCGCGACGCGGTGGCTCATGCGTTCGACCACGGCGATGTCGTGGGAAATGAAGAGGTAGGCGAGCCCCATGCTGGCCTGGAGGTCGAGCATCAGGTTGACGACCTGCGCCTTGACCGAGACGTCGAGCGCGGACACGGCTTCGTCGGCGACGATCAGCTTCGGCCCGAGCGCGAGCGCGCGGGCGATACAGATACGCTGGCGCTGGCCGCCCGAGAATTCGTGCGGAAAGCGCGACGCCATGTCGGCGGTGAGGCCGACGCGCACCAGCAGGTCAGCGACCTTGTCGCGGGCCTGCGATGACGTCGCGAGCCCATTGGCGAGCAGCGGCGCGGCGATCGCGGTGCCCACCGACATGCGCGGATTGAGGCTTGCGAACGGATCCTGGAACACGATCTGCATCTGCTTGCGGACATCGCGCAAGCTGCGGCTGTTCATCGCGAGCACGTCCTGGCCCTCGATCAGAACCGTGCCACTGTCGGGCTCGATCAGCTTCAGGATCGAGCGTCCCGTCGTCGACTTGCCGCAGCCGGATTCGCCGACCAGCGCCAGCGTCTCGCCGGCGCGCAAGGTGAAGGAGACGTTCTCGACCGCGTGGACCCGGCCCGAGACCTTGCCGAACAGGCCGGAGCGGATCGGAAAGCGCGTGGTGAGGCCAGCGACCTCGAGCAGCGGGCGTTCGGCGCCCGAGACCGTATCGGGCGTCTCGGCCGGCTCATCCGAGGTGCCCGTCACCTTGTCGACGATGGGAAAGCGCATCGGACGCGGGCGCCCGTCCATGGAGCCGAGGCGAGGCACGGCGGCGAGCAGCGACCTCGTATAGGGATGCGCGGGCGCGGCAAAGATGCGCCCGGTCGCATCCGTCTCCACCGCCTGCCCGCCATACATCACCACGGTACGGTCCGCAATCTCGGCGACCACGCCCATGTCATGGGTGATGAACAGGATCGCCATCCCTTCCTCCCGCTGAAGCTCCTTGAGCAGTTCGAGGATCTGGGCCTGGATGGTGACGTCGAGCGCGGTGGTCGGCTCGTCGGCGATGAGGAGCTTCGGCTTGCAGGCCAGTGCCATCGCGATCATCACGCGCTGGCGCATGCCGCCGGAGAAGCGGTGGGGGTAGTCGTGAAAACGCGACGCGGCCGCCGGGATGCGGACGCGATCGAGCAGGCGG
This sequence comes from uncultured Bradyrhizobium sp., assembly GCA_964423245.1. GTDB lineage: Bacteria > Pseudomonadota > Alphaproteobacteria > Rhizobiales > Xanthobacteraceae > Bradyrhizobium. Next base: position 21,427 of record CAYREH010000001.1, on the reverse strand, counting down.
ATCGTCTCCGCCTCCGCCGCCGCACGCGTGAGGCCGCGATGCTGGATCAGTGCCTCGGCGATCTGGAAGCCGATGGTGAGCACAGGATTGAGGCTCGTCATCGGCTCCTGGAAGATCATGGCGACGTCGTTGCCGCGAATGTCCTTCATGCCGGCTTCGGGCAAGGCCAGGAGGTCACGGCCCGCGAGCATCACGCGGCCCTCGACCCGGCCGATCTCCTTCGGGATCAGCCGCATGATCGAGAGCGCCGTCACGCTCTTGCCGGAGCCGGACTCGCCGACGATCGCGACGGTCTCGCCCGCCGCGACGTCGAACGAGACGTTGCGAACGACGGGAACCCATTGCCGTTCGAGCAGGAAGGACGTCACGAGGCCGGAGACGGAGAGCACCGGCGCGATGACCGGCTCGGCTTTGGCGCTAACTGCATTCATGCGAGAGCTCCGATGCTCGCCACAAGAAAGTCGCGCGCCCTCCCCCGCTTGCGGGGGAGGGTTGGGGAGAGGGTTTCTCGACAACGAAGACTCCCCAAGAGGAGAGAGCCCTCACCCGGCGCGGCGCGCCGACCTCTCCCGCAGGCGGGAGAGGTGAAGGGAGTCCGCGGCTGTACCGATATTCCCATCACCATCGCGCCCTCAATATCCTCGATTGCGATCGACGCGGCCGGGCAAGTCCTCGCCGCGCCGGTGGCGGGCGATGACATCGAGCACATAGTCGACCGCCGTGTCGGGCGTGGTCATGCTGGCATTGTGCGGCGTCAGCAGGATGCGCGGATGGCTCCAGAAGGGATGGCCGGGCGGCAATGGTTCGGGATCGGTGACATCGAGCACCGCGCCGGACAGGGCGCCGGTCTCGAGCGCTGCGAGACAATCGGCTTCGACCAGATGCGGACCGCGCCCGACATTGACCAGCCCCGCCCCGTGCGGCAGGCGCGCGAACAGATCGGCGTTCAGGATGCCGCGGGTCTCGTCGGTCAAAGGCAACAGGCAGACCAGGATGTCCGTGTTGCCGAGGAACTCCGGCAACGCATCCACACCCGCGTAGCAGCTGACGCCTGCGATCTCGCGCGGCGAGCGATTCCAGCCGGAGAGCGGAAAGCCGAACGCCTTAAGCCGTTCGAGCACCGCCTGGCCGAGCTGACCGAGGCCCATCACGCCGACACCTCGGCGCCTTGACGGCGTGATCCGGATCTCGCGCCAGACCTGATCTCTCTGCTGGGCGATGAAGGACAGGAGATCGCGATGCAAGGCCAGCACGGCCATGGTGACGTATTCGACCATGGTTTCGGCGATGCCGGGCTCGAGCATGCGGAGCAGCGGAACATGCGGCGGCAGCTTCGAAGCGTCGAACTGGTCGACGCCGGCACCGACCGAGAACACCAGCTCGACATTGGGGAACGTCGCGGCGATGTCGTCGGGCGGCACCCAGGCCACGAGGTAGCGCACCTCGGCGGGATCGCCGATGTCGGGCCACAGCCGGAACGGCAGATGCGGCGCGCGCTCGGCGAAGAAGCGCGCCCATTCCGCGCCGCGCTCCCGGTTGGCCTTGTAGAGGACAGTCATGGCGCGGCCGTTCAGAACGGGCTGACGGGCGCCAGCCGGCGGCCGTCGATCATGCGCTTGTGGCTGTAGGGCTCCGGATCGACCAGCGGCGTCGCCCCGGTGACGATGTCGGCGGCGAGCTTGCCGGCCGCGGGCCCGATGCCGAAACCGTGGCCGGAGAAGCCGGTGGCGAGGAAGAAGCCGGGCAACGCATCGACCGGCGAGATCACCGGGATCGTGTCCGGCGTGCAGTCGATGGTGCCGCCCCAGGCTTCCGCGATCTCGACGTCCTTCAGATCGGGATTGGCCTTGACCAGCGCGGCGAACGCCGAATGGACCAGCGACATGTCGGGCGCGGGATCGCGCACGCGCTCGGTCTCGAACGGCGACGGCCTGTCGAAACTCCAATTGGTGCCGCGCATGAGCTGGTCGACGAACGAGCGGCCGATCGACAGCTTCAGGCCGTTCTTGCGATGCAAATAGGTCGGCCAGAACGTCCAGGCGTAACGCAGCAGATCCGGCGACAATTCGACGGTACCGCGGTTGCGCAACGCCAGCGTGTAGCCGCCGTCGAGGCGACGGCGGATGCAGTAGAAATCGGTGCCGAGCGCGCCCGCGGTAATCTCCGGTCCCGGCGTAGTGCGGCACGCGGTGGCATTGACGAGACCGATCGGCAGCTCGATGCCATGGCGGCGGCAGAACAGCGACGACCACGCGCCGCCCGACAGCAGCACGGCCTCGGTGCGGATCGTGCCCTTCTCGGTGACGACGGCGCTGACGCGTCCGCCGGTCGTTTCAAGTCCGCGCGCGGCGCAGCCCTGATGGATGGTGACGCCATGCTTGCGCGCGGCGGTGGCGAGCGCGGGCACCGCCATAGACGGCTCGGCTCGGCCGTCGCTCGGCGTGTGCAGGCCGCCGACCCATTGGTCGGTGTTGCCCGGCATGCGTTCGGCGACTTCGGCCGGCGTGAGGACGGTCGAGTGAACCTGCATCTCGCGCGCGACCGCGGCCCAGCGTTCCCAGCTGGCGAGCTCGTCCTTGCTCTTGGTCAGGAACAGGACGCCGGTGCGGCGGAAGCCGGCATCGACGCCCGCGTCGTTCTGCATGTCTTCCCACAGCCTCAGCGCCTCGCGCGCCAGCGGAATCTCCTCGCGGGCGCGCCCCTGCTGGCGGCACCAGCCCCAGTTGCGGCTCGACTGCTCGCCGCCGACATGGCCCTTCTCGACCAGCGCGACGGAATGGCCCTTCCGCGCCAGATGATAGGCGGCGGAGACGCCGATGACGCCGCCACCGATGACGACGACATCGACCTGCGACGGAAGTTTCTCGTCGCTGTTGATACGGTTGAGCGGCGGGGACATCATGCACTCCTGAAGTTCGGTACGAGCGGGACCGTGCTCGTCATGCGTTTGCAGATCATGGGATGTTCAGGCGCGGATCGAGCGCGTCGCGCAGGCCGTCGCCGAGGAAGTTGAAGCTGGTGACGGCCAGCGTGATGGCGAGGCCCGGCGCGATCGCAAGCCAGGGCGCGCTGGTGAGATAGATCTGCGCGTTGTTGAGCATGTTGCCCCAGCTCGCGGCCGGCGGCTGGATGCCGTAGCCGAGATAGCTGACATAGGATTCGAGCAGGATCGCCTTGGCGACGTTGAGCGTCGCCGCCACCACGATCGGCGCGATCGCGTTCGGCACCAGTTCGCGGAACATGATCCGCAGATTCGAGGAGCCGAAGGCGAGCGCGGCGACCGCGAATTCGCGCTCGCGCAGCGAACGCACCTGGGCTTCGACGACGCGGGCCACCCCCATCCAGGCGGTCGCTGCGATCAGCACCGTGGTGGTGACGAGGCCCGGCTCGGTCAGCGCCGCCAGCGCCAGCAGCAGGAAGATGGTGGGAAAGCAGAGCACGGCATCGACGAGCCGCATCAGCACCGCGCCGATCGCGCCGCCGTAGAAACCGGCGAAGGCGCCGACGACGATGCCGACCGCCATCGCGATCACCATGGCGACGATGCCGATCGACAGCGAGACGCGCCCGCCCATCATCAGCCGTGCCAGCACGTCGCGGCCGAGTTCGTCGGTGCCGAGGACATGCGCGCCGGAGAACGGCGGCGCGAAGCGTTTCATGATGTCGATATAGGTGTCGTCGAACGGCAAGAGATAGGGGCCGAGTGCCGAACCGAGCACGAGAACCAGGATGATCACCGCGCCTGCCAGCGCCAGCCGGTGCCGGCGGAAGCGCCGCCAGGCAGCCTGTCCGGGCGCGAGGTGAACGCCGGAGAGCGTTGCAGCCGTCATCGCTAGCCCACCCGAATGCGCGGGTCGGCGACCGCATAGAGGATGTCGGCGAGCAGCGAGCCGATCAGCACCATGGTCGCCGAGAACATCAGGATGCCCATCACCACGGGATAGTCGCGGTAGCCGATCGAATCGAGGAACAGCCGTCCCATGCCGGGCCAGGTGAACACGGTCTCCGCGACCAGCGCGCCGCCGAGCAGCGTCGGGAATTGCAGGCCGGCGACCGTGATCATCGGCAGCAGCGCATTGCGCAGCGCGTGCACGGTGAGGATGCGCCATTCCGGCATGCCCTTGGCGCGCGCGGTGCGGATGTAATCCTGGCTGATCACCTCGAGCATGGAGGAGCGCATGAAGCGGCCCCACATCGCGGTCTCGACCAGCGCCAGCACCAGCGCCGGCGCGATCAGATGGTGCAGCAGGTCGGGCAGCGAGCCGTCGCCGACGGTCTGGCGGTTGCCGGCGGGCAGCCAGCCGAGCTTCACCGAGAAGACGTAGATGGTGACGAGGCCGAACCAGAACGTCGGGATCGACAACGCGATCATGGCGCCGACCGTCGCCAGCGTGTCGAACAGCGAATAGCGGCGCAGGGCGCCCAGGATGCCGATCCAGCAGCCGAGCAGCACGGCGATGATCGTCGCCGTCGCCATCAGTTCCAGCGTCGCGCCAAGATGCGAGGAGATCACCGCCAGCACGGGCTCGCCGTCGCGGTAGGACTTGCCCCAGTCGCCTTTGACCATGCGGCCGAACCAGTCGAGATACTGCACCGGCAGCGGGCGATCGAGACCGAGCTGCTGCGTGACACGGTCGAGATCCTCCTGCGTCATCTGCGCGGAGGCCGCGAACTGCGACAGCGGGCCGCCGGGCGCCAGATGCAGGATGGCAAAGCCGATCGCGGAGACGAGGACCAGGAGCAGGATGGCCTGCCCCAGCCGATTGAGAACGTAGCGCGCCATCTCAGGCGATCCCGCGGACCCGACGCATCAGGTCCAGTACCATTCGCGGATGTTCCAGCAATTGATCGAGGTGTTGATGTTGGGACGGAAGCCCTGCAGCCCCTCCTTGACGCCCTCGGCGATGAAGCCCTGGAACAGCGGCAGGATGGCGAGATCGTTGCGGATCAGCTTCTGCAGCTCGCCATAGGTCGTCTTGCGCTGCGCCAGGTCGAACTGCTTGGCGCCTTCGGCGAGCAGACGGTCGGCCTCCTGGTTCTTGTACTGATAGGTGTTGTAGCCGCGGCCGCCCTTCGCCGGGATGGAGCCGGAGCCGAAGCGCGGCGTGACGTCGGGATCGCTGCCGAGCATGAAGTTGACGGACACCAGAACCGAGTTGAATTTCGACTGCTGCCAGAAATCGCCCCAGATCACCGCGGCCGGCATGTTGTTGACGCGCATGGCGGCACCGATCGCCTTCCAGTCCTGCATCAGCAATTGCTGGGTCTGCTCGCGCACGGCATTGCCCGACGTCGTCGAGTTGGTGAATTCCAGCTTCACGCCGCTCTTCTCGCGAATCCCGCCGGAGCCGCGAACCCATCCCGCCGCATCGAGCAGCGCATTGGCCTTGGCCGGATCGTATTTGTGCTGCGGCAATCCCTTCTGGAACGACCAGGCCTGCTGCGGCACGAAGCTCTCGGTTTGCGTCGGCAGTCCGTAATAGAGCGCGTCGATGATCGCCTGCTTGTTGATGGCGAGATAGAGCGCCTCGCGCACCGCGCGGTCGGCGAACGCGCCGAATTCCAGGTTGGGCGCGATGTGCTCGACCGAAGAGGTCGCGGACACGAAGATCCTGCGGCCCTTCAGCGTCTTCGCCTCCTGCACGAAATTCGGCAGGATGCCCTGCAGGCCGATGTAGTCCACCTGACCGGTGCGGAACTGGGTATAGAGAACGGTGAGGTCGGGAATGTACTTGAAGACCACGCGTTCGACGTAAGGTCCCTTGCCGTGATAGGCGGTGTTCGCATTCAGAAGGATGTGGTCGCCCGGCACGCGCTCACCCCAGCGGAACGGCCCGGTGCCGACCGGCGCATTGTGGAAGGGCGAGGCATTCGGATCCTGCACCTTCTCCAGGATGTGCTTGGGCACGATGAAGGTCAGCGAGCCCAGGATCGACATGTAGGGCGAGTAAGGCGCCTCCATGCGCCAGTGGATTTCATCGGGGGCGACGACGGTAATGTCCTTCACGAGGCTGTGGCCGACACGGCTGCGCGCGCGGAAGGCGGAATTGTTGATCAGTTCGAGCGAGAACTTGACGTCCTCGGCTGTGAACGGCGTGCCGTCGTGCCATTTCACGTCGCTGCGCAGCTTGATCTTCCAGGAGAGGCCGTCGGCCGACAGGCCGCCATTCTCGATGGTCGGGACTTCGCGGGCGAGATCGGGGACGAAATTGCCGTCGGGATCGATGAACCAGAGCAGCGAGAACACCTGCCACCAGACGCCCTGATCGACCTCGATGCCGGGCATCAGCGGATGAAAGACGGTGGGCTCCTGCGACAGCGCGGCAATCACCTGGCCGCGCGGCTTGTCCGGCGGTGCCGTCGGCCGCTCGGTCTGGGCATGGGCTGAACCTGCGAGGGTCCATCCTGCTGCCGCTCCGGCGCCAAGCTGAAAGAACTGACGACGATTCGGAATGCCGCGATGCCCAACGCCGAACTTGCCGGTGCCGTCCGCCATGACCACTCTCCGTTGTCGCACGCGGCACCGTCTCCCCGCCCCCCGAACCCCGGCAGGGGACTGGAGTGGGCTTTAGTGCTTCTAACTTTTTCGATCAAAATTTCATCATGACTAAATACAACTGTCAATCGCATTGCTAGGATGCCGACGGTTTTAAATCAGACTGACGGTTTCGGCCGACGGTTTGGGCTGACATGTGGATGGGAGAGAGCGACATGGATGGTCGCGGCGACACCAGCGGCGGGAAGGACGCAGCGGCGATCGAAACCGACGATGCCGTCGATCAGCGGCTCGGTGAGACCGTGCGTCTGCTGCGTCAGCGGGCCGGGCTTTCGATCCAGGACGTCGCCAACCGCACCGGACTGTCCACCGGCATGATCAGCCAGCTCGAGCGCGCCCGCGCCATGCCCTCGATCCGCACGCTACGCCTGCTCGGCATCGCACTCGATGTGCCGATCTCCTATTTCTTCGAGACCAGCGATGCCTCCGATGGGCAGCGCTACATCGTGCGCAGGACCAGCCGGCGGCTGCTCCGGCTCACCGCCAGCGGCGTCGTCAAGGAGGCGCTGACGCCGGAAGGCAAGGGCCAGCTCGAACTCTACGAACTCACCCTCAATCCCGGCGCATCGTCCGGCACCGACTTCCTGAAGCACACCGGCGAGAAGGCCGGCTACATCCTGTCCGGCAGCCTGCGCCTGTGGCTCGACCACCAGGCTCACCTGCTGGAGGCCGGCGACAGCTTCCGGTTTCCGAGCATCGTGCCCCACATGTTCGACAATCCGACGCAGCAGGTGGCACGCGTGATCTGGGTGACCACGCTTCAGGAGACAGATTCACCGGGAGCCTGACGGACCTCCCCTCCCCCGCGACACGATACCGCCGGAACTTGCCTCTCGACGCGGCTACGGGGAATCTGTAGCTCAAATCGAGCCGGACTCAGCGACCCGCGGGTGCGTGAGCCTGCGGCGGATGCGGGTGGTGCGCGATCATGGGACCAAGGAGGCTTCTGACACTTGCGATGGCCGCCCCGGTCGTCGTGACCGCTGCAGGTCTCCTCGCCTCTCATGCCATCACCGGCACCGGCTTCGGCCTGACCGAGATCGCCGCGCTGCTCGCCGGCGGTGCCGTCGCGATGCTGCTCGCGCAACTCTGCGCCCGCGCCATCGAGGCGAGGCACGCCGATCAGCTGGCCACGCGACTGGCCGATCAGGCGCGGGCCGGTGCGCAGATGACCCAGTCCGTGATCAAGACCGCGCTCGATGCCTTCATGCAGATCGACGTCAACGGGATCGTGCAGGAATGGAGCTTCCAGGCCGAGGCGCTCACCGGCTGGACGCGTCAGGAAGCGCTCGGCACCGACGCCGTCGATCTCCTCATTTCCGAACCGTTCCGCGACGGCTTCAGGCAACGCATGACGCGGCTGCTGCCGGAACTGTTCAACACGCCGATCGGCATCCGCTTCGAGGCAAGTCTCCGGCACCGTGAGGGCGACGAGATCCTGGTCGAGGCCTCCAGCACCGTGCTCAAGCTCGACGGGCGCACCGTGATCAACTGTTTCGTCAAGGACATCACGCAGAAGCGCGCCGCCGAGGAAAAGCTGATCCAGGCCCAGAAGATGGAAGCGGTGGGACAGCTCACCGGCGGCATCGCGCACGAGTTCAACAACATGCTGACCGTCATCACGGGCACGATCGAGATTCTCGCCGATGCCGTGAAGGACAATCCACCGCTCGCCACCATCACCAAGATGATCAGCGAAGCGGCGGATCGCGGCGCGGCCCTCACCTCGAGCCTGCTGTCATTCGCCCGCAAGCAGTCGCTGCAGCCGACCGAGATCGACGTCAACGACCTCCTGGAAGAACTGGCGAAGTTGCTGCTGGCGACCTTCGACAAGAAGATCGAGATTGCAACGAGGCTCGACGACAGCATCTGGCTGGCGTTTGCCGACCGCGGACAGCTGAGCTCCGCCCTGCTCAATCTGGCGATCAACGCGCGCGATGCGATGCTGGAGGGCGGCAAGCTGACGCTCACGACACGCAACGTGGTGTTCGGCATCCGCGAAGCTCTGGCCGTCGGCGCCGGCTATGCCGGCGACTATGTCGAGATCGAGATCGCCGACACCGGCACGGGCATTCCGCCTGCCATTCTGGAGCGGATCTTCGATCCGTTCTTCTCGACCAAGGACGTCGGCAAGGGCACCGGACTCGGTCTCAGCATGGTGTTCGGCTTCGTCAAGCAGTCCGGCGGCGGCATCAAGGTCAAGTCCGAGGAAGGCCACGGCACGGTGTTCACGATCTATCTGCCCAAGGCGGAGACCAGTGCGCTTCGCCCGACGGGCTACGACGAGCGCAAGATCGTGGGCGGAACCGAGACCATCCTTTGCGTCGAGGACGACCGCGACGTCCGCCAATTCGTTTCGTTGCAGCTCGAAAGCCTCGGTTACAAGGTCATCCCCGCAGCCAACGCCGCCGAGGCACTCGCCATCGCCGGCCAGGGCACCCCGTTCGACCTGCTGTTCACCGACATCGTGATGGCCGGCGCCCTGAATGGACGCGAGCTGGCCGACGAGATGGTGGCAATGCGCCCGTCGCTGCGGGTCCTTTTCACGTCGGGCTATGCCCACGATGCCCCGCACGCGCCGGGACGCGCCACCGTCGGCGCCCCGCTGCTGACCAAACCCTACCGCAAGGCCGAACTCGCTCGCATGCTGCGCCGCTGTCTCGACACGGCCGTCGATGCCGCGGGCGATGCGATCCCGACGCCCTATTCCGTGCAGGCCCAGCTCCAGGGCTTCCTGCGCAAGAACACCGAACAGGACGACCGCGCCACGCACTCGCGAAACTAGCGTCAGCTCAGACGCCGCCGCAGTGTCGCCGAAGGCGTCTCGCCGAACTTGCCGCGATAGGCGCCGGCCATACGGCCGAGATGGGTGAACCCGAGATCGAACGCGATTTCGGTGATCGAAGCGTCCGGCTCGGCACGCAGCAGGCGAGCATGCAGTTCGGCAAGACGGAGGTCTAGCAGCATCTCCGAGATCGACATGCCGAAGTGGCGCCTGAAGCCGAGCTGAAGCGCGCGGATGCCGATGCCGGCGACGCAGGCGAGCTGCGCGAGATCGAGCGGCATGCACGCGTTGGCGTCGATCCAGTCCCGCGCCGTGCGAAGCGCGCGCGGCAGACGCTCGGCACGGCCGGAAAAGGTCCTGATCGCTTCCGACAGCTGATGCTTCTGGCCGTGCAGCAGACGATCGAGCAGCGTCTCACGCCATTCGCCCGCCGCCAGCGGAGAAAGCCGGCCGGCCGGCCCGAGACGCTCCGCGAGCGCCATCAAGGTCGCCAGTCGCGTGGACAGTTCGCGCCCTCCCGGCGTTGCGAGATCGAGGACCGGCGCGAATTCGACGGCGCCGGACGCGCGGCCCGACAGCGCCGCCGCGCGCTGTTCGACGAGGCGCCGATCGAGCAGCAGGATCATCTGCGCACAGTCCGACCATGTCATCCGGGTCGGGAGCGTCGGCGACAACAGCGAGGCCATTCGTCCCGGTGCCGTTTCGACGGCAACGCCGCCGGTCCGGACATCGGCCATGCCGCTGAGCGGAATCTGCACCAGGAAGAAACGGTCCAGACATCCGGGATCGATCGTCACCGATCCGCCATAGGACACGTAGTTGATCGAGAAGCCGTCGAAGGCCGCGCTGTTGTGCTGCGCCGAGAAGGCGGAGGTCGTTGTCGGCGCGAGTTCATGCGGGCAGAAGATGCGCCCGATCTCTTCGGCCGCTTCGTCGACATCATCCGTGGCGACGCGCACGAACTCGGCCAGCCGTTGGTGGGCGAGCCCTGCTTGCAATTCCAGCTCGGCAGCGGACATCATCGACAGCGCCCCGCATCATGAAATTGTTTTAAGCCTATAATAGTCGGCCCACACCGGAAAGGCCCTTGAACCAAAAATGTTCATGCTGCGCGGCAAGAAGCGCAGCGGGATTCGTTTCGCGGATAGACAGGCGGCCCGGCCGTGACGAAGCTCGCAATGCCGGATCCCATGATGGAGCCAACCATGACTGCACTCGAAAAGGGCATTACTGCAAACGGCACAGGCTATGACGGCAAGACCTGGAACATTCTGGGGCAGGTCTACTTCCCCAAAGCCGTCACGGACTCCACCTTCGCCTTCGAGACCAACAGCGATCCCGGCCAGTTCGTGCCGGTGCACATCCATCCGACCCAGGACGAATTCATCCTGGTCCAGGAAGGCACGCTCGACCTCAAGCTCGACGGCAAATGGGTCAAGGCCCATGCCGGCGATCTCGTCCGGATGCCGCGGGGCATCCCGCATGGCTATTTCAACAAGTCCGACAAGCCGTGCCGCGCGCTGTTCTGGGTGTCGCCGATGCAGAAGCTGGAAGCGCTGTTCGAGCAGTTGCACAATCTGACCGACCCTGACGAGGTCGTGCGCATCTCGGCGCTGCACGAGGTGGATTTCCTGCCGCCCGAAGCCAACGAATAGGCGTCAGCCCGCCCGTCCCTTCTCCATCTGCCCGCAGGTCCTGCCGGCCGCTTTCGCGGCCGAATGCGGACGCATGCGCGCCCACACCAGAAGATGTCGAGCAATTTCATGGTCAGTCCAAAGCATGTCTGTGTCATCGGCGCCGGCGTTTCCGGCCTCGCCGCCGCAAAAGCCTTCTCCGCCCGCGGCCACCGCGTCACCATCGTCGAGCGCAGCGCCGATCTCGGTGGCGTCTGGGAACCGGCGCGCTCCTACCCCGACGTGCAGACCCAGAGCCCGAAGGATCTCTACCGCTACACCGACCGCGCCATGCCGGAGGCCTATCCGGAATGGCCGACCGGGCCGCAGGTCCATGCCTATCTCTCCGACTATGCAAAGAGCTTCGGGCTCGACCGGATGCTGCGGCTTGGAACCTCGGTCGTCGGCATGGAGCGGCGGGCCGACGGCACCGCTGGCTGGACGCTCGCGCTCAACACAAAGGATGGCACGACCGGGCGCGAGGAGTTCGATTTCGTCGCCATCTGCACCGGCCAGTTCAACGAACCGCGAGAGCTGCATTGGCGAGGGGAAGACGGCTTCCTCGCCCAGGGCGGCCAGATCCTGCATTCGTCGAAATACAGCGATCCGGCATTGGCGAAAGGACGCCGCGTCGTCGTGCTGGGCGGCTCGAAGTCAGCGACCGACATTGCCGTCAACGCGGTGAAATCAGGCGCCCGTGAGGTGACGATCGTGATGCGCGAGCCGGTCTGGCGCATCCCCTATTTCATCGGCGGCCTCGTCAATTTCAAGCGCATCCTCTATGTCCGCGCCCAGGAGCAGATGTTCCAGGGCTGGGGTGCGAGCAGAGCCGCGCGGCTGGCGCACCGCATCACGGCGCCGCTTGTCTGGGCAAACTGGCGGGGGCTGGAGAGCCTCTTGAAGACCCAGCTCAAGCTCAAGCAGTGCAACATGGTGCCGAAGGAGCGGATCGAGGATGGCGTCAACTGCTCCGTTCCGATCGCAACGCCTGGCTTCTATCCCATGGTGGCCGACGGGCGCATCAAGGCCGTGTTCGGCACGTTCGACCATTTCGAGGGCGACACGATCGTGATGAGCGGCGGCGAGCGCGTCGGCGCCGACCTCGCCGTACTCGCGATCGGCTACGAGCTCGGCGTGCCCTTCCTGCCGGAGGCTTACCGGCAGAAGCTGGTCGACGCGGACGGGCAGTACCGGCTCTACCGCCTGATCGCCAATCCCGACCTGCCCGACCTCGGCTTCGTCGGATTCAACTCGTCGTTCTGCACCGTGCTCTGCGCCGATCTCGCCGCCAACTGGCTGGTGCGCTACGCCGACGGGCAGCTCGCACGGCAACCGACAGCGCAACAGATGCGCCAGAACATGGAGATGATGCTGCACTTCAGGCGCGTCGAGCGGCCCGCCGCCGGCGTCTATGGCGGGCTCTGCGTCGCGCCCTACCACTTCCGCCATTTCGACGAACTGATGGCGGACATCGGCACGAAACAGCAGAAGCGCGGCGGGCTCGGCGGCCGCTTCACGCCGCCGGATGCCGACGACTATGCGCGGTTTCTGGCAACGGCGCCGGACTATCGCGCCGCGATTTGAAGCCGAATTCAGTTCGTGATGTGCGCCTGCTGGACCGCATGATTGAACATCGCGTTCAGCGCCGCCGTAATGTCGGCCGGCGTGTTGGCCGTGTAGAAGAAGCCGGGCGAGGCGCAGTTCTGCAAACTGGCCGGAATGTTGGGGATGTTCCAGTTGGCGTAATCATCCTCGTCATTGGCAAAGGAGGCATTGACCGGATTGATCGGCTGGTACGGGATGTAGAGCACGGAGATGATGATGCCGCGGTTCTTCAGCGGCGTGCAGGACGTCGCCGGATTGATCGTGGTGGCATGGTTGCTGCCGGACCATGATCCGTTCGGCACGCCCTTGACCTGCGGATCCTGCGCGCCGTCGGTGACGAGGAAGACGTAAGGCAGCGTGTTGTTCCACGCGCTGCCGTCGCCGACGCTCGATATCAGCGTATTCATGCTCGACAGCGCTGTGTCGATATGCGTACCGCCCGAGCCGAGATTGGTGTTGATGTTGGTGTCGAGCAGGGTCGCGAGGTTCGCGGCCGCGTAGTTGATCGTCGCGGGGTTGGTCGTCGAGCCGTTGATGCTGCTGGTCAACGGGAAATAGGAATAGAGATAGCGGATGAATGGATAGAGACCGATCCGGAATTCGTTCGCGACCTTCGCAGTGCTGTTCGCGGTCGAGAACAGCTGGTTCACGGCGTAGCCGACGGCATCGAGGCGCAACTGGATGCACGAATCCGTGCCGTCGGTCGGACAGTTCGCCACCGTCGGCAGGTTCGTGTAGAGCGAGTTCGGCAGGCCGGAGACGATCGACGACGGCAACTGCACGCCCATCGGATTGGTGGTCTTCTTGGTCAGGAGTCCCTTGTATCCGCTCTGGCTGACGCGGGAGATCGCATAGCCGAGGCAGTAATTATTGGTGGGATAGCCCTGCGTTCCCGTATCCGTGCACGCGCTGTTCTGCGGCGAGAAATGGCAGGCCAGGGTGCAGCCGGTGGGATACTGCCGATAATTGTCCGGATTGATCGCCTGCATGCGCTGGGCTTCGGCGGTCGTCGACGGCAGGCCCATCGATCCCGACACGTCGAGCGTCAGGTAGAAATCGAGATAGAGCGGCAGGCTGGTGGACGAAGATGACGTTCCGTTGACGCGAAGGCTCTGATAGCCGAGCACCCGCATGAAGGTCACCGGAACATCGGCGCTGAACTGCACGCTCGATGCCATTTTCGATCCGGTCTTGGTGACCGTCGCGGTGACGCCGAGATTGCCGTAGCTGCCGGCAAAGGACGATGCGTTGCCGCTGAAGATGTTGATGGCTTCGGCGACGCCGGCCGCCACCGATCCGTTGGACGTCATCGCCATCGCGGCGTTGTAACCGGCGGAGTTGACAGAGATCGAGGCCACGCTGGCCGAATCCGCAGCACCCTGGAGCTTCGCCTTGATGCGCGTCGCCATGCTGTAGTCGATGGCGCAGCCGACCGCGGCGATGAGCGGAATAAGCGCGATGGCAAAGATGACGGCGACGTTGGCGCCGGTGTCGCGCTTGAAGTGGTTGAGACGAGAGAACGTCGCGAGCAATGTCATTGTCATGTCCCGCTCGACCTGGGTGTTCGATACGGCGATGAAAAAAGCGCAGGAACGGTCTTGGCGAAATATCCGACGGCGAATGGAGCCGGACACAGTCTGCCCGCACGAAACTACTGAAACGTAAAGACGTTTTGTCAGCCTGGTGTAAGCTGGCCGGCTGTGGTCCGACCACCTTGATGGAACCCCCGCCGACCCTGATCCTCGCGGGCGCTTCCGGTCGATTGCACCTCGCCAAGCCGCATACTGGATGCTTACGATCACGCTCAGGCGATTCGATGGGACCGCGCGATGACACCAGGACGGGCAGCATTGGCCGCCGCAGCGTTCTTCTTGCTCGCACCCGCGGCCGCACAGCAGCGTGCGCCGACGTCCCTGCAGGCGGATGCGATCACGGCCTATGAACGCGCCGTGGTCGACTTCAAGGCGATCCTGGCCGAACGGCGCCGCCAGATCGAGGCGAAACAGCCGTTGCCGAACCTGCCGGGACAGGCGCTGTATCTGGCGCGCGTCGCCGTCATCAGCACCTACAAGGATCTGACCGACGCGATGCCGTCGCGGATCGGACGGCCCAACAAGTTCGAGATCCCGCCGGCCTATTTCGATGCCGGCATCGAGCCGCTGATCGACGAGTACGCCGCGCTGTTCGACCTCATGGAGGCACCACCCGCGAATGCGCAGAGTTCGACAACGCCGTTCGCGGACGTCGTCGACCTTGCGTCGGCGATCGCGCGTGCCAAGGGGCTATCGCAGACGCATGTGGAGGTGGCCGGGCGCATCAGTCTGGGGCTCTTCTATGCCGAAACCAACGGCAAGCAGAACGTCCGTAACGCGCGCTCGAACACCTATATGGGCAGCTTCCAGACCGGCCCGTCGGAAGCCCGCAACGGGCGGAGGAAATGGGATGCCATCAAGCCAACGATTGCGGCGCTGGATCCCGCATTGAGCGCGCGCGACGACAGGGAGGAGGCTCGCGCCGCCGCGATCGACCGCCGCTTCAACCACTGGATCAACATCCGCGACGGCCTGATGAACGCCCACGCCGAGCTGTTCGGCGACATCCCGGCGATCATGAAGACGCTGCCAGACCCGATCGAGCAGATGAAGCTGTTCGAGCTGATCCAGATCGTGCCGACCCCGACGCGCGCGGCGCTGAAGTCGGGCGATTTCCTCAATGCAAGGGTCTCGAACCCCACGGTGATGAAGCACCTGCGCAACAACAGCATCTTTGCGTTCGGCAAGGCCGACCGGGCGCGGACCTCCGCGAGCTTCCGCGAGATCCTCGCCGCGATGTGGCTGTTCAACCGCAAGTTCGAGAAAGCGCTGGCGAAATACGCGGAGATCCGGAAGCGGTGATCGCATCTACTCCGTCCGGATCGGCGTGTCCTTCAGGCCGTTGGCGTCATAGGCCTTGCGCAGGGTGCCGTTGGTCGTCGCCTCGGTCATGAATCTGGTGACGAAGGCATGGGCCTGCTTGCGGCCGGGCGGGACGGCCACTGCGGTCACCGTCTTCTTGAAGGTCTCGTCCAGCACTCGGCTGCCCGGAATCTTCTGCGCCATCTTGTTGAGCTGGTCGCGCGACAAGGCGAAGGCGTCGATCTCGCCGTTCTTCAGGAGCGCAAAGATCTCGTCATAGGTCTGATAGCCCGTGACTTGCGCGTTCTTCAGATGCGCGATCGCGCCGCGCATCGTGGTCGTGGCGTTGACGGCGGCGACCTTGACGCCGGGCTGGTCGAGCGTGGCGAAGCTGATGATGGGCGACCCCGCCTTGATGATGTAGGTGGCATCGGCGACCTCGTAGACCGGGCCGAACAGCATCCTGCTCTCGCGTTCGGGATCCCTGGGTAGCCAGGTCACGTCCCAGGTGCCTTGCGATGCCGCCTCGGTGATCTGCCCGGAATTCTGGTGCACGACATATTCGACGGGGACACCGAGCTGGGCCGCCATTTCCCTGCCAAGGTCGACCGGCACCCCGGCATGGCCGGATTCGGTCCTGGTCGACCAGAACGCTCCGCCGGCGGGGCTGATCGCGATCGCGACCCGCAGCTTGCCGGTCGGCGCGATCTCGTCCTTCAGGCCGTCCGCTAGCGCGGGCATCGCGACCACCGCTGCGAGACCGAGCCCGGCAAGAGCCGACCGGATCGATAGTGGCATGCCATGGTCTCCTCACCTTTTCTTCTTGATGGACTGACTTGATGGCCTGACGGCTCTCTTGTCGTTCACGCCGCCGGTCATTGGCCGCATGTCTCGATAGTGGTCGATCATGTACGCGATGAAAAGCGGTTTATCGCGGATCGCGCCCAAGGCACGGCACGGTTTGCAGCGCAAGGCCGTGGACTGCCATTTCCATGGTGGTTCCACGCCGGAACGTTTGTTGATAGCCTCCCGCCCCGACAGACTTCAATCGGGGGCTCCAGAATGACCTGCACGAATTCCGCATCTTCCGCGAGACACACCGGAGGCTGGCGTCAGTTCGGACGGGTTCTGGCTACGGCGGCCCTCGCGGCCGCGCTCGCCGGCTGCGAGGAGAAGAACACCTTCGTCGCCCCGCCCCCGCCCAAGGTGGACGTCGCCACGCCGGTGCAGCGGCCGGTCACGCGCTATGTCGAGGCGACCGGCAACACGGCGCCGGTCAAGAGCGTCGACCTCGTGGCGCGCGTGCAGGGCTTCCTGCAATCGATCGACTACCAGGACGGCACCTTCGTCAAGCAGGGCACGCAACTGTTCACGATCGAGCCGGAGACCTACAAGCTGAAGCTGGACCAGGCCCAGGCCGCCGAAGCCGGCGCGCAGGCCACGGTCCGGCAGGCGGACGCCGACTACAAGCGCCAGGTCGATCTCGTGCAGAAGCAGGCGGTCTCGCAGTCGACGCTCGACACGTCGACCTCCACCCGCGACAACGCCCAGGCGACTCTCCAGCAGGCCCAGGCCAACACCAAGCTCGCCGCGATCAATTACGGCTACACCAAGGTGACGGCGCCGTTCGACGGCGTCGTCAGCGCGCATCTCGTCTCGGTCGGCGAACTGGTCGGTGTCGCCTCCCCGACCCAGCTCGCGACCATCGTGTCGATGGACCCGATCTACGTCAACTTCACCGTCAGCGAGCAGGACGTGCTGCGCATCCGCGCCGAGGCCGCCAGGCGCGGTCTCACCGGCGCCGACCTCAAGCAATTCCCGATCGAGATCGGGCTGCAGACCGAAACCGGCTATCCGCACCAGGGCAAGCTCGACTATGTCGCGCCCACCATCAACCAGTCGACCGGCACGCTCGCCGTGCGCGGCCTCGTGCCCAACGACAAGCGGGTGCTGCTGCCAGGCTATTTCGTTCGCGTCCGCGTGCCGTTCAGCGAGGAGAAGGACTCGCTGCTGGTCCCCGACACCGCGCTCGGCAGCGACCAGGGCGGCCGCTATCTGCTCGTGGTCAACGGCGACAACGTCGTCGAGCAGCGCAAGGTCCAGATCGGACCGCTGGACAACGGCCTGCGCGTGATCGAGAGCGGCCTGAAGCCGGACGACCGCGTGGTCATCGCCGGACTGCTGCGCGTGATCCCCGGCCAGAAGATCGAGCCGCAAGCGACGAAGATCGGTCAGCCGCAGGCGTCGGCCAAGTAGGAGCGCCCGCCATGATCTCGAAATTCTTCATCGAGCGGCCCGTCCTCTCGAACGTCATCGCGCTGCTGATGATCCTGATCGGCGCGGTCGCGCTGTTCAACCTGGCGATCGCGCAATACCCCGACGTGGTGCCGCCGACGGTGCAGGTCACCACGCGCTATCCCGGCGCCAGCGCCAAGACCGTGACCGACACCGTGGCGCTGCCGATCGAGCAGCAGGTCAACGGCGTCGAGGACATGCTCTACATGCAGTCCTACAGCGGCTCCGACGGCACCTATACGCTGACCGTGACATTCAAGATCGGCACCGACCTCAACTTCGCGCAGGTGCTGGTGCAGAACCGCGTCTCCAGCGCGCTGTCGCAATTGCCGCAGGCGGTGCAGAACCAGGGCGTCACCGTCCAGAAGAAGTCGACCTCGATCCTGCTGTTCGTGACGCTGACCTCGCCGGATTCGAGCTATGACAGCCTCTATCTGAGCAACTACGCCACCATCAACATCCGCGACGAGCTCTCGCGCCTGCCCGGCGTCGGCAACGTCACGGTGTTCGGCGCCGGCCAGTATTCGATGCGGGTCTGGCTCGATCCGAACAGGCTCCAGGTGCGCGGACTGGTGCCGCAGGACGTCATCCAGGCGATCCAGCAGCAGAGCCAGCAGGTCTCCGCCGGCCAGGTCGGCGCACCGCCGACGCCGCCGGGACAGGCGTTCCAGTACACGCTCAACGTCAACGGCCGGCTCGACGACACCAGCCAGTTCGAGAACATCATCGTCAAGACCGGCACCAGCGGCGACGTCACGCGCGTGCGCGACGTCGGCTGGGTCGAGATTGGGGCGCAGACCTACAGCCAGATCTTCTCGCTCAACAAGCAGCCGGCCACCGGCATCGGCGTGTTCCAGTCGCCCGGCGCCAACGCGCTCCAGGTCGAGCAGGCCGTCGAGAAGAAGATGGCCGAACTCGCCAAGGCGTTCCCGCCGGGGATCAAGTACGACACGCCGTTCGACACCACCAAGTTCGTGGAAGCCTCGGTGCACGAGGTCTACATGACCCTGATCGAGGCCGGCGTTCTCGTGCTGGTCGTGATCCTGGTGTTCCTGCAGGACTGGCGCGCGATGCTGGTGCCGGCGACCACGGTGCCGGTGACCATCATCGGCGCCTTCGCCGCCATGGCGGCGCTCGGCTTCACCATCAACATGTCGACGCTGTTCGCCATCGTGCTGGCGATCGGCATCGTCGTCGACGACGCCATCGTCGTGGTGGAAGGCGCGGCGCACAACATCGAACGCGGCATGAACGGCCACGACGCCGCCATCAAGGCGATGGACCAGCTGTTCGCGCCGATCGTCGGCATCACGCTGGTGCTGATCTCGGTGTTCCTGCCGGCCTCGTTCCTCGCCGGCCTCACCGGGCGCATCTACTCGCAATTCGCGCTGGTGATCGCGGCGACCGCGCTGCTGTCGGCCATCAACGCCGCGACGCTGAAGCCGACGCAATGCGCGCTCTGGCTCCGCCCGGCCGTGCCGCCGGAGAAACGCAATGTCTTCTACCGCGGCTTCAACAATGTCTATGACAGGATCGAGCGCGGCTATACGCGGCTGATCGGCTTCCTCGTCCGGCACGCCACGGTCTCCGTCGCGGTCGCGCTGGTGCTGATCGGGATCGGCGGCTACGGCCTGTCGCGGGTGCCGACCGGCTTCCTGCCGATCGAGGACCAGGGCTATCTGATCGCCGCCGTGCAGCTGCCCGATGGCGCGTCGCTGGAGCGGACCCAGAAGGTGCTGGACCGGGCGAGCGAACTGATCCGCGAGACGCCGGGCGTCGCGCAGGTCATCACCATCGCCGGCATCTCCGCGCTCGACAACAGCGCGAGCCTCGCCAATGCCGGCGTCGCCTATATCATCCTGAAGGACTGGGACGCACGCAAGGGCCCCGGCGAGGATCTCCGCTCGCTGGTCTACGGGCTGAACGACAGGCTCGCCACCATCATGGAGGCGCGCACGCTGGTGCTGCCACCGCCGCCGATCCAGGGCATCGGCAACGCCGCCGGCTTCTCGATGCAGGTCGAGCTGCGCGACGGCAACAGCGATTTCGCCAAGCTCCAGGCGATCACCGGCGCGGTCGTGGGCAACGCCCAGAGCCAGAGCGCGCTGCAGCGCGTCTCCTCCTCGTTCCGCTCGGCGGTGCCGCAGTTCAACGTCGAGATCGACCGGATCAAGACCCAGACCCTCCACGTCACCACCGACCAGGTGTTCTCGGCGCTCTCGACCTATCTCGGCTCGTCCTACGTCAACCAGTTCAACAAGTTCGGCCGCGTGTTCCAGGTCTATACCCAGGCCGATCCGGCGTTCCGCGTCACCGAGCGTGACATCGCCAACATGATGGTGCGCAACTCCAACGGCGACATGATCCCGATCGGCACCATCGCCAAGATCACGCCGACCACGGGCCCGTCGCTGATCAGCCTCTACAACCTCTACCCCTCCGCGACCGTGGTCGGCCTGCCGGCTCAGGGCTATTCCTCCGGGCAGTCGCTGAAGCTGATGGAGGACATCGCCGACAAGACGCTGCCGCCCGGCACCGGCTACGAATGGACCGCGATGTCCTACCAGGAGAAGGCGGTCTCGAACCAGATCTACTGGGTGTTCGGCCTCGCCATGCTGCTGGTCTATCTCGTGCTCGCCGGCCAGTACGAGAGCTGGTATGCGCCGATCTCGGTGATCCTCGCCGTGCCGCTGTCGCTGATCGGGCCAATGCTGATCCTCAACGCGCTCAAGATCGACAACAATCTCTATTGCCAGATCGGCCTGATCCTGCTCATCGCGCTGTCGGCAAAGAACGCGATCCTGATCGTCGAGGTCGGGCTCGAACTGCACGGCCGCGACGGCAAGCCGATCCTGGAATCCGCGATCGAGGCGGCGCGCGCCCGCTTCCGGCCGATCCTGATGACGTCGTTCGCCTTCATCCTCGGCGTGGTGCCGCTGGTGCTCGCCACCGGCGCCGGCGCCAGCGCGCGCAAGTCGATCGGCATCACGGTGTTCTCGGGCATGCTGGCCTCGACCTGCCTCGCGGTGCTGTTCGTGCCCGCCTTCTTCGTGGTGGTGCAGCGCTTCGAGAACTGGCGGGCCTCGAAGAAGGCGCCGAAGGCGGTGCCGGTGGCCGAGGCCAGGCACTGAATGCGAAAACAACCCCATGCACAGTCAAGATGCGTTGAAATAGCTCAATAATTTCGCTTATGCCGAAACGCCTTGCTCCGTCGGGCAAAACACCGGCATAATGGCATCGTGGGTGGTGTGCGTGAGCCGCCGCGACGCTCCCTGTCCGTCATCGCGAGCGCAGCGAAACAATCCAGACTCCCTCCGCGGGACGAGTCTGGATTGCTTCGTCGCAAGAGCTCCTCGCAATGACGCGTGGAGAGAGCTGCGGAAGAGCCGCTCCCTCCCCGTCATTGCGAACGCAGCGAAACAATCCAGGCTCCCTCCGCGGGACGAGTCTGGATTGCTTCGTCGCTGCGCTCCTCGCAATGACGGGTGGAGGGAGCTGCGCAAGAGCCGCTCCCTCCCGTCATTGCGAGCGCAGCGAAGCAATACAGAGTCGCTCCGCGGAGGCAGTCTGGATTGCTTCGTCGCTGCGCTCCTCGCAATGACGGGGGGAGAGAGCGCTC